>CAYMSF010000005.1:0-95910 GCA_964392985.1 uncultured Victivallaceae bacterium | reverse complement strand
ATCAAGCTGGAAGTTTACCCGCCGGAGGCGGCGCCAAAGGCGACCAGGGCTTGAGTTACTTTGAGTCCCGGCAAAGCCGAAAGTGCCACCGAGACACCAGTAGAAAGTACCAATTATTTTTGAACGTATAAAGTATATATAAAAATCGCCGGTTCGCAATTAAGTTTTGGTTAAATTTCACGTCAATAAGCGCTGATAAAGAGTAATTCAGACAAAAATTGTAAATTTTATTATAAATCTGACTAAATAACATTGATTTTTTTCTGTTTGTCAATATAATACTGGCTTGACGGAAATAGTAAACTGGTCAGGAAACACACAGTTAAGGAGATAGCGATATGGCGACGAGATGCCCGTTCTGCGATATTGAAGTCAGTGAAAGCTCGATTGAAGCCGAAGACGGTTGCTGCCCGGAATGCGGTGCCAGCATCAGTCACAGCAGTATGCGTGATTCAGAAGACAGTGAATATGACGATGATATCATGGATCTGGATGATGATTTCAGCGACGACAATCTGGGTGATGATTTCAATGATGATGCATTCATTGATGGCTTCGACGACATGGACAATGAGTTCGGCGAAGAAGGTTTCGAAGACGAAGATATGAATTTTGAAGATTACGACTCTCAAGATAAATATTAATTGTCCTCAGTAATTTAACAGCATCAGACCCGGGATGATGACTTTCACCCGGGTTTTCTCTCTTTTGATTCATACTGAAATCAGGTAAAAAGAGAAAATCCTATCCACAATCCTACTCGTCTATTTTAAATTTTCACCATTATAGAGTATAACTTCGAAAAAAGGCGTAATATATTGTCAAATATGGTAACAGACCACGCTTTTGCAGCTGCCGGAAAATTGCTGCTGGAGATTGGCTTTGACGGCAGCGGATTCAGCGGCTGGCAAATTCAGCCCCACTGCATTGCCGTCCAGCAGGTTATCCAGGAAAAGCTGACCAAACTATTCGCCGGCCTGCCCATTAAACTGGAAAGCAGTAGCCGTACCGATGCCGGAGTCCATGCCTGCGGACTGGCAGCGTCTTTCAGTATCCCCGGCAGGCCATACATCCCGATTGAACAACTGCAAAAAGCGCTTAACCGCCAGTTGCCGCATACAATCAGAATCCGCAACATTACCAGTGTCCCGCTGGATTTCAACGCCCGTTTCAACGCCATGGGCAAGGCATATTCATATATTCTGAATACCGGTGAAGAGTCGCCTTTCAGCGGTAACTATTCCTGGCATTTGCGCCGCCGGTTCAATCCGGATAAAGTTACGGAGGCAATACCCCATCTCACCGGCACCCATGACTTCTCCGCCTTTGTCGTGGAACGCTCCATGATTGATGAAGCAGTCAGAACAATTTACCGTATTGAATTGCAACGTTTCGGGCAATACTATTGTCTGACGTTTGTCGGTAACGGATTCCTCTACAAAATGATTCGATGCCTTGTCGGCGCACTTGAAGCAGTGGCATCTGAAAAAATTTCACCGGATGACATTAAAACGATTCTGGAATCCAAACAGCGCATAAATGCTCCGGAAACAGCTCCGCCGCATGGTTTATTTCTGATGAAAGTATTCTATGAACAAGCCATGATGGAACAATACCATCTTGAGGGTTTGCCGTTTCTCTCGTTTAATACTTAAACATGGTAACGGAAATAGAGTAAAACCGTGTAAAATCGCTTTGCCGGTGTGATTGAACAGCTTGGTTTTATGGCAGCCAATAGGACATTTTATCAGTATAATAACTCATCCTGGTGGCGTCGAAATACTGAACGCTTTCACCATGACCATCGACAAACATCAGGGAAAAGTTGCCATGTCTTTCCCGGTTGGAAGGGGTGGTACTGGTGGTATAGTTGTCCTGGTCGCTATCATCTTTATTGAAACCTATACTGTTATCTGTTTCCTCAACAAGCACGATACGGCTGGTCGAAGTTTTTGATTTGGCAAAATCCGAATCATTCCACGCCCAGAATGAATTGTATTTCTCATATAACTGGCGGCAATTAAGCGCATATGAAAAATTGCGTTCTCTTGCAGCAGGACATTTGAATATTTTTTTCTGAGCGTTCGCGGTAATCCTGAGCTGATTGGTCCAACCGCCCGGCTCCCCCCACAGCGGAGCGTTTTCAGCCTTGGGATAATACCCCTTGAAATCCATCACATACTGCGCCATCATCAAATTAACTTGATTAAGGTTACTGAGACAGGAACTGCCGGATGCAGACATTCTTGCCTTATTCAGCGCCGGCAGCAACATCCCCGCCAGTATGGCTATGATCGCGATCACGACCAGGAGTTCAATTAATGTGAAATTTTTGCGCATTTTATTAATCCATGATTGTTTGCAATAAAATAATAAGATACATTTAAATAGTATAACCCCTTTATACTTAAAAATCAACAATTTTGTCTGACTTATTATTAATTTTCACGTCAATCATAACGGAAAATTTTCACGGCATGAATGAATTTTTTTTAAAATTATTTTTTATTCAGCCATTTTTTGTAGTCGCAGGAAAGAAGACGGTACGGAGTTTCGTCTTCGATTATTTCCGGAAAGCGTAACTGTTCATGATAAAAAAGATTGTCATTATGATCGTCATTGACCGACGATACCTCGCCTATCATAACGTCACCGGAATCCTTGGACGCATAAAACTGATGAAAAACTCCAGGGGTCAGGGTAACGCTTTCTCCCGGCGCCAGCGTAATGCAGCCTCCGGCAGGAACTTTCACTTTGACACCATCCTGTTGTAATATAACCGGGGTGTCAGCAAGTTTATTTTCGCTGGTACGGTTATAAAGCTCAAAAATCAGATTCCCGCCACCTCGATTAATGATATCTTCAGTTTTGTTGATATGACAATGCATTAAAGTAATCTGTCCGGCACGACTTATCATAATTTTCTCAGCATAGGGTTTACTGTAAATTTTATTGCCGGCAATGCCGTTTCTAATTGTGAACAGCAGTAGTCCTTTGTTATAAAAATCGCCAGTTCCGAAATCGGTAATGTCCCAACCCAGTTCACAATCAATGATTTCGCCGATAGTGCTCATGGGATGCGTTTTCCAGTCATTCAGGGTCCATGAGGCAAACGGCGGTAACTTAAAATGATGACGTAAAAAAAATGCCTCAGCATCTTTTATCATGTAGTTAATTTCAGATCTTTTCATTTATTCACCTTGAACTTTAAATGTAAATGTAAACTCTAATAAACCCAACCAAAATCATAACACTACTAATATAATAGAAAAACTAAAAAAAACCATATTAAGCCGACTGAAAATCAGATAAGTTGCTGAAAAGCGGTGATACTTCTGTATTTCATTCATTTTTAATGTATATTATTTTCAATAATATTGTCTGTTGTATACGGACAATAAAACGCAATAGTTGAATCCAATCGGCTTGAAATTGGAAAGTGAACGTGCTATAATTAGCATTGATGGAAGCGATTGATGCAAAGCCTGTAATAATTGATCGGGGAAATTAGACATGTCAGACATTATCAAAAATAGAAAACAGCGGCTGATATACAGATACTCCATGGTGGAAATACTTGTCGTTCTCGCTATTATTGCCATCCTGATGGGACTTTTAGCTGGTGGATTCACCGCGGTACGCCGCAAAATGTCCACCGCCAGAACCGAAGCTAATCTCAATAAAGTACGCATCGCCCTTGAATCATACAAAGCTAAATACGGCTACTACCCGGCGAGTGTTAATGCTTCCAATGCCATTGTCTGGCAACCATTCTGCCTCGATCTCAATGATCCGACGGTTGAACGCGGCAAAATGCAGAACAATTTCAATCAGTTTATCGACTTTGGCAAAATTGCCAATGAAGAGTCAACTGTCATTGGCAGCTACACAACAGGTCCGGTAACAGTAAACCGCTATGCCGTCGGCGACGGCTGGGAAACCAAGGTGTGGGAAAAAACCGGGTCTTCAACCGAAGCTGAACAGGTAAGCAATTTCATTGTTTATATGTGTCCGGGAATGGTTAATCAAAGTTCCTACGACCTTTTTTCTGCCGGAGTTGACCGTACTTTCCGTTGGAGCAACACATCCGATGTTACCGACAAAGTCAACACCGACAATATCTGGCCGCAAGGTCTTAAAAGGAAATAAATAGATGGTATCAACCGGTAATAATCTTAAATATAATTACACCGTTATTGAACTCCTGGTGGTGATTGTTATTGTCGGAATTCTTCTTGCCGCATCCATGGGCGGGTTAGGCATGATGACAAAACGTTCAGGCTCCGCCGGTGCAGTCCGGACCATCAGCTCCAAAATATCGATGGCGCGCTCTTATGCGGTTGTACGCAACCGCCATGTTGCGATCTTAATGCCCAATGACAATAAAACCTCAGCAACAGAACCGGCGGCGATAGTTATTCCAACTGGGAATTACACGGTTAATTTCACCAATGCCGACTTGCGTGCTTTTTATTACACCAAGAGCAGGATATGTTTTGTGGTTTATGATCAGGTGAACAGCCGATACAATTTTGACAGTTGGCTTGAAGGCAGTGACTGGGAATCACTGCCTGCCGGTACTTGTGGATATATTTCCTCACAGCCGCAGCAAGTGTGGAATTTCCAGATTACAACTGAAGGTTCTACATACGCTAATTTAAGAGCGCCGGCAATCATTTTTAAACCGACAGGAATGATTTATGGTGGAAACGAGGTAGTTATAAGTGTAGTAATGGGCAATTATCTACCGGACAAGCAAGTTATCAAGATACCGAAAACAGCAGGCAGAGGCGGAAAACTCATTGGCTGGGACATTACGATAAACCCGTTTACCGGAAGGTCTGATTATGTCAAAAACAATTAACTGTTTCAATATGATTGAAGTCGCACTGGCAATGGCGATTATTGCATTCGGCATGACCAGTATCCTCGGTTTATTTCCGGTCGGCTTGAATGCCGCGAGAGCCGCCATCGCGGATAACTACGGTTCAGATGTCGCGGAACAACTGGCGGCATATATAAAATCGTCAGCAGAACGAAACACCACCGCTTTTGACGATATATTTGTCACCGTCGCCAGCACTAAATATTTGCCGGATTTCACCCCGCCGAACGAGGTTGCATTAAATAGTTTATCTAACGATTTCCGGGAAGCATTAAGAACTGAAAACCTTACTAATTTCCCCCGCATCGGCAGTTGGCAGATCTACCGTTCAACCGCCAACAATGCGATATACTTTGTCACACAGGGTGCGGATGGTTCTTTCACCTACGATTTTGCCGCAATGATAAAAGTTTGGAAATCACCGGTTACAGCAAGATTCAAAAATGACAATATCGCGACCGTAAATCCTGACAACAGTTATACCTATACCGGTGGAATCAACCTGGAAATAAGTTGGCCGATTGAGAAAGTATATTCAGAACGCGAAAAAAGATATTATTACATCGAAGTGACCAGACCATGAATAGTAACATGACAGGCAAGAGATGAAAAAAAGACGCATAAAAGTTAATTTTACCTTGATTGAATTGCTTTTGGCGATGTCAATCTTCGTAATTCTTTCCCTCATTATGATGCGTTTCTTCAACTCAGCCCAACAGATATGGAGCAAGGTATCGCAAAAAAATGCGATTTACGCTGATGCCAGAGTAGCTTTGGATTTAATGGCACGGGAACTGCAATCTTCAATGTATAACAATGATTGCACCAATGCCACAACGTATGTCAGATCCATCTACCCGTTCTGGCACCAGTGGGTTGATAACATTAACAATACCTATTACAGCACTTTCGAGCATACCCAGCTCAATTTCATTGCCTCTACCGACTTAAAACCGGCTGGAGCCGAATCAAATATCTGTGAAATCCGCTATGGCTTTGTTCCCGCCTGTGATTACACCGACTTGAACACCTACTTGAATAACAACAACAAAGACAGGGACGTAACTGATGACACGACGGCTCCCGCCCCAATTGATCGGATGAATTATGTGCCCTACTATGGCGCCGGAGACCCGGACAATTTTCAACCATCGCCCTATGTACCAAATGCTGCACAAAAGGCAAAGTGGCTTCAATCATGGGAAGGTTGGCTGGTTAGAAGTTGTACCGCGGACAAAATCCTCAAGAATGACGGTTCAAACACTTATGCTGATAATATTTCAGCCAATTTGGTTCCTAACACCAGAAAAGGTTGGAATTTCACCACCCTGCCGTTGAAAGACACCGCTGGTGCGGTCGTCAGCGCCACCCGGGTGGTGGATATATTCCAGGATTCCAGCTCGAATCGGTGGCAGAAGATTATTCCCGGAGTCTATTCACTGAAGTTTACCTGCTATGGCATTGACAGTACCGGCAATACTGTAAAAATCAAACCGATGAAAAGCGACAGTTCCCTTGGTTTGGGCGATGCAATGTACACAACGACCAATACCAACCGCTGGTTGGGTACGCCATTCCCGGTTGCAATAAAAATTGACTTGGAACTTTTTGCTTCCGCAGACTGGTTTCAATGGAAAGCAGCTCTTGCCAATGGCGACACCTCCAAGGCGGAAAAAATTAAACGAAACAAACTGAGAACCTTTACTAAGACTGTTTTCCTGGATAATAAGGCCAGTTACTAAGACAACATAGAGATAATTATGAACATTAATTTGTCACCGGAAAAATTCAGGCAGGGCGAATCCGAGCGCGGGATTGCATTGTTGTTTGCACTTGGCATTCTCTCGCTTTTACTGGTCATGGCGCTGGCATTCGCCACCAATTCCATATTTGACCAAAAAACGGCAAGTAACAATGCCAGTGTTTCTGCAGCAAGGATGCTGGCAACGGCACAGTTGAATCGTGTTGTCAACATGTTACAGTTATACGGCGATACCATACAGCACAGCCACGATGAACAGTTGGGCGGAGTCGGCACTTCACCCTGGCGATACAACTGGGGCAATGCCCTCGGTCCACGCAGTGATATGCTTTCACACATGACGACTAAATCAGATAATTCGACCATCTTCAATTGGGTTCCAGCGCTAAATAATGATATCACCTGGGAGTTTTTCAAAGTTGACAATACGGGAAATGGAAGAATAATCGGCAGGGCCGCATATGTAGTTATTCCCAGCGCCGGAATTGATCCGGGCGCGTGCGTCAAAAAAGGTGTGGATGAAGGTCTGGATACAGAGGAACGCCTGGGCGTGGATGTTGATGAAATCAATCTAATGTCATTAAGTCCGGCAGATATCAACGCCACCCTTGCATCGAAATTCAATTATACCGCAGCATCGGCACTGCCGACAATACAGCCCAATCCAGGTTTTTATCCTTATCCGTCATGGGTGGATTATAACAACTTATTTTCCCTGCTGAATATCACTGATGGCAATTTGATGAGTAAATTTATGAAGTGGTTTCTAATTGACAGCCCGACCAGACCGGAGCGTTACTGGATTGACCGCAATAACAATGGTTATGAAGACGACAGCGCCGGCAACCATGAATACTATGACCGGTTCAATCTAACCAGAACCGACTGGGAAACCAATTTCAACACCGCCTTCAAAATGTATGATACCATACTGTTGGACAACAACAATAACGGTACTCCAGACCGTCTGCCCCGTTATTACGACAGTACTGTTCAAGATGGCATCGGCATTCCCTGGTTGGCATTTTTCGGTTATGACAAGGACGGTAATCTGGTCAATTCACTTGGTGAAACTTTTGGCAACTCTGTGGCGGGAGTTGTCGCCCGCCGGCGTCAGATTGCCGCGAATCTGGTTGATTACTGCCGGGTGATCACCGCACTACCGACATCAGATGTCAACCCGGTAAATTGGGCAGACACCTACCCGACCACAGACCCAACCTATACTGGCAATAAACGCACCCCTTATATCAACGAAGTCGGTATAAAAGTCAGCGCTAATATTAACCGGGTTGGCGGGAATATTTCTTTCAGCGTAGACACCAATATTTTCACTGAATTAATTAATATTTATCCGGCCCTGGCCGATTCAAAGGCTGAAGTTACAGTTATTTATGACTATGCGTTCAACGCCAAAGTAGCCGGCGCGATAGTTGCGTCGGAGTCGAAGGTCAATCAAGTTAAAACGATTACAATTAACGCCTCAGACTGGAATGCCAGTCTTAAATATTCCAACAAACCCGAAACCGCACTGTTTTCCTGGTCCTATACTGAAATCCTTTCTGCGCCAGATGCGCTATTGGATAAAACCGCCCAGATTACCGATTTCTGGCTGGTGGTAAAGAAAGTCGTCATGGCGGCTGACGTCGATGGTAACGGCTCCCTTGATGGGAATTATGATGTTGCCGTAATGAATAGTGCACAAACCTACTGGACACCGGTGGATACAGTTAACACCACGCCGCTTGGATTTATTCCGGTTGACGGCTATTTTCACATGGCATTAGAAACCAATGACCCGCGCCAGAACTTAAACAAGGACGACTGGTGGATGGATCAGACCGTCGCAGGCGGCGCCGGAAGCGCTGGCATCCCGTACATAGCCCCGAACTCGTTGCCTGCGGACATCAGAACATTTGCCAGTAAAAATAAATTTAATGGCGCCTTTATCAACCCAGCGGCGGTTGCTATAGCTAGCGGCGATAAAGAATATGTTACCGATCCGGCATATAATGCCGCGGCACCGGAAGGACTTTCAACGGCTTATATCAATCATGGTCCGATTGATTCGCCCTGGGAACTCGGTTTTATTCATCGTGGCTCCGCCTGGCAAACGATTAACTTGAAAGAATACGATCCCAATAAAGCCAATAAAATCTTTACCGTCAGTCCGGAAATCATTCCTGGAGGCGGGGCGTATTCCGATCGAACCAACGGCGGCGGTGATGCCAATATTCTCGACCAGATAAAAATGTCCGATGCGGCGGCAGCGCACAAAGTCAACATTAATTCAACGTACGTTGACTCTTACACCAATAAAAACGTGCTGCTTCAAGCATTACTGGCTAAAATTCGTATTGGCAGCGACCCGGCAACTCCCGGTGTTGGCGGAACTCAAGTTGCAATTGGAACCAACTTGGACAAGCTTATCGTTGGCATTACCACCAGACTTAATAATGCCAATTATATAACCCGCGCGGAAGTGGCAAATGCACAAACGGGAACAGTATATGACTTGATTGACGGCACTTGTGGTATAGTACAGAATACTGATGCTAAACAAGAGGAGTTGATTGGTAAATTCATCAATCTAACCGACGTCAGTGGTCAAACCGAATATTTTACGATAATTATCATCGCCCAGGCAATTAAAGATGTTGGCGGCGATGGCGTTGACATGGACGTATTCAAAAAAGACAGTTCCGGAGCCACCAACGTAAGAATACCTTGCCGGCTCGGGCGATTTGACTATGATTCAACTTATAACCTTTATGCCGACGAGATTACCGGCGAACAAAAGATTAAAATTTTGGTTCACCGTGACGGTACCGGAGCATGCAAAATTATCTCTTATGAATATGTGGAGTAAAGCATAAAAATGTTTAAATATATTTTAGTATTGATTGGATTTATGTTGTGTGGAGGAATCGTTGGAGCGGAAAAGGCAAAAAAACAAGAGGCGCCGTGTCCGAACAAAACGGCGATACTTGCCCATTACACTTTTATTAACTCCCAGCTTCAGAACAAAGACAAAGCGCTCTCATCAATGTCATGCAAAAGTTATGCCAACATTATTAAAAACTGGATAAAACAATATCCATTCATTGAAGTTGAGACTGAAATAGACAAAAGCTGGTATAATAAAACAGTGGAATTTCTTGATTATATCGGTAACGGCAAAGAATCCATGTCAAACCTGAAAGATGCAAAAAAAGACAGGGGCAAGGAATACCGTAAACTGGAAGATAATCTGGAAGATGCCATCAAACTTTTTGCTGAACTGCTCGCCAAACCGACACCGGTAGAAAAAAAGAAAATGGATAAACTGCGCAACGAAAAACGCAAATTTGACACAGAAAAGCGCCGGGAAAATGCAAAAAAGACCGGTGTAATCATGCCGGATGAAGATTGAACAGCGGGCAGTGAATAGTGAATAGTGAATAGTGAATAGTGAATAGTGAATAGTGAGTAGTGAAGAGTTCAGTTTCTCCGAAGAAGAAATTTACGAATAAGAGAACCCATAAACATATATGAAAATTCTTTTCATCAGACATGGAGAAAATGCAGGAGGCGCATTTGACTGTCCGGTTTCCCCGGTAACTGGTCACTTATCGGCAGATGGCGTATTTCAGGCGGAAACATTGCGTACCGGACTGAGCCGTTTTGCGATAACTCACGCATTCGCCTCACCCTACGGGCGAGCGGTGCAAACCGCGGAAATTGTTTTGCGCGGGCGGGATGTCAAATTACAACGTCTGGATTTTTTACGGGAATGGCTGCCCAATCAGAAACTTAGCCATAAGGAATTTGACCGTATGGCACAGCATAATCATGAGATTTATGCCGAAGAGATGTGGAAAACGGAACTTGGCGAAGGACGTTTTGAAATGTGCGAGCGGGTATGTCCGCCATTTCTGAAAGAGTTGCAAACATTAGGTATTCACCCCCGTTATGGCGGATTTGTTCTTGACCCTAAGGCGGAGCAATATTCGCTGGCAGTTTTCGCACATGGCGGCACGCTGGCAGTGCTGCTGGAATTTCTGCTGGAAGTGAGAACATTCCCGATTCATCGCTTTATATTTCAACTGGCTGCCCCTGCCCTGATTGAATTGCATGAACACAATGGTGTTTATTACCCGCAGTTGACAATTCCGAACATTGAATACTTTATGTCGTGATGTTTCGCTGATTGCGATAATAACCTGAAACATTTTCAAACGAACAATAATAGATGCATAATGCCGGAAATAAAATCAGCGTTATTGGCGGCGGACCTTCTGGTCTGATGGCAGCCTTTGCTGCCGCAACACGCGGGGCGACAGTCTCTCTATTTGAACAAATGCCCCGTCCGGGATTAAAACTGCTTGCCGCCGGAGGCGGAAAATGTAACCTCACCAATATGCTGCCGGCGGAAGAATTTGCGCTGTGTTTCGGCAGACAATGGCGTTTTTTACTGCCGGCGCTGAGAATATTCTCCAGGGATGATTTGCTCGATTTTTTCAATCTTCGCGGGGTATCATGTTCCGCGGCAGACGGATTCCACTATTTCCCGGACAGCGGCAAGTCATCTGATATTTTGGCGGCGCTGCTGGCAGAATGCACCAGATTGGGAGTGTTTATCGCCAATGAATCAACCATTAATGAGCTATTAATCAGGGATGGAGCTATCTGCGGAATTAGTGTTTCCGGCAAAAGCATCACCTGTAACAAGGCAATTATTGCCTGTGGTGGCAAAGGTTATCCGAAACTTGGCGGAGGGGAATCCGGTTACGATTTGGCGCGTCAGGCAGGACATAAAATTATCACTCCGCTTCCAGGGTTGACCGGATTAAAAACCTGTGAATTATGGCCGGGAGAATGTTCCGGCATCAGTTTTACTACAGTATCTGCGGCAATCGTGATGCCGGGACAGCGCAACCGGCATGAACGAGGTGAATTACTCTTCACTCACAACGGTGTTTCCGGACCGGCAATCATCAATCTGGCGGGTGAAGTATCTGCTATGCTTCAGGAAAACAAACCGGTTACCGTCTTAATCAATCTTTTCGCTGAACTGACCGCGGAACACTGGCTGGAACAGTTCAATATATGGCAGCGGGAAAACGGGCGGAGATTAATAAAAAACTGGTTGAGCAGTAAGCTGCCGGCAACGGTCGCCACCCAACTTTGTAAACTTGCAGGGATTGAATCCGTTAAAGCCGCCGAATTCAGCGTGGAGGGCAGAAAACAACTCGCTGCATTACTGACTGCCATGCCGTTGCAAATCAGCGCGGTAGAAGGCTGGGACAAAGCCATGGTGACACGCGGCGGCGTGGACTTGAAAGAGGTAAATCCCTATACAATGGAAAGTAAACTGGTACGCGGTCTGTTTTTTGCCGGCGAAGTTCTTGATCTCGACGGCCCGTGCGGTGGATTCAATCTGCAATGGGCATTTTCCAGCGGATATCTCGCCGGAATCAACGCCGCTATACTCGATAAGGTTGAAATTCACGGGTTAACTCAATAATGTTCAATATTCCACCGGCTGAATATTTTCCCCATTCATTACAACCGTCGAAGGATGGCCTCGTCGGATACTCTGCGGCAATATATCCGGGGATGTTACTTGAAGCCTATACACATGGTATTTTCCCGTGGCCGATGGATGAGGAACATATTCTCTGGTTTTCGCCGCCGCGCCGGGCAATTTTGCGTTTTGAGCAGTTAATCCATCCACCGAAAGTTCAGCGTGAATTGCGGCGGAATCAATTTACGCTGACAGTCAATCAACGCTTTGAGGAAGTAATAGTAAATTGTTCCCGTGCGAAAAGAAAAGATGACGGGACCTGGATAACCGCGAAAATGATAGACGCCTATATTGAACTGCACAATCAGGGCTATGCCTGGAGCTTTGAAACGATTGATGACAGCGGTAATCTTGCCGGCGGTCTTTATGGTGTGCTGCTTGACCGTTTTTTCGCCGGTGAAAGTATGTTTTACCATACGAGCGGCGCGTCAAAATTCGCGTTGATTGAGACCATTAAATGGTTGAGCAATGAACGCGGTTCAACCTGGCTGGATTCGCAAGTGTTGAATCCATTCACCGCGCAATTGGGCGCCAACGAGATTTCACGTGCAGCTTATTTAAAACTGCTCAGGGAAACATTACAACCAGGTACGAAAAATTGTTAACGGCGATTTTTATACTCTATAAGGTTGAAATCGCAACTGGAAATAATGATTTTAAGGGTTATCTTTAGGTATTAGTTTTTCCAGTCAAAATGACTGGGATTTATCCAATAGCGCCATATTTTGTGCGCGTTCATTATTATATATTATACGGAGAATTTTATGTCATTGCAATCAGTGGCGGAATTATCGAATCATTACGGCAGTAATCCTGCTTATGTCCTTGCCGGCGGCGGCAATACTTCATACAAAGATGAACAGTATCTGTATGTCAAGCCCAGCGGCATCAGCCTGGCAGCGATTACCACAAAAGATTTCGTCAAGATGGAACGTTCAAAAATCCGTGCCATTTTCTCCCGTGAATGGACGGAGCAGGCGACTGAACGCGAAGCAATTGTCAAAAAAATGCTTGCCGATGCGGTCACCTATGACTCATCCGGTCGTCCCTCCGTTGAAGCGCCGCTCCATGAAATACTGCCCTCAACTTGCGTCGTCCACCTCCACCCGGCGGCAGTCAATGGCATGACTTGCGGCAAAAATGGCAAAGAAATTTGCGCAAAGTTATTCCCGGAAGCGTTGTGGATTGACTATGTTGACCCCGGCTTTATACTGGCTGAAACGGTAAAAACCGCCGCTGAATCATATTTTCAAGCAAAAAAACGCCATCCTCAGGTAATTTTCCTTCAAAACCATGGCGTATTCGTCGGCGCTGATGATGCCGCCGGCATACGGGCGATATATACAGCCCTTATGGACAAACTGACTGAATTTTATCGTTGCGCCGGCGTTAGTCTGGAACTGAACAGTGGCAATAAAGATAGTGCTGCGGTAATGGCTTTTGCGCCAGTGTTGCGCGGTTTGCTCGGTGAAAGCACACCGGCAACAGTCATCAGTCTCCCGCCGTTTACTCCGGCAGCGGGACCGCTGACTCCTGACCATATCGTATACGCCAAATCATTCTGCCTGGAAAATCAGGATATCTCCACCTCAATCGTTGATAAATTTATCGGGCGGCACGGTTACAAACCTAAAGTGGTATCAATTCCCGGTAAAGCAATATTCTGTGCCGGAGCCACCTATAAAGATGCATTGACCGTTGCGGCGCTGGCAATGGACGCCGCTAAAGTTCAAGCTTACGCCGCGGCATTCGGTGGAGCCGGAATGTTGAGCGATTCAAGTCGCATGTTCATTGAAAACTGGGAAGTGGAATCATATCGTAAACAGGTGGCTTCAGGTAAGAACTCCGGACCGCTGGCCGGCAAGATTGCCGTTATCACCGGCGGAGCTCAAGGTTTCGGGCTCGGCATTGCCGGAGAATTGGCAGAAGCCGGTGCGTTGGCCGTGATTGCAGATGTCAATCTGCAAGGAGCGGAGAATGCCGCGGCATTGCTCAATGCCAGAATCGGTTCAGGAAGCGCTATCGCGCTGGAAGTTAATATCGCCGCCGAAGATTCCGTCGCCGCGATGACCGCTTCGCTGGTCGAAAAATGCGGTGGAATAGATATTCTCGTTGCCAACGCCGGAGTGCTCCGTGCCGGTTCAGTTAAAACGATGGCACTCAAAGATTGGAATTTTGTTACTGATATTAATTATACCGGCTATTTCCTCTGTGTAAAACATCTGGCTGAAGTTATGGCCAGGCAGAATAAATCCAGCAACGGCTGGACTGATATTGTCCAGATTAATTCCAAGAGCGGCCTGACCGGCAGCAACCGTAACGGAGCCTACGCCGGCAGTAAATTCGGCACTATCGGTTTGACCCAGAGTTTTGCCATGGAACTCATTGAGGACAAAATAAAGGTCAACAGCATCTGTCCGGGAAATTTCTTTGACGGTCCGTTGTGGAGCGACCCGGAAAAAGGTTTATTTGTTCAATATCTGAACAGTGGCAAAGTGCCCGGAGCAACCACCATCGCCGACGTCAAGGCGTTTTATGAAGCAAAAATACCGATGAACCGGGGATGTTTTCCCGCCGATGTCGCCCGCGCTATCATCTATGCGGTAGTACAATCGTACGAAACCGGTCAAGCTATACCGGTAACCGGCGGACAGGTGATGCTCAATTAAAGTATTCTCCGGCACGGAACTAACGCCTTACAGCATGGTGAAACCCGTCATTGATTTAACCGGTTCCGGTTTAAACCGATGACGGTGTAATTCCGAAAACCTTTTTAAACGTCCGGGAAAAATAGAACTGGTTGGCGAAACCAAGTTTCGCGGCGGTTTCTTTAACGCTGAGCCCTTCTTCCTGCAGCAGCCGGTAACCGGCACGAATCAGTTCACGGTGAACGTATCCGGTTGGCGACACCCCCAGTGACTGCTTGAAAATCAAGTTTATATGTTGCGGGGTAAGATGAAATTTTCGTGCCAGCTCCGCCCGGCCATAGTGCGCCGTTAAATTACTGTTTAAATATTCAAGCATCGCATCGAGCCGTATGTCTTTCGGATTTGCGGCGGCATTCTGCCGGTATTCCGCCATACTTAGCCAAATTTCCCGTACCAGCGTATCGCACAGTGGTTGGCAGAAACGCCCGCTCCGTTGAAAATTTTGTGCTGTACGCCGGAATAAATCCTGAACTTCACCGCCACCCGGGGTTAGCCGCAAGGGTTCCTCCTCCAACGCGTAATCTCCATCGGCATAGCGCATCCCGGCTGAAAGTTCGCAGTGAATACAACTGAAGAATCCTTTTTCCGAAATCAACGTATAGGAGTGAAATTCCATCGGGTGAATCAGCAGTACCGTACCAGGCTGTTGCATCACCCGCTCACCAGTATCATGATTGATAAATTCGAATTCGCCGCGAATAGACAAAATCAGCTCGAAGTCCGGATTTACCCGCCGCAACCACCGGTGTGCCCGCGTCCGTTCAACTGCCATATAATTAGCGATTTTTACCGAGGGATAGACCTCTTCAGCCTTGATAATCCTCATATTGTCACCTCGCAAATGATTATTCCGGAGAGAACTGTCAAACAATAACCGTAGAATATTTTAAAATTCGTGCTTTATATTACTATCGTGTATAATATTATTATTTTTATACATTTACAAATTGAAATTTAATATTATCTTTGTATATATAATAAAAACCGGCGGGTCAGACAATGCATACCGGCATGTATGCGGCGAACAGGTAAAACCGTGTCATCAGGAAGAATTGCGCAGCTGTATTTTTTTTAAATTAATATTAAATCAGGGGTGGTAAAAATGGCAATTGTACCGATAATTGAAAAATGGGCAGGTCGTCTGACAGATCGTGAACGCTTTAACCGCCAGATGCATTTTAAAAGTGTTGACCGCTGTTTCAACCGTGAATTTGGTTACTGGGAAGAGAATTTTACTGAATGGGACCTCTTTGTCAAGCACGGCATAAAGAATAATGAAGAGGCCGACATTTTCTTCAATTTTGACCGTACTGATATCATCTGGGGAAATACCGGGATGAATCCATCGTTCGAGAACAAAGTAATTGAAGAACGCGACGATGTCAATGTAATTATGAATGCCGATGGACTGCTGGCGGAAGTTCCTAAATCAGGGCAAGGTTCATCTATTCCGCACTATCTCAAATCGAGCATTGTCACCCCTGACGACTGGAAACGCTGCAAAGAGGAACGTTTCAGGCGTGATGACCCGGCACGCCGGTTGAACATCAGCAAATTACAGGCACAGCATCCCGAAAACAGAGATTATCCGTTGGGTATCTGGACAGGTTCAATGATTGGACGCATCCGCGATATCCTTACTTTTGAAGGTCTTGCTTACGCCACATACGACTATCCGGAAATGGTTGAGGATATGGTAGAAACCTCTTGCCAGCTTGTCGAAGACTCATTGGATCAGTTGCTGCCGCATTTTTCATTTGACTTCGCTGCCGGGTGGGAAGACATCTGCTTCAAAAACGGCCCGATTGTCAGCGTTGACTTCTTCCGGGATATTGTCGCGCCGCGTTACCAGAGGATTAACCGTAAATTGAAACAATACGGCATTGACCTGTGGTGGATTGACTGTGACGGCGACGTCCGCCCGATACTGCCTTACTTTCTGAGCAACGGGGTCAACTGCCTGTTTCCATTTGAGGTCATGGGCTGCGCCCATCCGGGTGAACTGCTGGACCAGTATGCCGGGGAACTTCGCATCATGGGCGGATTCGATAAAATACAGCTCGGCAACGGGAGAAAAGCCATCCGTGAATATATGGAACCGCTTATTCCTTATGTTGAACGTGGCGGTTTTATCCCGTTTTGCGACCACCGCTGTCCGCCGAACGTCTCACCTGATGATTATCTCTACTATCTTGAACTAAAAAAATCCATGTTCGGCATCGACTCAAAATTATACTGTAAATAAAACCATACTGATGGTACAACAATCAAAGGTTGCAATGAATTCAACAAACGCTGGCAATGGTACCGGAAAATCCGCCAGGAAAATTTCAGAAAATGAAATTTTCGTGGATTATGAATATGGTGATCTCAAGGAAGTCATCGTCGGCGTGCCGTTCTCGATCTATCCAAATCTGGCGGTAGCTAAGTGGGTGCAGGAGGCAATTAAGATATTGCCTGAAACCGAAGTGGCAAAATTCACTGCGCTATCCGGGCAGGACTCTGTTTCCACCGGTAAATACGCCGCCATGGAGAAGGAAAATGATGAATTAATCGCCATCCTCAACATGCATGGTGTAAAAGTGTGGCGGCCGGAAGTATTGACCAGAGAAAGAGCAATCAATAATTTTGGCGAGGAATATATTCAACTGGCCGGCGTTTCACAGCAGTACACCCGCGACCCGATTCTCGTGATTGGCAATAACGTTATTGAGAATACGATGGGTTCACTTTATCGCCGTTGCGATATTCTTGGTTTGCGCGGCCTGCTGTCGCAAAGAGTCATGGACTCTGGCGCAAAATGGGTAGCAATGCCGGGAGTAGATTATTCGGTCATGCTCAAGCATGGACAATTCAGTAAGACCGGATTTCCCGTACTGGAAGGCGGGGACGTCCTGGTGCTGGGCAATAAAATACTTGTCGGCAATTCGATGAATCGCGCCACCGGTTCCAGCGAATTGGGGTACCGGTGGTTGAAGTCATATCTTGAACCGCAGGGATATGATGTTGAACGGGTACGCCTGACAGAAGATATACTGCATTTAGATGTTGCGCTATCAGTACCGCGGCCAGGAGTAATTATTGTTTGCCCCGAAGTCATGCTTGATGGCATTCCTGCCTGTTTCAAAGGATGGCAGCAAATTAAGATAAGCCGTAATGAGACGCGGTATCTTGCGGTGAATGGTTTGCCAATTAACCCCAATCATTATATTATGGGGGTCAACGACCATTTTGATGGCAAATTGGTCAAGAAGAACTTAGAGGCATTGGGCATCACCGTTTATCAGATTTACTTTGCCAGACATAACGAGGATGGCGGTTCGATACGGTGCAGCACTCATCCATTGTTGAGAAAAATGGACTGAATCCGCGACGATATAAATTAACATTAAACACTGTCGTGTCTTAATAATAAACCTGATACAGAACGTAATGTTGAATTTAAAAGATTTACGGGATATTGCTTCGATTAACGCGCCAGCACGAGACGGAAACCAAAATTAAAGTCGCTGTATTACCGCAAATACGCATCAGCTAAAAATACTTCGTAATCAGTTTCATCAACGCTTGATGATTAATCGGTTTGGTGATGTAATCATTGCACCCCGCGGCTTTCGCCGCAGCTTTTTCACTGGTTAAAGCATAGGCGGTCTGAGCGATAATAATCACATTCTGATTAAATTGCCGAATTTGTCTGGTGGCTTCATAGCCGTCCATTTCTGGCATTTTAATATCCATAAGAATCAAATCTATATCCGGATTATTATGGCATAACTCAATAGCTTCAGTTCCATTCACCGCGGTTAAAATTTTTCCGCCTAAATTTTTAATTGTTGCCGCAAGCAGTAATTCAGAAGTTTCATCGTCCTCGGCGATTAGTATTTTCAGTTTTTTAATTTTCTTATCGACCGGTGCCGGTGAAACACTCTTTTTTACGACAACTTTTTCTTCAATTTGAGGATTATAGGGAATGGTGAGATAAAATATAGAACCTTTGCCTTCTTCACTCTTCAACCATATTTTTCCGCCCATGATTTCCGCGTAAGCTTTGGCAATTGATAAGCCCAGCCCGGAGCCCTGGAACGCTCTGCTATCGCCAATGTCTGCTTGAACAAACCGCTCAAAAACCGCTTTCTGCCGTTCAGCTGGAATACCGATGCCGGTATCTTTTACAAAAAATTCCAGTTCCTCACCCTTTTTCTCATAGCCGAATTCGACACTGCCGGCAGTGGTAAATTTGATGGCATTTGATACCAATACCGTAATAATGCTATAAAGTTTTTCGCGATCTGCTTTGATTACAGCATCCCGGTGAGACAATTGATTTTTATATGAAAATCGTAATCCTTTTTTCTCGGCTTCCTGTTTGAATAATGAATCAACGTACTCGATTTGCTCGTTTACATTGGTACTTGAAAGAGCAAGCTTCATATCACCGGCTTCAATTTTAGAGATATTAATGATGTCAGTGATCGTATTAAGCAAACGTTGACCGCTCTTTTCAATTATATTGATATACTGCTGTTGTTTCTCACCGGCTAAATGCGGCTCCCGCAACAGTTCAGCAAATCCCATAATACCATTCATGGGAGTTCTGATTTCATGGCTAACAATGGAAAGGAAAGCCGACTTCAAGCGGTCACTTTCCTCGGCGCGTTCCTTAGCCTTAATAAGTTCATCCTCGGTTCTTTTACGTTCTGTAATATCCATAATTGCAGAGACAAAATAATCAATTGAACGGTCAGGACGGCGCAAACATTGAACTGCTACCTGAGTAAAGATATAATGACCGTCGCGATGAATCATGCGTTTCTCAACCGTAAACTGGTCGATTTCGCCGGTGACGATACGGTTGAATATCTCAAAATTACTCGCTAAATCGTCAGGGTGCGTCGTATCAACCCAGCTCATGCCAACCAATTCTACCTCGGTATAACCCAGCATCTTACACATTGCAGGATTGACAGCCATAATAATTTTATTTGACGAAGTAATGGTCACTCCGAACAGTGGAAGATCAAAATAACTGCGGAATCGTGCTTCACTGCGAATAAGTGCGTCCTGACTGCGTTTACGTTCAGTAATATCGGTATCGGAACCGCGATATCCGCGCAAAGTTCCGTCCGGATTCAACATGGGAATACCATTGGTTGACACCCAGATAAGATGTCCATCCTTTTTCCTTACCGGATTGACGAGATTACGGAAAGGTTCATTCTTACTCATAACCGAGAAAGCTGCCGCCTTGAACTCCTCGCGCCCGGATTCCGGGTGAAGATCATAGAAATGAAAATGTCCCACCAGTTCATCGGGGCGATAGCCCAAAATCGACTCAGCAACGTGACTCATATAAGTCAACATTCCACTGCTGTCAACTTCCCACGCCACCGTACCGCTCTGTAACGCCAGCTCGCTCAGACGGTTTTCACTCTCCTGTAATTTTTCCTCGGCGATTTTACGATAGGTTATATCAGTCACCGAACCGATGAAACCGAGAAATTCTCCAGTAGCATTAAACCGCGGAATACCTGAATCAATAACCCAGCGGTATTCACCGCTATGGTGCAGCAGACGGTACTCTGCAATAAAGGGTTGACGCGAATTAACCGCCTCAGTACGGGCATAAAGACAGTTTTTATAATCTTCCGGATGCACACAATCACTCCAGCCATAACCGGCTTCCTGTTCCATTGTCCGTCCGGTGAATTCCAGCCAGCGCAAGTTTAAATATGTACACAAACAGTCAGTGTCAGTCATCCACAGTAACATGGGGGCAGTGTCTGCGATTGACTGAAAACGCTTTTCACTTTCAATCAATGCCATTTGCGCTTTTTTGCGTTCGGTAATATCGACAACAATGGCCACTCCCGCCTTAATATTCCCATCGTCATTAACAATAGGGGCGGCGTTTGTCAGTACAAAACGTTCAACCTTATCACTGTCATGACTGATAAATTCCTTGCTGATGCTTTCACCGTGGAGTATGGCTCTGGCCAATGGTCCTTTCACCGGTGTTGCCCTGACTCCATCCAAATACAACAACTGTATCCCCGGGGTAAATTGTTTTGAATCCATACCGACAACAGCCCTGTCAGCGGGGTTGCCCAATATCTTACGGGCAGATTTATTAATATACCGGAGATTGCCATCCGGCGCATCCGCAATGATAATTCCCGCCGGACTCTGGTCAAATGCAGTTTCGAAGATGCTCTTAGTTTCTTTCAAATTGTTTTCCGCCAGGTCGCGTAATTCAATTTCATTTTTAAGCGCTGAATTAAGTTTTTTAAAGCGTATAGCAACAACGCAAAAACCGGTCAGCAGCAACGCCATCAACGTCATAAGTGCGTAATACGGTTTCATCCGTACCGATACCGGAATATTGGAATAAAGAAAAGATTTTGCAGAAAGTTGATGCGATATTTGTCCGGATTTTTTATAAGTTTCCACAATTTGCTGCCATCTCGCCGTATTCATGTAGCCAATTTCAATAACATTTGGTTTAATCAACGCACGCATTTCTATTGCTTCAAACAGTAATTGTTCCTTTGACCGGGTTGAGTCGTATTTCCAGCGGATAGTGGTAATCATTTCTTCCGGATGGTCCATGGCATATTTCCATCCGCGCAGAGATGCTTCACGAAATGCCTTGACGCGGTCCGGATGAAGCTTGATCTGTTTTTCGGTGGTAAAGAGGCAATCACCATAAAAATCGACACCGCTGTCATGTGGCTGAAAAAGCTTGTAAGGTATTTTAAGCTTGCGAAGATAATATGGTTCAGTGGTGGTGTATGCGGTCATTGCATCCACTTTATTATCAATCAAATCTTTTACATCGAAGGTGTGCGGAACAATTTTCATCGAATCAATATTAACATTTTCAATCTGCAGATAAGCCAGGATGTCAGATGAAAGCGGTTCAATCATCACCGTTTTTCCGGCTAATGCCTGCACATCGGCAATACTGCCGTCATCCTTCATCATAATCGCCAACGGGGAATGTTGAAAAATTGCGGCGAGTATTATCACCGGCTTAGCCTTGTCACGCAAAAGTACCAGCGAGCTTCCTGCAACACCGAAATCAGCCCGCCCCGCCAACACCTCCTCCGCCGGATCCATTCCAGGTCGCGCTTCCACAATGGTAACGTCAAGTCCAGCTTCCTTGTAATACCCCTTTTCTTCTGCCGCATAATAACCGGCGAATTGAAACTGATGTTTCCACTTTAACTGTAATACCACCTTGTCAGGTTTCTTATTTTCAACCGCGAAGGCACTACTGTAGCTAGTTAAAACCAAAAATAAACAAAATGCAGTCCGAAACCAATCGCGGAAAAATAGGAATCTCAATGAAAAATGAATATGAACAATTGCTCTAATTAATTCTTCATGTAGACAATTGCGAAAATGCATACACTTCCCCCCTCATATGCTAATTTACAGAATCTAATTCTTCGCTAACGTGCTTTTTATTCCACACCAAAATTAATTTAGCCATTCAATAAATGCAAGTCAAATTTTTTTCATAAATATTTATAAATATATTTATCACGAAATAAATATGTAGCGAGATTCAGCTAAAAATATCACTGGACAATCACATGTATTGAACAATTATGTACTGTTTATGCTGAATATGACTCCATCAATAGTTACAATTGCGCAATTTTGAGTTGGTCTGGTATTCTTAAAGCACAGTTAAACTTGAGTATAAAACATAGTCAATAATATGAATCTAAAATCAAATGATCGCAATCCGGCAGTTGCCGAACAAGGTTATTTTAAGTTCAATTGGCATTAGTTTTATCAACCGAATATAAATGTCAAATTTGTGTCGTTCCATCCCCTGCTCATTCTCGGAATATCCCTTGTCTTTATTAAATTTATGATTGCAGCTCAGTATTTCAACAAACACCATAACTGTCATAATAATGAAGCAAATTTACAATTAATATAAAAATATCAATATTTTTATAACTATCATTCTTGACATTATAAAATTTCATACTATTATTATATTAATATTAATATATTTATTGAATTATATTAATTTAAAAAGATTAAATAACCGGTGAAGTATAAATAATATGGAACAGGCGCAGAAGAACAATTATCCAATATTTACGAAAGAGACGGAATGTCAGGACTGCTATAAATGTCTCCGCCATTGTCCGGTCAAAGCGATCAAAGTTGAGAACGGACATGCGACAATCATACCTGAACTGTGTGTTTGTTGCGGTGGTTGCGTGGCGATTTGCCCCGTGCATGCCAAACAGGTCAGAGATGACTTGAGCCGCACTATAGCATTATTGGGCGGTAATAATCCGGTATATGTCTCGTTGGCGCCTTCGTGGATAAATGAGTTTACGGGGATCAGTCCGAAACAAATGGTTGCCGGATTACGCAGTCTTGGCTTTGCCGGTGTCAGTGAAACAGCATTGGGAGCGCAGGCAGTATCTGAGGCGGTTGCGGGAGATTTGGGAAAACTCAAAGGCGGATTGGCCATCTCTTCAGCATGTCCGGCGGCAGTAGATTATTTATGCCGCTATCAACCGGTAACGGCGCCGGCAATTACCCGGCTGCTCTCGCCGGCATTAACTCATTGCAAAATGTTAAAAAAATGGTTTGGCGACACGATTCGCATTGTTTTCATCGGTCCATGCGTCGCCAAGAAAAATGAAGCTGACCGTAATCCGGAATTGATGGAGTTGGCGCTGACCTTCACTGAACTTAAACGGTGGCTGGCGAGCAAAAATATTGTATTATCAGAACTGGATGAAACCATGGATAATAAATTTGTACCGTACGCGGCAGAGGAAGGAGCAATTTATCCGGTTGAAGGCGGCATGATTGATACAATAAAAACATACCGGGTTCCTGAAGCGGTAAAATTCATAACCTTGACCGGAATAGCCAATATCAAACAGGCGCTCGATGAAATCAATCCGATGGAGGTTGAAATGCCGGTTTTTATTGAAACCATGACTTGTCACGGCGGTTGCATCCAGGGGCCATGCACGGAACGTAATTCTGCACTGTTACCGGCAATGTTACGGATAATAAAAAACACAAAATTCCCGGCAGATACAACGCGTAAAGTGACGGCTGGTGAAATAAATGCAAATTATTCAGTATCCGCAACGCCGGAGTGTGCCGCCGGGATGCATGAAATAACACAGGCGTTGAAAAGCATTGGCAAAAATTCCAGTGACGATGAATTAAATTGCGGTGGTTGCGGTTATGATACCTGCAGAAATTTTGCAACGGCACTGATTAACAGTAAGGCGGAAACATCAATGTGTGTGTCATATTTGCGCAAACAGGCGCAGAAGAAGGCTAACGCCTTGTTGCGCTCCATTCCATCCGGGATAGTTATCTTTGACGCTGAACTGAAGATTGTTGAATGTAACCGGCGATTTGCAGAGATATTTGGTGAATCCAATCTTCTGGCGTTTGAAGCAATACCCGGAATGGGTGGCGCTGATATCAGGCGGATTGTTCCTTTCTTCAAATATTTTACTGCTTGTTTGAACAGTGGTGAAGATATCAGGTTGGAATCGGTGCGGTTGAATGACAAACTTTTGAGTATAACCGTATTCAATATTGAGCCGCAAGAGACCGCTGGAGCAATAATTACTGATATCACCGGTACAGAACTCAAGCGCGAAGAAATTGCCGAACGCGCCAGTGAAATAATCACCAAAAATCTTGCTGCCGTACAGGATATCGCTTGTAAACTCGGTGAAAATATGGCGGAAACAGAAATTTTATTGCGCTCTATCAGTGAAAATTATGCACCGGCTAAAATTGTCCGGTAATATAAGGTACGTTACTTTATGAATGAACAACAAATATTATTCCCCGACATCGGGTACTGTCAGTGCAACAAACACGGTCAGAAGATTTGCGGTGATGTATTCAAATTCCGCAAAATTCCGGAGGAGAACCGTGTTATTGCTGCATTGTCTGACGGCCTGGGCAGCGGGGTCAAGGCAAATATTCTTGCCAATATGACCGTAACGATGGGAATAAAATTCGTCGGCGCAAATATGGACATGCCGCGTTCCGCCGGTATTATAATGGGTGCACTGCCATTCTGCAGCCAGCGTGAAATCAGTTATGCCACGTTCACCCTGATTGACATTCAACTGGACGGAACCGCAAAAATCATTGAGATGGGTAATCCGGAATTTCTTTCTTTCTGCCATGATGAAAATAATGGTCCAATACCGGCATTGGTATCGACTGCACAATGTGCCAAACAAACTTTGCGCATTACCGAATTACCAGTTAAACAACATGACCGGCTGGTGTTCCTTACCGACGGCATCAGTCAGGCCGGCGTTGGAACCGATAAATATCCCAAAGGTTGGGGAAACAACGGCTGCAGACAGTTTTTAACCGGAATTATTAATGCCGAACCGGAAAAAACCGCGATGGAAACAGCCGAAATGATGATTCGCGAGGGACTGCGGCGTGAACCGGCATACCATGCCGGTGACGACATGACCTGCGCGGTAATCCATTTCCGCCAGCCACAGCGTGTTATGCTTGTAACCGGACCACCGTTTGACCCGGCTAAAGATGTCCTGATTGCAAACAGTCTAAACGGATTTCAGGGCAATAAGATTATTTGCGGCGGAACTACCGCCGCAATCATTGCACGGGAATTGTCCAGAGAACTCAACATGACGCCGCACAGTGCCGTGGACGGACTGCCGCCATGTTCAGCAATATCCGGGATAGATTTAGTTACTGAAGGAATTTTCACTCTGACCCGGGCGGCGCAATATCTCGAGTGTGGCAGCGATGAAATCAAAAATAACGCTGCGGGACAACTGGTGAAATTATTATTGCGCAACGACATTATCGAATTTCATGTCGGTACCCGCATCAATCAGGCGCATCAGGATCCGAATCTGCCGATTGAGCTGGAGATAAGAAGAAACATTATTAAACGAATTGCAGCGGCATTACAAAATAAATATTACAAAGATGTAATAATTAAATATCTATAAAAATAAGGAGCCATCATGAACACAATTACAAAGGAAAAAGCCGTGCCACCTCTCAAAATGGCAGTTGTCGATCGTATTTTGACGGAAAACCGCCATAGCAAAGCAAAATTGATTGCCATACTCCAGGCAATACAGGAAGAACACCGTTATTTGTCCGAAAGCGTTATCAGTTATGTCGCCGGAGCATTAAAGATGCCCCCGGCACAAGTTTATGGCGTGGCAACTTTCTACGCCCATTTCTCGCTGGAACCGAAAGGTAAACACATCTTCCGTCTTTGCGACGGCACCGCCTGCCATGTAAAAAAATCACACGGTATCCTTGAAGCATTATATAAACGGTTGAAGCTCACCCCGGAGAAGAAAACAACTGATGACATGATGTTCACCGTCGAAACAGTCAGTTGTCTCGGCGCCTGTGGAATCGCGCCGGTGATGCTGGTGGACGGCGAAGTTTTCGGGCAGGTGCGTCCGGAACAGGCCGTTGCTATCGTTGAAAAAATTATTGTACAGGAAAAAAACAATATGCCGGAGGAAAACTGATTATGAATACCCAGATTGAACCGCTTGAACTTGAAAAGACCTCTGCCGGTTATGCCGCTGCCACGGCTGGACTCAAATGCCGGTTGATTCTTTGCGCCGGAACCGGCTGTGTTGCCAATGGTGCGCTTGCCGTGTGCGAAGCGCTTGTTGCAACCATGAATGAGTATAACTTGAAAATAAAATTAGAGCTTGCCGTCCATGAAGACAATCATGACGTCAACTATATTTCCAGAAGCGGTTGCCAGGGATTTTGTCAGATGGGGCCGCTCTTAAGGATTGAACCGGCCGGAATCCTGTATACCCGGGTTAAACCAAGCGACGTTCCTGAAATTGTTACCCGCACTCTGATTAAGGGAGAAATAATTGAGCGCCTGCTCTATCTTAACCCGGTTACCGGTAAATATTGCAAAGGTGATGAGGAAATCTCTTTTTACAACCGCCAGCACCGGGTGGTACTGAGTAATTGCATGATCGAACCGGACAATATCGCGGAATACATCTACCGCGGCGGATATTACGCCGCGCGTACAGCAATTACCGGACTGAACAGCCAGGAAATATGTCAAAAAATTCTTGATTCCGGACTGCGAGGCCGGGGCGGCGGCGGTTTTCCAACGGGACGAAAATGGCAAATAACACTGGCTGTTGAAAATAACAAAAAATACATTGTCTGTAACGGCGATGAAGGCGATCCCGGCGCATTTATGGACCGTTCCGTCATGGAAGGCAATCCTCATGGCGTTATTGAGGGAATGCTTATCGCCGGCAAAGCCGTCGGCGCTGATGAGGGGTACATTTACGTCAGAGCTGAATACCCGTTGGCGGTAGAACGAATCCGCAATGCAGTCAAAGCGGCCGCCGGAGCCGGACTTCTCGGCAATAATCTATTCGGTACCGCTTTTAACTTTAAACTTCATGTTATGGAGGGAGCCGGTGCCTTTGTCTGCGGCGAAGAAACCGCATTGCTGGCATCTATAGAAGGAAAACGCGGTATGCCGATGCCCAAACCGCCCTACCCTGCGCAGAAAGGACTGTGGGGTAAACCAACCGTCATCAATAACGTTGAAACTTTAGCATCTGTACCGATGATAATCCGTGATGGCGCTGAAAAATATCGTGCCATCGGCACCGCTAATTCGCCGGGAACGAAAACCTTTGCGCTTACCGGCCACGTCGCGAATACCGGACTTATCGAAGTGCCATTCGGGACAACACTCCGGGAAATCGTCAACAATATCGGCGGCGGGGTTATAGACAATGATGGTAAGGTTACCGGAGAAGCATTCAAGTCTGTCCAGATTGGCGGTCCTTCCGGCGGATGCCTGACACCTGAAATGCTGGATATGCCGCTGGATTTTGATTCGCTGAAGAACGTCGGCGCAATGGTCGGCTCCGGCGGTCTGGTGGTAATGAATAATCAGACGTGCATGGTGCGTATTGCCAGATTTTTCATGCAATTCACTCAGAATGAATCCTGCGGCAAATGCGTCCCCTGCCGGGAAGGAACACGGCAAATGCTGGCAATGCTCGATGACATTATCGCCGGACGCGGTAATGAACAGACCCTTGAACTGCTGGACAAGACAGCCAGGGCGGTTAAAATCGGTTCGCTCTGCGGACTTGGCAAAACCGCACCGAATCCGGTACTGTCAACCATGAAATATTTCCGCAAGGAATATGAAGAGCATGTATTCAACAAGCATTGCCCGACGGGAGAATGCACTGCGTTGACATCGCTGACCATTGTCGCGGAACTGTGCAAGGGCTGCACCGCATGTATCAAAGCATGCCCGGTAAATGCCATCCGTGGAGAAAAAAAACAACCACACATAATTGATATTAATGTTTGTATAAAATGCGGTGCATGCAAGACCGTCTGTAAATTTAAAGCTATAAACTAGCGGAAGGATATTATATATGGACACCGGAAATAAATTTGTTATCGTGAATGGCATCGAAGTAAAAATTGCCGGGGAACGCAATCTGTTGGAATTAATCAGAAAAGCAGGAATTGACATTCCGACATTCTGCTACCACTCCGAATTAAGCATCTACGGCGCCTGCCGGCTATGCCTGGTTGATATCGAAAACCGCGGTGTTGTCGCATCCTGCTCTACACCTCCGGAACCGGGACTGGTCATTCGTACCGATACGAAAGAAATACGCGAAATGCGCAAAATAAATATTGAACTGCTGCTGGCAAACCATAAACGGGAATGCCCATCCTGCGTCCGCAGCTCCAGTTGCGCGCTTCAGGATATTGCCCGCAGACTCGGTGTAGATGAAATCAGATTTAAACAGCGTACCGTAATGCAGGAAATAGATAAGTCTTCGCCATCGATTGAACGCGACCCGAACAAGTGTGTTCTGTGCGGTGACTGTGTCCGCGTCTGCAAAGAAGTTCAAGGCATCGGCGCAATCGATTTTGCGTTTCGCGGTGCCAACGCCTGTGTTGTTCCGGCATTTAAACGCGATTTGAATGACGTTGAATGCGTAAATTGCGGGCAATGCGCGGCAGTATGTCCTACCGGGGCATTGATTCCACGCCAGCATCAGGATAAGGTATGGAATGCAATTTATGATCCGGAAAAAATTGTCATTGCTCAGATTGCCCCGGCGGTAAGAGTCGCACTGGGCGAATATTTTGGATTTAAACCCGGTGAGAATGTTGCCGGAAAGCTGGTCCGTGCCTTGAAAATGATGGGGTTCAAATACGTTTATGATACCTGTTTCAGCGCCGATATGACCATCTGGGAGGAGGCAACAGAATTCATCAACCGGCTGGAGAAACAGAACGCGTTGCCGATGTACACAAGCTGTTGTCCGGCTTGGGTGAAATACGCGGAGATATATTTCCCGGAATTGCTCAACAATCTTTCCACATGCCGCTCTCCGCAGCAGATGTTCGGCGCCGTTGCCAGAAAAGTTCTCCCGGAACAGCTTGGCGTGAAGCCGGAAAACATCACCGTGGTTTCGATTATGCCGTGTTCCGCAAAAAAATATGAGGCGCAACTACCGAAATTTGCCCATGAAGGCAAGGCTGATGTTGACTATGTCTTGACAACGGTGGAAATAGGCCGGATGATTAACTCGATGGGAATTAAATTTGAACAGCTTGAATCTGAGGCATTCGACATGCCGTTCGGATTTGCCACCGGTGCCGGTGTGATTTTTGGCGCTTCCGGTGGCGTAATGGAAGCCGCCTTGCGTTATGTCAGTGAAAAGCTGGATGGCAAAACCACCGCCAAGTTGAATTTTAAAGCGGTGCGCGGCAATGCCAACCGGCGTGAAGCCGCCGTAACAATTGCCGGAAAAGAGGTCCGGGTAGCCATCGTTCACGGCCTGGAAAATGCCAGAAAACTGATTATGGAGCAGAAAACGGATAAATGTAAGTTTGACTTCATTGAGGTCATGGCATGCCCGGGCGGATGTATCGCCGGCGCCGGTCAGCCCATCACCCATTCTAAAAAGGTCAGAGAACAACGGATTTCCGGTATTTATGACGCTGATAACAATATGCAGTTGCAGAAGTCCCAGGACAACTACATGGTGGAACAGTGCTATAATAAACATCTTGGGGGGTGCTGTGGTTCTGATGTTGCTCATCACACGTTGCATACCGGATATTCCGACCGCAGCGACATATTGACAACATGAATGCACATTATTAGGAGTATAGAAAATTTTGCCACAAGATTACCCGTAATCTGCTTGCAATTTTACGGTATTGCAATAATTTTATGTTTTAACATATTTAATCAATTGCTTTTTTTATTTTATTTAAATATTAATCTTGCAGGTTATAAAACTCCAGGGTGATAGTCCAATGAAAACTTTTCTCGGTATTGGCGCCGGTCCGATTCAGACTGGCATTTTCGTCAGTGGCGCAATTTCCGGCGGTTTTGAACGCATTGTTCTGGCCGATGTTGATACTGAACTGGTCAAGGCCGTGCGACAGTCAGGCAGCATTACCGTCAATACCTCGGGAACAGAAGGCATCCGCAGCGATGTCTGGCAGCGGATTGAAATTTATAATCCGACTGTAGCAGAGGATTTGAAACAACTGAAAGTCATTGCCGCTGAAGCCATGGCAGTAGTTACGGCATTACCGTCAACAGCGTTTTATCGACATCTTTCGTGGTTGCGTGAAGCATTTGAATTGAATCATGGACACCCCCGCTACGTTTATGCTGCAGAGAACAGTACCACGGCAGCGGCAGAACTTTGTGCGGCGTTAGGAACATTTCCGCAAACCTATTATCTTGATACCGTAATCGGCAAAATGAGCAAAGTTTTCACCACAGAGGAGAATAACCTTCCACCACTGGCGCCCGGATTGACCCGTGGACATCTGGTCGAAGAGTTCAACACCATTTATACCAGCAGTGCTCCGGGTATCGACGCTGTGGGAATTGTCGGACTCCACCCGAAAGCGGAACTGGAACCGTTCGAGGAGGCCAAACTTTATGGTCATAATGCTGTCCATTTCCTGCTCGGCACACTGGCGGCACGAAAAGGATGCCGTTATATAAGTGAAACGGTTAATTTCCCGGAGTTGATACAACTTGCCACTATTGCTTTGCGCGATGAGTGCGGAGTGGCGTTATGCCGTAAATTTGCCGGGGTGGATTCGTTTTTCACTACAAAATCTTTCAACGCCTATGCCGAACAACTCATTACACGCATGGTTTCACCACTGCTCAACGACAGTGTCGAACGGGTCATTCGTGACTTGGATCGCAAGCTCGGCTGGAATGATCGCATCGTTGGCGCCATCAGACTCTGCCTGAGTCAGAATATTCTGCCTGCAGTCCTATCATCGGGGATTTCTCCGACGCCCGATCTCTATTCCTTGTGGCGGCAAGCATCAAACTACAATGAAACGGAAGGCATGGCTGCCATGGCAGTGATTAAGTCGCAACAACGTTTTAATTTTGCCAGTGAGAACGCTGCTCATTTTCGAAATTATACTACTGATATGGAGCAAATCGCCTATGCAAGAATGTCCGTACTGTCTGAAGGCGATGGCAGGGGCAATCGCATCATTGAGGTCAACAATGGTTCCGGCTTGACCTTTACTGTTGTTCCGGATCGCGGCATGGATATCGTCGAAGCCTCTTTCCGCGGTATTCCGTTAGCTTTTCGCGCCCCGTGCGGCCACGTCAATCCGGGAAAAGTTGAATCAAATGGATTCGGTTGGTTGCGTTCATGGGCCGGAGGCCTGTTAACTACTTGCGGCATTCGTCATGTCGGCCCGCCTGAAGAAGACGCGGCAAATCCTTTAGACGCGCACCGCGGACTACACGGACGTATTTCAGCGCAAAGCGCTGCGGATGTCGGCATTGTCCGGGAATGGTGCGGCAACCGTTATGAAATTGCTCTTGCCGGTACTTTGCGCGAAGCAATGATGTTTGGTGAAAATTTGCGGTTACAACGAAAAATCACTACTGCTATGGGTGACAATACTATTTACGTGGAAGACAAAATCAGCAATCTCGGCAGCATTCCTGAATTTATTCAAATTCTATATCATTGCAACCTCGGTTATCCGGCAATAGCACCAGGAACACGGCTGGAAGCAACTGAACATAAAGTAACGCCGCGAGACGCCGAGGCCGCATCAGGCTTGGAGAATTGGCATATCATACAAGAACCGCAATCCGGAGTCAATGAACAATGTTTTATACATAATATTCCCGCCACAAATTCTGACTGGGCGGAGATGGCAACCATCAACGATGTTGCCGGATTGCGAATTACCGTGGCGTATGATACCACCACGCTGCCGAATCTGGTACAGTGGAAACTTGCCCAAAATGGCCGCTATGTTCTTGGGTTGGAACCGACTAACGCCACTCTTGCAGGAAGAATAAAGGATATTGCCTCCGGTCATGCTCCAAAGATTGAGCCAGGGGAAGTAATGACGTTCAGAATACGACTGAGTTTCAACGCATTTTAATTTATTGAGTCGAAGCGGATTGCAATTTCAGCAGAATATTCTCAAATCTTGCAATCATTTCTTGCGGCAGAACGTCAATTGCCGCCTGTCCGCCGCGGTCAGATTTGCAAAACAAATCAGAGTATGGCAGACAATCAAGAATATTATAACCTTCAAGCGCTTTCCGGATGAACTGTTCATCCGCAGTGTCTTTAACCTTATTTGCGACGAAACAGAGTTTTTTTATGCCGATTTGTTGTGACATGCGTATAATCCGCTGAGCACAGTCAATGGAATTCTGTCCCGGTTCGACCACAATAATCATTGTGTCAACACCTTTTGCCGTCGCCCTGCCCAGATGCTCGACACCAGCCTCCATATCCATGATCAGTGCTTCATCTTTGTAAAGCACCAGATCAGTAACGAGCGCTTTGATTAAAATGCTTTCCGGACAAGCACAACCGGAACCACCATTCTCAACAGCGCCAAGCACCAGCAACGCCACACCGCGGCACATCGTCGCATAATTGTCCGCGATATCAGCAACTTCTGGATTCAGCTTGAACATTTGTCCGTAGCGCTTCACTTTCGCGCCGGTACGCTCCTCAATGAGCGCAACCTGATGTGAAATCGGTACAATCGCGGCTTGAGCTTCGTGATTCAATCCAAGGGCACCGGCCAGATTGGCATCGGGGTCACAGTCCAGCGCCAGCACTTTGCTGCCGTGTTTTGCCAGCAGTAAGGCCAGCGTTGCCGCCAAAGTTGATTTGCCGACCCCGCCCTTCCCCGATATCGCTATTTTCATATTCTGCCGTGTTAAGAATTAAGAACGTGTCAAGCAGTATTCAGGCCCGCTTGACACGTTGTCAATAACGTTAAAAACCGTATTTGGCTTTCATCCGTTTAGAAAGTTGACTTACCATTTCAAAAACTTTTTCGGCATCTGCCTCTTCCATTGAGCCGGTACCACATGAAGGAGTTATAATCGCCTGTTCAATAATCAGCTTCTTGTCAATGCCGGTCGCGGCCAGATGGTCCATAACTTTTTCCAATTGCGCTTCGAGAGCGTCAACATTCTGTTCGCGAATAGCGACAGAGGTTGGAACCACGCCCCATGCCAGCATACCGCCGCGTTCCAGGTGCATTTTTACTTTTTCCGGGTACATGGCAATAGTTTCGCCGAACCCGAAAGCGTCAAAATTGACGATATCAACACCGGCGTCAATCAGAATGCTCCATTCGGTGTTACCGCAACAATGAATTCCTGCAAGCGCACCGTCAGCATGAACTGCGGCAATAACCTCTTCCAATGCAGCTATCACCTCATCACGACTGACAGAAACGTAAGTAGAGCTGCCGAACGCAGAAAGAATCGGCTCGTCAATAAAACAGATAATATTATCCGCATATTGTTTGAATTTCTGAATCTGCCAACGGCATTTCATCGCCAGAGCCTTGACAATAACATCACGAAATTCGTCATTATACCACAATGCGCGTTTGTTTTCATCAACGATGGTAAGGGCAAAACTGCATGGGCCGGTAGTCTGTACCTTCACCCATGGCACCTTGGCTCCCTTGCTCTTCAATGCCTTTTCAAGAGCACTGATACCGTGCGAAAAGTTATCAGAAATAGCCATTGCGGAGCAATCGCCATTGCCGCCCTCTTCATCCATCGCCGTCATGTAGTTTTCATAAAAAACGGCAAAGGCTTCCGAATAATCGACTGATGTATCGAAATAGAGCCGGCCTTTCTGTTCATCAATAATCGCGGCAGGCATACCTTCAGAATATTGAATTTCCATTTGTTCGTGCAGGCCGAACGCGGACAACTGCGGCCAAATCGGACAATCCAGCTTTGCCAGTGAAACACCTACGGCATAATCGGGGTTAGCAAACGGCATGCTGCCAATCGCGGTACTCAAAAATTTTGTCTTAGCCATATATTTACTCTCCTGAATTTTCTATTTTAAAATTATTTTAATTTATTTACGGCGTCTTTTATTGCTTTAATATGGGCTGGAGTGGTACCGCAGCAGCCACCAATAATGTTGGCTCCGGCTTTGACTAATTCCGGCACCATGTTCGCCATATCCTCCGGGGTGTCCGGGAAAACATCAACGCCGTTGATATTCTTCGGCAAGCCGGCATTAGCGTGCACTAAAATCGGAATATTCTTATCCGCGGCACGAATTTCCCGCACAATTTCAATCATCCGTTCCATGCCGTTACCGCAATTTGCACCAACGACATCAGCGCCGGCGGCAATCATCGCTTTAACCATTTCAGCCGGAGATACGCCCATCATGGTGCGGTATTCGCCATTAACCGTACGCTCGAAAGTAAAAGTACAAATCGCTTCCAATGCGGTATTTTCTTTGACCGCTTTGACCGCCAGTTCAGCTTCATCAATGGCTGACATCGTTTCAATACAGGCGGCGTCGGCGCCACCGGCTTCGAGTGCGATTGCCTGTTCTTTGAATGAATTGTAAAGTTCTTCTTCGGTAACGTCCCCCAGCAACAACATTTTGCCGGTAGGTCCGATAGAGGCAATAACAAAATTATCATGTCCGGCGGCTTCGCGGGAAATTGCCGCAGCCGCTTTATTTATTTCACTGGTGCGTTGCGCCAGACCATAATGCTCCAACTTGAATGAGGTACCGCCAAAACTGTCACTTTCAATCATGTCAGCGCCGGCATCAATATATGAATTGGCAATATCAAGCACAGCTTCAGGATGATCAATACACCACAATTCAGGACATTCACCAGGTTGCATACCTTTTTTCTGCAGGAACGTGCCCCATGCACCATCAGAGACCATAATCTGTCCGTTTTTTACCCGTTCAACAATCGTTCCCTTACATGATTTGCACATAATTGCCATACCTTTCTTTTTTAAAGTTAAGCTCAATTACAATAATAGAACCATAATAATAAATTATAACAATCATTATGATAGCTTGTTTTACTGCAAAAACCTCCTGTATTTTAGTGTATTTTTGCTATATATTATCATTGTTGTAACTGATATTAATGAATGAATCAAGTATAAATTATTTTTCAAACTACAATATCATTGTCATAACTTGAGCAACTCGCAAGATAACATTTGGTCAATGTTTTATAACTTTCTGTTAGCATTTTTTACTTTTAAATCGATATACCCTCCCTGACATGGTAAAAATCAAGCACAAAATAAAAAAAACGGTAATAATGAAAAAATAATTTATTGTATTTTCTACAAAAGGGGAAAAAATTATAAAACACAGGACCTGGCAGGCAGAAAAGGAGCGCATGCAATTAGAAAATGTATAGCAAATTCTTCAATTTCTGTATCCGGCAGCGAATTTCCTGAGTTTGTTTGACAATGTTTTCCCGGCACATTATGCTCTCATATTTTGAGAGTCAGAAGTTCCGAACTTTTATCCATTTGTCAAACTAAATGCACTGCATTGAGAAGGTAATGAACATCGACCTTGACAAAGGTGCGATTACTTTGTCTCGACCATTTTTTTATTCAGAAAAAGTTTTTCCGACAAAGTCAAGGAATTGTGAAAAATAGCGTTGAATGGAATATTCGCTGGAGGAACTACGCGCTGCTACGGCCATTTCGTCATAAATTCCGGGGAAGTTGTGAAGTTTAACAATTGCCTCAACCCACTCTTCAGCATTACTGGCAAGAAAGCCGTTACATTCATTCTTAATCACGTTACAATTCTCTCCCACAGGACTGGCAATCACCGGCAAACCGGCAGCCAGATATTGAATGATTTTAAACGCCGATTTACCACGGGAGAAATCATCATCAGTAAGCGGCATAATGCCAACATGACTGCGTACCAGCAATTCCACTTCAATTTCTGCCGACCAGTTTACAAACCGCATATTAACCCCATCGATAGCTGATTTCTGTAACTGTTCACCAGCAATAATTAACAACTCAAAATCAACAGCGGCGGCCATTGCCTTGAGGCAATCAGCTGCTTGCTGTATGTAACGGTACGTCACCGGAGTACCAATCCAAACGATAGTAAAACGTTCAAATTTAGACGCGTTAAGTTGATAGAGATTCAAATCAACGACAGTTGGTATTTTTATAACATTCGGATTCATCGCCTGTATTTTACGGAACAAATATTCATTAGCGGCAATAACTCCGTCAGCGTTCTTAATCAGGCAATCATACTTTTTTACGAGCATGGGGTTGGAAGCGTATTTTGTCCAAACATTGTCATCATAATTGAGAATATAACGTTTGTTATGCAGAAAAATTCTACTGATCCAATAGGGTAGATAAGGGAATAATTCATATTCAAGAAGAATTGCTTTTGAGCTGAATGCCGCCTTAACAAATCTGCGGCAATATGACTTCAATATCATTAGCGGGTTAATCCGTTTATGATTGTACAGCCGCTTTAAATATTCATTGTCCAGAAAAGAAGATATACTCACCTCGTACTTCAATTCACGCAATCTGTCGGCATACAAATAAAAACGGTACCGGCTGGAAGCCCCCATGGTATTATATCTGGGAAATATGGTTATTTTCAGCATCAGTTATCCTTATTCCGGACAAATATTCCTTAGAATTTTAGGACTGTTTTTAAGAATTTTTAAAAGAAACATTGGAATGGCAATAAAAGGTGATTGGCGGTAACGCAATTTGACCTTCAGTTCATCGAAAAGAGAATGTAGAATATTTTTCGACGCCATCCCGCCACTCCTGAAAAAAGCAATCGGTTCACGCAAATACAGTGGTTTAATTCCATGTTTATGAATTGCTCTATACATGAAATCATAGTCACCGAGCAGTTTATAATTCAAGCTGTATAAGCCTATGCGCTCATAAATACGACGAGGACAAAACATCGATGGATGCGGCGCGAATGCCCCACGGGTCAGATTCCAATCCCTCCATCCGGCAATTTCCCCGTCTTCATACAACACATCGCCCCAAAAAATATATTGATCAAGACTCTCGTCCTGAAACGCTTTAACGGCTTTGGTAAATGCCCCGGGGAAATAATAATCATCAGAATTTATTATCCCGATTATATCTCCAACCGTCCGGCGGATTCCTTTGTTAATCGCATCATACATGCCGAGATCTGGTTCACTAATCCAACCGGAAAGGTATTTTTCATACTTTTTAATAATTTTTAGCGTTGCGTCGGTAGAACCACCGTCAACAATAAAGTATTCAAAATTTTTATAATCTTGAGAGATAACACTGCGAATAGTTTCTTCAAGATATTTTTCACTGTTAAGAGTAACTGTAATGATTGATAACTTCAACTCCGCCATATTTTTCGATGTCCTGATAATTTACCCAATCCACTATCTGGAAAAACTAACTATGCTAAAATTCAGTCAATAATAAACCATAAAATATTCAAACATATCGCCGCGACGCAATCGAACTGGTCATGGAATTAAAAAACAACTTATAAATAGCATTGAATTCATACTTTTCAAACATATTTGAGTATGATTCATGAGGGGAAAATACAAAACATGACTAAGCACCCGGTTTATATCGCAGAAATAATGACCTGATTACAATTAACAAACTATTTTTTTTCTTCGGTAGACGGTGGGGTGTCCGTGACTGAATCTGTTGCGCCGTCTTTTTTTTGCGGCTTAATACGATTAAACATATTTTTAATATCTCCGATTCCCGGAGCCAGGTGAGCGAGTTTGTAGCCGATTTTTCCTTTTCTAGTTTCATCTTTCTGGCGTTGTTCTTCAAGTTCGCGCAGAGCCTCGTCCCTTCTAGTGATAAACTTCTGGTTCAAAGCATCAAATGCGGCAATACGCTGAGCTTCAATTTCAATTTTTTCAGCATCAGTTGTCAAGTAGTTTGGACGATGATGTTCACGGTATATCCTAGCGGCACGGCTATAATATTCCTTCTGTAAATCCTCCGGCATTGTTGAGGCAAAATCAGCAATCACAGCATATTTAGCCATTATCTCTTTCGAGCGTTCCGTATCAAGCGGTAAATCAGTCATCAAAAACAACTCACTGCGCTCCGCCTTGTACTGTGAGCGCATATCGCTACTCGTCATTTTTTGTTCCAATGCTGCACTTGCGGCGAAATCATCACGTAAATCAAAAAATTTATCTCTCAAATCCGAGGGGATATAATCATCAGGATTAATTGCCTGATCCGGGTGACTTATGATCTGATAGCTATCCTGACCGCCGTCAAGTCCGTCTTCCGCAACGTTACGCAGGAAAAGTATACCCTGCCGCACTTTTTCACTGAGTGCGACATTAATTTCCTCGTCAGTAAAATTATACTTGCCGTAAACGTCCGGTTTATGGTCACGTAGAATAAGGGGACCGAATTCAGTCAAATCAAGCGTCTTATTATAAATGAATGACTCGTAAATTAAATGGGTCAACGCATTAGTACGTTCATCTGAGGATTCAGTTGGCGGAGGCACGGCTGAAGAAACAGGTGCGGCAGAAGGCTTTTTAAACGTTGGTACTTGAGGTCTTGTAGCAGCAGGAGCAACGGCCGGCGCTTCAGGTTCTTGTACAGGAGTCTGACTTTGAGTTACAGTTTCTGCAGGTATTAACGTAGGAAGGTAACTGACTCCAGACTCAGTCAACTCGTAGTTAAAATCGTCAATTCTGGCAAGCAAACCATTCGACTCCATGGTTTGAATCGCCCAGTTTAAATCTTCGGGCGGAGTAGGATTAGATTCATCTACTGAAATATTATTTAAATCAAGTCGACCGTTAACAATACTGGGGATAATGCTCAACAACAAAACTTCCCGGAAATATTCTTCAGAATATCTACTGCTCATTTCTAACTCCTGAATTGTAGAATCTTAATAATAAGCGAGAAAGATTCAAATGTTTAGCAGACCTGCTCAAAAACTTTTCCGTAACCTTCAAATACAAAGATTAAATTAAACTATAAAATTCATCAGTGCAAAAGAAAAACACTCCAAATCAATAACTAAGATACAATCCAATAACAACTTGTCAAATCCTTTTCTAATAAAAAGATAACAATTCAAAGGCATTTTTACTGGCTTAAACTGTGAATTTAAATGATTAACGGTAGAACATTTCCTCCACCTTAATGTCGGGGTGATGATACCTGGCGCGTTCGGGTGGAATGTTACCCCATTGAACCGCATGGACAGGACACCACTGAATACAGGCCATACACAATTCACAATCAGTTCCCCATTCAGGTTTCTTAGTATTTTCTGCCATAATGATGTTACCGGCTGGGCATACCCTTGCACAAATACCGCAGTTGATGCATTTATCATCAGAACTGAATTTTTTAATTTCTTTGGCGATACCCTTGCAAAAAAAGTGATAGCCAAGTCTGGACAACCAGAGAGGAAATAAAAAAGTCTTTGAAACCTTTCCACGACGTTTTTCCTTAATCAGGCTGATTATTGTTTCAAGTTTACGTTCTGTCTTACGAACCTTATTTTTTACCTTCTTTTCAGACTCCGCTCCGCCGAATGGTAAATAATTGCTCGGCATCAACAACATTGCCCCGAATTGGAGATGAATTTGGCGGTTTTCAAGTATTTGTCTGGTTTGTAACATTGCAGCGCCGGAAAGTCCGGCACAATTACCAATAGCAAAAACGTAAGCGCCAGAGGCAACTTTAAGTTTATGTAAAAAAACATTGACGATTTTGGGCATATTAAACGCATAAACCGGGTAAATGATACCCACGCTTTCAGCGTTAGAAACTATTTCACAATCGTCAGTATAGATTATTTTCGTTATCTTTGCATCCCCGAGTCGGGTAGCGATTAATTTTGCCAGAAACAATGAGTTGCCGGTCCCGGAAAAATAAAATAATTCAGTGCTCATATTACCTCATCAAATACAGGTTTTTTGTCTTAAAATCTAGAGATATAACTATTAAACAATACCTTACTCTTGCAAAAAAAGCAAATTTCACGAATGAATCAGTAAGTTATATAATTTCCACTCGCTATTTTTACGATTTTATGTTTTTCAGGCTTTTGTATCAAACAACTTGAATAGAAATTTTATCGCAGGGTATAGCGCATAGACAGTATTGAATATTATCTTGAACTACGCTTCTATTATGAGTTCAAAGTAACCTAATTCACTGGCATTTCCATTCAATATAACATCTATTTTATGTCGTCCTGGATAGTGTTTACGTGTCGTCATTTTCGCCAGAGAAATTGACTTACTCACCCGTATAGTTTCTTTAGCCGCAAGATTGATTGTCTTTAATTTAAAGACCTTAGGAAGTATTTTTCCATTAGCCTTTACAAAGTGAATGCTGAAATCTACCAGAATCAACTGCCGGCGAAGTGCAGTATTGGTGATTTCAAAAGAAAGAGTTACCGAATTACCCACAGCGACGCGTTCCGGCGTGATAATAATATTTGAGATTGAGACTATCGCATTATTACCAAATCCCATAACTGTGAGAGCACCTGGTTCTGCGCGTTTCACTGCGGAACGCAAACCATGACGTATAATCCATCGCCGTTCCTCGCTTGCATCAATCATCCATCTGCCGGCAGTTGCCACCAAAAGCTCCGGATGATCTTTGCCGATATCATTAAGGTTGTTAGCAACAGAACGCCTGACATACAGTTCCGGGTCATCTTTGAGCAATTCCAGCAGTTCCAGCACTGGTCCCGGATCTTTTTGGAATTGTTTAAGTCGTGGCGCCCATGGCAGGCGAGGTCGAGTTCCCTCTGAAACCAGGCGGCGCACATCAGTATTAGAATCGCAAGCCCACTTTTTCAGTCGTTCGATAGTTGCTTCCGGATAACGCTCTATAAATGGCCGGATACTGAATTCGGCGGTAAATAGTTGCGTAAGTTCATACTGGGCTTGTAACGAAATTTCAAAATGGTCCAAACCATATTCAGACACAAAACAAACATGCGGAAGATAGATGAATGTTGTCATACCAAGGTTAGCAGTATTGTCAATCTTTGTACCAAGAGATGCAATCAAAATCTCTAAAGCGACGCGATAATCAGCCGGCAGGTAACGACGTAATGATTGCGCGATTTTTTTCCCGCGCTGCATTAAGGGCAGTTCATCGTACCCGAGGATGGCATCCTGTAGAAAAGCATCGTGGTTGAAGTCGGGAAATACCGAAGATATCATCCGGGCTATTTTTTCCGGAATATCAACACCAAATTGATTTTTCAGTAGTTCCGCCAAGAGGATAATCCTAATTTACGTTTGGGCAACATTGATTTAAGCTAACGCAATCATGTGCCATCAGGATTTAATGATAAACAAAGTCTGCGTCGTAATATTCTACACAACTAACAAGCAGGCAATCGTTATCCGGCGATTTGTCGATTTGCCGAATATAAATCATTGCCTTTGGAATCGGTAGCAACAATAAGAGGAAAATCTTTAACTTCAAGACGATGCACCGCTTCAGTACCCAATTCCGGATACAAAATAACTTCGCAGGAAATAACGCACTTGGCGATTAATGCACCGGCGCCACCAGTAGCAGCGAAATAGACACATTTATATTGTTTCATCGCATCTTTAACATGGATATTTCTAGCCCCCTTCCCGATCATTCCTTTCAAACCGGCCCTGGCAATAAGTATGGGAGAATATGCGTCCATGCGATAACTGGTTGTAGGACCGGCACTGCCAATTGCATCGCCAGGTTTAGCTGGAGCCGGTCCCACGAAATAGATTATCTGTCCATGAAGATCTAATGGTAACGGTTCTCCGCGTTCGATAGTTTGACAAAGGCGTTTATGTGCTGCGTCTCTAGCGGTATAAACCGTACCGGAAAGTAAAACACGCTGTCCCGCAGTTAATAATTCCACTTTACTATCATCGAGCGGTGTTGATATTCTAACAATTTCAGACATATAAATTTCTTTCAGATTTCCAGCTCTGCATGACGCGAAGCGTGACAATTCAAATTTACCGCTACTGGCAGTGAAGCAATGTGACATGGGAAGTATTCAATATGAACGGCAAAAGCCGTAGTGTTGCCGCCAAGGCCTTGCGGACCGACTCCGGAACTGTTTATTGCAGTAAGAATATCCTGCTCCAGTGCGGCGTAATCAGGATTGGGATTAGGGTGGCCGAGGTGGCGCAGCAATGCAGTTTTAGCCAGCAATGCAACTTTTTCAAAATTACCGCCGATACCAACACCGACAACGGTAGGCGGACATGGATTTCCTCCCGCTTTTATAACGGTATCAGCAATAAAATTAATAATATCCTGACGTGAGGCCGATGGTGCAAACATCTTTATGGCGCTCATATTTTCCGCACCGCCGCCTTTAGGTGCAATAATAATTTTTAACTTATCACCCGGGACAAGTTCCAAGTGGATAATCGGGGGAGTATTATCTCCGGTATTCTGGCGTTTAAATAGCGGTTCTGAAACGATTGATTTTCGCAAATAGCCCTGTTGACAGGCAATTGCAGTAGCTTCGTTCAATGCCCGATTTAAGCTACCGCCGACTATTTTGATATCCTCACCCATAGTAACAAAAAAAACCGAGGTTCCCGTGTCCTGACATATTGGCATGGATTCGTTGCGCGCGATTTCGGCATTTAGCAAATATTGGCGAAGAAAATCTTTGCCCAAATCTGATTTTTCGCAGGATAATGCTTCACCTATGGCAGCAGTAACATCGCCGGGCAAATTATATGCAGCATCCAGACAAAGCAATACTACACGATTTACTAATTCTGAGTATTCAATCTCTTTCATTGACGCATCCCGGAAAATATTATATCGGCTACAGCATCAAGACAATATTTTGTTTTTCTTGACGTGACGATGATATTCCTGCAGACTGCAAATTTCCATTCTGCCACCCATATCACGAAGCGCTTTCATTCCTTCAATTGCGGCAGACATACCGTCTAAAGTTGTAGTAATCGGAATACCATGTGAAACAGCCTGTGCCCGCATTTGAATTTCATCAACTTTGGATTCCGCCCCGGTTTCCGGAGTGTTAATAATCCATTGGACACTCTTTTCATTCATCATGTCAAGGAGATTGGGGCGACCGCGGGAAATTCTAAAAATGGCATTACATTTGATTCCGGCATTGTAAAGCACAGTTGAAGTACCGCGTGTAGCATAAATGGTAAATCCGAGATTCACCAGACTTTTCACCAGCGGAACAGCAACTTCCTTGTCAATGTCCCTGAATCCGACAAAGACATTACCTCCTGTGGGCAGTGAATTACCGGCGGCAACCTGAGTTTTAAGGTAAGCTACGCCCGGGGAGTAATCAAGCCCCATGACTTCACCTGTTGATTTCATCTCCGGACTTAAAGCAATATCAATACCGGGAAAGCGGACAAACGGGAAGACTGCCTCTTTGACAACAGTATGTCGTGGAATAATTTCTTTGGTATAATTAAGGTCCTTAAGTTTTTTACCGGTCATCACCAGCGCCGCCAGTTTAGCCAGCGGTACGCCGATAGCTTTACTGACAAACGGGACAGTACGTGATGCACGCGGATTAACCTCTAATATATAGACTTCTGAGTTCTGTACCGCATACTGAATATTCATCAGACCGCATACTTTCAGCTCTTTGGCCAGTGCGAATGAATGTTTGCGGATTTTATCCAGAACGTCATTGCCCAGTGTTTGAGTCGGAATGATACAGGCGCTGTCACCGGAATGTATTCCGGCAAGTTCAACGTGTTCCATAATTGCGCCAATAACAGACTTTTCTCCGTCAGAGATACAGTCAACATCAAGTTCCGTAGCGTCTTCAAGAAATCTGTCTATCAAAACAGGGCGGTCTTCTGAAGCTGCAACCGCTTCGGCTACGTATTTACGGAGATAATTCTCGTTATAAACAATAACCATAGCGCGACCACCGAGTACGAAAGACGGGCGCACCAGCACGGGATAACCAATACGGTTTGCGATTTCTATGGCCTCGTCAATGTTTTTTGCCATTCCATTCGGCGGTTGCAAAATTTTCAATTTGTCAACCAGCTTTTTAAAGAATTCACGATCTTCAGCAGCTTCGATATTATCCGGGCTGGTCCCGATGATTTTGACACCGGCAGCGGCAAGTTTCTGCGCCAGATTCAAAGGAGTCTGTCCGCCAAATTGAACAATAACACCTTCACACTGTTCCCGCTCATAAATATGGAGTACATCTTCAAAGGTCAACGGTTCAAAATAAAGTTTGTCGCTGGTGTCATAATCGGTACTGACGGTCTCAGGATTGCTGTTTACCATAATTGTTTCAAACCCTGCGTCACGGAGCGCGAAAGATGCGTGGACGCAACAATAGTCGAACTCAATACCTTGACCGATACGGTTGGGACCGCCACCGAGAATCATTATACTTTTTTTACCAGTATGTCTTACCTCATCCTTTTCTCCGTAAGTGGAATAATAGTATGGGGTATAAGCTTCAAACTCTCCGGCGCAGGTATCAACCAGTGCATAAACCGGCATGATACCAAGTTCTTTCCGGCGCTTGTAAACGGTAATATCATCACTTTTAAGCAGATGTGCAATCTGACGGTCAGAGTAACCGAATTCCTTGATTTGCATAAACAGTGGAATATCCTGACAAAGCTTATCGAGCGAACCGGTAGAACTGATTTCATCTTCGAATGCCGCAAGTTCATGCATATGGCGCAGGAACCATGGATCAATCCAGGTCATGGCATTTACCTGTTCAACACTCCAGCCACGCCGGAATGCCTCACGAATTACAAAGACTCTCTCACAATTTGGTCTGCGCAATTCAGCTTCAAGCGTTTCATCTGACATATCAGCAAATCTGCCATCTTTGCCATCGGCGCCGTATCCGGCACGCCCGGTTTCAAGCGAACGCAAAGCCTTCTGAAAAGACTGTTTGAAAGTTTTCCCGATGCTCATTGCTTCACCAACAGACTTCATCTGGGTAGTCAAAGTACTGTCTGCAGCCTGGAATTTCTCAAAAGCAAAACGTGGTATCTTCGTCACAACATAGTCAATACTTGGCTCAAAACACGCCGGGGTTTCACGCGTAATATCGTTGCGAATCTCGTCAAGAGTGTAACCGACTGCAAGCTTAGCGGCAATCTTCGCGATTGGGAAACCGGTCGCTTTGGAAGCCAATGCGCTGGAACGCGAAACGCGCGGATTCATCTCAATAATAACCATCCGCCCATTTTGCGGATTAACCGCCCACTGGACATTTGACCCGCCAGTTTCAACACCAATGGCACGCATTACCCGTAATGACGCGTCACGCATTTCCTGATAGCAGCGGTCAGTAAGGGTTTGCGCCGGAGCAACAGTAATACTGTCGCCGGTATGCACACCCATCGGATCTATATTTTCTATTGAACAAACAATAACAGTGTTATCTTTTTTGTCACGCATTACTTCAAGTTCAAATTCTTTCCAGCCCAATAGTGATTCCTCAATCAAGACTTCACGGTTTCTACTGGCTTCCAAACCACGGGAAACAATCTCCGCAAACTGTTCCATATTATAAGCTATTCCGCCGCCGGTACCACCTAAAGTGAAGCCGGGACGTATAACTAAAGGCATTGTGCCAATCTGCTTGGAAATGCATATTGCCTCTTCAAGCGAGTGCGCGGAACCACTGCGTGGCAAATCCAAACCTATTCCGCTCATAGTATTTTTGAACAGCTCACGGTCTTCTGCGCGACGAATTGATTCTGCATTTGCGCCAATCATTTCTACTCTGTAACGATCAAGGATGCCGGAATCATAAAGTTCCATGGCCAGATTCAACGCGGTCTGACCGCCAAGTGTCGGCAGCAATGCATCAGGGCGTTCACGCCGGATGATTTCATGCAGTATCTCTTTCGTCAGCGGTTCAATATAGGTACGATTGGCAAAATCCGGGTCAGTCATAATTGTCGCAGGATTGCTGTTTACCAGCACCACTTCGTAACCATCTTCACGCAGAGCCTTACAGGCCTGAGTGCCGGAATAATCGAATTCGCAAGCCTGTCCAATCACGATAGGCCCAGAGCCTATCAGCATTATTTTCTGTATGTCTTTACGTTTCGGCATATTTATAATCCTATGGTTATATATTAATCTTTAAATTTATTTTTTACCGCATAACCAATAAAATCCCGGAATAACGGATGCGCTTGCAACGGTCCGGATTTAAACTCCGGATGGAACTGACAGGCAACAAACCATTTTAATGCGGGATTTTCAATGATTTCGACCAATGATCCATCGGGTGATTTGCCGGAAAACAGCATGCCACCCTTCTCAAACTGGTCAAGATAAAGGCTGTTAAATTCATAGCGATGGCGATGTCGTTCTGAAATTTCCTGGCATTCGTATGCCTTACCTGCCATACTGCCGGATTTCAGTTTGCAAGGATATGCTCCGAGCCGCATTGTGCCACCCTTGTCACTTACATTTTTCTGTGAAAGCATCAAGTCAATAACGGGATGAGCAGTTTTACTGTTAAATTCTGCACTGTCGGCATCACTCATACCAAGCACATTGCGGGCGAACTCAATTACTGCACACTGCATCCCCAGACAAATACCGAGGAAGGGAATATCATTTTCTCTGGCATATTTAATTGCCTTAATCTTGCCTGGAATACCACGGTCGCCAAAGCCGCCGGGGACAAGAATCGCATCAGCATCTTCAATCAAACTGCAATCAGCGGTATTTTGAAGTTCCTCTGCTTCAACCATTTTTATTTCAACATTCACGCTGTTGGCAATACCTGCATGACTTAGTGCTTCGTAAATACTTTTGTAAGCATCCTTCAACTTGATATATTTGCCGACAACTGCAACTTTCACCGATTTCTTGTCCGGCCGCTTAACAATTTCCAGCATCTTCTCCCAGCCGTCAATTTTTAAATCACGCTCCGGCAGATTCAAAAGCTTAAGAACTTTGGTATCAAGTTTCTGATTGGCTAATTCAACGGGAACCTCATAAATTGAGGTAGCCACATCCTGCTCTTCAATTACCAGTTCCCGTGCAATATTACAGAATAGCGAAAGTTTCGCAAAATGCTCATCCTGTAAAGGTTTTTCTGTACGGCAGATTAAAATGTCCGGCATAATACCGATTTCACGCAACGTGCCAACTGATTGTTGCGATGGTTTGGTTTTTATCTCACCGGCTGCACGAATATATGGTACTAAGGTCAAATGAATAAAAATCGTATTGCCGCTGCCGGACTCATGTTTAAACTGACGGCTGGCCTCGAGAAATGGCAATGATTCAATATCTCCGGCAGTGCCGCCGATTTCGGTAATTGCAATATCAGTTTCGGGGGATTCCAAAAGGGTAACTGCACGTTTTATTTCGTCAGTGATGTGTGGAATGACCTGAACAGTACCACCGAGATATTCGCCTTTCCTCTCTCTGGCGATAACCGTACTGTAAATTCTGCCTGTCGTGAAATTACTGGCACGAGAACATTGAATTCCCGCGAAACGTTCGTAATGCCCGAGGTCTAAATCAGTTTCTGCGCCGTCTTCAGTAACATATACTTCGCCGTGTTGATACGGAGACATGGTTCCGGGATCGACATTGATATACGGGTCGAATTTCTGCATCGCAACCCGGTAACCGCGACTTTTTAATAACATAGCAAGAGACGCCGCTGTTATTCCTTTGCCCAGAGATGAAACCACCCCGCCGGTAACGAAGATATGCTTTGTCATAACTGATATTCCTGAATTGAACCGGTAACACGGTTCATCTTAATAAAATTTTAACAAAAAAACACACCAGGATTGCTCTGATGGGTTTAACGGAAAGAGTTTCAGAACGGACTTAAATATTACCCCGATTATACACTTTTTCAAGCTAAAAAAATAAAAAAAATGATTAATCGTTGCCAACTCAACAAACTTAAAAACCAAACATGCTCATGCCGCGCAAAGAAGTCACGGTGTTGTAAAACTAAAGACATAATCTAAAACTAATTTTCTCTTATATATTTCAACAGTTTGTCGCTAGAACATCGCGCATCTTCAGGAATAAGAAAACCGTTAGCTTTTGAAAGCATAGCAAATCCTTCAATAATCTGTAAACGGGGGAATTTTATCGCGTTTTGTTCACAATAATGAACAAATTTCAATATTCTGAACGCGTCAAACCAATGATTGAATGCTTCATGCATTCTGTGGCTCGAATCACGATGATTGCGGCATATTGATTGCCAGTTTTTACTGAAACAATTAATCTTTAGGAAACCGGATAATTCCGGACTTCCGCAACCTTCCAGAATTACATCCAGATTGGAGATATTCTGATCTTTGAATGCCTTATTCACCCGCGTATAAAGTTGCTTTAGAATCATAAATATTTCCGGATGATGGAGAAGAATCATTTTCCCTTCAATTATATCATTTATTCTTGGACCAGTGCCAAATGGCACACGGTTGGACGGCCTTGAGGCCGGATATACGATTGATGTCTTGATTTGCCCGACACTGCCGGTTTTTCGCAAAGCCTGCATAAAATAGAAATCTTCTCCCCCGTTTCTTTCCCGCATCCCCCCCGCTTTGATGTAAGCCGAGGCAGGGCAAACAATCGCTGATCCCAAAGAATGATAAGAATATGGTGACCCGGCAAACGCAAGGCCCATCACATAATACCGCATATAAAGTTCATAATCAATGATAGCCTGATTTACAAGTCCATCAGAGTCGGGTTGATGTTCAAATCGAAATACAGCTCCCGTCAATTCCGGATTACGACTGAAGTAATGTTCTGCAGCATAAATATAATCAGGTTCAACTAATGTATCGCTATCCAAAGAAAATAATAAAGATGTCGGATTGTCTGTTGAAAATGGAATGCAGGCTAAAGCAGCATCTAATCCGATTTTTCTGGCTTCGCCAACGCCACCTTCAAGAGAAATTTCCAGTCCGGGTGATGCGGCATCAATCCAGAAAAGGTTAGTTCCCGGTTGCAGACCTGAACAGTAATCGGGAGAGCCACCTCTGAATTGTTGCAACAGCATCTGATTGTCTTCCTTCATATCTTTAACTGTTTTTTCAGAATTATTAATAACAACAAGTACCATAACGGATGAGTCAGGATATTTCAGCAATGCCTGATGTAAAGATAATAACGTTGATGGAAGTGACTTGGACTCGGCCAAAGCCGGAATGACAATGACATGACGATAGGAACGGGACGGGGACGGCTCAATTGCATTATGCCGTTTTATTTTAGCCAAATATTTATTTATTTTATTTTCGCGATTCATCCGTTTTGCAACAGTTGGGACATGGTCAGATATTTTTCCGGAGAAATTTCCGCTGGTCTGGCGGTTCTGGCAATTTCAAGTTGTGTTAATGCCGAAAGCACCTTAGCCTCACTGTATTTCATCAGCAGAGGCTTGAATATCTGCTTCCTTTTTTGTGCAAAAACAACTCTAGTCAACTCCCCGGCTTGTTTTCTATGCAATAAATCAGGTATAGTGTTTCTTAATTTAAATTGTACTATTGCAGAATCGATTTCCGGTTGCGGGAAAAAGACCTGCGGCGGTACTAAACGCAGAATTTTCACTTCATAAAGAAATTGGGTTCGCACCGATAATGAACCATACTCAGAAGTGTTCGTCTTTGCGGTAAGACGCATGGCCATTTCTTTCTGCAACATGAAGATCATGCGTTGCGGGGGAAAATTCAATTCCAGCATTTTAGCAATAAAAATGCTGCTGATGGAATAAGGCAGATTCGCGATAGCTTGATAACTGGCAACCCCGTCAAGCAAACTGGCATAGTCCACCTTGCATGCATCGGCTTCGACCAATTGCAGTTTATCGTATTCATTCACTATTTCACGCCGCAAATAATCACACAGCCGATGGTCAAATTCAATGGCAAAAACTTTAGCGCCGGCATTCAATAATCCCCGGGTCAAAACTCCAAGACCGGGACCAACTTCCAAGACCACATCACCCGGATTAATATTTGCGGTACGCAAAATGTAATCGAGCAAATTGCCGTCAACCAGAAAATTCTGCCCCAGCATTTTTCCGGGGTGCAAATCCATAGATTGCAACGCATCGTACAGTTCATTTTTGTTCATTGCCGTACCAGAGGTAAGATAACCTTATTTATCATTTGAAGCCGCAACAACCGCCGGAACATTTATGCGTATTCGCCTCCGGACAACTTTGTTTGGCCGGGCATGCTTTAGTATCTGAAACAGTTCTGGCAAACATGGAGAGTTTGCGTTCTATATTTTTGCCGCCACATTTGCTGCATTGCGGTTTTTGCTGCTGATTTCTGACCAGAACTTCAAATTGATTGGCACATTTTAAACATTTATACTCGTATATTGGCATTACTTTTCCCTTTAGTTTTGTATTTCATAAATATATTGAAAGTAAATATGATTTTTATTATTAAAGGACAGAGAGTCTCTCCACCCCGAAATATTATGTAAAAGTATCACCCGTAAATTTAGTCTTTAAAGTATAAATATCAATAATCATACCACTATTTTCTTGACTAATCAGATGAAATAGGCAATCTTAATGAGATATTAAGCCTTTATTGTCTTTATAAATATAAGATTATCTGAGAGGAATACCGGATATGCTTATTGATGTCTATGCGGCAGTAATAATACGTAACAATAAGATATTGCTGTCCAGTCGCCTGCACGGTACTCCGCCATTAATCAAATGGGAATTCCCGGGCGGAAAAATAGAACCGGGTGAAACTCCGGAACATTGCATCCGGCGTGAATTGAAGGAAGAACTGGATATTCAAATAACCGTATTTGACCGGATGTTTTCATGTGAATACGAGTATCCCGACAAACATGTACGCTTATTTTTTTTACGATGCATGATATTGCCTTCTGTGCAAAAACCATCCCCGCAGGAGGGACAACTGATTCAGTGGGTTGAGTTGGCTCTGTTGGAAGATGTCAATTTGCTACCCGCTGATAAACCTTTTGCTATTTTTTTAAAACAAGTGGCAATAAATTCAAGTATGGTGCGTTCTTAATAGTAAAATGTAGAGATTTATGAGCAATACAATAGGCAACAGTGAAAAAACTGATAAGGAATTGATTGACGGTTACCTTAGAGGTAACCATGGGGATTTTGAATTGCTCTATAGTCGTTATAAGTGTGTGCTGTACGGATACTTGAATATGATGTTGCCGATGCAGCACGGCGTAGTTGATGATATATTCCAGCAAACCTGGATAAAAGTTATAGAGAAAATGTCCGATTACCAGTGCAGTAACAAATTCCGGGCATGGATGACCAGAATAGCACATAATCTGGCTATTGATCACTTCAGACGGAATAAAAAGTTCAAGAATTCGATTTCACTGGATGATGAAGATGCCCCGGACATTGCAGACAATTCATCTCAACACTGGGAAGATATGGATGAGTCGCGGATGCGACTTTCGATTAGCGATGCCATAAAGACATTGCAGGATGAGCAGAGAGAGGTTTTTATAATGCGACAGAATAAAATCAGCTTTAAGGAAATCGCAATTATACAAAAAAGTTCAATCAATACAGTGTTGGCAAGAATGCAATATGCCATTAAAAATATTAAAAAACACCTTACTGAACACGCTACTGAAGAAGGAATGATAAAATGAAACAAGAGTGCAAAAAAATTCAGTCAATTATTCTGTCAACAGACGAATATTACCCTGAATCCGTAAACGTCCATTGTAAAAGTTGCAGTGATTGTGCCGAAGTTGCCAGTCAGTGGCAAAATTGGCGTGAGGTTAAGACAGTATGTACCCCAACACCCGCGTTGGATTACAGGATTATAAATGCGTCTCATGACATTTACAAAAAACGCAAACAGCGTATTACCTTATTCCGCCGTCTGCTTTATTACAGTGCGGCGTCTGCTTCAATCGCTGCCGCCTATTCTGTAACCATGTACCCGATTCAAACTGAAAAGGCTGGAGTCCCGGCAATAGTCAAGTCATGGGATTGGTCAAAGTTCGAGTCTGCAACCATTGAAACTTCGGCGGCGGCGGAAGTCAGCCATAATTACATTTACAATGTGCCGGAAAAAAGGTTCAGCGATGCGGCAATTGTTGTTAATTCCGAAATATCAACACCGGAGGTTTGATAATATGAAAAAGCATTTAGGCGTATTGGTATTTGCGATCGTTGCATTGCATGCCGGCACGATTTGGTCCGAAGATTCCACCGTCACTTCTAACGGAAATACTGCCATTTCAGCGGCGTCAAACAATTCTTCCACTATTACCGACGCAAATAAGAACAAAGACGGGAAGAATGATTTGCGGCAGGAAAACAAAAAAAAAGGTGATCGTCCTTTTGGCAATAAGGGCGGGAACAGAAATTACAATGAAATGAAGACCGCAATAAAAGAAAATGTTGCTGACTCCAAATCAAATATCAACGATAATCCAGGCAGGCAAAACAGAAAAGACAATAAGAGCAACTTCACTGGAAAAGAACTGGATTACCCGCCAGTAAAAAAGTTTTTCCAGTCACTTTCTCCTGAAGAAAAAAAGAAAATGTATGAACTATACAAGAACGACCCGGAAAAATTCCGCAAGGAAATACGCGAGAAAGTAATTGATTACAGAAAACAGGAACGTGATGGTTCTCCAGCCTTTAATGAGACACTGACCAAGATGAAAAAGGCTCAGACACCGGATGAGAAAATTAAATATCAGACACAACTTAAAGAGCAGACAGCAAAAGAGTTTTATGCCAGACAGGAACAATCCAGAGCAAACCTCGAAGATCTGGAGAAACGGGTGAAAGCGTTAAGACAAGTTTATGAAATGCGGAAAAATAATGCCGATAAAATAATTAATGAACGGGTTGAAAACCTATCACAGGATCAAGAGTTAAATTGGTAGACTTGAATATACTTTACTTTTCAGTCACATAATTTTATACTATACTCTATAAAAGGTTGAAATTTTTAATTAGACGAGTAGGATTGTGGATTGGATTTTTATGTAATGGCTGATTATAAATTTTAGATGATGCCGGCGGCATCAAACGTTTATAGTACGAAATACCGCGGATTGTTCGACCCTGAAATGGTCGCAGGTGGATTTGATTGATTTTACTATAAACGTGTTATCCCGTCGGGATTAAAAAAGCCGAACTGTAATGAGATAAAGACGACTGTAAGACGCTTGTCTCGCAATCTATTTAAAAATTTCAATCTTATAGAGTATAACCTCTCAGTGCATAATCCTTTCGATTACGACAAAATGCGGTATCAATTTATAAAATAAGCATTTTTTTTTGTAAACTGATTAGCATTTTTGTCGTTTTGACATATTTTTGTTTCAGTGTAGATGCCATTGTTTATCATAATCTCAGATTGTGCAATGTATAGCCAGTATTTTAACAATATGTTTTGAATGGGGCATTAGTAATGTTTCAGCATAAAAAAATTATTACCGCGGTAGAAATAGGGACTTCAAAAATATGTGTTTTAGTCGGGGAGAGTAATACCGATGGTAAGCTAACAGTAATAGGACGTGCCGAGTCACCGTCCGACAATTCCGTATGCAAAGGTGAAATTTGCGACATGCAAAAGGCAACGGATATTCTAATTAATGTCCTGGCTGAAGCCGATAAATCCTGCCACCGGCAGATAAACAACAGTGATATAATCGTAATGACGATTACCAGTTCAAATATAAGTTCTCATCAAGGTGTTGGTACCGTCTTTATCAATTCCGAAGACCGTCGGATAACTGTTGATGAACTTGCCGAAGCCGAGAATAATGCGATGATAACGCAACTACCGATTGAACGGGTAAAAATCAATACGATTCCATCTTATTTCATGATTGATAGCGCTACTAGAGTGAGGAATCCCGTAGATCTCATAGCCAATAAAATGGAAGCGGTTGTCCATATAATCCATGGTGACAGCAATCGGCTCAGCAATTTTAAAGTGGTTATGCGTGATGCCGGTTTTGATAATGATCTCGAAATGGTCTTCAGCGGGCTGTCTGTTGCCTACGGCGTTTTAACAGATGAAGAACAGGAACAGGGAGTGTTGCTGGTTGACATGGGTGCTGGAACAACAGAATACATCGCCATTTTTAATCAAGGAGCACTGGCCAGCGGTGTCATTCCTATCGGTTTTGACCATGTCGCCAACGACTTATCCATTGGATTGGATCTGCCAATTTCCAACTGCCGGAAAATGCTCTTCGACGGCAGTATTGCTAATCATATCAAAGAACGTCATGGTTCTATAGAATTAAGAACCAATATCGGGAATATTCGCAAAATCCCGATGTCGTCAATTGAAAAAATAATTGATCTAAGGTTAAAAGAGACTTTCCAAATAATTCATCAGAAAATTAAAGATTTGGCAATTATGAATAATCTCGGGGCGGGCGGAATTATTTCCGGCGGCGCGGCCTTATTCCCCAGAACTGCGGAAATTTTTCGTACCACATTCGATTTTCCAGTCAGAATAGGTCAACCATTTGAAGCCGCCGGCGCTGTAACCGGGATTGAAGATCCGCGGTACAGCAACATTTGGGGAGGTCTTCGTTTCGGACTGGCCTGCCTCATCAATAATTCAGGGCAGGAAAAACGGGGTTTGATTAACTATATTGTTAGCGGCATTGACCGCATGGCCGGTTCGATGTGGAAACATATCCGCGATGCAAAAGGTGCAATTAAAATTTAGGTTAATTATGTCAAAAATTGTAACAGTTGTCGGGCTGGGTAACTCCGGCTGCAAAATAGTTGCGCAACTTGCAACGTTGCCGCAGGCATCGTGGTTGAATATCGTCGCGTTTGATACTGATGAAGAGGCGATAAATCGCTGCACGGTGCAAAATAAATTTGTTGCTGACATCAGTTGTCGTAACGGTAATGGTTGCGGTGGCGATGTTTTGCTAGGTCAACGTTCAATCAGCAGGGAACGGGCTAAAATTGAAGAAATCTTAAGCACAACGTCGTTATTGATCGTTGTTGGTGGACTCGGCGGTGGTACTGGAACCGGCGGAGCGCCGATTTTTGCCAGTGTTGCCAGACGTCTCAAGTTGCGTACAATATTCATCATGACAATACCGTTCACCCTGGAAGGACATAGCAAACTCCATCTCGCTGAAAGCGGAATCAGAGAACTACTTCCTGCGGTAGATGTTTTGATTTGTCTCCCTAATGATTTGTTATTTGCCTCGTTACCCCCGGATTGCCCGATAACTCAGGCGTTTAAACAGGCCGATATTGAAGTGGCAAAGGCAGTTCTAGGCATCAGCGAAATCATGCGGTGCCAGAACCTTATCACCACTGATTTTTCTGATTTGAATTTTATTCTGCATCAGAAAAAAAGCGTTTGCAGTATCGGCGTCGGCTCCGCGTCTGCCCAGGACGGTTTAAATCGTTGTCATTTGGCGTTGGAACGGATGTTGGAGGCTCCATTACTCGGCGGCACTGGACAATTGTTCGATGCTGATGCCGTATTCATAGTCATCACTGGGGGCAACAATCTAAATCTCGGCGAAACCAAATTAACGTTTGAGGCTCTGTCAAAATTCCTTAGAGATGATTCTCGGGTCATCGTTGGTGTTAATACAGACCCGTCATACGAAGAAAACGTTCAAATCACAGCCATTACAGTAAAGTTTGACCAAACAATAGTTGCAGAACCAGTCCGAACAACAAAATCTAATGAACCATTTAAACGGGGAAAGACTACACCCACTACAACTGTCCAGGAAGAGTTGCCATTGCAAGACGTTTCTAAGGGGATATTCCTTAATTCAACCCCATGGATTTACAATGGAGTTGATTTCGATTTTCCGACTTTCTCGCGTCAACTGGTTAAAATTGATCGCGGAGAATAATTTTCTGTAGAAATGAGATAAATATATGGGTATTGCTTCACTTGTTATCGGAGTTATTAGCGTTCTGGTGGGTCTGTTGCCTTTGCTTGGCTATTTGACAGTTATTCCATCCGTACTTGGACTTGTTCTGGGAATTGTTGACATCGCCGCAAAAACAAAACAAAACAAAACAAAAAATGAAGCTATTGCAGGCGTTGTCCTCAACTCATTTGCAATTTTTTGTGTTGCCATCTGGACCGTCATAATCGCAGTGGTAGTATCACGATCCGGCGAGGAAATAAAACAGTTTAATCTTCTTTTGCGTGAACAAGTTTCCAAGTATCATTTGCAGCAGATAGCCTACAAATCTGACCCGGAACAGGAAAACAACGAGTAATTACAGTCTTTACCATTTCATCATAATACCCCGAACACTGATATTTATGAATTAACATCCAAGGTTTATGTTCATGCTGATGCCATGCCCTAGAAATGCATAATCAACTGTCTGCAAGAATTTAATCTCTTGTCATTATTGCCACTATAAACGTTAGGACATTGATTTTTGAAAAAACAAACCTATAATACCGTCAAGTGAATACAATAGCAACCGCATAAGTTTATAATTGCCGGATAAATAATGCTTGTCTGTGAACAAAATTACTACGAAATACTGGGGATTGACGGTAGTAGCAATTTCCAGCAAATCAAGAAGGCATACTACCGCAGAGCTAAAGAATGCCATCCTGACCTGTTTAATAATTCATCTGACAAAACAGAGGAATTCAAGCGCGTTGTAAATGCCTTCGATGTGTTATCTGATCCGGAAAAGAAACACCGTTATGATGCATGTATCTCTGATGGAAGAAATTCTAACGTAACAACTGCAACTGACGACCAAAATTCAATTATGGATACGGCTGCAGATGATATTCTTGAGGAAATCATCGTCGGAAACACCTACCCGATTAATACCTCTTTAGCAACCATACTTCTTGACCTTGCTAAAACCGAAATTTTTATAACCTTCAGGGAAGGCAAAAATCTTTTTTTCGAAAAGCGCGCAATGGCGGCCAAACCTTTTTTGCTGAATGCTGTCTCAATGTCGCCGCATAATATCATCTTCCGGGTTTACCTTGCCAGGTGTTTAGCGATGATTAAGGACTATGAACAAGCTAAGCGTCATTATCGTACCGCGCTCGCTATGGGACACAACCGTATTCCAGCCCAAAATATGTTCCGGATTAAACGGGAATTTGAATTTGTAAAAAAGGCACACCGTCCATTATGGTCAATGCTCAGCGGTTTCTTTGAAAAGCCTGAAAGTACTTTCATTACCGATACCGACCAAAAACTTATACAACAGATGAATCGTATGCTGACAAAATTGGAAAAAGAGCAAAATGAGCGCAAGAAACGACAACTTAAAGAATAAACGCAATATCCCAATTTTCGTTGGGCGAATTACAAAACAATAAGGTCAATGTTTCACTATTATCTATCTCCAATCAGCGATACACAGACATAGAATACAAACTACCTTTTCGTGACTTTTCATAAGTTCCTATACGCAATCAGCCTCTTAACAAAATATTACTCAAACACTTTAGAAACCTTACCTCGCTTCATGCAAGTAACATACCACACAGTATTAATAAATCGTTAATATTGCATAATATATCTTGAATTATTTCATTATAAGTATTATTATTTATCAATTAATGTAAAATATTACATATTTTAAACGACTGCATATAAGAGGATTCAGGTATTATGGAACTGTATATAGAAAAGCTTAAAACCATTCGCAAACGCAAAAAAATTACTGGCGAAGAATTAGCAAAAAAGATGGGGATATCCAGAATAACTCTTGGAGCATGGGAAAATGCCAAACGAATACCATCCGAGGCTAAAATAAGAATGCTTGCCAGAGTTCTCGATATATCCGTAAGTGAAATTTCTGATTTAGTACCGGATAAAAAAATATCTGAAATAAATCTCTCTCCACTGGGGGCAAGTATCAATTTCATTCTCGGCGGCGATAAGGATAAAAATATAAATCGTCAAGCAACGATAGTTTCCGGTATTATGAGTATGATTAAAGAACTTTCTGACGCAAAACTGATTATCGGAGCAATGCTTTCCTCTCTGCCCTCTATCTTTTACATAAAGGGTACTGATTTAAGATATATAACCGCTAGCGAAGCATTTTTAAAAAATCTCTCTTTAGATATAAATTATTCGGTCATGGGCAAGAGGGACTCCGATTTATTGCCACAAAACGAGGCAATAATCAATGCGGAAATGGATAAACAAGTTATTGCCGACGGGAAAAGTATTTTAAACCGTGAATGTTTTATTCCCGGCAGCCGGAAGACCAAATGGGGTATTATGTCAAAAATTCCGATATTCGATCAGGAAGGGAAGATCGAAGGTCTGGTAGGTTTCTTTATCGACATTACCTCACGCAAGAAACTGGAGGAAAAATATGATCGCATCGTAAATATGTCACCTCATCTAATAAGCGTTGCCGGAATGGATGGTTATTTTAAATTTGTAAATCCAACCTGGGAAAAGACGCTGGGATATAATAGTGAGGAATTACTGGCAAAACCATTCTTGAATTTCGTTCACCCCGATGATCACGTCAGAAACAATACAGAGATGGCAAGTCTTGCCAAAGGAAATCTATGTATTGATTTCGAAAATCGTTATATTCACAAAAACGGGGAAATTCGCTATTTACAATGGACAGCGGCACCTGTGCCTGACGAAAAATTGATATATTGCATTGCCAAAGATGTAACCGAGCATAAACAAACTGAAGAAGCACTTCGTGTACACCAGATTGAACTTGAAATGCAGAACGTCGAACAACGCCGGACATATGAGGAATTGGATTCACTGCGACAACGCTATTTTGACCTCTACGATTTAGCACCGGTTGGATTCTGCACAATAGACCAAAACGGGCTGATCATTGAAGCCAATTTGACCGCATCAAACCTCTTTGGCGTAAATCGGAGTAAACTTGTCAATCAGCCAATCTCCCGGTTTATTTTCCCGGAAGATCAGGATATTTATTACCTGAAACACAAGAAACTTTCAGTAACCGGCAAAAGACAAGACTGGAACATGCAAATGCTCAATGCTAAAGGGATCTCATTCTGGGCATATCTGCAGGCAACGTCCGGCAAAAATGATGAATACATGATTGCCATCAATGATATCACCGAAAGTAAAAAGGTTGAAGAAAAACTCAGGGTACATCAGATTGAATTGGAAACGCAGAACGAGGAATTACGCCGGACGCATGGGGAACTGGAGGCGGCCAGTAAGCTCTATTTTGACATTTACGATTTAGCGCCAGTCGGTTTCTGCACAACAAATGAAAAAGGATTGATTATTGAGGCAAATTTAACAACCGCCAGCCTATTGGGGATGGAACGCAGCAAACTGCTCAAGCAACCCATCTCCCGCTTTATTCTTCCAGAAGATCAAGACATCTACTATCTTAAACGCAAGACTATTTTGACAACTGGAAAACAACAGGCATGGGATATGCGGTTAGTAGATGCTACCGGCTCACCTTTCTTAAGTTATATACAGGGTATGCCCGGACAGAATGAAAATATCATGCTAACCATTAATAAGACCTTATGTCGAAAACAGAAGGAATAACCTGGAGTCCGGTTGTGATATTAACATAAAAACTGTTTATCTTCCCTTCCTCCGTTGAATATTCATTTTCGACATTGGAGATTCTGCACTGACAAATTGATTTGAAAGAAAAAAAACCGCCCCTGCCGGGTGGGATATGGCAGGGACGGTCAAGGGACCACATCAAGATATTAAACCAGTTTTTTTCCGGTCAATATCTGATAAGCCTCAAGATATTTTTCTTCTGTTTTCTCAACCACGCTTTGTGGTAGTTCCGGACCGGGTGCGGTTTTATTCCAGTCCAAAGTTTCGAGATAATCACGCACAAACTGTTTATCCAGACTGGGAGGATTTGAGCCGGGACGATACTGACTGGCTGGCCAGAAACGGCTGGAATCAGGCGTCATAACTTCATCAATGAGAATTACTTTGCCGTTATGTATACCGAATTCAAATTTAGTATCTGCGAGAATAATCCCTTTAGTCAAGGCATAATCGGCTGCGGTTTGATAAATCTGCAGTGAGAGTCTGGAAATTTCTTCAGCAACATCTTTGCCGAGAATCTTTTCAACTTTATCGAATGAAATCGCTTCATCATGTAATCCCAGTTCCGCCTTGGTTGACGGGGTGAAGAGAGCCTGATCAAGCTTTTCTGCTTGACAGTAGCCGGAACGTAATTTTATTCCTGAAACAATGCCGTCTTTCTGATAATCCTTCCAGCCGCTGCCGACCAGATAGCCGCGAACAATGCACTCAACCGGCAACGGATTCGCCTTCTTTACGATCATGGAACGCCCGGCAAGGTCTTTCAAATACGGTTTCAGTTCTTCCCGGCCGGAAACATCTGCAGTAATAAGATGATTCGGCATCCATTGCATCAATTCAAACCAGAACAGAGAAATCTGGGTAAGGACTTTTCCCTTATTGGGAATACCGTTAGGCATAACAACATCAAATGCGCTGATACGGTCGGTAGCGATAAAAAGCAGACTGTCGCCCAAATCATAGATATCACGTACCTTGCCGCGATTCAACAACTTGACGCCATTGATCTCACTCTTAATTAACGCTTGGTTGGCATCATAAATCATAATCAGAACGTCTCCCGTTTATTACATTAAAAAAAAGGTTCCAGCAAAATATTCATGCCGGAACCGGTATAACAGAAAAATGCAACAAAAAGACTCAGGCGATATTAATCGCGGTAATTTTTACCTTGGTCAGTTCCTGGCGGTGTCCGACTTTACGACGGTAACCTTTACGGCGTTTCTGTTTGAACGCAATCAATTTCTTACCACGGAACTGGTCGGTAATAGTGGCAGTAACAGAAGTACCAACCAACAACGGGGTACCAACCTGTAATTTTCCACCTTCTTCACCAACAGCAAGAACTTCAGTAAAATTAACGATCGTGCCGACTTCGCCATCAAGCATTTCAACATCCAACAAGTCATCGGCTTTGACCTTGTACTGCTTGCCACCGGTTTTGAGAACTGCGTACATTGCAAACTCCTGGTTATTATTAATAAAATTTTATAGTATGTTGCATCAGGAACAAATAATCTATCCCGAAAACCGCTAAAATCAAATATTTAAATACAAAAAAACGAAAAAACTTTGGCAACAAAAATATTGCAAGGTACTGCGATATGTTTTATACTCTATCACCATTGACCACCTGATACTTATTCAAGCAAGTCACAGCAAACAGCAACGGATAGAGCTCTTCATCGTACCATAGTGCGGCAAAGTATAATCCAATTGGACTAGACGCCGGAATATTTCCCGGAGAATTAATGATTGCATCGCATAAATAGTTACAGGCTGAACCAACTGCAGCTGTTGCGGTTGGAATTGCACAGAGTGCGGTAGCGGCGATACCGGTACATTCAACATTGGACGGCAAACCGTTGCTGCCACCCCAGCCACCATCCGGATTTTGCGCCGAAAGCAAAAAACTTACACCGCGATCTAATGCGACTCCTTGATATTTAATATTAGACAAAGCATCAATCACCACGCCGGTTCCATATACCGGATTAAGGCGTTCAGGATGATTCTGGTCGCCAAACCATAATGGCAGCCATGAGCCATCCGGCAATTGCGAACGTTCCAGATAGCGTAAAATTTTACTGCAGGCGGTATTCAACCGCTGCCGGATTTCCGGTTCAACGTGAGGCTGCCAGTTATGAAAAGCAAGCAACGCGTGAGCGCTGATATCGGGGCAACTGCGGTCAAACGGCAACAGCCCCCAGCCACGGCAGAAGGTTGGAATGCCGCCATCCCGATTCTGTATTTGCAATAACCATTCAAGCCCGTGAATCACACTGTTATCACAAAATCCCGGCTGCAATACCGCCAGTGCATTCAATATACCGGCAGTATCATCAGCGTCAGGAACACCACCGGGAAGAGTTGTCCACGCCCATCCGCCAGGTGTTGACAGTGTAAACGGGTGCGTTGTCTGAAATTGATATTGGCGGAATAAATGTGCCAGTCGCTCTTTTTCTTCACCGGAAAGTGCGCCGGTATTTCGCAATGACCGGGTGGCAATAGCAGTCAGCCATAGCGACAAGTTGGTATCAATCGGCCACGAGCCGTCAGTTCTAACTGTATTTGATAAAAAACGCACTGCCCGGTTCGCTGTTTCAAGCTGACCGAATCCGGCGACAGACAAACATGCAGCAACAAATCCAGTCAGTGGCGCCGCCTCAAGAAATCCACCATGAACAGGTTGCATTCGCAATAATTTGCGGAGCAGTACAGGAGTGATAAAGCGGTAAAACACATTGAATATACTGTATTTAGTTATTGTCATCATCCGCCGTGCGAGACCAACGGCAATCAAAGCAGGAATCGCATAGCTCACAACTGGCAGATTCAATAACTTAAACAGGCGTTGCGGGATAATCGCCAATTCAAATGGCAACTGCGGCACATAACTCCAGATTTTATCATCATTGCCAAGCTGACCTGACAATGCGCACATCAACAGAATCGGCGAGGAAAACGTCAAATCACGGCCGTAAAATTCAATTACTCCCTGGTAAATTCCCGCTGGACTGTCCTCACCGACAAGAGATGTAACACAACGTGAAACTTTATCTAACTCCGGGCATGAAGCCGTTGAATTGCACAGGATAGCGGCTCTGGAAAGTAAAGTGGCGCTTAAATTGGTCGGACTGGAAACAGTGTCACCCCAGCCACCGTCAGCGTTCTGATGTTCCTTCATCCATATCACGGCGCTATCAATCAAATTTTTATTGGCCAGTGCAACAGGATTACCGGCACGTGCGGCATAATGAATTGCAATTGCCGCCACTGCCGTCGAAACCGCGCTGGAAGAAAGCTGACCGTGCCACAATCCATCCGGATTGCGTCGTTCAAGCAGAGCTTTAACGCCAAGTCCGGCAGCGTATTTAACTCTCTCAGATTCAATCATGTCAGAGCCCCTGCCGCCAGTAAACCATAAAAGGTATATTCACAATCCGCGGTGCCTTCGTCAGGTATCCCGGCAAATCCGCCGGACTCAAGCCAGGTAGAAAAGATATAATTTTTTGCGGTATTTCTGTAATTTTTGTCCAACATGCCGCAAAAATTCAAGGCGAACAGAGATGTTGCAGTTGAAAGCAAATCAGATACTGCCGCTGCTGGAAACGCTTTGAAACCACCGTCAGTCGAGACCTGCCCGGCAATCCATCGCAACGCGCGCTCATCAATCTCACCGGTTAGTTGACGTTTAAGCAAGACTGCGGCCACCGTTGCATTAGTCGAGGCGGTAACGGTTTCGGGAAAGTTCGAGAATCCCCCATCCGGTTTACGAAATAATTCGAGTAAATCCGCCACCGCGCTCCATCCAGGCATCTCCAGACCGCAATCCTGAGCTAGATTCATCCGTAAAAACCACCCGTAAGCACCCATCAGCATATTTGATGAATCATGTTCCAGCATATTTTTCGCGGCATCGAGCAAGGCGCCGCGAAAGAAAAATTTGCGCATATTGCTTGAATGTCCCGCAACGCGAGTTAACGCCGGATGCTGCAACCGGAATAGCGCAGTATGACATTTAACCAGACAAAGCAAATGCGGCAAATCCAGCTTTTCCGGTTCAATATTGCGCAGGTAACATTCTATCTGCCCGTTCGGCATGCGGAGATTAAGCGCGGCGGCGCAGGAAAGTCCAAACATAGTGTAATATATATCACTGCTTCCGTCACGTCCGGCAAACCCGCCATCCGGACAATATTGCGTTTTGATAAACGCACTGATTGAAGAAATCGCGTTGTTATCCAGCCTTTTAACGGCATTAGCAATAGTTTTATAAGTTTCCTGTGAGTGTGTCTTTATTCTTCTTTGAGTCATGGAGTAACTTTCCGGCAATGCGGAATAACAACCGTTTCAACCCGGAATGGTTTACCGGTCGCAATGCCCGCACTGCTTCATTGTGATAATGTTCAAGTAACTGCCGCACCTTGGCAATCACCTTTTCGAGTTCAACTTCGGCGGCAAATGCCGCCTTCGCTTCAACGGCAGTCTTGCACTGCAGCAAATGTTTAAACAGTCTTTCACGATCCGGAGCAATTTCTCCGGCTGCGGCAAGAATAACCGATAATTGCGGCACACCGTACCAGCCTTTATCATTTTCAAGCTGAAAATCATCCAGATCATCTTTGATTTGATATGCTATGCCCAGCATATTACTGAATAATTTCAGATGACCGCAAAGCTCGGCAGGGGCGCCGGCGCAAAGAGCTCCAAGAGCCAGGGAAACCTCAAATGCCGGTGATGTTTTGCCTCTGAATATTTCAATAACTTGAGCCAGACGCAATGGCACAGGATTACGCCGCCATTCCAGTTCATCGCCCTGCCCGCGGCATAGATTACGATGAGCATTGGCGGCAACTTTAATCATTTCGGCGCGAACATGATCCGGCACCTCACAGATTGACAACAAACGGTAACCTTCGCCCAGCAGTGCGTCTCCGGCGTTCAATGCTATCGGCAGATTATAACTTCTATGCAAGGCAGCGCGCCCATAGCGGAAATCATCATCATCTTCAATATCATCATGAATCAGCGAAGCCTTGTGAAATGATTCAACCGCAATTGCCGCCTGCCGCAAACCGGTAGAGTGCGGCTGATTATCAGTAAGCACGGAATAAACCGCTGCGGCAATAAATGGACGCCAACGTTTCCCGTCCCCCGCCATCCATTCGCGCGCCACGATTTCCGCCGCTCCGAGCGGTGGTCCCATTAATTCTTCCAATTGTCCTGGACTGAACCATTCCTTCACCTGATTTGAAAGTTGCTCCAGATTAACCGGATGAATATCCGGACGTACATTCATCCGCATCGCCTGTCTGACAACTTCGATGTCTGCAGCCGTATCCTGGCAACCTGATCTGGTCAGCGGTATCGCGATGCCTGGAACCGCATGTGCTACCATGTATGGAAAAGCCTTTTCAAGTGCCTCCAGACAACTAACGCCGATAACTGCATCAAACTGTCCCGAATCCAGCAGTCCGGCGACAAGCGAAGAACCTTCCGCAATCAATGTCATCATCCCGAGTTCATCAGCCTCCTGTTCCAATCTGCCGATATCACACGCACCGCAATTCTGACAGATTAACCCAAGTTCATCTGCCGGAGCCGGACAGGATTTAAAATGTCGCAAACATTGAGGGAGCATCAACATGCGGCGTTCCCGCGGGGTGGCGGCGATGGTTTCACGCCAAACCTCATTGTTAATCATGACCATCATCCACTTGCTGAAAACAGGGTCAATTTTATTGGTCTCAATCAGCGCCGCCGCAAACTCCTCAAGTTCTTCCAGCGATAACGGCGGCTGCAATTTTGCCTCTGCAATAAATCTGGCGGCAATTCCGGCAAGGCGTTCACGCTCCGTCAATGTCGGAGGAATAAACCGGTCATAGTCACAATTTTTTATGTCTTTTGGTGTCATATTTTCCGCACCTTTATTTTCAACCATAAGTGCCAAACCCGAAAAACCAGTATTTCTTGGCAAAGCGGTAAAGCCAGTTTTTCTCAGGAATCTCCTGACCAAGCAGATGATGACAAATCATCGGTTTTCTAACGGCGATTTCATTCATCCCGCAGTTGCGTCCACTGCAATCATAAGCTTGATGCTGTTCCAGAAATTGCTGCAGTGCCTGAGGTTTTTCCATCAACACGCAACCACGTGTGCTTTCTGCGGCAAAGGCGCGAAAATCCGCCATAAATCCAGCTTGGTTAATCTTATCTTCGAGTTGAGTTCCATCACCGATACCGGCAACGGCAAACTGAATCGGCGGACAGAATTCGATATCACCGCCCGGACTGATATGAATACTTAAACCGACGGCTCCCGGACAAAGTGCATTACCTTTTCCATCCCAATAGGCATCAACAATCACCAATGGAACTTCACCGCGCAGTTCAACAATAAACCGCCGCAATTCGACAATTTGTTCGGCCGTAAGCGCCAGTTCCGGACAAGGATTCGCTCCGGAGGGGCGATAGATGTAATACCAGAGATAATGCACCCCGCGTTCAATGAGTTTTTCCGCGAATTCACGTCTGACCAATTCTGAAAAGTTAGACTGGCAAATGCTAGCAGCCACGCCAATAACCAAACCGGCTCTGGAGCAGGCGGCAATACCGTTCACCGCCCGGTCATAGACGTTATCACCGCCGCGACGGACGTCACTGACTTGCTCATAACCTTCCAAACTTATCAGCGGGGTTACATTACCCAACTGCCGCAATTTTCCGGCTGTTTCATCATCAAGCAATGTTCCATTGGTAAAAAGTTGGAAGTAACAATCAGGATGTGCCGCGATAAGTTCAAACAAACGTGGATAGAGTAACGGTTCACCGCCCAGCAAACCGAAGAAATATGAACCATTTGCATTTGCTGCAGCAATCACATTATTCACCTGTTCGACGCTCAATTCTCTCGGTGTTGATGTCTGAGTAACCCAGCAACCCTGACAGGAAAGATTGCAACGGTCGGTCAAAGACAGCATGATAAATGCGGGAAAAAATTGTCCACGACGCAGACGGCGCTCAAATTGATTTACCGCCTGGCGCCCCTTCCAGCAAAAGTTATAGAGTAACTTCCACCATATCCTTACCGGGGTTTCTTTCAGCATCCGATATGCAATTTTCTCAATCACGTTTTTATTCCCTGGGTTTAGTCCCGGAACAGTTTTCTTTTCTGCTGTTTGCGTGCTTCAAAGAGTTTACGGAGGTCACCTAATTCGGATTTCAACTTAGCTACATGTTCAGCTTCAACTTTTGCGCCATTGATTGGGACAATATCTGATTTCGGGAAAACAATCGCCTGGAACGGACATATTCTGGCGCATGCCGGACAGTTATTTTTGCAATTTGCCGGATTTTTTACAATCACCTGCTGGAGATCATCAATGACATAAACACCGAAAAGACAAAAATCGGCACATTTACGGCAATTGGCACAACGTTTACGGTCAATGGCAGGAAACCATGCCGGCCAATCTGCCGGAACTGACGGAAACTTAAACTCTGCAAAATCTGTCGGGAAAGGCAGACCTGCCGCAGATAACTGTTCATCCGTAACCGGAGCACTACGCAAATCAAGAATATTTTCCGGCAATGCGGCTCCGGCTGCGGCAAACAGCGACTGAACCGCGCGCGGCAGACATGCAGCAACCAATACGGCAGAGTCAACCGCGGTAATCTCCCGCAATTCTTCAGGACTTTTTGCGGCAAGATAACAACAATCCGCTTTAACCTCTACGGGAATACCGGCGGCATCTGCTGCAGCTTTTATCCGACCTAGATTTTCAGCTGGAAGCAACCGCCTTTCTGCACAGGCACAAATAATTATTTTTCGCCATTTTTGCATCATCCGCCTCGGATTTGGTTTGGCTTTGCCGCCGTTTTAAAAGATCAAAACAAGGGGAAATAAATCGACCGGGAGCATAAACTTGCGCCCGGTTCAAACTGAAAAGGCTCTAATTATTTAGCACTCAGACAAACGACATCGCCAATGTTATTACGGCAGAAAATTTTACCATCAGCGAGAACTGGCATAGTCCAGCACTTACCGTTATTCAACACTTTAATAGACTTGACCACTTCACATTTACCGGCTGCAGGATTAATCACATTGAGAGTTCCATTCTCTTCAATATACAATATCTGCTCTCCGGTCTGAATTAAAGAACCAAATTTAAGTTTTGTTTTGGTAATCAATTTGCCACTATTAAAATCGACGGCACAAAGGATACCGCCGCCGGGATTGCCGCTGACACCATAAATAATACCATCAATCAACAGCGGAGAGGAAAAATGACAACACATATTAGTATTTTCCCATACTTTCTTCAACGAAGTTCCATCAAAATCCAACAGGGCAGCACCATGACCATATCCTGAGGAAATCAATATTTTCTTCCCGCCATCTGTAATAATTGGTTCAGCCGCGTTAACGTTCCATTTAGTCAACCATTCATAAGATGCCACAGTGTTGCCGGTTGCCGGTTCAAGAATAAATAAATTCTTTTCACCAAAAATTGCCAGCAACTCGCGATCACCAAACTTGAAAATTACCGGTGTTGAATAATTGCATGTGCCATTGGTCTTCCAGAGCGGTTTCCCGGTAGCAGCATCAAAAGTCATGCCGCGACTGCCCAGATTGATATAAACAACATTATTATGCAACAGCACCGATGAAGCTAAACCCCATTTCAGATTTTGAACGTCTCCTGATGCCATTTTTTTATGTTCCCACACCAGTTTTCCGTCAGCAAAATTGACACAAACCAGATCGCCGTCAATACTCAACATATAAACATTTTTACCGTCAGTAACTGGTGTCGCACGCGGTCCTGGATAACCCTTATCCACACGGCACGGATAGGAATATTGCCAGACAATTTTTCCGGTATTAGCATCCATGCAATAGATAATGTCATTGCCACCTGAATTACCTGCTGTCAGAACTTTTCCCTGAAAAACCGATACTGCGGAATAACCACTGCCAACCTTCGCTGTCCAAACCGGCGTGGCACTAAGGTTAGCGACGTTTATTGTTTCGGTGGTAACACTGTTACCGTTAGGTCCCCGCCAAACCGGCCAGTCAACGGCAACCACATTCAACATTCCAAGCACCAGTAATCCTGACATCAATAGATTTTTTTTCATAATTCCTGCTCCGTTATTTATCATCATCAGTGGAAACATTACACGATAAATCAACATATCGCTGTAAAATTTACAAATACATACGATTAAGATATAATTTGAGACACGGCTTGTCAAGGACAGGCAGACAGAATATCACTGAAAGAATTTTGTCCGGAAGTAAAAAGCCACATTAACCAGTCCAATCATTACAGGTACTTCAACCAGCGGGCCAATTACCGCGGCAAAAGCGGCGCCGGAATTAAGGCCGAAAACTGCCACCGCAACTGCGATTGCCAGTTCAAAGTTGTTACTGGCTGCGGTAAACGCAAGAGTTGTTGTCTTGCTGTAACCAGCGTTTGCCTTTCTGCCCATCCAGAATGAAACCAGAAACATGATGACAAAATATACCAGCAGAGGAATGGCAATGCGGACTACATCCATCGGAATTTGTACAATCAACTTGCCTTTGAGACTGAACATAACGACAATCGTAAAAAGCAAAGCAATAAGTGTGATTGGACTTATCTTTGGAACGAACGAGGAGTGATACTTTTCGCGTCCGACCAGTTTAACCCCGATAAACCGCGTTAAAGCGCCGGCAATAAACGGTATGCCAAGATAGATAAAAACTGTCCATGCAATCTGACCGATGCTGATATCAACCACTGCCCCCTTAAATCCGAACAGCGGTGGCAGAACAGTAATAAAAATCCAGGCATAAACACTAAAAAACAACACTTGAAATATACTGTTGAATGCAACAAGTCCGGCGGCGTATTCAGTATCGCCTTCCGCCAAGTCGTTCCAGACAATAACCATGGCGATGCAGCGGGCCAAGCCAATCATAATCAGTCCCACCATATATTCCGGATATCCGCGCAAAAATACAATTGCAATCACAAACATCAATACCGGACCGATTACCCAGTTTTGTAACAGGGAAATTCCCAGCACTTTCTTATTGCTGAATACATCGCCAAGTTCCTCATATCTGACTTTGGCAAAAGGCGGATACATCATCAGAATCAACCCAATGGCAATCGGGATATTGGTGGTTCCAACGGAAAATATATTTACAAAATCTTCGATACCGGTGATAAAATACCCCAACCCGACTCCAAATCCCATGGCCGCAAAAATCCAAAAAGTCAGGTAACGGTCTAAAAAAGAAAGCTTCTTGCCAATTTTTCCACTCATTTTACATTTTCTCCAAATTTATATTTTTACTGTCTATCTTCTAATTATTGCAACATGTTTTATTGGTTATTCGCATCTATCATGGCACAGCATGAAGTTTTTGCGCCAGAACATGAAGACTTTTCACTAACCGCTATTTTCGAAATAAAAAAACCTTACATAATTAAAATTTTCTCGCCTTTCTTAACTTCATCAGCCATTATAGTTCCGGAAATCCATCGAATAGATCAACTTTCCCGAATGCGACAACGGGTAAAACGGTTCCACACAGAATGCGGAACCTGCTGACAAGCATTCCCGGCATTAGTGCAACCGATGTTTTTTTCTGACTGATTACTCATGATTTAAATCCTGTTATTATTCTTTATCACGTTTTGACCAAAGCAGAAGAGTTGAACTGAACACTACAGTTAAACAACCTGCTTCCTGAAATATAAGCGCCACAATTGGCGTCATTAATCCGACTACGCTAAGCGCTAAACCAATAACATTGTAAATTATAGAAAAAAAGATATTCAACTTAATACGTTTCAGAACCTTTCCTGACATCCATATAAAGTCTGCAACTCCTGATATATTGTCATTCATCAGAGTAACATCAGCGGTTTCTATTGCCACATCTGTTCCGGCTGCACCCATGGCAATGCCTACGTCAGCCAATGCAAGGGCAGGAGCGTCGTTAATCCCGTCCCCGACCATTCCGACAATATGCCCTTCTGCCTGAAGCTTTCTTACAATGTCCTGTTTATCTTCCGGCAGCAAACCGGCTCTAAAATCGTCAACCCCGATTTCTCTGGAGACTGATTCCGCCACTTGTTGATGATCGCCAGTCAGCATAGTTATTTTTTTTACGCCCATGGCTCTAAGCAATCGAATTGTTTCAGGAATCTCAGGACGAATCTCATCGGCAATAGCCAGCAAACCAACAATATTAGTATTGCACGCCACAAGAACCGCCGTTCTGCCATTTTTAGATTGCGACTCTACTTCACGCTCAACAACGGCATTAAAAATAACTCCGGAGTCTTTCAAAAAAGATAATTTACCCACAAAAATTTTCGTTGAATTCCATTGTGCCTCAACTCCCATTCCGGTCGAACTGACAAAATGTTCAGGATCCGGGATGTCAAGTTTTAGCTCTCTGCCAACCGCAAGAATTGAACGTGCCAATGGATGTTCGGAGTATTTTTCGGCAACACAAGCCATTTGGAGAACTTCATTCTGACTTGAGTCGTTGAAAGCAATTATCTCTGTGACTTTGGGTTTGCCGAATGTGAAAGTTCCAGTTTTATCAACTAGCAGATGATCTATTTTATGCCCTAATTCAAGGAAAATTCCACCTTTGACAAGAACAGCCCTTCGCGCCAGATTGGAAACTCCTGCTGTAACAGCCGTAGGCGTGGCGATTGCGAATGCACACGGACATGCGACAAGGAGAACAGCAACCGCAACTTTCACATCACCGGAAGTAAGGAATGCAATAATCGCAAGAACTATCACAGTCGGTAGAAACCATGTTGTGAAACGATCCGCAATATTCTGAATGGGCGCACGTGTATCCTGCGCCTCCTGAACCAGGTGAACAATCTTTGCCAACGTAGTACCTTCCCCTACCTTCTCAGTCCGGATATCGAGACGTCCTGACTCGTTTAGCGTTCCGCTAAAGACATTGTTGCCTGGCAATTTATCTACCGGCATTGACTCTCCTGTGATAGGAGCTTGATTGACACTGCTGGCTCCGGCGGTAACAACTCCGTCCACCGGGATTCTTGACCCGGGCTTAACCACGACAATATCTCCTGCCAGAAGTTCAGAAACCGGCACGATAACCTCTTCGCCACTCTTACGAACGGTCGCCATCTTCGGAGCAAAATCCAGAAGTTCATTTATGCTGCGGCGTGTCTTTGCCAGAGTGTAAGACTCCAGTGCTCCGGCCGCCGCCATAATAAATACAATTATCGCCGCCGGTCTGAATTCCCCGATGGCAAGCGTCGCTATCAGAGCAACAACAACAAAAACATTAACCGTAATCTTCCCTTTGAAAATATCTTTGAATCCGGCAATAAATCGTTGAAAACCACCGAAAACAGTAGCGAATATTGCAGGCAACGCATTAACGTAATAAGGTCCGATATCGCAACGGGCAAGTATCCAGCTCACGATAATCAGCAATGCGACAATTACCGGCACAATGGATAAAATCACAATATCATGGTATCTGCTATTCGGTTTTTCGTTATTATTATTCATCTATTTATTTTGGAATCCGGAGTATGTGACAAATCACACTTCGAGTTGCTTTTTTCCGTTTTATTCTTGTCTTTGTCAGGCTTCGAATTGCATCCGCAACTTTCGCCGGAACCGCAGCATCCTCCCGTTTTCGTCATTGATTCCCAAATTGCCGCGAGAATTCCTGATTTCTTTTTTGGCTTGTTATTGTCCGACATCGTCTTCCTCCTTTTAAATTATTTGGTGCGATGGTAAATCTTCTATGAATTTTTTTATTTGATCTCTTACCCGACGGTAACAGTTTAATTTTTCTTCTTCAGTTTGTGCGTCTTTTGCCAGTTTGGGCGGATCATCAAAACCAACATGAACTACTTTTGCTTTTGCAGGAAAGAAAGGGCAAGTCTCATGAGCATGACCGCAGACGGTTACGACATAGTCGAAGTCAATTCCGTTCAGGTCAGTCAGCAGTTTCGATTTATGTCCGGATATATCTACTCCGCATTCCGCCATAACCTTTACCGCATAAGGATTAAGTCCATGCGTTTCAATCCCGGCGGAGTATGCCTCAATGATGTCACCTTTCAGGTGGCGGCACCAACCCTCCGCCATTTGACTGCGACAGGAATTGCCGGTGCAAAGGAATAAAATTTTCGGTTTCTTCATTTCTCGACCTCTTTCACTTGTTATTTATTGGACAACAACCGATTCCGCGTTGTTTGCGACAAATATCCTCTACCGGCGATGCAACTATTTTATCCAGACAACCTAAGTCCGCCTTGCCGGGCAAATCATTATTAAGCCACGCCCAGAAACGGCTGTCTTCATTGTTCAGCCGGTAAAATACCCAGCGTCCATCTTTTCTACTTTGAATTAACGCCGCATTAACCAGAATAGTAAGATGGCGTGAAGCTGTTGCTCCGGCAATACCAAGAAATTCCGTAATTTGACATGCGCACAACTCATTATACTTCAGCAATGCGGCAATAATCTTTAAACGATTCCCGTCAGCAAGCGCCTTGGTCATCTGTAATGTTTTTTCAAAGTCAGTCATATTTCAAAATCTCCATATCTATATTTAGCTATATGACTAAATATACAATCTGCTCTGTTTATTGCAAGTGGGCTTAATAAAAAAATCGTTAATTTTGCATGTGGTGCTATAAATTGTTGTACTATTCAATTCATTCCTCAATGCAAATTTCCGGCTTAACAATAATCTATGACTTGATCAAATTTGTTGCAAGACTATACATCTGTGCTACTTGGATAGCCCGCAGTACCCAGATTTAGATAACACTTTTCAGTTCGTCATTTGTCGCGACACTGCTCTCTTGATGAAAACGCCGTTGAGTAAAAAATTCAGTCCGGTCAATCTCGATCAACCTAGTTACCTCTGTGCGGCGCTCATAGGATATCAATTTCAGTTTAAACCGCTCCGTTGTATCTGCCAATGCGACACATTTGTGACAACCTGCTCTGAGAATTTGCAAATTTTTCACAACTCCTCTTTCGCACCTATTCTGTGGCTTTAGTTTTAAGTGACGGAACCTGTTTATCCGTTAACACATCTAATTTGCTCTTATAATTTTTCCATAATTCACTTCATTTTATTATTCCGATATTATTTGTATAGATATATCTTCAGGCAGAGCAAGCCCCGCAGCGACCTGCATTGCTTTGAAAAAACCAATGGGGACGGCACAACCTGCGCAGCATCCTTTGAGCGTTGCGCGTGTCTGTGACAGTATCACGCTTTCGCCTGACGGATTGATTTCCTCAAACGCATCAATGGTACCGGCTTCCTTGATTGCCCTGGCAAGCGCTTGGATTTTCTCGCACGGAGATTCAATCACAAAATCCACAAGTTGTCCATCCTCACATTTAGCCTCAGCATTTGTTACGAATCTACAGATTCCGGCATTGACAGAAATTTTAACGCTCAAATAAACCTCTACTGTTTATTTTTTTGCAACATCCAGAATACCGGTTATTTTACCTTTGAACTTTTTTGTTTCTGATCTCCTCGTCCAGAGCCTGACTGATCCTCAACAGCCCGTCTTCCATTTCAAAAGCATGATCAAATACATCCAGAGCGCGATGATCGTGAGTAACAACAATTACCCCAGTGTTTTGTTCGTGCGCAACATTGCGGAATAATTCCATGACTTGACGTCCACGGACACTGTCCAATGCGGCAGTCGGTTCGTCGGCCAAAAGCAGACTCGGACGATTAACCAGCGCCCGTGCGATTGCTACCCGCTGTTGTTGTCCGCCAGAAAGATTGGATGGCAAATGGTTTGCTCTGTCGGCAACACCAAGGTATTCAAGCAACTCCATTGTCCGTTTTCTAGCCTCGCGAGAAGAGGCGTCGTTGATTTCCATCGCCAGTTGTACATTCTCAACCGCCGTCAAAAACGGAATCAGGTTGGCTTTTTGAAAAATAAATCCCAAATGTTTACGGCGGAAAACACGGGCATCAACCAGCAGACGTCCGTCAAAGACAACTTTCCCCTCAATCACAATGCGTCCGGCATCAGGCGGGCGAATCAAGCCCAATGCGGTCAGAAGCGTCGATTTCCCGGCTCCACTTGGCCCCAGCAAGGCAGCAATCTCGCCACGGGCAAGGCTCAAAGCCACGTTCCGGAGTGCAATTACTTCAGTATTGCCGCTACCATATATCTTGGTTAGCCCGGATGCTTCGACTACTAAACTCTGACTGTTTTTCATGATAACACCTCGCCCGGATCAACCCGGAGAGCTTTGCCGATACCCAGCAAACTTGATAGCACGGAAATTATCAAGACAATCACCGCCAGTTGCACCAAGTCGTCCGGCATAATCACCACCCGGCGCGGAAAATGGGGAAAAAGCCACTGACCGATAAAATAAGCGATACCAAAACCAAGGCCTCCGAGCAATAATGCCTGTTGCAGAATCAGGCCGAGAATAACTTTATTTCTCGCACCCATCAGTTTGAGCATGGCAATATCATGGATTTTATCCAGCGTCAGAGTATAAAGAATCAAAGCCATAATTACAGCCGACACAACAATAAGCAGGACTCGAAAAAGCCCCAGTTGGCGGCGGGCCTTGTCAACCATGCCGCGCAATAGTAATTGCCGTTGGCTGTCATGACTGTAAACGGAAACATCCGGCCATGCGGAGATTTTCGCTGCAACGGTCATTGGATCATAGCCGGGAATGACATTTACCAATATGGCGCTGACCATAGAAGCCCCCAGTGCTGGAATTCCGGCTGAACTACCGGCGGCGCGTTCGATTATTTGCGGGTTTATGCTGCCCAAGTCAATCGCTTGCAGTCGGTTGACGCGGGCTGTTCGTTCATTGCGGATGGCTTCTCCGGATAAATCAAATTGCACAGACTGCGCATCGGTGCGGGTCAGAAAAGCCATTGAATCACCCGAAGACGAGTTCATGCGATGGGTCAGTCCGACTACCGTATAAATGTTTTTCCCCAGCGGAATCCTGTCGCCCAGCGTCAAACCGGATGATTTGTCAACCACCATTTCGTAATGGGCTTGTCCCAGAATACGCCCGGCAATCAGCGGCAACCATTGTCCGCGGTCAGCAGGCCATGATAACCCTTGAATGGTCAGCCGTAACGGTTTCCCACGGTATTCTCGCTGAATAGTATGTGAAATAAAACTGTTGGCGCGCAGAACGCCGGTAACGGATAAAACCCTGTCTTCCACGTTGCGCGGCAGACGGGAAAGTTCCGCGAATGGACCACGAGTTCCTTTCTGCACCACCCATAAATCGGCATCCACGCGATCTATTAGTAACGTAGCCTCCTCCACCAATCCACGGTAAATGCCGCCCATGCCCATAACCAGCGTCAACAGCAAACCAATGCCAAAGGTCGTTAATACAAAACGGCCTAAGTTATGCTTGATGTCTTTGACTGCCAGATTCATAGTGTATCGTGCCTTATGGCGCGTCCGTCCCGAGGAAGTTCGTCTCCGGACAATGCGCCTATCACAATTTTACCTGAAGTCAAACCTTCAGTCACTTCCACATTTTCTTTGCCGCGCAATCCAAGAGAAATTTTTTGCCATTTAGCCTTGCCGCCGTTATCTATCAGAACCCCGGATTGTCCATCCCGCCAGATAACGAACTGCTGCGGAACAAATATCGTGTTGTTGCGGCGACCAGTTTCGATATAGACCTCGGCTCGCTGCCCGACAGCCCATTTTTCCGGTAATTGCAATAAATCAACATCCACTAAAAATTCCCGTGTCTCACGGTCAGTCTCCGCTCCAAGACGCGCAACCTTACCTTGAATTACCGTATCTGGACTGGAACGAAATATAATCCGTGCAGGTTGTTCAGATGCCATTTGTCCCATGGCTGTTTCATCCACCCATGCTGAAATCCAGAGTTGTTCAGTCGAAATCACATCAAGAATCGAACTTCCAGGCACCACCACGGCTCCAGGGTCGCGATTACGGCGAACAACAAGTCCGTCAAACGGTGCGCGAAGGTTGGTGTCTTTCAGCCGTTCCTGGTAAAAACGTAAAGAGGCTTCTGATTTTTCCACCGTTCTTTGCGCTTCTATTCTGGCGAGTTGAGTTCTTCTGATATTCGCTTCGGCGACATCATTTGATTCAGTCGCTCTTTCCAATTCGTTTTGCGCCACCGCTTGACTCTTTCGCAAACTGGAAATTCGCTCCAAATTAGCCCGTGCCCGGATTGCCGTTGCCCGGGTAATTTCAATCTCCGCGCCAATACGCTCAACAGTTGCCTTGGCTGCCGCCAAGTCAGCTTTAGCGACCTCCACCTGCTGCCGCCAATCTCCATCGTCTAATCTAGCTAACAGTTGCCCTTTGACAATACGGGCATTCTGATCGGTAAGCACTTCTACCAGCAAACCGGAAATTTTCGGACTGATATCTGCGCGTATCCTGGCCTCTAACGTTCCGGTGCCCATAACTTCGTTGACTACAGTTCCAGTGATAATTTTATATGCTTGAACTTTTACCGGCGCCAGACGAAACCAGTAAAACACTCCGCCGATAATTATTAGCGAAACAAGAATCTTTAAAATCAATTTTATTTTCATTTTGGTTGTCATAATCACTTCCTGAATATTAAGAGTTATAAATACCAGCATTATTACATAACCACATACCTACCAAAAGCTCAAGCCGTAAATATGCGTCAAGCAATAATAGATTCCAGCTATTATAAACAATACGCCTGCGGTATAGCGAAACCAGAGTTCCAGTTTGGTCAGACAGTTAAACGCTTTGCCAAGATATTCACCGCCGAACGCAATAAGAAAAGCAAAAAGTATAACCGGCATTGCAGTTCCGCAACCGTAAATCAACGGCAATATAAAAGAATCGTTACTTTTCACTGCCAGAGGAATTAATGCACCGAAAAACAACCCGGCCGATACTGGACAGAATGAAAGCGCGAAAACCACGCCTACCGGCAAAGCAAACCAGACACCACTTTTTTCGGCCCGCTTATGTATTTTGTGATGCAACATGTCAAAAGACAGACCAGCGCCAATCATGTTCAGTAATACCATCCCGAGCAGAATCAGGCAAGGGCCAAGTATCTCGTTCAGGTATTTTTGGAGAAAACGGGACACTTCGCCGGTTGCCAGTAAACCCGCGGTTATTCCCGCTCCCAGCAACACATAAGTCAAAGTCCGTCCTAAAGTGTAGAGAAAACCGGCGGACAATACTCCTTTGTAATTGCCAATCTGCCTTCCGATGAATGATATCGCCGCAATGTTAGTCGCCAACGGACACGGGCTGATAGCGGTAAGTATCCCCAACCAAAGTGCGGAAGCTAATATGTACCAAGTCATTTTGCGCCTCCGGGAATCAACAGTTTATCAATGGCTGAACTGATATAGGCATTAAATTCTTCAGGTTTGTCCAGCAGTTCCCATACTTTGTCCAGCCGTTCAAAAACAGTTGATTTACCATCTTTTGTTTTTGCGACAACTACGCAACTGGAAATTACGTCAAACTGTTTGGCCATCGATTCATTTTTTTGAAAATCTACTTCTGTAAACACGACAGCGCCGTTCTGCATCTGTTTTTTGTATTTTGATTCCAGAAGTTGCCTGGTCATTTTCTCAATGGTATTACAGGTAACGCAACGGAATGTCGTATGCATATAATAGACATTAACAGTTTCAGCCGTCTGAACAACTAAAAGTGAAATGGGTTGCGATTTGGTTACGCTGTACTTGCCGAAAGCGAAACCAATGCTGACCAGAACAAAAATCAACAATAGATTTTTAACTATATTTCCTGTAGGTTTCATTGATATTATTTTTTATCAGCAGTTTTTTCATTCTTCAACTTTTCAAAGTCGTAGCCCAGTATTTTCCATTGCTTAAAAATATCTTCCTTAGAAATAAAACCTTCATGCCGCCACAATTCCTTGCCTTCAGCGTCAAAGAAAATTTGGGTAGGGATAGCTTGAATGTTATATTTTTGAGCTTTTTCGGCATTTTCTTTTTGCCAGACATCAATAAATTCAACATCCAAAATTTTGACATATTCTTTAGTCAACTCTTCAAGAATCGGAGCCATCATTTTGCAGGGGATGCATTTCTTAGCACCAAGATCCAGCAATTTGGGCAGTTTTGCTTTGGCCTTGATAGTATTCGCAGATGGTTCTTTTGTCGCAGTATCCTGTGCAATACAAACAAAACCGGCGATTATGAGAATAAACGGCAATAACAGTTTAAGTGAGTTCATCCCAAATTTCCTTTCAATTTTCAATTGCATGACAGTTTTGCTTTGCCGGCATCAACTACTTTTTGAATATTTTCTTCGCCGACCGCCGATTGTCCCTTATTAAGTCCTAAATCGGCAAGATTTATGTGTTCAAATCTGGTAAATCCGGCTTGCTCCAGGCAGTTTTTGGCACAATTCAACGGACAACCGTCAATTACCAGAATTTTTTCTGCACTTTCAGTCGTCTTAATAATGCCTGCTACCCGCCCGCCTACTCCTGCCAGACAGAACATTCTACCAGTTCCTTCACGTTGGAGTTTTCGGGCCGCCTGATCGGCAATCGCTCCAACGTCAGCAGAGCCGGAACAAGGGAATATTAATTTAGGGGCGGCATTACAAGCACAACTTTTTTGATCATTCATGATTTCATTCCTTGTGAAAGATTTAAATCAACATAAATTTATTACGTTCAAACTATCTGTATAACGATTAATTCTTAGCTGACACTATTCTATTCCCGGCGATTTCCTTGATTTTATCAAGGATTGAATCTTTATCCATAAAACCTTCATGCCGGAATTTTTCAATCCCATTGGCATCAAAAAAAATTTGAGTTGGAATAACGTTTATACCATATTGTCCTGCAATTGCCGGAGTAACGTCCAGGTCAACATAATACATTTCTAATTGGTCGCGATAATTTTCCTTTAAATCGCCGAGTATTGGCTTCATCATTTTACATGGCACACAGTATTCCGCGCCAAAATCAACTAATTTGGGAAGTTTGGTTACAAAGGAAATCCCGGGATTCTTTTTGTTTGCCTCCCGGGTTGCCGATGCTCGCTTCTGGTGTACTTTGACTATAATCAAGAGTATAATAGCGATCACCAGCAATACTATGACAAATGCCTTGTAATATTTTTTCATTCTTCCTTGCCAGACTAATTTATAGTAATATTTTTTTCAGGTCTTCAATTGACGGAACCCTGCCGGAGATTTTTACTTTGCCGTCAATCGCCAGCGCGGGAGTCATCATCACGCCAAATTGCATTATCTGTGTTATATCAGTTACCTTTTCCAACTCAAAGTCAAGCCCGAGTTCTTTGGCGGCAGTTTCTGCGTTTACTGCCAGTGTTTTGCATTTAGTACAACCAGTACCGAGAATTTGAATTTTCATCATGTTGTCCCTGTTATTTTATATTTCTTACCAGCTCATCTTGCCTTTTCCGTTACACGGTTGAATGATTTCGCCGACAGCCCCATGAGGGCAAGCCGGCTTACATTTTAAACAGCCACGGCATTGATAAAAATCAATCCATGGTTTATCCTCTTTTTTCTCGCGGATGAATGCTTTTTGCGGGCATAATTTCTCCGCTTCACAAGCATCACAGTTCTTACAATCTGCCGGAATTATAATTGCTCTTTTCATCTTTAAAATTCACTAATATTTCATTTGAAGCCCATATACGGCATTATCAGATTAAAAATGAATCCGACAATCAAAATACCCACGGCAACAACACCAAAAAAAATAAATATCAACGGTAATTTCAGTACTTTGCGCAAAATAACCGCTTCCGGCAGCGAAAGTCCGATCACCGCCATCATGAACGCAAGCACGGTACCTAAAGCCGCCCCTTTTTCTAGCAACGCTTGAACAATAGGTATGATACCGGCGGCATTAGAATACATTGGCACACCAAGCAAAACAGCCAATGGTACCGACCACCATGCCCCGCGCCCCATAATTGATGCCATAAAATCCTGTGGTACATAGCCATGTATTCCTGCACCGACTGCGATGCCGGCGAAAACATAAGGCCATACTTTACCGACAATATCTTTTACCGCGTCATAACCGAAACGCACTCTGTCATCCCAGGTTATTACGGTATCTTCAGTCGTTTCGTTCACTTGCGTTTGATAAACCCATGGTTCAACATATCTTTCCAAACGCAGACGCCCGATAATCCACCCGGCAACGATTGCAATAATCAGGCCGGTTATAAGGTATAACCCTGCCACCTTCCAGCCGAAAAGGGCAAACAGCAGTACCAGCGCAACTTCATTAATCATCGGTGCTGAAATCAAAAATGAGAATGTTACACCCAAAGGAATTCCGGTAGTTACAAAACCGATAAACAGTGGAACCGCGGAACAGGAACAGAATGGGGTGACAATGCCCAAATGAGCCGCCAGCACGTTACCGGTAAACTCATTACGTCCAGCCAGAATTTTCCTTGTCCGTTCCGGTGAAAAGAATGAGCGTACCACCCCTACCACAAAAACAACGGCAGTCAGCAGCAACATCACTTTGGGTGTTTCAAAAAGAAAAAATTCAACGGCAGAACTGAACCTGCTCTCCTGCGGTAATCGCATCAACGAATAGGTCAACCATTGGGTTAATGGTGTTCTATTTAAGCCGCAATCGCAGGGGAAAACATACCAGTACAGTAAAATTATTGCCGCCAAGCCAGATATGGCATACAACAATTTATTATTGATTTTTTTCATGATATTGTAATTGCCGGACATTTATTCACTTCCTTATTATTATCGACCCTCTGATGGTATTAATGATTCAATACAACTCATAAAATTCAATAAACACGGTACCCGCAACCGGTAAAAAACCATCAAACCCCGTTTCTCATATTCTAATATCCCGGCATTCTTCAACACCAGCAGATGCCGGGATACAGTTGAAAAATCATCTCCCACTAATTTGACCAGGTCGCAAACACAACGCTCTCCTGCCCCAAGCTCCTCAACCATTAACAACCTGGTAGGATGTCCCAGCGCCTTCATAATTCTGGCTTTCGCTAATATCAATTCTTTTTTTTCTTTCAAAAGATAAACTCCATTGCTTTTGTTTGTTTATTTGGTAAAATAGCCAAATATAATCTATTTGTCAAACAGAGTTGATAAAAAAATTGCAAAAATAAACTCATGAGTTAACTTAAATCACCGTAATTTATTCCGGTGTGCCGGTGATTTAGTTCAAATACACCGGCAGATTAAAGCGTGTTCACTGTATAATATATTCAATAACAACTATAGAGAATAACAGATATAATGAAAACCTGCATTTCAATCCTGTGCCTGCTGATTGGCGTTACACTGGCTCAAGCTCAGGATAAATCCGTGGCAGTAAAAAAACCGCCGGAAGTGGAAAAGAGTAATGAACGGGTCGACTCTATTCTGGCGGCAGTAAATGGCACGCCGATAAGTTTGATGGATGTTTTGAATGACAGCCGGCGTGAAGAATCGCGTTTATGTCTGGTTTATTCCGGTCCTGAACTCTATCAGGAAGTGCATAATCTGCGGAAAAAAATCCTTGAGGAAATTATAAGCCGTCATTTAATTCTCGCTGATTACGGGAAGAAGAAATTTCCGATTCCTCCTGAGTATGTCGAGAATATGCTGGACGATCTGGCCTTGAATTACGGTTGTGTCAGTCGCAATGAACTTGAAGAAAAGGCAAAAAAATCTGGCACAACAATTGAGGAGTTACGCAAAAAAGCCGTTGATAAAATTGCCATTCAAGTTATGATTAACAATTACTATTATGCGAATGTCAATCTCACGCCTAAAGAACTCTTTGATTACTACGAAAAGAATAAAAGTGAGTTCTCTTCCCCGGCAAAATTAAAACTTCAACTATTACTGCTACGTTCCGACCATGATAATTTTGCAGATACCCTTAAACAAGTTACGGCTGAATTGAAAGACGCCAATCGCAAAGTTTTCATCGCCATGGTTGGACTCTATTCTGATGGTCCGGCGGCAAAAAACGATGGGGACCTGGGTTGGATTGAAGAAGGACGATTGCGTCCGGAATTCGCCGTCGGGCTGAAAAATTTAAAAGCCGGCAATATCACCGCGCCCATTCAAACGCAGGAAGGAATTTACTTCCTCAGAATTGATGCGTACGAACCGGCAGTAACATCTTCGTATCGCGAGCTTAACAATGAATTACGCGACAAAATTGAGAAGAAACTCAAGGAAAAAGCATACGAAGAATATATTACAAAATTAAAAGCTGATGCCATCATCAGATATTATTATTAAACCCAGGGGGGAAATATGGACAAAAGAATAGATTTCATCTTTAAGCGTCGCAGTGTCCGTGAATTTACTGATGCGCCAGTTGATGATGATGCAGTGCGACACATTCTTGAGGCGGCAATGGCAGCACCATCGGCATGCGCCAAAGACCCGTGGCACTTCATTGTCATTCGTTCCGCGGAGGGACGTAAAACCATTTCTGAAATGCTGCCAAATGGTAAATTTATAGCCAATGCCCAGATAGGAATTGTTGTCTGCGGCGACATTGATAACACCCACGCCAACTGCGAATCATATATGCTGCAGGATTGCAGCGCCGCCATTGAAAATATGCTGCTGGCAATCAGTGCTCTTGACCTTGGTGCATGCTGGCTCGGCGTCCACCCCCGGGAAGAACGGATTAAAAACATCTCTCAGTTTTTCAATCTCCCCAAAAACATCATACCGATAGCAGTTATTGCGCTGGGGCATCCAAAATCCGCCCATGCATACCGTACCAGATTCAGCGCGGAAAAAATTCACTTTGAACATTGGCAGAAAAATATTTAATTTTGACCTGAAAGTTACTGAATATGATAAAAGTTGAACTGCGTAATATCAGCAAATCTTATACTCCGGGGAAACCGGTACTTGAACCAATGGATCTGGATATTCACCCGGGAGAATTGTTTTTCCTACTCGGCCCCAGCGGATGCGGTAAATCAACGCTGCTTAGAATCATCGCCGGATTCGTAACCCCGGATAGTGGTGAAATATTTTTCGACAAACATAATATAACGGCAATACCACCGGAAAAACGCGATACGGCAATGGTGTTTCAAAACTACGCATTATGGCCGCATTTGACCGTATTTGAAAATGTCGCTTTCGGCCTGGATGCCAGAAAAATAGCCGGGGCAAAACGGCGCGAGACGGTCATGTCAGCTTTACAACTTGTTTGTATGGAAGAATACGCTGAACGCCGGCCGGCATCACTTTCCGGCGGTCAGCAGCAACGTGTGGCGTTGGCTCGCGCAATCGCAGTTAAACCGCGTGTGTTGCTGCTGGATGAACCATTATCCAATCTTGACGCGAAACTGCGTGATGCCATGCGTCTTGAAATCCGCAGAATCTGCAAAGCGGCAGAACTGACCGCTGTTTATGTGACTCATGACCGTAAAGAGGCCTTGAGCATGGCAGACCGGATGGCAATTATTCATCAGGGCAGATTACAGCAAATCGGCGCTCCTCTGGAAATCTATTGGAAACCTTGCAATAAATTTGTCGCCGGTTTCCTTGGTCAGTCTAATTTTTTCCAAGGCACTGTTATCAGCAGTGAGTCAAGCCATTGTACGTTATCAACTCCATTCGGAGAGCTTCGCGCGGTCGCACCGGGATTCATGATTAAAGCTGGACAAACAATAACCGGGATGTTCCGTCCCGAATGTCTGCGTTTTGCTGCTGAAACATCCAACACCATTAATGTGTTTTCCGGTAAAATTACCAGCGGGTCTTTTCTGGGCGAAAGCAATATATGGGAAATTGACGCAAACGGAAATATAATCGTTTGCTGTGAACACTGCCCGCCGCCACGCACCGTCGGGACTGAATATAGTTTTGAGCTAAGTCAGGAACACGTTATCCTGATCCCGGAAAACGAAATCAATATCCCTGAACAAATTGTAACAAAATAGCTGAAAGCAAGAATTAGCACGGATTTAAAATAACTTATGTATCGCCAATTATTGTCCGCATTCATACCCTTAATGATATTGGTAGCAATTCCCATAATTTTGCGCCCGGTCGCATCGCATCAGAATCACAAACAACTGGCAGCCGCGGAAAAACTGGTCATTATCACCCCGAACGCTGAATCAATCCGTTATGAATTCACCCGGGCATTTCAACAACATTACTTTAATATTCACAAAAAGCCGGTGATTATTGAGTGGCGATCTTCGGGAGGAACTTCCGATATTGTCAAATTTATTGCCGACCGCTATGAATCGGTATTCCGGCAATATTGGGAAAAACTGCCGGACCAAACGCCATGGAATGGGATAATCGCTGCAAACTTTGCCAATCCAGGAGCCACCGCTACCAGTAAACTTCCGGCTGAAGCAATTACCGCCAGAACTATCTTTCTCAAATCCAATGTCAGCATCGGCATTGACCTGTTCTTCGGCGGCGGTCAATACGACCATGGTCGTCAGGCAGAACGCGGATTTGCGATTGATGCCGGAATTCAGCGTAAACACCCGGAATGGTTTAATGATCAAATCATTCCAATGCAATTTGGTGGTGAAACCTTTTATGACCGGGGCGGTCGTTATTACGGCGTCTGCCTCGCATCTTTCGGCATTTGCTGGAATTATGCCAGATTGAAGGAATTTTCAAATCCGGCGGTCCCGGAAGCGTGGCAGGATCTGGCAGAACCACGATTTTTCAACCAGATTGCCATCGCCGACCCGACTAAATCAGGTTCGGTCAATAAGTGTTTCGAAATGATATTGCAACAGGAAATGCATGAGGCGATGACGGAACAACAAAAGAGTACTTTAAAAACCGCCGTCAACGGCTGGATGGATAGTGGCTGGGCTAACGGTATAAACCTGATAAAACGTCTTGCCGCCAACAGTCGCTATGTTACCGATTCCGCCAGCAAAGTTCCGCACGATGTTGCGACGGGGAATGCCGCAGCGGGTATTTGTATTGATTTTTACGGCAGAAGTGAAGCGGAGTGGTCAGCAATACAGAGTGGCGGTGTAGAACGCATGGCATTTCTCTCACCGCGCAACGGTACATCGTTGTCAGCGGACCCGATTCAATTATTGCGCGGGGCGCCGAATCAACAGACCGCAGTAGAGTTTATCGAATTCCTTTTATCTGATGCAGGACAAAAGATTTGGAATTACAAAGTCGGTACGCCGGGCGGCCCGGAAAAATACGCATTGCGCCGCATGCCGATCCGCCGTGATATGTATCAACCGCAATATGTCCAATTCATGTCCGATGGCAAATTCAATCCATATATCCAGTCAGCCGGATTTGAATACAATTACAATTGGACCGGGCGCTATTTTAACTTACTCCGGATTCTGATTAAATGCATTGCACTTGATCCCATCAGCGATCTCCAGGAGGCCTGGAAAGCAATCATAAAAGCCGGTGGTCCGGCCGCTGTACCGGAGGCGATGGCCGCGTTTAACCGCATACCGTTTCCATACCGTGACATTGAACGTGCCCGGGAATCGCTTCGCGTTGATAAAAACACCAATCCTATGTCTCTCGTCTTACAACAGCAACGCAAATGGTGCGAACAGGCTAGAGAAAATTACCGGCAGGCAAAACAATTGGCGGAGGCAGGGCGATGAAACCAATCAGAATTTTCACGATGATATCACTGCTGACGGTATTCGCCCTGTTCATGCTCTTTCCGCTTTACATCGTCATCCGGCAGGGACTTGACCCGGAAATCATCAGAGAAGCGTTAGCCACTCCGGTATACCGGTTGGGACTGTTCAACTCTTTCAAAATTGCCTTAGTTACCACCGCGATAGTTTTTTTAATGGCAGTACCATTGGCGGTGCTGGCCGACCGTTGTGACTTTCCCGGCAAACGTTTTGTCAATCTGCTGGTGATGCTGCCAATGATTTTGCCGCCGTTTGTCGGCGCGCTCGGATTCCAGCAGGTTTTCGGTCATTACGGTACGTTGAACAGTCTGCTTACCAGTATGAATCTGCCGGCAGTGGACTGGCTGGGCGGCGAAGGACGATTCTACGCAGTGTGCCTCATTGAGGCATTGCACCTGTACCCGATTCTATATCTGAACCTCGCAACTTCTCTGGCTAATGTTGACCCGTCACTTGATGAAGCGGCGAGAAACCTTGGCGCCGGCAGATTACGGAGATTGTTCAAAATAACTCTGCCGATGGTACGCCCGGGACTGTTTGCCGGCGGCAGCATCGTGTTGATTTGGAGTTTTACTGAACTGGGCACACCGTTGATGCTCGGCTACAATACCGTAACAACAGTACAAATTTTCAACGGTATCACGGAACTGGAAACTAATCCGCTGCCATACTCGCTGGTGGTGATTCTGCTCCTGCTCTCGGCGGTAATGTATCTCGCCAGTAAATTTGCTCTGAGCGGAAGTGATAACGCGCAAATGTCAAAAGGTTCAGGTATCGCCACGCCAGTTCAATTGCGTGGCATAAAAGGATTGGGCGCCTCAGGAATTTTCTTTTCAATTACCGCAATCGCCGCCCTTCCCCATATCGCGTTGCTTTTCGGTGCGTTTGCACTGGATTGGAACAATACTATTCTGCCGTCATCATACACCATGATGCATTTTCAGGCGGCACTGTCGAATGAAATTGTAGTACCGAGTATTATCAACAGTTTAAAATATTCATCACTGGCAATGATATTCTGTCTTCTGCTCGGTGTACCCGCCGCCATTCTTATTGTCCGCTGGAAACCGCGGGGATGGCAGATTATCGACCTGCTGGCCATGTTGCCGCTTGCCGTTCCGGGCATAATTATGGCCTTCGGATACTTGAGCATTTGTTCAAAAGTCGCCTGGATCAATGATTTATTCGATCCGATTCGCAATCCGACGCTTTTGCTCGCCGCGGCATACGCCATGCGAAGACTGCCTTATGTAGTCAGGGCGGCTGCGGCCGGACTGGAACAACTACCGGTATCACTGGAGGAAGCCGCCAGAAATCTCGGCGCCGGTTCGTGGCAGACATTACGCAAAATTACCGTACCGCTGATTGCGGCGAATCTGGTTGTCGGCGCTCTCTTTGCCTTCAGTTTTTCAATGCTGGAAGTATCTGACTCGCTCATTCTTGCCCAGAAAAGTGCTTTCTACCCCATAACCAAAGCAATTTTTGAGTTATCACAAATCCTTGGACAGGGGGCGTGGATTGCCTGTGCATTCGGACTGTGGGCGATGGTGTTTCTCGCTGCGACTTTATTGGCGGCGTCACTCTTACTCGGCAAGAAAATCGGTTCGCTGTTCAGATTCTAAACTGCTGAACTTGCCGGGAATAATCTGCTTCAGTGATAATCAATATTCAAGCGTAAGTTATAAAAATAAGTATGGTTGATAAATAATCCGGTGGATAATGTCAGAGAAAAATACGATAAAATGTTATCCTGAAATGCGTTTCGGCTGTCAACGCTGCGGACGGTGTTGCTCAATGTGCGAAATTACGTTGACGTCAGAAGAAGTGTCAAATATCAGCCGGTTGATGTTGTCAGGTGACAAGCATAAAGAGTCGCAATATTTTGAACAGTTCAAAGGAAACATCTACCGGATTCTCAAGAATGAACATGGTCAATGCCTCTTTTGCGACAAAGACACTTTATGTATGATTCATCGTAAATTCGGGGTGAGCGGTAAACCGATGGCATGCAGAATTTACCCGATGAATGTATTGCGGTGGGAAGATGGTATAATTTCAGCAGATTTACGCTTCAGTTGTCCTGCTGTCGGCATTGAATCCGGTGACTCACTCGCCAGGAATGAAAAAACAATCCGTCAGGAAGCATTGCAATTTAAAGCAAAGCGATTGGAAACCGCTGTTTATTCACGGCAGAATCCAACGGCGCTGTCAACGGTACGAATCGTTCACAAAGCTTTTTCAGAAATATTGCATAATCATAAATATCCCTTGCGTTTACGCCTTTACGCCATTGCTCGAATTATTAAATTTCATGAATCGCCGCCGATGCGCAAAGCAATTGCCGGCGCAGATGAAAAATTTATTGAAGATGCCGTAAATTTCTTTGATAAAGCTCACACCAGCCTGGAATCAGAACTGAATAACGGCAAAATGAATTGGCGATTGAAACTGGATTTTCTGACTCTGCTCTGCGGTTATATGCGCAATGATGAACGCAACGTAAAAATAACACTGCTGGAACGATTAAAGAAGGCCGGTCGAAACGTCGCATTCGGCTTTGGCTTCAATACGATGAATACCATTAATAAAGAATTCCCGGTCATTTCCGGTAAAGAATGCTTGGACAATTCAACCGCCGGTAATTTCACCCCTGCTGCAATTGAGGGATTTGAACAGTTCTTTTATGGCAAACTTGATGCCATGCATTTTTGCGGACAGCATGTACACGATTACAGCTATCAACAGGGAATGCGGCACTTATTATTATCCGTTCCGATAATTACGACAGTCGCAAGAGCATTTGCTTTTAACGCGGGAAAAGACGATGTTGATTTCGAACATTTGCGGCGCGGATTAAGTATAATTGAGCCGGCATTTTCGCTGTCGCCATTTTTCAAATTAGCAGTGAGCCGCAACCTGATAAATCATTTAGCCGCGCCGGACGCTTATGCCGCGATTCTCAACAGCACGGTAATTTTTAAAGAATAAACACTGTGCTACTGCTTACAATCCAGATCTTTGGCCGCGAAAACCGCCTCCATAATCTTAGCCACGTCCGCAGCGCTATTCTGCCGTATCGCTTTTCGCAATAATTTTTCGCATTCTGTAGACGAAAATGCGCCGATGGTTTTTCTTATCTGCGGGATGAGCTTTGGAGGCATACTCAATTCATGAATTCCAGCACCAAGCAGCAATGGAGCGGCAAGCGGATTTCCCGCCATTTCCCCGCAAACCGATAAACCCTTTTCGGGATATTTGCTTAAAATTTTGCCAATACCGGCCAGAACTTCGAGGAATAACGGGTTCAAACAGTCAATCGAGGATTCCTTTTCCCTGCCGCGCTCTGCTGCAAAAAGATACTGCTGTAAATCATTGGTACCAATACTGAAAAAGTCAACATGAGGGATAAACCGCCGCAAACCGGTCAGAACCGCCGGAACTTCCAGCATCATGCCGAATTTGAAATTGGCAGAGAATTCCTGTTCTTCCGCTTTCAACTCACATTCAACCTCACGCAGCATCGCACGGATGGCAATTATCTCCTGAACATTTGAAATCATCGGAAACAATATTTTGAGATGACCGTTCACACCGGCCCTAAGTATTGCCCGCAAATGCGACTTGAATAATTCCGGATAATTCATCAACAGGCGGATTCCACGAATGCCCAATGCCGGATTTTCCTCCTTGGGGAGGTTCAAAAATTTCAATTGTTTATCGCCACCGGCATCAAGTACCCGCAAAGTTACTTCGCCGTTGCTTTCCGCAACCACTTTTGAGAACACTTTGTATTGAACATCTTCGGTCGGCTGATACTCACGGATTATGAATAAAAATTCAGTACGGTAGAGTCCAATACCGTCAGCGCCATACTTGCGCAACATCGGGGTTTCACAAATCAAAGAAATATTGGCGCGGAGAAAAACTCTGACGCCATCTGAACTTGCACACAATCCGGTAACAATTTTCTGCTCCGGTTCCGCAGCGGCAAGCAGCAGTTCATCGAAGTTGAGTTTTATATCATTACTGGGATTGATATAGGCCTTTTCCGCATGACAATCAAGAATGATTTCATCAAAATTATTAACCTTGTCCATAATGCCGCTGGCACCAAGCAACGCCGGAATTTCAAGCGCCCGGGTAAGAATGGCGACATGACTGGTTACACCGCCCCTTTCACAAATTATCCCCGCCAGGTTATCAACCGGCAACCGCAACAGGTCTGACGGCATAAGCTCCTTTGCCACCAAAATCATTTTCTGCGAATGAAAATCAAAGCTCTGCTGTTCATTGGAACTTTCACGCAGGAAATGAACTGATTCAAGCAGGCGGAGCATGACATCCTTGAAATCAATCAACCGGTCGCGGAACATTTTATCATTAAGGCTCAAAAACTTCCGTTCAAACCGCCGGTATACCATCGCAATACTGTATTCTAAAGAATGATTTTCTTCTGTTATTTCCTTTTTAATCTCATCAACGATGGTTTTGTCTTCCAGGAAAAGCAGGTGAGCATTAAAAATAGAGGCGTCGGCTTCAGAAATTATAGATAGCGCCCGGTTTTCCAGTTCCAGCGTATTTGCTTTGGTCAGCGTTATCGAATAGTTCAAAAGCTCAAGTTCGTCATGCAGGTTATCATGGTTGCTATGCTCAATTTCATCAAGCATTTCACGCACTTCAAATTTAAAGGCTTCGCCATGCACCACCCCGGTATTAACCGCAGTACCGCCAATGATAATATTATCCGGCAGTTTCGTCAAAACGTTTTCAGTAACAGGCGTTGCGGCAAGATTCTTCAGTATGCCGGCATTAATTATAAGGTTGGCCAGTTGCGGCGCCAGACTTTTAGCCATATCAACAATCACGGGTTGGAAAACTTCAGGCTCTCTGCGTTGCAATGTAAGCACTCCGACATTCCGTCCAGAGGACACCAGCGGTATAGCAAAAAATGAATCAAAAGAATCTTCACCGGTATTTTTGAAAAAGATAAAATCTGGATGACTGGATGGATGAATTATATTGACAATTTCCTGTTTCTTGAAACAATTTCCGGTCAATCCCTTTCCGACCTCCATCTTGACCTTACCAATTGACTCGGAATTCAAACCGCAAGTGGCAGTCAGTATCAGCTCGTTGGAATCAACCTTGTATTCATAGATTGAACAGACGTCAACTTCAAGATTGCTGGCTAAAATATTGACAATTTTCTGCAATACCTCTCCGCTGTCATCGACACTGGCAATCATCTCCGCGATGTTTCGCAGCACTGTCAGCAGTTTTTCTGATATAACCATAACTTGTCCCGAAAAATAGTTATTAAGCTTGCAATCCTAAAAAATTAAGGTATAATCTAACTTCAGATATCATTATTTCAATCTATTCGGCAATAATCAGTAAATAATTTGCAGACTGTTATCGCCCTGTATGTGGTTTTGCGTTTCGTTTTGTTTTTTTCTGGAAGTTTTTTCAATAAGAATATAACTTTACAGAATATTAGTGTTCCCGGCAGAGATCATAAAATCGTAAACACCGGATAAATCAATTAATTACCAAGTAGACGAATACAGGTTAAAAAAAACAGATGGCTGAAAAATGTCAATATAAAGTTTGGATATTTGCCGGAGAGGCTTCCGGTGATATTTATGGTGCAAGAGTCGCTGAAGAATTGCGCATCCTCGCCGGCAATAACAATTGTGAGATAAAAATAGCCGGCATGGGCGGTCCGAAAATGCGGCAAAGCGGGGTTGAAATTCTTGTCGACTCCACTGAACTTGGCGTGGTCGGTTTGATTGAAGTTTTTAAACACATATTCAAATTTATTCATATTTTCTTCTCGCTGGTTTTTCTTGCGCGAAAAGAGCGGCCGGATACAATTGTCCTGATTGACTACCCCGGTTTTAATCTCCGTTTTGCCGCTATGATGAAACGCTGCAATATTCCGGTTATCTGGTATGTCAGCCCGCACGTCTGGACCTGGGGCAAAAACCGGATTCCCAAACTGGCAAACTACTGCCGCAAGATGCTGGTTATCTTTCCTTTTGAAACTGAAGTATATGCTCCGAGCGGATTGCCGGCGGAATTTGTCGGACATCCGCTGGTTGATATTGTAAATCAACGCCGTGATCCATCCATTCAGCGGGAAAATTATACTGTTTTGATTCTCCCAGGAAGCCGGGCGATGGAAATAAACCGCTTACTGCTGCCCATGTTGAAAACCGCCAGATTACTCCACCAGAAACATCCGGAATTGCGTTTTGTCATTTCAACGCCAAGAGAAAAAGTTCAAGATATGTGTCTGAAAATATTAACCCATTTTCGTGAACTTTATAAAGATGAACAATTACCGGAAATATCCTTGAAATGTGGAGAAACTGCGTTATGGTTGCAAAAGGCTGGAACTGGTCTTGCCGCTTCGGGTACCATTACCGTTGAATCGGCAATAGCAGGATTGCCACTGGTGGTTGCTTACAAACTTAATCTGGTAACGTTGTTTGTCGCCAGTATGCTCGTAAAACTTTATCGCGGATATTTCACCATGGTGAATATTATTGCCAATAAACAGGTTTTTGAAGAATTTCTCCAATGGCGGGCCAGTCCGGAGAGTATGGCTGCCGCGGTCGAAAGGATACTGCCTGAAGGAAACCGGCGGCAGGATGTGGAAAATGATATGCGTGAAGTAACCGCGATGCTCAGTGGCGGCAGTTCCGGTGCTTGCGCCAAAGCGGCTGGTGCCTGTTTCAACTTTATTACAGAGCAAAATGAAGCACGCCTTCTTGCATTGGCAAGGGACGGGATAAAACCGCAAGGAAATATTTAAAATGAGTGAATATATCAATCCGTTCGGTACTAATGCCACTTGCTACAAAGCCAATTTACACACCCACAGTACCACTTCTGACGGCAAGATGTCGGTTGAAGATCTTTGCCGTTTGTATCGTAAACGCAAATATGATATTATTGCAATAACCGATCATTACCGCAGCAATAAAGTCAGCTCACTCATCGGATCTGAAATAACCGTTATCAACGGCATGGAATTTCATCCGCAAGGGCCGCGGAATATTCTTTTTCACATTGTCGCACTGAATGTTCCTGAAAACTTCAAACATCCATCATCTTTAACTTGTCAGGATGGAATAAAACGTGTAATTGCTGCTGGCGGCGAATGCTTTTTAGCGCATCCATATTGGAGCGGGTTTACTGCTTCGGAAATATTGCCGTTAAATAAACTTATCATCGGTATTGAAGTTTTTAATACCGCAAGCAGATATATCGGCAAGTCATTCAGTGTTCAGATTTGGGATGATTTGCTTGACGCCGGGATGATGGTTCCGGCTTTTGCCGTTGATGACACACATAATCCGCGGGATATGTTCCGCGGCTGGACCATGATTTGTGCAAAAGATAAATCGGTTCCCGCCGTCATGGATGCCATTAAACATGGACAATTTTACTCCACCATGGGCCCGGAATTCCACAAAATATCACTGAAGGGTCGACAATTAACCATAAATTGCACCCCTGCGGTTGAAATCATCTGCATCTGCAACAGAAATAATGGCGAATGCGGCAATATCCCGGAAATGGACGCCACAGTAAACGGCAGCAACTGCGTTCATTTTAAAACTGTCGAAAAAACCGAATGCGTTGTTCACATTCCCAATGATCCGGCGATTACTTATGTTCGCTGCCAGATTATGGATAAATTCGGTAATTATGCCTGGACCAATCCAATCAGGTTGGGTCACTGACCAAAAATCTTACTTCAGTAAAAATTCATTCCCCTGAATTGAAGCGTTATAACTTGTTTCAATCATGTCCACATTGCTATACTACCGATTGATTTTTTGTCACAGTTTTTGCCGTAAAACAGGCACCCAATACATTCTATAAAAACAAAATGGATAATAATAATCAGGAAGCGTCTTGCAAAATTTTACGACATATAATATATTCACCCGTAATAGTTGGATAGTGCCAGTTATGGTACAGTGGCCGGGTATCACGGTTAAATGTTCATATAGCGTTGGATAAAAAATGAAACTTATTGAACTTAAAAGTGATTTTAAAGAAGCTTTTATTGATTTTGCGAACGATTATGAAAGAGCCGGGGAAGATCGTTATATTACGGCAAAGAATGACTTTGATGAATTTATCGAAAAGCTCAGTAAGGGTAAGGAAAAAGAAAATTTACCACCGGAATTTGTTCCTGGTATTCAATATTTCATGGTTGATGGCAAAAGAATAGTTGGTTCAATAAGGTTCCGCTTTTATTTAAATAATAAGCTTAAAAAGGTAGGTGGGCATATTGGTTATGATATTCGTCCATCTGAAAGACGACGGGGATACGGAACTCTAATTTTGAAACTTGTATTAGAAAAAGTTAAAGCAAAAGGGCTGAAAGAAATTTTAATTACTTGTGATTCTGACAATGCAGGATCAAAAAAGATAATTGAGAAGAATGGTGGAATATTTATTGATGAAATATTCATTGACAGCTCAAAAAAGAATGCATCAAGATTTAAAATTATATTAGCATCCAACTAAAAGACTGTCTTTATCTGAGATTTTGCGAACTTTCCATCAGAGTAAGTTAATTTGCAATGCTCTCCATTTCTCAATGGGCGCATTATGTGGAATTGTTCAAAAAATAAATGTTTTATTTTTGATAATACAGTAATTTCCCGCTTGTTATAAATTCAAAACACCGCGGCATTGAACCACCTTTCACATTCATAAGGCGAACAATTTTATACCAATCCTGTAATATAAGTTAATGCATTATAAACTGTTATTGATATTGAGATGGATTTACCGGGTGGGTATTTACGGTTTAGTTTTGTGTTTGAGTGTGTGAAGATTCGATAAATGAGTTACGTTCTCATTTGGTGCTGATTTTAGAAGTGCAAAAAAAGTAGGGCTCAACGGGTGATGCATCCTGTTGAGCCCTGGGTAAGAAAAAATTCCGGCATCGTGCTACTCTCCCACAGTCTAATATGTAGTACCATCGCCGCTGGGGTCCTTAACTTACGTGTTCGGGAAGGGAACGAGTGTGACAACCCCGCTATGGACACCGGAAATAAAAAATACAAAGAAGAGAAAATTTTATAAAATCGTTTGGAAGTTTTCGAGTAATTTCAGAATTGTTAAGATGAACAAGAGCTGAGAGACTTTTTCTGCATTATCCCGCAAGCGGGTTAATGAAAAAAAAGGTGGTTAAGCCTCACGGCTGATTAGTACTGGTAAGC
>CAYMSF010000004.1:0-104587 GCA_964392985.1 uncultured Victivallaceae bacterium | reverse complement strand
TCAAAAAATAAAAGTGAGGAAATTAATAAAATTCTCTCACGGAATTAAGATTATGAATAAAATATAACAATGATGCGTTTTTTCTTAAAACTTTACAGAAATTAAGTTTGAGAAAGTTATTTGTGTTGTCTCTCCCATTTTTCTTGTTCTTTTTGTATCTGTTTTGTAATAGCCACCATTTGTGGATCAGGTTCACAGAAATATGAAAATATAGCACCTGTAATGATCACCAGGATTAATGTGATTAAAAAAACAAACATTATAACAGTTTTACGTGTTCTGCTCGGTTTATTCAACTTTTCAATCCACTTATTAAAGCAATAACTTAAACTTAAAAACAATAAGGTTATTATGACAATATTGTTATAAACAAAGCGTAAAACCTTCAAGGAATTCATATCTGTTGAAATTAATATTTAGAACAGAAATTACCCAATCTTGAAATTGCTTTATGGATATTTTCTTCTGAACACGCATAAGATAACCTGATAGAACTATCGGCACCGAACGCATCACCTGGGATGACAACTAATTTTTCAGATTCCAATAATTTGTCACTGAACTCTGCACTACTCAAACCACACGCGGAAATATCGCAAAAAAGATAGAAAGCGCCTTGAGGACGAATAGATTTTACTTTGGGAATCGTACCAGCCAGTTGATAAATTAAATCACGTCTGGTCGCAAATATTTTACGCATACGTTCAATTTCATTGGCCCCGCACTCCAACGCTTTGAGTCCGCCATACTGAGCGAAAGTGGTAGGATTAGATGTAAGGTGACTTTGCAATGCACTAATTTTCTTCGATAACCACACTGGCGCAGTCAAATAACCCAAACGCCAGCCTGTCATAGCATATGCCTTACTGAAACCATTAACTGTAACGGTCAAATCAGCAATTTGTGAATTTAAGGAACCAATGCTGACATGCGGAAAATCTTTCTCATAAACAAGCTTTTCATAAATCTCGTCAGAAAGGATAATGAAATTATGTTTTACCGCAATCGCGGCAATAGCCTCCAAGGTAGACTTTCTGTAAACTGCGCCAGTAGGATTAGACGGACTGTTTAAAATAAGAAGTCTGGTCTTATCATTTACAGCTTTTTCCAAATCTTCAGCCAACAGTTCATAATTATTCTCTGCCTTAGTTTCAATAAATACTGTTTTGGCACCGGTGGCATTTACCATTTCGGGATAACTTAGCCAGAAAGGAGCAGGAATGATTACTTCGTCACCAGGACCACACAACGCTGCTATCGCGCTGAATACAGAAAATTTTGCTCCGGGACCAACAATTACCTGGGCAGGCGTTGTTTTGATATTGTTATCAGAGGCAAACTTGTCAGTAATCGCTTTACGAAGCTCCAAAATACCACTCGAGTCGGTGTATGTGGTTTTACCACTATTCAGAGCTTCTATGGCAGCATCTTTTATTATTTTGGGAGTATCAAAATCCGGTTCGCCGGCAGACATGCTGCAAACATCAATTCCCTGAGACTTCATCTCCTTGGCTTTTTGTGTCATTTTTAGAGTAGTTGATTGTGCCAAACCACCCATAAAACCGACTGTCTTTTGAAGTTCATTCATTAAAAAAATCTCCTGGTGTTATATTAACAATTCATTAATCATTTAACTTTTATCTCGTTAAAAAACTCGTAAATTTTATCTGAAAGTTCATTTTTGTCAATTTTAACAATTTTAGATTCGCGCAAAAAACTGTCTGTTGAGTCGGATGCATGAGCAGTATTTACCATAACATCATGTCCGAAATCACGACGCACAGTACCCCCTGGAGCTTTTGTCGGATCGGTTGGTCCTAATACATTGCGAATTTTAGCAATGGCATCTTTGCCTTCATATATAATAATCATACATTTAACCAGGCCAGGCGCATTAATTTCTTCAGCATTACTGCAATCAGGGCGTCTGCCTGACATAAATTCAACAATTTTCGAGAATTGGTCATCGGCATAACCGAATCCAATGCTTTCAGTCAATTTACCGATGGTTTCACTGCCAAGCTTTAATTCAAATTCGTTCTCTAAAATCTCTTTGGCTTTTTCACCGATTTTGGGTGCCAACTTTTTACGCAAGGCATCTTTAACAGGACCGTAAAATTCCAATGCGTCAGCAACTGACATACGGTACACCTTACAACCAACAATCCGTAAACCGGTACGGCTGAGCATATCAATAATATTACCCGGTTTAGTACTGGGATGACGCCAGTTTTCCGGTTTAATAATAACCAGTGTACGTTCGTCTCCCTCTTCCACTCCGACAACGTTTTGAACTATATTTTTGCTTTTTGCGGCAAAATCAGCAAACAATTTTAATTTTTCAATCAACGAATCAGCATTCGGAGGAGTCAGTACCGCCGGTTCAAAATATCTAATTTTATCCGGGTTTTCCTTATCAGCGACAAAGTCGGCATAAGTATCGCGAATGCTCTCGCCAGTTAAAGATTCATTTTTATTTTTTCCACTAAGACTGCCTGCCACTTCATAGAGTTTCCGACAGGCATCTTCACCTCTAAATAACAACATCATTACCCGTTCATTTTTACCATCTTCACGTGCAGTAAAGTTTTCCTTAACGTAGTCACTCAATAACTTTCCGCTCTGGGGATTTTTTACTCCCACAGTATGTTCAAGTGATTTTGCATACTTTTCCGAAAGATCCTTAGTAAATGTAAGCACTTGCGCACCAACTATCTCCAAGTCCGTACGAGAAAGCAAACGTGCAATGATTCCGCCTGTCCTTGACTTCATGATGCTATACGGTGTGATTAATATATAAGACAATTCCATAGCCATTTTTCATTTACCTTTATAATTTAATGGTTAATATTTTACTGATAAAAGCATAATTTACTACATAAACTCGTAAACCGCAAATCAGTTGTCTAAATCTTGATGAATATTGCATCGTGATATATCTATTACTCTATCTAAGCCGACATAAACAGTGCCTGACTTAATTTCCGGACAAAACATGATAGACTTCATCCAGACCGGAAAAAATATAGGATGGCCTGTAGGCAAAATTATTAATGTCATCAGCGGAAGTTACACCGCTTAAAACCAACACAGTATCCACTTCCGCCTCAATACCCGCGATAATGTCTGTTTCCATCCTGTCACCGATTATGGCTGTTTCGTAACTGTGGACACTAAGGCGTCTAACAGACCGGCGCATCATCAATGGATTGGGTTTGCCGATAAAATATGCTTTACGACCGGTGGCAAGTTCAATTGGAGCAATCAATGACCCGGTTGCCGGTACAATTCCACGTTCAGTAGGTCCAGTCATATCGGGATTGGTTCCTATCAATCTGGCGCCACGTTGTACCAACCATACGGCCTTCTCTATCCGTTCAAAATTATAAGTTCTGGTTTCTCCAACAACGACATAATCGGGGTTATTGTCATTCATCGAAATGCCCTTATCATAAAGAGCATTCATCAATCCTGCCTCGCCAATTACATAAGCAGTACAATTCGGACTCTGCCGACTAATAAATTCAGCTGTTGCCAATGCACTGGTATAGAAGTTGCTTTCAATCGCGGCAATGCCTAATCGTTTTAATTTTTCAGACAATTCCCTTGGCGTGCGTTCGCTACTGTTGGTGAGGAATAAGAACGGTTTATTGTTAGCATAGAGCCAATTGACAAAATCGCTAGCTCCCGGCAACAGGCGATTACCGTGATAAATCACCCCATCCATATCACAGACAAATGCCTTTTTTTCACGTAGCGTTATTCTTAAATCATCCATAATTTTTCTCTTTTTTGTATTTTCAACAGCATGCAACATACTTAATAAACTCGTAGCAATGTTTAAAATAGTTTCAATATGAATTTATACCAACTCATAACATCCCGGATTCAAACCTTTTGGGGTGTACATTCATTAGCACATAAAAGCAAAAAATGTTCAGGATTGACCGGACTGATAAAAATAGTCTGCCCCCCGGCAACAATTTCAACCATGTCTTGAACCCTGGCACTTGTTGAATAGATGCGGAATCTGCCAATTTTCCGGTTCCAAAATAGTCCAGAGAAGCTAAACACGCCACCATTGCCAATAATTCGTAACGTGCTGAGTGGAAATATTTGGACTTCACGATTACATGCACTGATTTGTCCCATATTTTTACGATTAAGTGGAAAAATAATGCTGATTGCGTGGGTTTCCTGATTTAATTCATAACCCGTAGGTGACCAACAATACCCCCATAATAATGCAAAAACAGTTAATACTGATCCAACCATAAATGCCGGTTGGAAAATAGCTGCAATAATAAACCCCAAGGCAACAACAATCATTACTAGAGGGATATATCTAGTAGATTTACTTTGTTTGACGGCTTTGAATATCATATACGCCTCATTTTTTACCAGTTGTTTAGTAGTAACAAACAAATTCCGGTAATCAGTGGAATGGAAAAATTATCATCAACTCTTATCTTCTTTTCATATAATTCTGCAAATCCCGACAAAATAATACCGATGAATCCCCCAAGGATTACGGCTGAAGAATACTCAAAAATCCAACTGCACGACAGTAAAACAATTGCAGATGAAACAATAAATGCGATAAGCCCCTCCAAAGACTTGCCGTTTGCAAAAATATTTCTACCAAACTTTCTGCCGATTAATGCCGCAGCAGTATCACCGATAAGCATCACACTGAATGCACAAACAGCATATTTCCCGGGAAACATAATTGTTGTTAAAAAAGCAGAGGCCAATACATATGGGGAACCGCTTAGTTCAAAACGCCCCTCCCCCTTGGAACATCTAAGCATTTTGCCAAAGAAAAACTGATAGATTGGATAAAAAAACTTCCATTTGCGGTAATAACCATATTCAAGCAACACATTACATAATAAAAGTAAAAAGAAAATACTTGCATTAATCTTCACGGGAAGGTAATACATTATAAACGGCATCCACAATGAGCTTAAATGGATTGATTTTCTATATATTTCCTGGCGATAAGATATTGGCATAGTCATTCACCCGTTAAGTTACAACCGTGCCATATGGACGCGGTAATAATAAATACAGTGTATCATTTTTTCTCACCTTGCCGGATACCGGAGTAGAAACAACAGTACCCTTGCCAACGCTGTTTACGTCAACTCCATCCTTCCTTAATGACTCAATCTTTGAAACAAGTACACCAGTAGTGCCGCCTGTTATCATTATTTCCTGTCCAACAGACAAACCCTCAGACTCAACACTTAACTCAGCTACACCAATTTTACCGAAATATTTATTAATTCTGCCAATTTGCACTTTTATTGTCCGCGATTGACTGCCGCCGGAATTACACCATTCACCCATTTTTTCACCAAGATAGTAACCACCATGCCAAAATCCGCGATTGAACACCTGCTCCAGTTGTTCAATCCAGACATTTGCCAACGCAGAACAAAATTCTCCTTTTGACCATGAATCAATAGCGGCGCGGTAACAACGTGTCACTGTATCAACATATTCAGGTGCGCGTCCACGCCCTTCGATCTTCAGAATACTTACTCCACTGTCAAGTATCTGGTCAAGAAACTTGATTGTACAAATATCTTTTGGGGACATTATATAGTGGTTATCCACCACCAGTTCATCGCCGTTTTCATCATCAATCACCCGGTAACGGCGACGGCAATTTTGATAACATTTCCCGCGGTTTGCAGATGTATGGTAAGTTCCCAGGCTCATATAACATTTACCGGAGTATGACACACAAAGGGCTCCATGAGCAAATATTTCTATTTTGATCGGTTTTCCGGATGGGCCTATAATTTTTTCACGTTTGATTCCAGTTATTATTTTTAAAATTTGCGGGAGAGAAACCTCTCGAGCCAAAACTATTACTTCGGCAAACTGTGCATAAAATCTGACAGATCCCAAATTAGAAACATTTGCCTGAACCGAAATGTGAACGGGGAGAGAAATAGAACTGGCATAAAGTATAACTGCTGGATCACATGCAATAACAGCATCAATACCACATTTTTTCGCAGCATCACAAATTTTTCTGATTTTAATGATTTCTTCATCAAAAATCACTATATTCAGAGTCAAGTAACATTTTACACCTGCTTTGTGACATCGCCGTGCAACTAATGATAATTCCCGAATCGAAAAATTATCGGTTGAACGCGCTCTCATGTTAAATTCACCAACACCGAAATAAATAGAATCAGCGCCGGCATTAATTGCCGCAGCAACAGATTCCCAACCTCCTGCGGGAGCCATCAATTCAACATGTTTCTTTTTTATCATTTATATATCAACCTGGGAAATTTTAAAAAAATAATACCATCAATCAAACCTTTAACGTCCAGTTTCAGCATGAAACGTCATTAATGATAATTTAACTGTTTAGAGATATAAATCAACGCTAACAGGTTTTAATCCCGGAAAAATCAATATAGGTTACAACTGCGCCACCTCTGACAGAATTACCAACAATTATCTCATTTGCAAGACGTAATTGTTCAATTGAAACGCTTGTCTCCTCTGCTCCAAGTTCCTTCAGCATTTCATTCCGCCAAATACCGGGCAGGAGTCCGGCGTCAACAGGGGAAGTCAACCATACCCCCTTATATTTTATGAATATATTTGAAATGGCACCTTCCGTCAAAGTGCCTGATTCGTTAAAAAAAATCACTTCGTCAAACCCGGCGGAAATGCATTCCTGATATTGCGAGTCATAAAAATCGCGCTTGTTAGTCTTATGGTAAAGGAATAAGTCATTGGAATTTACCCGGCATGCAGAAATCATTAACCTTACACCAGAGCCATTCCAACCATAACTGTCAAGGGGGGAAAGTTGGAACGACACTGTGCATTTACAATCAAACAGCAACCTTACACGGAAAAGGTCAGAGGCGCTTTCGATAAGTTGCTGTTCGAGTGTATTAATTACTCTATTAACCTCATAAGAATTAAACTCCCATCCAAAATATCCCATTGAAATTGCTGCACGACCTAAATGCTCTTTTAAGAATTTAAAACCTGACTCTCTTTCCCATAGCATTGTTTCTATTAGCATAAAATCAGGTAATGAAAAATTAGCAAATCTACTTTTAACTAATATTTCCTGCCATTCACTTTCCGCATCAGAATCAACGACGATGCCGCTACCGACACCAAGTTCAGTGCCATTGCCCCCTGAAATCAAAGTACGAATAGCCACATTCAGACAATAATCGCCATCAGAGGTAAAACATCCAATCGTTCCTGTATAAATTTTACGGGGAGTTTTCTCCATTTTTTTAATTATTTCAACAGCGCTGATTTTTGGAGCACCAGTAATCGAAGCTGGAGGGAATGTGGCGCGAAAAACATCCATAATGCCCTTCCCTTGTATTAATTCTCCATGTACAACCGACACCATTTGATGTAAAGTCTGATAGGTTTCAACCTTAAAAATTGGATTCACATAAATACTTCCAGGGAAACAGATGCGTCCAAAGTCATTTCTCACCATATCCACAATCATAAGATTTTCGGCAATATTCTTGACATCAGCACCAAGTTTGATTGCAGTATCGCGGTCATCCTTCGCCGATAATTTTCTATGTGCCGTACCTTTCATCGGAATACTTATAATTCCGGTACCGGTTTTCTGTAAAAACAGTTCCGGAGATAATGAAAGTATCTGATAATTTCCAATATTCAAATAAGCGGAATATGGCATAGGATGGTGCTGAAACAACCATAAAAAGAAAAGTTCAGGGTCGGTAACTGTACCTGACTTCAGGCGACAGGTATAGTTAACCTGATATGTATTTCCATCAATTATATCCTGCTTGATTCGTTTGAAAACTCTATTGTATTCAGCAAAATCAATATCTGGAGAAAATTCCAAATCAGAATATGCCGAATACTGTTGTGTTAAATCAATTACCTCAGGTGCCTCCGGGTATAAACAAAAATTAACCAGAGGGAAGTCGTCAGAGTCAAGAGTAGATATTGCCGGTTCAAATGCCGGTGCCGCTTCATAACTGACAAAACCTGCCGCAAATCCACCTTGACTTAGAAAAATTTCCAATTCATTAAAAATATATGGTATTTCTGACAATAAGTTGGTAGTTAATATCTTGTAAGGGTTGCAAAATACTCCCCATAACTGTTTATCGCCGGGAAGACGGCAGATGGAAGAACCGGCTTTTTTCAGCTGATTAATCAACGGTGTATTCATCAGGATTTTCTTCCTGACTTAAAGCTCAAAGCACCGGTAGGACACGATCTGACACATTCATGTCCAATAATCTCAAGCGTTTCCACCAGTGAATGCCCAATAGGTGGCGCCATTTTTATTTCCAATCCTTTTCCTGTAAATACCGGAACCACAGATTTACCACTTTTTTCACCAATTTTCACACAAATGCCGCAGCGAATACATTTATTTGATTCATAGACAATGTTACCGGCAATTTCTTTGGATATTTTTTGTCTTTCAACCGCTTTGAATTTTGACTGAACAGCTTCATACTGAGTCGCATACATTCTTAATTTACATTCATCCTTTGCTTTGCACTCGCAATGAAGGCAACGACTTGACTCAATCACATTCAAATCACTACATTGTTCAGTGATTATTCCCGCTAATATTTGATTCCATTCATTACTATCCGGATTGCCTGAATGATGATTGTACAATTTATGTGCATTTCTTACTTTGAATTCTGGTTTATTTTCAAGTAACTGACGAGCCACTTCCGCACCTGCGGTTATTGCGGAAAAGTCACTATCGTCCGGCTTAAGGTTTCTCGCCATAATGACATTATCAAAGTTAGATTTGAACTCACATGCGTTACCACACAAAATTGTCGCATCTGCATCGATTTGTTTTGATTCTTCCAGCGATGTAAAAGTTACTCCTTTATTCTTTAATCGTGAAGTAATCTCCGATAAATCTTTTTTTTCTACTGTAGAACAAAATGGGTCAAGTATTGCAACGGTGATTTTACTACACTTGCCACATAAAATATCTGCGGCAGCAAGAATCGTTAAATTATCACCAGCGATTCTAATCGATAAGCCATTTTTTTGAGCCTCCAAAGGATGCGTAACTTCAAGGACAATAGACTCAATAACTGAAGCAATATTAAGATTGGTATCATAGTGCTTACGACGACAAACTTTTTCACAATTTTTCCGACATAGACGACAGGTAATTTCGGGTAAAGGTAGAGCTGTGTAAATAATATTTATTGCATCGGTTAGATTCTTAGATGCTACTGCGCTTAAAAACGCAGAAATATCCAGATGTAGAGGGCAACTTAATTGACAAGGTGCAACGCACTCACCACGATGTTCACTTAGCATCAATTCCAAAGAATGACGTCGAAAATTTCTTACACTTTGACTTGATGCATCAATTTTCATGCCGTCAGATACTAAAGTTGAACATGACGGTATAAAATTACCTGCGCTATTACCTACAGCGCAAACCATACAGGCTGCACACGACCCTATACGATTATTGTAACACAGAAACGGTATATCAAACCCGGCAGACTTAGCAATATCCAAAACAGTCTGACCCGGTGTAGCCTCAATTTTCTGACCATCTATCTCTATATTTATCATTATCACTTTACCTTAATCGCCTTTTGCGGACACAATTTTCGGCAAGTCCCGCATTTTGTACATTTACTTTGAACGATTTCCTGTCGTTGATATGGGGCGAACACGATTGCCTGTTCTGGACAATTCTGGGAACACAGGGTGCAACCAATGCAACGGTCAGTAATTTCATAAGTAATCAATTTTCGGCATTTCCCTGCAGGACACCTCCCCTCTATATGGGCATCGTACTCATGACGAAAAAAACGTATTGTTGATATTACCGGATTTGGAGATGTTCTACCCAGACCACACAAACTCCCTTGTTTAACCATCATCGCAATTGTTTCAAGACTTTCCAAATCACCGTGTTTTCCCCTGCCCTCACATAAACCTTCCAATATTTCCAGCATTCTAGCTGTCCCAATCCTGCAAAAAGTACATTTTCCACAAGACTCGCGCTGCGTGAAATTGAGAAAATAGCGGGCGACATCAACCATGCAGTCATCCTGGTCAAGTACTACCATTCCGCCGGAACCCATAATTACCCCGGTATCTTCAAGTGCTTCAAAATCAATCGGCAAATCGGACATTGTTGCAGGTATGCAACCGCCGGAGGGACCACCTATCTGAACCGCCTTGAATTTTCCGTCTGGAACTCCTCCCCCGATTTCTTCAATAATTTTACGGATTGTTGTACCCAAAGGAACTTCAATAACTCCGCCATTTTTAATTTTCCCTGCAAGAGCAAAAGTTTTTGTTCCTCTACTGTTACCCGCGCCATATTGGTGAAAACTGGCGGCGCCGTGTGAAATAATCCAAGGTGCCGAAGCAAAAGTTTCAACATTATTAATTAATGTCGGTTGATTATCATAACCGGATTGGGCTGGATATGGAGGACGTCGAGACGGCATTCCGCGACGTCCTTCCAGTGATGCAATCAATGCAGTTTCTTCCCCGCAAACAAAAGCACCAGCTCCCTCTACAACTTGCAATTCAAAACTGAAATTGCTGCCAAGAATATGTTCCCCGAGAACACCATTTTCATGACATATGACAATTGCCTGCCGTACTCTTTCAACGGCCATTGGATATTCCTCTCTAACATAAACAAATCCTGATTTTGAGCCGATGCTGAATGCACCGATAAGAATCCCTTCAATCACTCTGAACGGAAATGATTCCAGTAGCATTCTATCCATAAATGCTCCGGGATCCCCCTCGTCAGCATTGCAAATCACATATTTGACAGTGCTGTCTTGAATCGCTGTTTGTCTCCACTTCTTACCGGTGGGATACCCTCCTCCACCACGACCACGCAATCCGGAAACTTCGATTTTATCAATTGTCAGTATTGGTGCGGCGGAAATAACTTTTTTCAAGGCTGAAAACCCGCCAGTAGCACAATAATCCGCAAAATTTAAAGGAGAATTTTTCCCGGCATATTCTGTAACAATCCGTACCTGACTGCGGTCGGAAACTCCACCGAGAGAATCGAAATCGGGCAGATAATATCGACAAACCATCTCATCAATATTTTGACCAACAATTTCCGCAGCAAGTTTCATGGCTTTAGCATTCAAACGGTGTCGCAGACGAGTGGCACGAAAATGGCATAACAAAATCCCGCATACTGCGTCAATCATTACATTGGCATAATAGTAACTCTTACCGGTACTGTAATCGTTAATTTCCACCAATGGCGTAACTCTTGAATTACCAGAACAGCTCACCTCTATAATTTTTACTGGTATCGCTAACCGGAAACAACAGCGCCGCAATTCATTTAAAATTATATCGCTGCCAGCAGCGGCACAACTCGAACAATTACATATTCGCGCCTCTCCAATATAGTCTTTACACTTATCAGACGTAATAATCGTACTCTTTTGACTGGAAAGAAAATCATTTAAAATTCCGGCAACTTTGTCGGGTTTCACCCAACCGTAAATTACATTATCAATTCTTACTGCCGGAGCCAACATACAACAACCTAGACATGAAACTTTTTCAACAGTAAAAAGTCCTGATGAATCAGTATCGGCATCCTCAATAATGTTTAAATAACGGCGGAATGCATGAAAAATGTCATCAGCACCCTTTACATGGCAAGCAGTTCCAATACATATTTGAATTGTATGAGTTCCACCCGGCTTGAAACGGAATTTTGAATAAAATCCGGCAACAGAAGTTATTTCCGCAGGGGTAATGTTGGTAATTTCAGGCAGATATTTCAGAATTTCAGTTGGGAGATATTTCCACCGGCGGTTGATTTTAAGCAGTAATTGAATCAACACACGTTTTTCTTTCCCGGTTTCCGCAACAATCCGGTCAACTTCACTGAAATCTATGACTTCATCGCCCATACTGTCCATTACCATTGCTTAATTATAATTGCGTCGCCATAGTTAAAATTACTGGCTGCCATTACCATTGCTACTTTTATTATAGCGCGGTTTCGGTTCCGGAACCCGTTTGTTTGCTTTTAAACGATAACGTTTTTCACCAAGACAGTCTTGAATCATACACAATGTTTCATCGTTGACAGCAACCTTGGTTTTACGTGATTCGATAAATACTATTTCCCCTGAAATAGTGGAAAGGCAAAGGATAACTTTTACAGTGCCTGGATGTTTATGGCAGATTTCCAATATCCGTCGCAATTCCTTTTCTGACGAACTGCCCTCATAAATATGCAAATGAATTTCCTCAGTATAATCTTGAATAACATTGTCAATTGAAATTATTTCCTGAGCAACAAGTTTCATACGTTCCCCTTCTTCACGCTGACTAGTGAATGCATTTACAAAAAGAGGAGTATCAAGCTCAACATCATAATTTTCACCCAACTTGTCAAGACATTCCGAATAGACCATACATTCTACAGAACTATCTAAATCCTCCAATTCAAGGATAGCAAAAGCTTTTCCGGATTTTTTAGAAACTTTGCGTTGCCAACTTTTGACAATTCCACCGACACGCACTCCAATATTATCCTGAATTTCGCCTAAATTACGTAATTTTACCGTTGAAAAGGTCTCAATTATATCAGCATATTTACCCAGTGGATGACCGGTGACATAGAATCCAAGTAACTCTTTTTCCGCTTTAAGAATATCACTCTCATCAATTTCCGGTATATCAGGAAATTGAACATAAAGAAACTTATCTCGCGAAGATTCGTCAAGCAGTTCAAACAATGATATCTGTCCATTCTTCGAGTCTTCCCGGTTGCGTCTTGCGGCACGCAAAGTCTCTTCTTGTGTTGCAAGCAGTTGTGAACGTTTCAACCCAAAACTGTCAAGTGCACCGGTACGAATCAACGAATCTAACATTTTTGAATTAAATTCTTCACTGGCACGCTCGCAGAAATTCATAAAATCAGTAAATTTGCCAGTGTCACGTATTCCAATAATTTTCTTGGTTGCTGCTTCTCCGACTCCTTTAATTGCCCCCAACCCGAATCTTATTGCTTTATTATCAACGGTAAAATCAGCCTCACTGCTATTAATATCTGGTGGTAGTATGGAAATATTCATTGCCTTGCATTCATTGATGAAAAAAGAAATCTCCTCAGCATTATTGATTTCGCTGGAAAGTACCGCCGCCATGAATTCAGTCGGGAAATTGGCTTTTAAATATGCGGTCTGATAAGCCAACAGGGCGTAAGCCGCACTATGAGACTTATTGAAACCGTAATTGGCAAATTTAAATATTTTTTCCCAAATCTCTTCTGCCAATTCTTTACTAATGTTATTTGTTTCCGCGCAACCTTTAACAAATTTAGCTTTCTGTTCAAGAAGTACATCCATTTTCTTCTTACCAATGGCGCGACGCAAAATATCTGCTCCGCCCAATGAAAACCCGGCCAACTCCTGAACAACCTGCATTATCTGTTCCTGATAGAGCATAATACCGTAAGTTTCCGTCAGATATTGCTCCATTTTGGGATGATCATACACGATAACCTCCAACCCCTTCTTTCGAGCAATAAAATCAGGAATACACTCCATTGGACCTGGACGATAAATTGCAATCAGTGCTATTATGTGTTCAAGGCTCTCCACACCAAATTTTCTACACAAATCCTGCATTCCTGAAGACTCAAGCTGGAATACAGCAATCGTGTCTCCGTGATTGAGCAAGTTAAATGTCTTCGGGTCATCCAATGGAATTGTTTCAATATCAATTAAGATACCACAACTTTTTTGGATATTTTTCAATGCAGTATCAATAATGGTCAATGTTTTCAAACCGAGAAAATCCATTTTCAAGAATCCAAGCGCCTCGCAATCACCGGCCGGGAATTGGGTTATAACCTCTCTCCCGGTCCCACGTGCCAATGGCATCAAATTATCTAAACGCTGGTCACCGATAATAACTCCGGCGGCATGAATTCCCATCTGCCGATTCAATCCTTCAAGTACCTCGGCATATTCAAAAACCTTTTTAACTTCTTCATCATTCTCTATTAATTGTCTTAATTCTTTAGAATCCGCCTGGGCTTTTTTAAGGGTTATTTTAGGATCTGTAGGGATTAGCTTGGTAATATTATTACTACGTTCGAAATCCATTCCAAGCACACGTGCAACGTCTTTAATAACAGCTTTCGGCTTTAAAGTTCCATACGTAGCAATCTGGGACACACTATCCTGTCCGTATTTGTTCCTGACATAGTCTATTACTTCACCGCGACGTTTTTCGCAAAAATCTATGTCAAAATCAGGCGGACTAACCCTCTCCGGATTCAAAAAGCGCTCAAACAGCAAATTATAACGCATTGGATCCAGGCCGGTAATTTCAGTAAGATATGCGACCAAACTACCGGCGCCGCTACCTCGCCCAGGACCAACAGGGATATTTTTAGATTTAGCGTGTTTGATAAAATCACTAACGACAAGAAAGTAACTACAGTATTTAGACTTTTCGATAACGCCAAGTTCATAATTCATCCGGTCTATGATAGCCTGCTGCCTGGCATCCAGTCCCGCAGGATTTGACGAATTGAAACCAAATCTTTTCAAGAGTCCATCTTTACAGATTTTAAGCAAATATTCGTTTTCAGGCAAGTTGGAATCCGTGATTTTATAGGCTGGATAATGGTTGGCTGGCAAATCAAACTTAATTTTACACTGCTCGGCAATTTTGAGAGTATTTGTCAAAGATTCAGGAACATCTTTAAATAATTCCTTCATTTCGTCGGGACTTTTGAAATAGAACTCATCATTTTTAAAGCTGAAATGATTTGGATCACTTAGTTTAGCCTGAGTTTCAATGCAAAGCATTATTTCATGAGCTTTAGCATGTTCTTTTTTTAGATAATGCACATCATTAGTAGCTACTAATGGGAGGTTTATTTTTTTTGACATCTCAATCAGACAACGATTGGCTACAATCTCATCCTCCAACCCATGGTCCATCAGTTCAAGATAAAAGTTATCTCTACCGAAAATATCACAATATTCGCCGGCATGTTTTGTTGCATCCGCCATTCGTCCGGCAAGAAGCGACTTAGATATCCTGCCACCTATACAAGCACTCATCCCAATTAAACCATCATGATATCTATTCAACAACTCCATATCCACCCTTGGCTTGTAATAAAAGCCGGTCTCATACGCTTCTGATATCAATTTACATAAACTGTGATAACCGCAGATGTCTTTCGCCAGTAACACAAGGTGATATCCGCGGATATCCGGATGTCCGGGATCCTTTTCGTCACGTTTATTTGGGGCAACATATAACTCACAACCGATAATCGGATTCAAACCCTTTTCGGTAAATTTTTTATACATTTCAAAAGCACCGCCCATAAAACCATGATCAGTCATAGCTACAGCTGGCATTTCGTATTCTTTTGCCTGTTGAATCAAATCATCGACTTTACACGCGCCATCAAGTAAACTATAGTGTGTATGCAGGTGCAAATGCACGAAATCTGAAGCCATAATATTCCTCGCTATCATTAACCGGTACTACCGGTATCTGTGGTTCGTTATTTATATAAGCTAAATAAAAATAACTCATTATTGTTGCTTAAAAAAATCAGGTTGTGAGAAAAGTAATTTCGAATAAGACAGTTCTTAGCCACCTGAAAATTTAAAATGCGCCATCCGATGTAGAAGACACGAAGACAGTCTACCCATTTTAATCATTTTTTCAAACGGCAATTCTTATTTTTTATTTATTTTTTGCTTATGTTTGAGACAAGGCAATGAAGTAGTCAATCAACTGGCGCGAAATACTGCCTGGAGATGGTATTTCAGGTAGATTGTCTGCAGTAAACCAATTAAGCTCAATTATTTCATTGCCATCAGGGCGTAACTCCCCTGAATCGTATTCGGCAATGAATCCAAGCATTATTGCATCAGGGAAAGGCCAAGGTTGGCTACCAAAGTATCTTATATTTCTGACACTAATTCCGGTTTCTTCTAGTACTTCGCGACGAACACAGTTTTCAAGTGTTTCTCCAACCTCAACGAACCCGGCAATAGTGCTATACATTCCATTACGGAAGTTTTTATTATGTGCAAGCAAAATTTTGTTTTTATTTAGTACTGCAACAATAATTGCAGGACTGATTTTCGGGTAGAATATTTTACCGCACTGATTACATACTTGAGCAAAATCATTATTTTGTGCAACCAATTTATGTCCACAGGTTCCGCAATAACGACACTTGTCAAGCCAATTTAATAAACCGCGACCACGCGCAACTGCAGCAAAAAAATCAGGATTCAATTCTTTGATATAGTCTCTGAAATTAATTGCAGTTAAATATTTCGGTAACACAGTTTCTGACGGTAACTCAACCGCGTAACAATTAACCTCGTTAATTTGCCCTAAATGAATAAAATCACCTGATATACATTTACCATTAATATTGCTGATAATGAATATGTCATTTGTTGAAACGATAATATTATTACCGGAAAATGCGAAGATTATGGAGTTATCCGGGCAATATTGAGTAATATTAAGTACGGTTGAAGGTATAAATATCATATTATAGACGTTTCTTTTATGGAAAAAAAACGAAATGCATTTTTTGTCGTCAATTCAGCGATTTCTTCAATTTTTTTATGCCGTTGTTCTGCAATTTTTTCGGCAACCTTTATCAAATATCCCGGATTATTAGTTTTTCCACGATATGGTAATGGAGCAAGGTACGGAGAATCAGTTTCAATCAACATCCGTTCGTCGGGAATAACTCTTAACGTCTCTCTTATATTTTCAGCCTTGGGGAATGTAATCATTCCAGTTATACCGAGATATCCACCAAGTGAAAGAAATTTCTCCGCCCAATAAGGCGTACCGGAAAAACAATGAACAACAAATCGGCCACCGCTTGAGGCAAAGTTGTTGAGAATTGTGAAACACTCATCATAAGCGTCAAAACATGACTCACGGTCACGGCAATGGACAATTGCGGGAAGATTCCATTTTAAAGCAATTTGAAGAAAATGTTCAAATACTTGTCTTTGTATCTGGCGTTCAGAGTGTTCATAATAATAATCCAGACCTAGTTCGCCTATTGCTATCAGGCGCGGGTGACCTTTGAATTGTGCAAAGTTACAAGTATCGCGGGCATACTCTGCGGCACTATGCGGATGAACGCCGGCGGCAAACCATGAACAATCAACCTGTTCCGCAAAACATTGAGCTTTAACAGATTCTTCAAAACTGGCACCAACAGCAAGTAAGTATCCCAGTTCAGGAATTACTATGGAACTCCAGTATTCTGCAGGTTCAGGTTCGCCGTAATAGTGAAAATGTGTATCAAAAAGTTTCATTGTAAGATGCTTAAATTATGAATGATATCAGCCTTCACAGTATTTCATGTGGACAATATTTCAATTGATATCATTCATTAATTCTCTTGAACACATGATCTCAATGCTATCAACGGTATAATGGACCAAAGTTGTTGCAAGCACGATAGTCAGAACCTTCAGAATCCTGTCCGAAAGCCGCCCATGTACTAGGACGATAGATATCATTATTATCGACGTTATGCATGCAGACAGGAATACGAAGCATGGAGGCAAGGGTAATCAAGTCAGCACCAATATGACCATAACTGAATGCTCCATGATTAGCCCCCCAACTTGCCATAACATTGTAGACGTCTGTAAACGCCCCTTTGCCGGTCAATCTCGGTACAAACCATGTCGTAGGCCAACTCGGATTGGTACGTTGGTCAAGCTTGTCATGTATTTTCTGTGGAAGCTCATATGTTATACCTTCAGCAATTTGCAGTACCGGTCCCAAACCTTTAATCAGATTTATCCTGGACATAGTAATAGGCATTCCGCCTTTAGATAAGAATCTGGATGAAAAACCGCCTCCTCTGAAGTATTCAGTAATTGCCGGACACCATTCTGTAGCATCAAGACACTTTTGCGCTTCACTGGTTGTAACTTCCCAGAATGGCTTTATCGCAGGTTTACCGTTTTTGGTCTGGCAACCCGTTGCATCCATAGTAGTAGCTCCGGAATTAATAAGATGTATCAATCCATTTTTTCCGTCTCCGCTTAATTTGTGTCCTGTCGCGTTTAATACCGCATCAGCACTCCAATAAGTTCTCACATCTGAAAATCCTTGAGATGTACCGGTAAGCAAATGTCCAAACAGCATCGCAATACCATTAAGAGAATCATTTTCAGTTGCCATTATGTATGGTTGGCGGATGCCATTCCAATCAAACGATGAGTTGAGCAGTGTTTCCATAAAGTCGCCATTGGGCAGATGGTCAGTCCAGTGGCGTTGCCCCTGGAATCCGGCAACTATGGCATTGTGTCCCATTGCTTCTTCATTAAATCCCAAATCAGCAAGACGTTTATTTCCGACCATGAGGTCTCGTCCAATCATTGTCATTTTAACGACAAATTCCCATATCTTTGCTTTTTCAGATGCACTTTTGCGCATTTTAGATGAATTGTAGTCTTGACCTTCCTTGCAGTTTGCTTTGACCCATTTTATGGCTTTTTTGTATTCTACAGGGTCATAAATAGACTCATTGACACGGCGAATGATTTCGGTCATATCAACAGCTTCGCATCGTATTCCAAGATATTCTTCGAAGAAATTGGTATCAATAATTGAGCCGGCAATCCCCATAGAAACGCCACCGATGGAAAGGTAAGATTTACCCTTCATTGATGCCACAGCCAAACCAGATCGAATAAAGCGTAAAATTTTAATTTTAACATCTTCCGGAATAGAAGAATCTGATGCATTTTGTACATCATGGCCATATATTCCAAACGCAGGAATTCCTTTCTGATTATGGCCGGCAAGAACTGCGGCGAGATAAACTGCGCCAGGACGTTCAGTACCGTTGAACCCCCATACCGCCTTGGGTATCTGAGGATTCATATCCATTGTTTCAGCGCCGTAACACCAACATGGTGTAACTGTTAAAGAAACACCTACATTTTCAGAAGCAAATTTATCTGCACATGCTGCAGCTTCAGCAACACCGCCGATACAACTATCAGCAATAACACATTCAATTTTCATACCATTGTGATGGCGAAGATTATTACTGATCAGTTCCGCAGCCGCCTTTGCCATACCCATGGTTTGTTTTTCTAATGACTCTCTTACACCCTGACGTCTGCCGTCAATTGTAGGACGGATTCCTACTTTAGGCATTCTGCAGAAAAGTCTGTCGCTCTCACTGACATTTTTCTTTGCGGTTAAATTAGACATATTAATTGATCCTTTATTAAGATTGAAATATCATTTATTTTGTTTAATATATACACAGAAAATTAAAAATGCAAAATATCTATATTGTTACATTCCGCCTTACTTCATTTATTTTGTGCAATAATTTCAATGAGTGCAGTCCGGTAACCTTTGCCTTCTTCCATTTGTTCTGCAATTTCGTTAATAATATCCTGTGTTTTCTTGACCGGCAGGGTCAGAAGAAAAACAAAACGGTGTCCAGCTGCTACAATATGGTCATTATGTTGAAGTAGTGCAGTTTCGTTACTCAATCTGGTACTGTTGTGCCAGGTGCCGTTACGAGCACCCAAATCAATCAACATAAACTGTTCATTATCGTCACCGGAAATGGCGAAGTGTTCACGACTGACTTCAGAGTCAAGTAACTGAAATTCACAGTGTTCACCGCGACCGAATATCAGCATTTGATTAAGTGTCAGTTGATAGAATTTTTTTATTCCATGCTCGTTGTATTGAAGATATGCCATTTTATTTCTTGATAGTTTTATAGTTGAAAACATTTGCCTGAAATGTTTTGAATTTAGCCCCGTTCCTCCATGAGTTTGCAGGCAAGCCGGCCTTTAATGCCAGATTATCAAGCAATTCATCACGTCCCCATCCTTGTTCAGTTGCTACTTGAGGAAGAAAAACTGCCGAACATCCATCCTTGAATAAAATAACCCCATCCCTTCCTGGAACAATATCCATATATGAGGCAACCGGTTCTGGTGGAGTAAGTACCGAAATTTCAATATCAACAGACTCAAGTTCTTCCATTGTTACAGGGGTAAATCTCCAATCATTACAGGCGGAATTTATTGATTGTGCAGCGACAGCTTGATATAGGGGACGAGATGGTATTATCTCACCTATACAACCGCGAAGTTTACCATTTTTGTGCAGAGTAACAAATACCCCCATATTACGGAGCATTGCCGGAGAAATCTTATTGATAAATTTTTCGATGTCCGGTTCTTTATTACCGTTCAGTCGTTCCTTAATGATTTTGCCTGCAAAATCAAGCAAAATAACTTTGTCTTCTTCTGTCAATATTGGTATCGGTTCAGGGGATAAAGCCTGCGGACCATTTTCAGTTTTCCATTGTCCGGAAAACGCGATTGAAGCGTAACTTACGGATTGTTGATAATCTCCAGTTATTCTCCCGGAGGTATCGTATTTCAATAACACTCCTTTGCTGTTTGGAGGCAATAATTTAAGCAGGAGCTTGATTGGTGACTGTCCACATATTGTTGCATGGGTTCGTCTGAGGTATTCGGAGAAAATATCTTGTTTCATGTTAATGATTGCGGTAATTGCCTCTTTATCCAGCAACCGCAGTTTATCTCCGGTTTGCTCATTAAAAGGGAATGGAACATAACCGTAATTATCGCCATAATGAGTAAAATCAGAACTGGCAATAACTAGAGTGTGATTGTCAAGTAATGGCAACAACGCATCTGTCATTTCTTTTACAGCTGAATTACTGAGTTGCCCGACTACAATCGGCACAACTTTAAAATCACTCAAAACCATTTGCAGTAATGGCAGTTGAATATCTACACTGTGCTCTGTGGTATGCGCTCGAGTAATTGATTTGCAGAAATCATATTTTTTGAGTTGTTCAACAAATTCGCGATCAACTTCTATCTCACCCAACACCGTGCTGATGTGAGTTATCCCGGGGATACTGAGTATATCATCCATTCCTGTTGTATGGGATGGACCTATAATTACAACACGCTTTATTTGTTTGCTGATCGTTTTTACACCATACGCCGCAATAGCTCCTGAATACTGATATCCTGCGTGAGGTTGAATCAATGCTATAACATTGCCGGCGTTAGCTTCAGGAACCGATGCCAACCAGTTTCTGATTGATTTTGTCAGCTCACCAGCATTATCTGAATACCATCTTCCTGCAAGAGGAGATACAAAAACTTGCTTGTCTGTTTCTGAAGCAAAAATTATGGTACTCACAACCATGACAAATATATATAAGATTGTTTTCATCCCAGCCATTTACTTTGTTTTTGTATTGACTTAAAATTTACTGGTTTTATTTTTCCGGGGTATTGTCCGTAGCATTGAGCAATCTTGATACTCTTAACAGGATAGAATAATTTCGCCAAAAAGTTTATCGGAGTTATTCCTATAGAAAGTAACGATACTAACTTGATAAAATCCCGGCGAACCATTACTGCCACACTCCATAAATTTTATAACCGCATTTAGGACAACAACTATTTTTCAGGATGTTGCCAGTTATAACATAACCCTCACGACGAATTAATTCCAATCTGCATCCAGGACAAAACGTGTTCATCCAATCTTCTTTCAGCAAATTACCGGTATAAACATGGAGTAATCCTGCCGCTATGGCAATATTTCTCGCATTGCCTAATGTTTCGTCAGAAGTTGGTGGTAAATTACGCATCCTGTAGCGTGGAACAAAGCGTGAAAAATGTAATGGAGTATCCTTGCCCAAATTATCTGCAATCCATCGAACCATTGAGTTTATCATTTCATCCTGATCATTAAGCCCGGGAATAATCAGATTTGTTATTTCCAGTTCTATATTCATTTCTTTTGCAATAACCAAAGAATCCAGCACATGCTTAAGCGTCCCCCCGCAAATCTCACGATAAAATTTGTCGGAATATGCTTTTAGATCAATATTGGCGGCATCAATGTTACGACATAGTTCACGGAATGGTTGACGGTTGATATAACCGGCAGTAACAAGAATATTCTTTATTCCTGCAGCCCGTGCTGCAATACTGCAGTCTCGCGTGTATTCGTAATATACCACCGGATCGGTGTAGGTATAAGCTATAGCAGGACTGTGATATCTCCTGGCCATGTCAACCAGTTCATTGGGTAAAACATAACTCGCCTCCACAGTCTCGGGGTTTTGTTGAGAAATCTCCCAGTTCTGACAAAATAGACAATGGAGATTGCAACCGGCTGTTGCAATAGATAAAACTTTACTGCCTGGAAGAAAGTGAAACAGCGGTTTTTTTTCTACCGGGTCAAGATGCATAGCGCATAGGAATCCCCATGTAACTGCCAGTAATTTTCCGTCAATATTGACACGAATCCGGCAATCGCCGCTTTCACCTGGACGAATGTCACAATATTTGGGACATAATTCGCATTGTATCGTATCAAACATCTATCAACCACCAGACAGTTTAAAAACACTAGTACCGATAAAAAAACTAAAATATATATTTTGAATATAATCATGGAATTATGAAAAGCAAATTTGCTCAAATACGAAAAAAAAGATTAAAGTCTCAGGAATATAATTTATGACCGGGTAATTTTATGTTTGGATTGTTTTATAAATTTAATCACAATAATATCATGTTGATTTATTAAAAAACGTACAAAATGTTTGGGTTTGTTACTTGCCAATTTCCTCCTAAGAGGTTACTATAACCAAAAGATTAAAATATTACCGGGGACTTATAATAATTTATGGATTCCAAAGACAATTCTAAAATAAAATTGACAATATTACTGCCGCATTATAAAACGTTGAATTTAACTAAACTATGTTTGCGGTCAATTAGAAAGTTTACCGATATCAGTCGGGTAAAGGTGGTAGTTATTGACAACAATTCAAACGATGACTCAACACTTTATTTGCGTTCTCTGAATTGGATTACGCTTATCGAACGTAACGAAGTCGCGGGAGAGGAACCTGCGGAAATGCATGCTAAAGCATTGGATACTGGATTGCGTATTGTGGACACAGAATACGTTTTGTCGATGCATACCGATACGATTGTTTCTTCTCCCGAGTGGATGGATTATTTAGTATCTAAGATTGAAGAATCAAGCGATATTGCAGGTGTAGGCAGTTGGAAACTTGAACAACAATCGTTGTTTAAAAGATTTAGCAAGGGAATTGAGGAATTTATCCAATCAAAGATTTTGTTTCCGCTGTCAGGGCGCAAGAGTAAAATATCTGGTACAGATGACAATTTTTATTATTTGCGTAGTCATTGTGCTTTATATAGAACAGAACTGGTGCGTAAATATTCGAATGGCTTTTATGATGAACGAGATACGGCAGGCAGAGTGCTCCACCGGAAAATTATTGCAGCTGGTTTTAAAATGACATTCCTTCCAACACAGGAACTGATTAAATATATGCGCCATCTTAATCATGCAACTATGATTTTGAACCCTGAGATTTCCGGGAAGAAAACCGGTTCGCCAAAGTCGAGGCGGCGAATTATGCGCGAACTTGAATCGCTGAAATATGAATCATTACTCAGCGATAATTCGTTGGACTGAATAACCACTGAATCAGTATGGGTTACTCTTTTGATTTTATAGCTAATTACTATCCTGTTTTCATTTAATTAATTTTATTTTTCTGGTTTTAACACAACAACTGTTTCGAGATTTGGAGAACCGGGAAACATATCTAAAGGGATAATGGTTTTTAACTTGTAACCATTTCTTTCCCATTCACTGGTTTCCTCGGAAATTTTATCTGTTCCGCAAAATATATGGATAACTTGTACAGGACGTCTTTCAGCAATAGCCGCGATTACTCCCTGAGCTGTGCCTTGTCTTGGCGGATCCAGTATAACGATTTCAGGCATATTTACCGGCGGTAGTTTGGACTGTATATTTTCTAAAGTTATCGCACCAGTAACGAAACGGCATGACTTGTCGGGGAATAGATGCCTGGCGTTGTTAATTGCGGCATTTACTGCTGGACCTTCAATCTCCATACCAACCAATGCAGATACACGAGGTAAAAGATGAAGACCGATTAATCCATAACCGCAATATAAATCAAGTAATCGTGAAGAGGAGCCGTCAGAAATCAGTTCGTTGATTGTACGTAAAAATATCGGAAGCATCGCTTCATTGCTTTGAGAAAAAACAGTTGGCGGATAGAGAAGTTTTATATCATTGACTACGATATCCATGAACTCTGAACCAAATATTTTTTTAAAACCTATTCCATGTTCAGGGCGACGAGATTCAAGATAGTAATCGGAACGACTGGGATCAACATAAATACTGGCAGAAGAAACTGCCGGAAATTCAATGCGCATATTTTCTGCTATAATCCGTGCACGCCTTACGACATTCGCATTAATTTCATTGATATTAAATATTATCGCTACATTCCGTGCATATCCTCTGACAATACAATAATTTAGCGAACTTGCAAAAGAAAAATTAGGGGGGGCATTAAGTGTTGCGTGGAGATAGCGATAAATTTTTTCATGAGATTCAGGTTCGAGATTGGAAAGATGCAATGTGGCAGGGGCACAACGATGTTGCATCGTCAACAGTGAAATTTTTTTCCCGTTGATAACTATTCTACGTTTCGATGTGGCGCGATATCGTCTCGGTTCCGCTGCGGGGATTAACTGCCTTGGCGTTCCTGACAAGTTATTAAGTTGCCAAAATTTTTTGATAGCAAGTTGTTTAACGTTAAATTCCTGTTCATAAGGCAGACTTGATAATGAATCAATACCTGTCTGTTCGAAGTTAAAATCAGGAACAACTTCTTTGAGCACATCATGAATGCATTTTGAGAAGTAGAAATTGCTGGCATTTTCCACGGGAATCGAATTAATTGGAAATGCAATATAATTTTTGCTTTCATTCTTTTTCTTAAATTTATGCAACTGACCATTATATCCGGATTTGAAACGATCATTTTGGGGCTGTCGGAAAGTTCTCTTTTCAGTCATTTTTTATGTATTTCCCGATAATTGGCTGAAGGGAAACTTTTCTTTCTGCAGGAATTGCTTCCGGTTGGGAAATTATAGCAGAGGCTAACGCTGACTGACACCTACACTTGCATGGAAGTTGGCTGATTGTTCCGGCAATTTGCTCTACAATACCCTTAGCCAGTGCTGTATTGGCCATAAGGTGTTCGATAATCAGTTCTACGGTAACGTGATCGTGGTCAGGATGCCAGCAATCGTAATCAGTTACCATGGCAATGGTTGAATAGCAAATTTCAGCCTCACGAGCAAGCTTAGCTTCTGCTAAATTGGTCATTCCAATAACGTCCCATCCCATCGAACGATTAAACTGTGATTCAGCAAAAGTTGAAAATGCAGGCCCCTCCATATTAACGTAGGTGCCATGTCCATGAACTTTTCTATCAGGGTTGTCTGATTTGTTAATAACTTTTTCCGCGATGTTTTGCGCCAGGGTCGACAGTTCAGGACATACCGGATTCCCGAAAGCGATATGCGCAACGATGCCTTTACCGAAAAATGTATGGTCAGCTCCTCGTTTTGTATGATCTACATACTGGTCAACGATTACAACATCCTGCGGTCGTAATTCAGCCTTCAAACTTCCAACAGCAGAAATACTTATTATATGAGTTACTCCAAGTTTTTTCATGGCGAAAATGTTGGCACGATGATTGATTTCTGAAGGCATAATTGTATGTCCACGACCATGACGAGGCAAAAAAAAGATCTGCGTTCCAGCCAAATCTCCACAAATAAATTCGTCAGAAGGTTCTCCAAAAGGAGTAATAACTTTTTGTTGTTTTAGATTGGTAATGTGTTCAATATGATATAAGCCACTACCACCGATAACTCCCAGTTTCATAATATTGCCTCATGCTTTTCAATAAATGATTTTAAAACTTTAATTTTGGATTTAATTTCACATTGGCAATCTTCCATTGCAGAAAAATAACAACCAATATTAGAAAAAAACTTTTAAACCGTATTACTGTAAATATATTATCATATTGATTACAATGCAAAATAAAGATTAATTTTAAAAGGACATTCTGCTATGACTAAGAATTTCGAATTACAAGAGGAAGTTGCTTACTTTATGCGGCGATTATACGAGCAACATCTTACTACCACATCCGGCGGTAATATTTCTGTTAGAAATGACCAAACTGTTTATATTACTCCATCAGCGCTTGATAAGGCTAGAATTTCTGCAGATCAAGTGGCTACAGTAACTATTGACGGGAATATGCTCTCGAATCATAAACCTTCCATAGAAACAAAAATGCATTTAGCCATTTATAAAATGCGTCCTGAAATAAACGCCATAGTTCACGCCCATCCAGTTACGGTAAGTGCTTATGCTGCAGCAAAACGCAAAATTAACACTCGTTTACTTGCTGAATCTTATGCCATATTGGGGAATTTAGCATATTCTGATTATCATTGCATAGGAACTACTGAACTTGCTGATTCTGTAGCGTTTGCAACAACAAAATCGAATTGTGTAATAATGCGCCACCACGGTGCGCTTGCAGTTGGCAAGTCACTATTGGAGGCATTTGACAGAATGGAAGTATTGGAGAATGCCGCTAGAATTAATCTTATTTGTCATACTGCATGGGGCGGAAAAACCACACCAATAGGCTCCGACTCACTTAATGATTTAGACATTTTGATGGGAAGGTAAATCAAAACAGCTTTCTATACGGATGTCTGATTTACAATTATCTTAAACTATTTCAACGTTTTTTTGTTTTTTTACCGGTGGACAATATAGTCCACGGCCTGTTAAAACGGGACGGAAACAAGTATTACACGATAGACATTCAGAACAATCGCATTTTCCTTCCTCCCAACAATTAACTAAATCAGGATTTCTGATGAACGGTCGGCTCATGGCTACATAATCAGCACTATTGGAATTCAAAATCGACTGTGCCGTTTTAAGTTTGCGTATACCGCCGACTAAAATAACTGGAGTTTTCACGTTCTGTTTCAGTTTTTTCGCTGCTTGCTGGTAATAAGCGCCATGGTCAGGAGTTCCATTGACACCTTTGCGAACAGGATCATAACCTTCTTTGCTGAAACTGGTTCCGCCGCTGAGTTCAATGGCATCGATACCATTGTTTTCAAGAATTTTAGCAACTTCAATCATCTCAAGATGATTCATGCCACCATCAATAAAATCATCAGAATTAATTTTAACAAACACTGGGAAATTATTACCGGTAGTGTTTTTAATTCTTTGAATCGATTCTATAAGAATTCTTGTTCTTCTAGCAGTATCACCGCCATAACCATCATCTCTGAAATTAAAATACGGTGAAAGAAATTGGGAGAACAGGTATCCGTGTGCTGCATGAATTTGCACACCATCAAACCCAGCTTTTTTTGCCCTCCGTGCTGCATTCGCAATTTGTTCCAGCAATAGTTCAATTTCATCAATTTCCATTTTATGGCAAAGAATACTCCCATTTTTGTCTGGAATTACAGACGGTCCAAGAGGATGAGAGCCAATCAATTTTGGATCAGCAATAGCGCCGGCATGACCAAGTTGCAATATTATTTTACTGCCATTGGTATGAGCTGCAACTGTCATTTTATGAAGTCCAGTAATACATTCGTCCCGGTCGACAGCAACTTTCCACCGTGATGCTCGACCTGCAGCAGAATAGTAGGCATGGCCAGTTATTATTAAACCTACCCCTCCACGGGCAAGCTCACCAATTTTTTCTACCAATTCTTGTTTGACTATACCAGTATCATCAGCCATGCCTTCAAAGGTTGCAGAACGCACTAACCTGTTGCGTAACGAAATACCGGCCAGTAAGTTAGGTTTGAACAATAAGTCCATGACTCCTCCTTCTTTTATAATATCATAATATAACAAACTCTGTCTATATTATAACTGTTATTGTAAAAAAAGCAAATAAGTTGAATCAAGCTATGTTTTATTGTTTGGTGGTGTGCTATTCTTGAAAAAATATTCCGGTAGTAATTTCAGCAAAGAAAAATTCAATGACAACGAGATGAAACCAATGATTTAATTATCTTTTTTTTGTTCTTCATGCACTGTTTCAGCTATACCGCGTTTGTCGTTAAAATTAGGTTCATTAACTGAAATAACATAACGGAAACTTACATTATTGTGTGACGTCCCGTCAGAAAAACTCGAAAAGTTACGAAATGATGTCGACTTGGTATTTACAGGACTATTCCCGCCCCTAATCAAAAAACCGCTTATTCCTGTATATGGAAAAGTAGTAAATTCACGAATGTCATTATCAATATTGGACACGCCATATAGAGAAATACTGTTCATGCTAACTTTAGCCACGTTTTTTTTGTCTGTACTGCCAATAATATCATCCAGAGATGAATTATCTGCAACATTTCTATTTTCATCTTTGTTTTTGATGATTATACCAATTGTGGCTTTTTCCCATTCGTTGCTGTTTGGCAAACGACACTCAACTCCATTTTTTTCTGATATCCATTGGCAATAAGCCTTGGCTGCTTGACCAGTGATGCCAACAACTGGCCAGTTCTGTTTGAAGGGTTCACGCAATATGCCGTTTTTATCCCATAGTGCTTGATAGTTACGATCATCACCTTCGGGGATGTATTTACCTAAATATTTCCTTCGATCAGTCTGGCTTTGTAATGACTTCCAAAATTTCAAATATTCAGCAAAGGTTACAGCTCGTTTACGAATGAAAAAGCCTTGGACATAAATATTATGCCGGTGTTCACGTTCGTTAAGTCCGTCAATATCTTCAGAGATAATCTGCCCGGCAGGAACATAAGCCATACCCGCGGGTATAGACTCCGGAATATAAATATTTATTTTTTCTGTTTTTGCCGGAAATATTTTTATGGGATAACGTATGCTTATTCCGCCTGACGGGCGAAATAATATTACATATTGACCCTCTTGAATTTTTTGTAATGGCAATGGAGTTCTGCCGGTAATAATTATGGCAGGAGTATTTGGCATAAAAGAACTTAAATCATTAACTTTATAGATGGTTAATGGAACATTTTCAATATTAGCATTGATTGTAATTCTGCCTTCATTTTGAATTATCATTTTTGTACTGTCAAAAAGTTGACTGTCATTCTCAATGATATTTTTAAAGGTATTTTTATCGCGCATACGTAACATTTCAATTAATTTTCTCGTTTCAGTATAATTACCAGTTAAAATACTAAATTCCAAACGATCTTTCGATATTTTTGACAACCTTGAAACAATTTGTGCCGGCTTAAGACCGATAGCTTGAATTCTGGATAAATATTCGATTGCCATTTCATATTGATTATTGAATTCAGCTTCAAGCCTGGTCAAATCTGCCCAAAGTCGCATTTCACGGTTTTCCATATTTTCATTTTGCGTTTGACGTATAAGTTCATTTAGTGCCATATAGGTATTTTTTGCTCTCACCAGGAATATATTTCCTTGATTAATGCAATGGTCCGCATTTTTCATATATGACTCTGTGCGGTTACTGTTTTCGAGGTGATGACCAAACATTACCGAAAGAAAAGTAAAAATTGAAACTACCAGTACCAATGGTATTAGCGGACGCCGCCGACAAAGTTTTATTGTCCGATTCAGTACGGGCTCCGGATACGCAGAAACTGGAAAATTGTCCAAATAATTGCGAAGGTCATGAATCAATTCTTTAACAGAACCATAACGGTCTTCCTTCTTGCGTTGCATTGCTTTCAGGCAAATTGCCTCCAATTCTCGTGAAATTCTCTGTTTTGGTGCGCGTTTTCTAGGAGGTGCAAAGTAATTATTGACAACATGACTGAGTACTTCAGCAGTACTTAATTTTTCTTCAAATGGTGACGATTTCAAGGTAAGAATTGAGTAAAGGATTGCCCCAAGACTATATAAATCACTTCTTTCGTTAATGTCGTTAATGCGACCACCGGCCTGCTCTGGAGCCATGAAAGCCGGCGTACCACTTATTGAGCCATCAAGTGTTGCCATCGTATCAACACTGACACCGAGTTCTGCTATATTAGTTTCCAGATTTATAGGCTGTTCTTTCCCGGCATTGTTATGGTTATCTCCTATATATTTAACCAGCCCCCAATCCATAACCATAACTTCACCGAAATCTCCAAGCATAATATTCGCTGGTTTTAAATCACGATGAATAATGCCCTTACTATGGGCAAAAGCCACACCGTTACATGCGGCAATAAAAATCTCCAATAGACGATTGGTCGTATATTTTTTTAAATAAAGAGGGTCGCCGTTGCTTAACTTGTGAATAACAGTGCGTAAATTTTCACCCTCAACTTTTTTCATCGTAAAGTAAATGCCCAATTCGCCCATGACGCCAAGTTCATGAACAGGTACAATGTTGGGATGCTCAATTTGAGCAGTTGCACGGGCTTCACGGATAAAACGATTCAGAAATTTTTTCTTGTTACGATACGCCGGACGCAAAATTTTAATGGCAATATCACGTTTTAATGATGCCTCATGGCCGGAAAGAACTGTGCCAATACCGCCGATACCGATGGTTTTAACGTTTTGAAAACGTTTGATGGTGTTGTCGTGTTGTAAATTCAGGACAAGAGAAAGGTCATCAATGTTTATTACTTCTTCACCTTCTTCATTCAAAGTTGAACAAAGTAAAGTTTTCTGAAATTCTGACGAATCCAAAGTTTTTTCACGCATATTACATTATCCCATGAATGAATTGCTATCAGAATTATGATTACCCAACAGCTTTTTAACGGCCATTTCTGCTGTTATTTATCTTTGCCGTAACTTGGGTTACGACCTGCATGAATTCTTGATAAAACGGTTGATTGGCCTGTTTAGACAGTGGTATCATGATTGCATCGGAAATTTTATACTCGTCTGGAAACACGAAACATCTCGCTTCCTGTTTTCTGCCCATATCGAAATCATCAACAGTTACTATCAAACCTACAAAATCTCCTTCCTTCGTCACAATGAAATCACCAGATTCCGCCTTTAACTCGCCGTCAGTTCTGCGGGTGGAGTTTCTGATGTAGAGATAATTATCATCACCGGCAAGATTCAATGAAGCCCTTCCCTCCAGATTGCAGGTACGTTTACCAAAACTGCTGGACTTAAATAAAAAAAGGTTCTGCAATCCTCTTGATTTCAACTGCGAGAATGTAATTGGCTTCATTCCCTTTCGTAAACTTGGAATCTCCAATAGACAAGCACGATTGTCATAATTCAAAGATATAATCGGACCGGAAACTGATTTGAAATTTTTGGAATCATTTTCAAGCGGTTCGCCAATGGCGTAACTTAAACTGTAAACCTTGCTATATCCTGAAATATCTTTAAATAAACCAGTGATAATATTAAAATTTATTGCCACATAACTTTTTTTGTCGATAGTCAGTTCTGGAAGATAAAAGGATTCATTTGCAGAATAATCAGACATAAACCTTTTTTCTTTAATAGCAAAATTCAATTTTACCGCAGAGGCACTATAACGCTGCAAAGCATCACTACGAAGACGTTCTTCTGCATCTTTGAGTCTTAACTTTGTTTCGTCTAGAGAGGTTTGGGCTGATTGCAATGCCACTTTGGTATCCATTAACAAACGTTGCTTTTCATCAAGTTTTTCCCTGGATTCAAGCTGTTCTTTTCTCAGCAAGTCTAATTCGTTTCTCGAGTTGCTGATTTCCATGACGGCACGGTTATAAAGATTTTTAAAGTTTTCAATCTGTTTCTGCGTTGCAGCAAGTTCCAATGCCGTCTGGGTTGCTGAACGGTTGGATTTTTCCATCTTACTTCTTGTTTCGGCCAACTGCCGGCTGGCTTCATCCAGACGTCCTCGAACATAAGCACCTTCGAGTTTTGCCTCATTCGCCTGTCCCTTTACGACTACCAACTCGCTTGATGCACTATGTAGTTTTTCTTCGGTATTGGATAACGTATCTTTTGTTTTTTTTAATTCAGAGGAAGACTTAGTAAAGTTACTTTCAATATCTTTCAAACGTTTTTTTGTTTCCTCTAATTCTTCGCTAGCAGCCGACAACGAATCGGTTTTGTTCTTTAACTCGTCTTTTATAATTAATAGTCGCTTACCGAGCATCGCCATTTCTTTATCGGTTAAATGCGTATTGTTTTGACTATTAGACAAAGCCTTAATGGCAGAATCAAGTTCTGACTTTATTCCCGGGGGAAGTTGCGGTTTGGTATTTTTCTCTTTGGACTTAAGTTCATCAATATTTTTCTGAATGGCGGCAATTTCGCCAGTTATATCTTTTAGCTGTTTTCCGCTTACTGAATTTCTCTGAATTTGTAACTCTCTTTTAGCTATCTCTAATGAAATCTTTTTCTTTGTTAACTCATCAACTACTACTCTCGCCGTCGTTTCGTCAATAACTGTACCGCCAGAATGGGACTGACCAGCAGGCGCAACGCCAGTGCTAAACGACATCACCGACAATACAATAAAGTCGCAGATTACAATCAGAATTGAACGATTCACGGCAATTGATCTCCATGCTGTGTTTTCTTCAAGTTTGCCGCAACGTCCAGTAACTTCTGGCGAATAGGAAATTGCAATGAAAGACGGAGTATAACACTAAAGATAATTCCAACCAGTGTCGAGGCATAAGCTATCAGCCGACTGATTTGCGGATTAAACGCCATTACGATAAAAGAGGAAACTGTCCCGAATAACCCTATGTATAAAGGCAAATCAAGAAAAATATCAGCATTATCCAACTTTTTAAGTTTTAATTCGACGGCCTCCAGACTGCGTCTGATTCCGACAAAAATAGCAGAGGCCAAGAATAGTGCAGTAAGTTGCATGACCATGATTGTCGCAAAAATATAAAAGGACAATTTACTGTAAAAAACCGCCCATTCCTGGGTGCCGCCGTTAGCAGGAGTGTAGCCATTATTCAATGCAACCCCGCCACCGTTATTTACACTGCCTTCAAATAATCCACGAAAAAATGAGGATGTTTGATAAATGTATTGTATTAATGCAAAACAGCTAGCCGCCAGCATCACAAAGAGAAACACCATTAGAAATACTCGCAATCCCTTTTTCATTATTAAATAATTCCCAAGTGTTTAGGGCTTACCAAGCCTCAAGTTAGTAAATAAATGATGAACGGTTTAAATAATATCCGCCACCATACACAAAACAATCTAAAAAAACAGGATATTGGCGAATGCTGTATTAACTTTACTACCTAAATATGTTTGGTTTAATGTAACATAAGTATTGAGCATGAACAACCATACAGCAAACACATATACAGTAAATTAATGTCTATTGGTTAACTATTCAAGTCCAGACTAAATTAATTTACAATGATATGCGTCTGGAACGCGATGAGGCCACTGTACGTCGCCGCCTGTTACTGCTTAGTTTCTCCTCGCTAAAATGATTTGATATATATTGGCACGCATCTTCAAGCGATACTAGAATTTTAGTACAATATTTTATCATCCATGGACTGCAATCAACAAAAGAGAAAGGTGAAAATGCCACAACAAACTTACCTAAATCATGCGCGGCATAGAAAACTTCCATGCTTGTGCCAATACTGGGTTTGTTATAATTTACAAGGATAATATCAGCATCTCTGACATCCTGCAAATCAAATTCAACAATTTCATTAGAGCTGTCAACCTGCCTGTCAATAAATTTTCTTCTCATTGGATCCAAAGTGTCAAAATTAGCATGCAGCAGTTCCTTTGCCTGTTCTCGCCACTCCCTGGCTAATCCGGCATGTTCATCCATGATAGGTCCGCTAAGATATATAATCTTTCTCCCCTCGTTCATCTTCTAACTACTCCTGTGTAATTATGGTTTGGCAAATTTCAAGTAAAAGCATCGTACCAATATCAGTTTTAGGTTTTATTTTATGAACAGTAAAAACGTCAATAGCCACTTGATTACAGTTGATTTATGTAATAATATTAAAAACTTAAAACAAATGAATATACAATACTTTAGCTGGCAATGCCAGTTTTATATGTTATAAATTTTATCTGCAAATAAATAATTGCTGTTACTTATATTCGTATTATTATTGAGAAAATTTCAATATAGATTTATAACGCTTTCAGCAGTTTTAATCCCATCAATAGCTGCGGACATAATACCACCGGCAAAACCGGCTCCTTCTCCGGCAATAAACAGCCCGGGAATTGAACTCTCACCGGTATCAGGATTACGATTTAATCGTACCGGACTGGAAATAAATGTTTCTATTCCTATTATCTTTCCTTTAATAAAACCTGGCATAATTTTATTAAAATGCAACAATGCTGTAGTCATCGCGCTGGTCACTGTTTTAGGAAGAATTTCGTCCACCCTCGACTGGCGCAAACCAAAACAGTAACTGCTAACATTGTCGGAAAGATGATTTTCCCGGCGGACAAAAGCTATGGCATCTTGAGCCGGTGCGGTGTAATCATTGCCGCCAAGATTGAACGCCTGACGTTCCATTTCCGTCAAAAGATTAAAGGCTTCAAGTTGGGTTTGGAATATTTCTGGAGGAAGAGTGACAATCATGCATGAGTTGGCAAATTCACCAGCACGAGCAAAACAACTCATTCCGTTGGTTGACAACTGCCCGTCAAATGCAGTCGAAGGTAAGATTACACCTCCCGGACACATGCAGAAAGTGCTTACTCCAGGAATGTGTGAATTTTCTGGTGGGCGGCTCACTAGATTATATTCTGCTGCCCCAAGGCAATGCGGACGTGACGGCAACTTGTATTGATTCCGATCAATCATAACTTGCTTGTGTTCAATTCTGCAACCAACTTGAAAACCTTTAAGTTGATATTCAACTCCATTTGAAATAAGTTGTTGTGTCAAATTTCTTCCGCCCAGGCCATGAGCAATAATTACAGTTTCTGATTCAATTTTTTCCCCGCGAGCAGTGATAATCCCCGAACAACGTCGATTGCCAATAATAATTTGCTCTATATTTTTGCCAAAACAAAATTCACCGCCCAATTTCTCTATCTTGTGACGAATATTTTTTACCATCGCCGGGAGAATATCTGATCCTATATGTGGTCGTTTCAAATAGGCTATTTCAGCAGGGGCACCGGCGTCAATAAATGTCTGCAAAACAAAATTACAGCGCACATCTCTAATCCTGGTATATAGCTTACCATCAGAAAATGTTCCTGCACCACCTTCACCAAATAAATAATTGCTTTCAGCATTAAATTGTCTGGTGGCATGAAATGAAGCAATATCATTAATGCGATGGTCAACATCAAAACCACGTTCAAAAACTATTGGACGGCGACCGGATGCTGCAAGAATATAAGCCGCCATCAATCCGGCAGGACCTGCGCCAATAATAAGGGGTTGAGAAGTATGGGGGCGTGTTGAAAGACATTTCGGAAGCTCAAATTCCTCCGAAAAATTAGTGTCAACGATTGGTTTTATTAAATGATTATGAATAAGAATGGCACTGTCAAATTCGATACTATAGACCAATGCTGGAACAGTGCCTCTGGCGTCAATGCTCTTGCTGATTATTTTCCAATTAGAAATTTCAGATAGATTCAAGGAAAATGATTTGGCCATAAACCGGCTCAAACTGCTATCAATATCGATAAGTCCAGAGGGTATATCCGTAACTTTCAACTTATAGTTATCAATCCGGTAACGCATGTTTTCAAACAAAATCCTTTTCTGAAAAAACGACAGCCTGAAAAACATTAAATCTGGCATCTTTACTCTGCCACGCATCAGAATCAAGCCCGGCTTTCATGCTCAAATGGGCAAGTGTAGTTTCTCTGTCCCAATTTTGTTCAACCGCAATCTGAGGCAAAAATACAGCAGAACGACCAAGACATGAAAGGATTATTCCGTGTTTACCGATTTCAAAATCATGCCATGACGCAATTGGAGTTGAAGGTGTAAGTATTGAGATTTCTATTTCCACATCAGACAACTCATCTTCACTCAAAGGATGGAAACGTGGATCTCTGAATGCGGCATTTACTGCATTTCGGGTAATGTTTTGTTTTAACGGTTCAAATGCCTCGATATTTCCAATACAACCTCGTAACGCACCTTCCAGGTGCAAAGTTACAAAGCATGAACCGCGTTCTGACAGTTTTATCGAAACATCATCATCCAACGTCGGCAATGGTTTGCTTTCAAGTGTTGATTGAATTATTCCACGGATAAATTTCAAGATTTTCTTTTTTTCGACTTCGGTATAATATTCATCTTTAATCATCTTCATCCCTCCCTCATTATGATAAGAATAGTGATGGCGACAGTATTTGCTATAATAACAACAATCAACTGAGACAATCCATTAATCACTGAGCTGAATATTTGCAAACCCAGCGTTGCATTCAGTTCTGAAATTTTCCAGCAACAATAGAGGTTCACCGCTATCAATGGCAACATAAGGAAACTGACAAAATTATAAATCGCATTACCGCGTTTGGCTCTTTTTGGCATTTTCACACCAATCAGTTTCTGTTTTTGAAAACATTATACCAGCCGAACAAGATAAACGCAACAGTCGGTGCCAATCCGGCAATCATGGGATTTAATAATCCTTGCTTGCCCAGTACAAGAAAAATTTGTGATGTAACCTGATAAATTACAATAATAACGATAGCTGAAATTACTGCAAGCATAATTCCGGAACGTTCATTCTTAGTGGCTAAAGGAATCCCCAGGAATACCGCCAGGAAGCATGACCATGGGAACGCCAACCGGTAATAAAGAACTGTAAGAAATATTGCTTCACAGCGTGATGCCATGTTTTTTGTTTTATGCAATATCTCCATAATTGCCCATATTGACAATTCATCTTCGTCTTTTATTGCGTTCAAAATATCTTCAGGATTTTCCGGTATTTCTTTTAGATTTTTTTTCAATGCAGGGATGCGTTGAGAATTTTTGGGTACCAAACCGTCAAAACTGTAAGGAGTAATTGATACTTTTTCAAAAGTCCATCCCTCCTTTGCATTATAGCGGGCGGTTTGTGCTGTTATATCCCATTCCAAAGTGCCGTCGAGTCGAAAAGATTTTAAGGTGACAGACTTATGCTCTCCGTCTGATGCAAAAGTTTTAAACAACCACGTCCTCTGCTTGTCAGGACTGCGGTAGGTCAACATATTCTGGAATTGAGCAGCCCGTTGTTGTGAACGAATAGCCGCTATTTTTACGACTTCAGCCTCTTTCTCAGTATATGGTACCAACGCTTCATTAAACCAAAAATTCAGCCCTGTAACAACAAGACCAATAACAAAAATAGAACCACCACAACGAAATAGTGAAATGCCAGAGGCACGCATCGCCGTAACTTCCATGTGTTTGCCGAACGTCGCCATTGTCCACATACATGCCAACAACACAGAAATTGGCATAATAAAACGGACATTCCCGGGTAGTTTCAATAAAAAGAAACTTAACATTTGACTGACTGTTGCTTTTGCATCCAGAAAATCAGAAAGGTCACTAAAAACGTCGCCAACTATAAAAAGAATAACGCATACCAACATCAGTACGCTCATGTGAATCATAAATTCGCGCAAAACATAATAGTCCAATGTCGGCAGAAACAACCAATGCCTTTTCATACTATCGTAATTATGTTGCCACTTCTTCATCTGTTTACAGATAATCCCCTGCTTATAAATTATTAAATATTTTCCCTATAAAACCATTGTCAAAATAATTTATTATGAATAATTTCCATTGTTATAGTATACAGTTACACTTGCGAATATAGCTTATTTTGGGGAAATTTAAAGCAAAGCTAACTTTTTTTCCGGCATTTATACATTGTTTAACCATTCATTGACATATTTATGCAATATTCATGAACAGAATAATTTAATTGTAAATTATTATCCAACTATAGCAGGAAGGTGGTAGATTGCAAAGACTTAAGAAACATTTAGAGGTGCAAAAAATTAGTAAATCTCTGGATTCGACCTAACAAAATCAAACAAAATTATTTGTTTAAATTCTAAAGCTAACAATCATGTCTCATTGTTAGTATAAAGCAAATGCTGACAATTGTCACACACCGCCATTGCACCTTTTTTTGTTTCCGCGAGTGTTTGCGGGGTCAATTTTAAATGACAATTTCCACAAATCCCGTTACTGACATTCACTACCGGACATCCTTGTGATTTCAAAAGGCGGTTATAGTGAGAAAGCAATTCCTGATCTATTTCTTTAGTTTTCTGTTCCCGTTCTTGATTCAAGGTTACAATTTCTGAGACTACATCTTCTGCCAATTGTTTTAATTCTGTTTGATTGTCAGTAATATTTTTTATTCTGTTACGCGATAGCTTTTCCTGTTCACGGTGTTCGTTTTTTTGACTTTCCAATACGTCAAGCAAATTTATCTCTTTGCTTTCAAAGTCGCTGATATTGGCTTTATGCTGTTCAATTTCATGCAACATTGCCTGATATTCATTGTTTTTCTTGACCATTGCGGAATTGGCCTGAATTTTTCTTATAGTTTCATTTACCTGGGCAATATTGCCTTCTATTTTTTTTATTTCCAATTCGGTTTTTTTAATATTTTCATTTTCATCTTTCAGTTTGCTGTTAATCTCAAGTATTTCCTGATCCAAAGATTTCAGTTCTTTGGGCAACATTTCCTGACGCAACTTTAAATTACGCAGTCTCATATCGACATTTTGAAGTTCCAGTAAACCGGCAAACCAATTTTTCATTCCAGCTCCTTAATTTTATTATTAGATATTTTAATTTTCATGACCATAATCAAACATATCAGGTTGATTTGTTGATTTTTTATCATTCTTGACGCGAGGAGGCAAACCAAGTTTAGTCCTTGCTTTATCTGTCGCCATACGCCCTTGTGCTGTCCGCTTCAAGTAGCCGCCTTGTATAAGAAATGGTTCGTAAACTTCTTCAATCGTACCCTCCTCTTCGCCGACGGCAACAGCAATTGTTTTGATACCAACCGGTCCGCCATTATAATTTTCAAGTATAACTTCAAGAATCCGGTTATCCATTTCATCAAGTCCTTCATTATCAATATCAAGCATTGATAGTGCAGCCGCAGCTGTTGCCCCGGTAATGATTCTGTCAGCACGCACCTGAGCGTAATCTCTGGACCAACTCAATAAATTATTTGCAATTCGTGGCGTTCCACGGCAGCGTCGTGCAATTTCTGCCGCCCCCTCCCCCTCGATTTCAATATCCAAAATAGAAGCTGAGCGTTTGATAATGGTCTCAAGATCATCAACCTCATAGTAGTCCAAGCGGCATGACAACGCAAAACGGGATCGCAACGGTGCCGATAGCATTCCGGAACGCGTCGTCGCACCAAGCAAAGTAAAGTGTGGAACATTGAGTCTTACAGAGCGCGCGCCTGGTCCCTGATCAAGCATGATATCAATGAAAAAATCTTCCATAGCGCTGTAAAGATATTCTTCCACTGTTGTATTAAGCCGATGGATTTCATCAATAAACAAAACATCTCCGTCTTGTAATGACGTAAGCAATCCAGCTAAATCGCCAGGTTTCTCAATTACTGGCCCACTGGAAGTTTTAATATTAGCACCTTTTTCATGAGCGATAATATATGCTAAAGTTGTTTTGCCAAGACCAGGGGGACCACTAAGCAGAAGATGTCCGAGTGGCTCATTGCGACCTTTTGCTGCTTCCACATAAAGTTCCAAACGTTCTTTCACTTTAACTTGACCAGGGAATTCTGAAAACCTTATAGGACGTAACGTATTGTCTCTTGTCACATCTTTTTTATTTAAAGTTGAAGTTACGAAACGCTCTGCCATAATCAATAATTGCCTTCATTTCTATAAAAATGATATTTAAATCTTCTGTAATTTCAGTTAAAGTTATTTTGTGTAAAAGAAATCAAATTTATACCGTTGAATAAAACACTAACAGCGCATCCGCATCAGCTCTCACTAATATTTATTATTCAATAAATATTATTTTATTATTAATTGAAAACATCTCTTTCTGAAGTTATCTTATTAAATTGAAATTTCCAGTCTAAATTCATTAATATTGAAAGGATAATTTAAAAGTCATGACAGATTTATCATTATTAAAACTAACTGCGAACACGATTCGGATAATATCCGCTGAGGCTGTCCAAAAAGCAAAATCAGGACATCCTGGCATGCCCATGGGATGTGCTGACTATGCTCTTATGGTCTGGTATAAATATATGCGTCATAATCCCAGCAATCCAAAATGGCTCGGGAGAGACCGCTTTATTCTTTCTGCAGGACATGGTTCAATGCTGGAATATTCTTTACTGCATCTCTTTGGCTATGGATTGGGAATGGATGAAATAAAACAATTCCGTCAATGGCAAAGTAAGACTCCAGGCCACCCGGAATATAATCACACCGCTGGCGTTGATATCACTACCGGTCCATTAGGTAGCGGCTTTGCCTCCGCGGTCGGCATGGCAATGGCAAACAAATATTTTGCAGCTAAAACTGGTTTGGACAAGACTGAATTGGTAGACAGTCGTTTTTTTGTAATTTGTGGCGATGGTTGCATGATGGAGGGAGTTACTTCAGAAGCTGCTTCTCTTGCCGGTCATCAAAAACTTGACAACATTATATGCTTTTATGACGATAATTCAATTACAATTGAAGGTTCAACCAATTTGGCATTTTCTGAAAATGTTGGGGCGAGGTTTGCTGCTTACAATTGGCGAGTTATAAACATTGCCAATGCCAATGATATTGAAGAATGCGACAAAGCCCTGGCTGAGGCAGTTATTTCTGACGGACGCCCTACACTGATTATAGGAAAAACCAAAATTGGATTTGGAGCGCCTAATAAGCAAGGCAAGTCTTCAGCGCATGGCGAACCGCTTGGTCAAGATGAGGTTGATGCCGCCAAAACTAACTTGGGAATGCCCGAAACACCGTTCTTCGTAATGCCTGAAGTGCAAAAATTCATTGACGACAAGGTTAAACAGCTATTAAGCAACGCTGCCGTTTGGGATATAAAATTCCAAAAATTCCTTGATGATAATCCTGATAAAACAGATATTTTAAGCAAAATGATAAATCGAGTGGTTCCGGAAAATATACTTGAGGAATTACTTAAAGTTGCTCCGACAGGAAAGCCGATTGCCAGTCGCGCTTCAGGAGGAGAAATCCTCCAACGCGCTGCCGCTTTGGTTCCTTCCCTTGTTGGTGGAGCTGCCGATTTGGCACCTTCAACTAAAACCAACATCAAAGACGCGCCAGGGTTCTCGCCAGAAAATCGTTCTGGTTCAAATTTTCATTTTGGTGTACGTGAACTTGCGATGGGGATGGCCGGCAACGGTATGGCTTTGTATGAAACTATCATTCCATACACATCAACATTTTTTGTTTTCTCTGATTACATGAAGCCGGCAATCAGACTTGCGGCGTTGCAGGGACTACACGAAATTTATGTATTTACTCATGACTCTTTTTATGTCGGTGAAGATGGTCCAACTCATGAACCTATTGAACAATTGGCAATGTTGCGTACCATTCCAGGAATGATTTCAATCCGTCCGGCTGACGCTTATGAAACAGCACATGCCTGGGCGGCAGCACTTCGCGCTAAAGGACCGGTTGCAATTATGTTGACACGACAAGACCTTGAACCGCTTACGGCAGAACAGGCTGCAAGAATTGATGTTGAACGTGGTGCATACGTGCTTAGTGATGACGAAGACTTTCAAATTATTCTAATTGCCACTGGATCAGAAGTTAATCTGGCATTGAAGTCCGCTGAAATTATCAGGTCAAAAGGTTGCGGTGTTCGTGTTGTTTCCATGCCATCTCAAGAATTATTTTTGAGACAGAACAAAGATTATCAAGATGCGGTATTGCCACCTGAATGCGGCACAAGAGTTTCGATAGAAGCCGGTTCAACTTTTGGATGGCATCGTTTTGTTGGCAGCGAAGGTCTTGCAATCGGGATTGATACTTTTGGCGCATCAGCGCCATACAAGGTGCTAACTGAAAAATTTGGCTTCACGCCGGATCAGGTAGTTGAACGGATCAGGAAACATTTTGCCTGTGAATGCGATTGTGATTGCGAATCCGGATGCAACAGTGGCGGATGCGGATGTAATTAACGAAAAGTTGTTCGGTATTGAAGCTTTGTTTATTAACAAATTTTCCTTGCCGTAATAATTGTAACTCTTTGTCGATTTTTAGCCGTGTTTTCAGGTTAACCGAATGATGTTAATATCATTCGGTTAACAGTACTTTAAATTACTGTGAATTTTCAATATCTTCTAATAATAAATTACCTTGATATTTTTCAGTAAAAAGTGATTTATACTTGCTACTTTTTCCACCGTTTTCGCGACAATAATATGAAACAACAACAGCAAAAATATGGTTGAAAAATCTGTTAGTCCAGCTTTAAAAACAATTGATCTCTGCGGAAAAATATGGTGGGTTTTGTTTCGCAATGCGATTAAAATACTCATCATCTTTTCCAAATGGATTTTTCTGCTGTTTAGAGAAATTTTGCATGGTATAGGTAAAATTAATTTTTGTCGTAAATTTTGCGAATGGCTGGAAAACTTTTTTCGTGTTGCAGGCAAGATTTTCTATTACCTGTTTATCCTGCCATGGCTTGCCGGTAAATTTATAGGGAAAAAATGTGACATTTCAGTTAGTGCCAGACGAACTTTTCTTTTTTTCTCTTTTGTTATATGCGGTTTGTATTTTTTTTACTTCACTCCATCTTTTGATTGGGGGACATGGTACTACCTTGAATCAGGTGTAGCCTCGCATTATGGTCGTGGTTTTTATTTCAAGCGTACTACATCCGGCGAATGGTTTTTACCAGGACCATTCTATACCGCTGCGCATCGTTCCATACCCCTGGGAACATTTGTTCTGGTTATAAATGATACAAATAATCGTCGTGTTGTTGTGAAAATCAATGATCGCGGACCCTTTATTGATGGACGTGATATTGATTTGTCCGGTGCTGCCGCATCCAGGTTAGATATTGTTCAAAATGGAACAGCGCCTGTTACTATCTATTCCAAAAGTAAAATTCAGGGTGGCATTAAAAGTATAAAACTGCCTGAGTGGTTGAATTCAAACTGAATAATGAGATATTCACGAGCTGTATCTTGTTAATACCCACAATCGTTTGAATTTCTTTTTTGTCATGTTATCCAGCTAATTTAATTGACTTTTGAAACTTCCTGCGATAGGTTATAAAGCAGTAGGTTTTAACAATACAAACCTGGAGGTCAACTATGGATATGGCACTGCCGATTCTATTATTGGCTTTGGTTTCTACAGGGCTGATTACCTGTGTCGTTTTTATTATCCTTATTTGCAAATTCAGCAGGTTTTTCTTAGAATTTGAAAAATTCAGAGGGAAAAGCGATGTTGAACTGAATAGTATTGTCTGGCATGCAAAAAGGCTTGATGGTTCCATCGCCGAAATCATTGTCGAGTTGCAACGGTCTAACAAGTTGCTTTATGAATTAAGAATGGGCAAAGTAGAGACACAGGAAAACGTCGAAACCGAATTCAATACTGAGGACATTCTGCGACACAAAAAAATGGATGTCAACAAGACTCCATCTGCTATTCAAACGCATTCAGATATTGATGCCTCCAACACTATCTCTACAGTGTCTAATGAATATGTTTCTGTTGGCATGCATCAAAGTAATTCAGAAACCGGAAAAACTAACACCGGCACCGTCGCTGCTGAAACTTCAAAAAAACACTCCAATCAAGCTTTATCAAACACGCATTCAGGAATGCCACAAGATAATTTATCTTCTAATTTGCAAATACCTAAAAATATTGTTGCAGGTCAACAACATTCAACAGGACGAAATCACGAACCAGCATCTGGCAGTTTGCGCCATCCGATTCAAGAACATGCTAAAACAATGTCCTCAAAAACATCTGCAGCCCCAACGATTCAAAACGTCACTACTCATCCGCCACTGCCGCCTGGAGTTATTGATCATGGCAAAACACCTGTTCAGTCAATTCATGCCACTCATCCGCCACTGCCGCCTGGAGTTATTGAGCATGGCAAAACACCTGTTCAGTCAATTCATGCCACTCATCCGCCACTGCCGCCTGGAGTTATTGAGCACGGCAAAACACCTGTTCAGTCAATTCATGCCACTCATCCGCCACTATCGCCTGGAGTTATTAAGCATGAGAACGTTGTGAATCCTTCTGTTCATCTTACACATCCGGCATCTTCACGCGAAATCGACCGTGATCATATCGCAATTAATTCTGTAACAGCTCATTCAAATGTTAACTTAAAGTCAGTGCCAGTTGTCAAGCATGAACAGCCGAATATCAGCCTGAATTATACACCGGTAAACCCTGAAGATATATTAGGAAAAACTAAACATATTAAAGATGATGATGATGATTGATTCATTGTAACGCTGCTGATTCGTTAATTGTTGCAATAGATATTATTATTGTATGTTACACTTATTGTCATTTCGTCATTTCTTGCTCAATTAGTACCGGCAACTTGTCTTTTCTCTTTCATCTTGAGTCCATTTTCCTGTACATTAATTCACTCTTTCGCTGCTGTTGGAATTATTAAACGTTTCAATTAATAATTTTAAAATTATTTTTTTGGTTCTGAAATTTATTTAAGAATTCCTTTTATTCTTTATTGAATCTTATTACAAAATTCGTATAAATGTGTTATATTAGACGCGCTAATCAAGTTCTATTTTAGTGTTATAGATTTGTATAAATTATCTATCTGAAATTTTATTAGTTACCCTGTAATGATGTAATCAGCAATAAATATAATATGGAGCAAATTTATGGACGATATCAGGGAAATGCCCAAGGCTTATGAGTCTGAAGAGGTAGAAAAGAAATGGTATCCAATTTGGGAAAATCGCAAGTATTTTCACGGAAAACCCAATCCTGACAAACCGGCATATTCAATTGTAATCCCTCCGCCGAACATCACTGGAATCTTGACACTTGGGCATGTGCTGAATAATACACTTCAAGATATCCTGGCCCGTTGGCATCGGATGCTGGGTGATGAAGTATGCTGGTTTCCAGGTACAGATCATGCCGGAATTGCAACTGAAAGCAGGATTGAGCGTTATCTTCGAGAAAAACATGATACCAGCCGGGATGAATTAGGCCGGGATGAATTCATTCGCAAAGTATGGGAGTGGCGAAACGAGTATGGCAGTACAATCATTAAACAATTGCGTTGTCTGGGTTCGTCGTGTGATTGGGAACGTGAACGTTTTACAATGGATGAAGGTCTGAGTCATGCAGTACGCAAAGTATTCGTCGAAATCTACAACAAAGGTTATATCTACCGTGGTCGGCGAATGATTAACTGGTGTCCAGTTTCAAAAACCGCCTTATCGGATGAGGAGGTAATACATAAAGAAGTTAAGGGTAAATTTTATCACTATAAATATCCGCTTTCTGATGGTTCCGGTTTTATGGAAATTGCAACTACTCGTCCCGAAACAATGCTGGGGGATACGGCAGTAGCGGTACATCCTGCCGATGAACGTTACCAGCATCTTATTGGTAAAACGGTTAACCTCCCTTTGACTGATCGTAAAATTCCAGTCATTGCGGATGAATATGCTGATCCGTCCAAAGGTACAGGCTGTGTGAAGATTACCCCGGCCCACGACCCTAATGACTTTGAAGTAGGAACTCGACACAAACTTGATTTCATTAACGTAATGAATAATAACGCAACAATGAATGAAAATGCTGGAAAACATTATACAGGTCTTGACAGGTTTGAATGCCGCAAAAAAATTATTCATGACTTAGAACAAGCTGGATTAATGGTCAAGATTGAGGATATTGTACACAATGTTGGTTATTCTGAACGTGGTGATGTACCGATTGAAACAGTAATCAGCGAGCAATGGTTTGCCAAAATGGATGAGCTTGCCAAACCGGCAATGGATGCTGTTCGCAGTGGCAAAATTAAGTTTTATCCAGAACACTGGACCAAAACATATTTTCACTGGATGGAAAATATCAAAGACTGGTGTATCAGTCGCCAAATATGGTGGGGACACCGAATACCAGCCTGGTATAATGATAATGGCGAGATGTATGTTGGTATGTCCGCACCGGAGGGAAATGGATGGCGGCAGGATGAGGATGTTCTTGACACATGGTTCAGTTCATGGCTATGGCCGTTTTCTGTTATGGGTTGGCCGGAAGATACCGAAGAATTGCGCTACTTTTATCCTACGGCTGATCTGGTCACCGGTCCAGACATAATCTTTTTGTGGGTTGCCAGAATGATTATGGCTGGATACGAATTTAAGCAGGAGTTACCATTTAAAAATGTTTACTTTACCAGCATAATCCGTGATGATCAAGGCCGGAAATTGAGCAAATCACTCGGCAATTCTCCGGACCCTCTGGATGTAATAGCCAATTATGGCGCCGACGCTTTACGTTTTTCAATAACCTATATAGCTCCGCTTGGAATGGACATCCGTTACAGCAATGAAAAATGCGAAATAGGACGCAATTTTGCCAATAAATTATGGAATGCCTGTAGATTCAGACAAATGCAGGGACCGGTTTCAGACAGTTTCAATGATTTGTCCGGAATTAATATTAAACAGCTGACATCCGATGAAAAGTGGATGCTTGCACTTCTGGATAAAGCAATTGTCATGGCAGATAGTTCACTCAAAGAATATCGATTCCACTATGCGGCGCATGAAATTTACGAGTTGGTTTGGAGCAATTTCTGCGATTGGTTTATTGAAGCGGAAAAAATCAGACTGCGTGGTGGTGGCGAAAGCAAAGCTCAGGCCGTAGCAGTATTAGATTTCGTAATTTATAAAATTTTACGTCTATTGCATCCGATTATGCCGTTCATTACCGAAGAACTTGCGCATCAAATGGGATTCATCAACGAAAATGAAACAATTATGTATGCACCATTCCCAAGACCGCTGAATGAAAAAAATATTCCAGTTGAAGCACCTGGTTCTGTTTTACTCGAACAGATGAATGGCAAATTTCAGATTGTTTCATCAGGACGGGCATTGAAAGCGAATTATAATATTCCAAACGGCAGAAAAGTTAACTATTATATCAAAACAGTCAATGAGGCAGCATCGGCTTTTCTGCAAGCTGAAATTGATTCTGTAAAATTTTTGCTCAATGCCGAGGATGTTATGATTTCAACAGTCGATTATGACGCTGCGAGTAGTTCGGCTCCCTCAATGATGGCTAATATTGGTACCATCTATATGCCATTGCAGGGTTTGATTGACATCAATGCAGAAAGAGTTAAATTGCAAGCTCAAAAACAGCAACTGACAGGTTGGATCAAGGGTTCTGAAGCAAAATTGAATAATCCGGCTTTTGTTGACCGTGCGCCAGAAAATGTTGTTCGAGAAGCCAGAACATATTATGAGGATCTGAAACAAAAAATGCTCAGAATTGATGAAATGATATCTTCTCTAAAATAATAAACTGAAATAATCCATAATCGATACAAATTAAATATAGGGTGATACATGAGTAAACAAATTACATTATTAGTAACAGGTACGGCAAAACCTGAACGTTTTGAAGAGCTTAAAGCACGATTAACCGAACTGGCAAAACTTACTCGCAGCGAATCAGGAAATATTTGTTATGAGTTACACGAAATTGATGGTAATACCGGTGAGTTTTTTCTATATGAAAATTGGAGAGACCAAGCTGCCCTTGATATTCACATGAAAAAAGACTACCTTCAACAATTCCTCAAAGATTGCGAAGTATTATTGCAGGAAAAATTAAAAGCCAAACGTGCCTCGATTATAAAATGAAAAAATTATAAATATGTCGCTATTAGAAGTTGATAATCTGAAAGTGTGGTATCCGGTTAAAGATGGATGGTTTAAACCTCTACGTCATGTCAGGGCGGTTGACGGTGTAACTTTTCGGCTTGAATCAGGAGAGACACTTGGGCTTGTTGGCGAAAGCGGGTGTGGTAAAAGTACTTTGGGCCGGACCATTGTCAGGCTTGAAAATCCAGTCTCTGGAACATTCCGCATAGATGGCGTGGAAATAGGAAAACTAAATGGAGGTGCGTTACGCCGTGCGCGGCATAACTTTCAGATGATTTTTCAGGATCCATACGGCTCTTTAAATCCACGGATGACAATTTTTGCAGCATTGAACGAAGTATTGCAACTGCATACAAAATTAAAACAGTCTGAACGCGTTGAAAAAGCAGCAGAATTACTAATAATGGTCGGATTGAGCGGCGAACATCTTTTCAGGTATCCGCACCAGTTCAGTGGAGGACAACGACAACGCATCGGCATTGCAAGAGCTTTGGCCGTTAATCCCAAACTAATTATTGCCGATGAACCTGTTTCAGCGCTTGATGTAAGCGTTCAGGCGCAAATCATTAATTTGCTAATGGAGATTCAAAGCAGAACCAATGTATCATTCCTGTTTATTGCACATGACCTTGCGGTTGTTGAACATATCAGTCGAAGGATTATGGTAATGTATCTCGGCAAAATAGTTGAAAGCGGACTCAGTTCAGAAGTTTGTTCAAGCCCGGCACATCCATATACAGTAGCCCTGCTCTCGGCCGTTCCGTCAATAGATCAGAAAACCGGAAGGAAAAGAATTATTCTGGCAGGAGATGTCCCTTCGCCAATGCACCCGCCAACTGGCTGTCCTTTCCATCCAAGATGTCCTTTAGCACAAGACATCTGCCGCGTTGAGATGCCGGAATTGCGAGATATTGGCGGAACGATACATCAAGCCGCCTGTTTTTTTGCCTCCACCACATAATCATCCAAGTAGATTATTGCGTCAAACATCAAAAATTTTGCCTGGGTTCATAATATTGGCAGGGTCTAAAGACGATTTAATAGCACGAAGCATATTAAGGTATTCTTCAGATACTACATACTTCATATATTTTTTTCGTTTGTGACCAATCCCGTGTTCACCTGAAATTTTTCCGCCTAATCGCGCAATATCTGAATAAACTTCCTTGAGAATCTCAGGCAGAATGCTATTCCATTTTTCATTACTCCACTCCGGTGGACACACTATTCTGGCATGAATATTACCATCTCCAGCATGCCCGAAGGTTGGAATAATCACACCATATTTAGCGGCTATATCCTGAAGTCTGGAAATAACTTGAGGTATTTCAGCAGGAGGCACAACAAGGTCTTCACCACTCTGCCTGTTGGAGAAAACATTATATGCTTCGCCAATGTTTCGTCTTATTTTCCAAATGCGTTCAGAGGTTGCCGGATTGTCCGCCACAAATACTTCAAATGCTCCATTGGCTTCACAAAACATTCCGATTGTCTCATATTCATGCTCAACTTGTGCTTTTGTAGTACCATCTACAGAGATTAACAACATTGCGCCACAATTATGATATGGAATGGTTTCATTAAGGTAACTGCAGGCTGCGGTAAAAGCAGTATGATCTATGAATTCAAGCGATGTTGGAATAATACCTGTTTTCTCCATTATTTCAGGAACAATAGCAATCGCATCTTCTGTCGTTTTAAAGAGACAAAGCAAGTCAGTTTGATAATTAGGCAGCGGAATTAATTTAAGAATTATTTTGGTAAATATGCCGAGAGTTCCCTCAGAACCAACCATTAGTTGCACAAGGTTATATCCCGTAACATCTTTAAGCAATTTTCCACCTAAATTAACAATATCGCCGAGAGGTGTTACAACTTCAAGCCCTAAAACATATCGGGATGTAACGCCATATTTCACGGCCTTCCCCCCCCCCGCATTTTCAGCAACCTTGCCTCCCATGAAACACCTTTCCATACTCATTGCCTTTTCGGCCTAAAAAAGAATGAACTGTTTTACATGTTCATTAATGTCATTTGAAATAACACCGGGTTCAACTACAATCATCATATTTTTCAAATCAACTTCCAGAATTTTATTCATCCGGTCAGTAGTAATTACAATACCTCCATGAATAGGAACAGCGCCACCAGAGAGTCCCGAACCAGCACCGCGCGGAGTTATTGGGATTTTTTCAATATTTGCAAGTTTGACAATTGCAGAAATTTCGCTGGCATCAGCCGGACTCACTACGACATCAGGCATATTACGATACTTTTTCCCCGGTATTTCATCATGGGAGAAAGGTTCCAAACGCTCAAAATCATTAAAAATAACATGTTTTTCGCCCGATATCAGCTTTAGTTTTGCCACAATTTCAGCTGTAATCTTATTGTAATTTGTATTGTTTACCACGACAACTCTCCATTTTTCGCCCTATCCGTCAGCTTTGGGACTATATCAAAAAGATTACCAATAATCCCTACATCCGCAATGTTGAAAATATTGGCTTCATGGTCGCTATTAATGGCAACAATCTTTCCAGCCGTCTGCATTCCCGCCAAATGTTGAATCGCACCTGATATCCCGATTGCAATATACAAATCAGCAGTAACCGTTTTTCCGCTTAAACCTATTTGATGGGGGTAACTTAGCCATCCGCGGTCAACAACTTCACGACTGGCACCAACAGCCGCTCCGATAGCATCAGCAAACTCTCTTATAATGCGAATATTCTCAGGTTTCTTAATCCCCTTGCCAATGGCAACAACTCTGGTCGCGGATTGTAGTGCAATTTTTTCTTCTCCGGGAATAAAACCGCGATGTTGTATCTTTGAGTGAAAAATTTCCGGTAAAACTGTCGGGCGGACAATTTCTCCATGACGTTTGGGTAAAAGACTTGCCGGCAAGATTGATTTCGGGCGAACTGTTGCCATTTGCGGACGACAAACCGGACATTTAATTGTTGCCATTATGTTGCCGCCAATTGCCGGTCTTGTTTGCAACAGTAAACCGGTATCAGGTTCAATATCAAGTTGAGTACAGTCTGCAGTCAAGCCTGCATGTATTTTCATGGCGGCATAAGGCATCAATGTCCGGCCTTGAGAAGTAGCCGAAGCAAGAATAATTTCAGGCTGAAAAAGCTTAACTACATATTGCATACAAACAGAATATGGTTCAACCAGAAAATACTCAAGTTCCGGCGATTCAATTACAACAATCCTATCAGCGCCACAGTCAATCATAAGCTGCAACTCTTCTTGAGCTATTTGCCCTCCAAATATCATCACATTAAGTTGGCATTGACACTTTTGCGCTAACAATCGCCCATGAGACAACATTTCAAAAGCGGTTGATTGTATCTTGCGATTTTGATGTTCTGCAACAATCCATATTTTATTTGCGTTAATTGTCATTAATGCCTCTTGAGATAAGTTATAAATTCTTCAATAGCATCATCAAGTTGTTCTGCGCTTTGGACCGGAATAACATGGCATTTGCGTCCGATTTTGGGATTAAAAATTTTCACTACTCTGGTAGGAGATCCCTTTAACCCGACATTCTCAAGATTTAGATGAAGTAAATGTTGATTATAAATTTTTATTTCTGAAGCTTTTGCCCGCATTTTGCCACGCAATGTTGGCAAACGCGGCACACCAATTTCCTTCACTACTGTAATCACACCGGGAAGTTGCATCGTCAATAGTTCTGTACCATCTTCAACAATACGTTCCAATAAACTTTCAGATAATTTATTAATCTCAATCTTCTTGACGTAAGTTGCGACAGGCAAATTTAAAGATGAAGCAATTTCAGGGCCTACCTGCCCGGTGTCACCGTCAGTAGCTCGTTCCCCGCAAATAATTAGGTCAAACACGCCAATAAGTTTAATCACCGAGGCAAGTATAAATGCAGTTGACCAAGTATCAGACCCGGCATAAAGTTTGTCACTTACCAGAAAACCTTTGTCGGCCCCCATTGCAACAGCTTCACGTAGTGCAAACTCCGCTGATGTAGGTCCCATGGAAATTACCGTAACCGTTCCGCCGTGACTTTCTTTAAGCATCAACGCGGCTTCAATAGCATAAAGGTCAAGCGGGTTGATAATAGCTTCAGAAGCCTGGCGTATCACAGTGCCGGTAACTTCATCCATCTTAACTGTTTTGGTATCAGGTACTTGTTTAATAAGAACAACAATCTTCATAATTCAACTTCAATACATTTTATATTTAATACCGGTTGACATTTTTTCAAATTAAGACTTAATTATGCTTTTTTTCTTTTCCAAAGAGAACTAATACAGAGGGAAAACACAGGGTTATTGCATTAATAATTGCCAAATTTAACGATAGGCCATGAATTAATGTTTGCCAGTAATCTCAATTCATTGTCTGGATTCGCAACAACAGGAAATCCGACAGATTCAAGAATAAAGCGATCATTAATACTATCACCATAATAACAAATATCTTTCATTTTCAGTCCATTGGATGCACAATAAACAATCGCCTTATCTTTTTTGCCTTGAGCTGCAACATAAGTCCCATTTATTGTCCCGGTGAAACGGGAATGTTCATCAACTGCAAGTTCAGTGGCAAGAATTTCTTCAATACCAAAATATTCGGCCAACGGAGTAGCAATAATCCTGTTAGTCGCAGTAAGCAAAGCGACTTTAGCACCCTGAGAAATAAGTTTTTTTACCAAACATTCAGCCTCAGTATAAATTTTACTTTTGACGAATTTATGAAAATGTTTTCTTGTCAGTAACATCATTTCGTCTTCGGTATGGCCAATGAATTCACGTAATTGAAATGACATAAAGGCTGCGTAATCCAGTTGTCCCGCTTGATAAGTTTTGTAAAAATATGCTGCAGTATCCAATGCTTCCTTACCAGCCAAATTTTCATAAACGACAAAATTTTTCCAGGAAACATCACAGTCATTGTCAATTAAGGTATGGTCCATGTCAAATAAATACGCAAGAGGTAATTCTTGTCCAGGCATAATAATAAACCCTGTATAATAATTTCAAAAAAAGCTGTTATAAAAGAATCAATTGTTCACTTGCTGCACTGTTTTGCTTCTGTAATTGCTTTGTCAATTCTACAATTTCGCCATAAAATCCATTAATTATCGCCAATGTTTCTGTTTCATTTGATGATTCTACTGTCAAACGCAGAACTGACTCAGTATTTGAAGAACGCAACAGCACCCATGAATTGGCAAAGCGAATCCTTAAACCATCAAGCATGATAATGTCACCTTTCTCATATTTACGACAGAAATACCGCAAAATTTCACGCGCGGTGAAGGCTGAACACGGAAATTTACGGGATTTAGTGCAGTACGAAGGCAAGCTATTCAGTATACTTGAAAGACTTTGTTCTTTAACAGAGAGCATTTCGAGAATCAATGCCATGGCAACATAGGCATCTCGTCCAGGGTGAATACGATTCCATATCACCCCACCACTATTGCCTTCACCACCGATTTCAGCACCGGTTTCAAACATTTTTTCAACAACATGAATTTCCCCGACCTTTGAGTAAAAAACATTACAACCATAAGACGTTGCAACATCTTCAAGTGCTTTAGTAGTTTGAATATTTGCCACAACATTGCTGGGATAAGAAGCAAGAACATGATTAGCTGCCAACACGAGTGTATACTGTTCACCAATGGCTTTTCCATTATTGTCAACAATCGCCATGCGGTCGCCATCCGGGTCATGTGCGAATCCAATCACCGCGCCAGAAGACTGAACTAATTCTTCGAGCGCAACCAGATTTTCCGCCACAGGTTCCGGCATTCTCTCAAAAACGCCATCAGCACGATCAAATACTGAAACAACTTCACATCCGAGGTCTTCCAAAAATGACCGGCTGAATACAGCACCTACACCATTACAACAATCCAAAGCCACCTTAAATTTCCGTTTCTTTATCGCCTGAACATTAATGTGTTCAAAAATTTTATTCTGATGAATTGAGAAAGCGTTGTTAATGGTACGGATATCCCTGAAATCAGCCTCCTCATTGTAATTTAAATCCTGCTGGTTATAAATGTCAAGAAGTTCATTAGATTCATTTTCGTTCAGGAAAACGCCACGGCGACCAATGAATTTCAAAGCATTCCATTCATTCGGGTTGTGACTTGCGGTGATGGCGATACCACCATTTGCTTGAGTTTCCTCAACCATTACCTGTAACGTTGGAGTAGGAGTAATTCCCAATACCACCGGTTGACAACCGACTGCAAGCAAACCTGCAACTACAGCATGTTCAAACATCTCTCCAGAAGGGCGCGTGTCTCTACCAACAACGACACGCCCACCACCAACATATTTGCCAAATGATGATGAAAACGATGCAACCAAAAGAGGGGTAAGAGATTCGCCCACAACACCACGAACGCCGCTGACACCGACTTTAAGATTTTTTCTGAACTTCATCATGTTGCCGCCAACCTTTCAATCATACCACGTACATGCATAGCTAAATCAATGGCCTGTTCTTTATTTTTTGACTCTGCTATCATCCTTATTAACGGTTCCGTTGCTGACGCACGTAAACTGATCCAGGAGTCATTCCAATCAAAACGCAAACCGTCATCGTCAGTCACTTTGGCGGCGGGAAATTTATTTCTAATATTATGAATAATTGAATAGGCATGGGTCGCGGGACAGTTTATAGATTTCTTAACTATGAAATAACGCGGCAATGCAGCAACAAGTTGCGACATTTTCATTTTTTTAGTTGCCATTGCCTCAAGACAAAGCGCTGCAGCAAAAAATGAGTCAAAACCATTAACCCAACCTTTGACCGCGATACTGCCATTGCCTTCGCCGGCTAAAAGTGCTTCAGTTTCAGCCATTTTATCCATAATAATCGACTGCCCGACTTTTACTTTAACAAGTTCGCAATTATATTTTGCAACGACATCATCCATTGTTTTGGTTGAACAAGAGTTGGTAACAATCGTTTGATTCCCCAGATTTTTACTCAAAACATAGTCAGCCAGCAACGGCAATGTATATTCTTCGGAAAGGGTTTCGCCGTCATCACTAACCAGTGCCATCCGGCTCATGTCGCTGTTAAATACCATGCCGCAATCAGCCTTAAGCGGCAGTACTATTGACTGAGCTTGAACACTACTTCTTGGACGAGGCTCCGGGTCATGAGGCAATATTCCAGATAATACATTATTTATTGCAATCATTTTTACTCCCAGGCGAAGCGCAAATTTTTCTGAGATAACAGAACCAGACCCGTTACAAAAATCAGCAACGATGGTGAACTTTGCCTTGCGAATCGCTTCCACGTCAATCACAGAGCACAATGCGTCAAGATATGCATCACCGGCATCTGAGGGGATGGTATCTGTTTTTCCAACGGCATCCCATTTTACATTTAAATACCGGTGACTGTGATAAACATCAAGCATTTCCTGCAATTGGAGGCTATTGAAATATGCGCCATTAGCGCTTATTGGTACTATCGCGTTCCATCCCGCGCCTTGATGTCCACCACCAATCAATAACGCACCATCAGCAGATAGTTTTGGAGTGAGGTAGTGTAAGACCGGAGCTGGAATTATCCCAGCCTGATAAACATTGCAGCCGCAACTGAGCAGAGATGATATAACAGCGCGACAAATCATTTCGGAAGAAGTTCTGGTATCATTCGCAACAATTATTTTACCGCCATCGATAAAGGTACCGAAAGCAGTCGCAAAATCAATAATTCGTGAAGGAATCAAGCCGGTGCCTACCACACCACGCATCCCAGCCACGCCAACTTTTAAAGATCGCATGACGTTCCCGTTGGTTACTAGCTATATCTTAATCACTGTCGCCACGAACAAAATCAATAATCACAATAATATCTGTAACTTCAGGAATGACCAATTATTATATTTATTGCTTGGCGATTTCGGTATCAGAAGTTACTTTTGTATGGACGCTCTCTCTTGAATGCATCCCTTTGCCTAAAACACCGCCAATTTTCCTGTGCCATACAGCAATAATCGGACTGGCGATAAAAACGGAAGAATAAGTTCCGATGACTACACCAAGCATCATGACAAGAACGAAATCATTAATTGCGATACCTCCAAAAAGGAAGAGGATAAATACAACGAGGAATACCGTAAATGAGGTTAAAATAGTACGGCTTAACGTATGATTGATACTCAAATTAATAATTTCTTTGTAACTCTTATCCTTGATTAGACGTAAATTCTCACGAATACGGTCAAAGACTACAATCGTATCCATAATTGAGTAACCAATAATCGTAAGCAACGCGGCAATAACCGACAATGAAATTTCTCGACCCATTAACAAATATATACCTGTGGTAATTACAACGTCATGAATCAAAGCAATTACAGATGCAACACCATAATCAAATTCAAATCGCAGAGAAACGTAAATGATAATACCAATAAAAGCAAAAATTATCGCCAAAATGGCAGACTTTGCAAATTCCCATCCAACCAGACCACCTAGAGTTGATTCAAGTCCACCAGAAAGTTTTGCTTCCGGAAATTTAGTGTTCAAGAGTTTTGCAATTTGCTCTTTGGGACTGACACTCCCGGATGTAACGACTGAGTCAGCTTTTTTATTAGGTCTGACAACAATTTCCAATTTTCTGTTGTCACCCAGTGAATTATTAGTTTTATAGGTAACTTTTGCCTCATACCCTGCTTCTGTAAGCGTGTCTGTAAGTAGTTGCGGGTTAATGCGCGAGGCATAGTTAAAAGTAACCTGCGTGCCACCGCGGAAGTCAACGCCTAAACAATCAACGCCACGGATAACAAAAACGCTGATACTCAATATAAACAATACGAAGGAAATGCTCAAAAGAATTTTACTTTTGCCAAGGAAATCAAAATGCGGTTGAGTGAAAACATGTAGCATTTTAATCGTTTTTAAATTCTGATACCGCATCATCGCATCGAAAATTAAACGAGTAACAAAAAGTGAAGAAAATAAACTTGTAATAATACCAAGGTTCAACGTTACAGCAAAACCTTTAATTGCCCCAGTGCCAACAAACATCAGTATAACCCCGGTAAACAAAGTAGTCAAATGCGAGTCAATAATGGTAAGAAATGCACGACTGTACCCCAAATCAATCGCCGACGCCAATCCCTTACCCTGCCCCAGTTCTTCCCTGACTCTTTCATAAATAAGCACATTGGCATCTACCGACATCCCCATAGTCAAAATAATTCCAGCCATACCTGGCAGTGTTAATGTAGCATCAAACGCCGCCATAGATCCAAGCACAAGCACAACGTTGACCAACATACCTATAATTGCGACAACGCCGGCTCTCATATAATAGATAATCATACTTGCGGCCAGACAAGCCAGAGCTAATATGCCAGCCCATATACCATTACGGACGTTATCGGCGCCTAATGTCGCATCAGTGTCAAAAATAGCTTCGACTTTAATTTGAATCGGCAAACTTCCACTAACCAAAGCATCGGAAATATTCTTGGATTCCTCATTCGAAAAACGTCCGGAAATTTCTGCGCTTCCGTCCATGATTGCCTGTTTGATATTGGGTGCACAATAAAGTTTTCCATCAAGAACAATTGCCAGTTGTCTGCCAATATTTTCAGAAGTAACTTTTCCGAAATCTCTGGCGCCTTCAGAATTAAATTTCAGAATTATCTTACGTTGTCCGAACTGATCATTCGTCGGGAAGGCATCAACAATTCCTTTTCCATCCATTTTCCAGCGACGTTCAATAAAATAAACCTGAGTTACAGGTTTGCCATTTTTTACGAATTCCGAAATTTCCATTTTGTCATATCCGGGAGGAATAACAAAGTCCTTCTGATTTGCCATATACTGGTTTACCATGGCGGCATTATCCGGATGCACAAGACGGAACCGGAGTTTCGCGCTCATTTTAATCAAATCAAGTAATTTGTTTTTTTCTTCTTTGGATACGATTGGGACTCGCAAAGAAACGTAACGACCACCCGCAGGAGAAATCTCTGTTTCAAAAATATTCTGAGCTTCCATTCGTTTACGCAGAATTTCAATAGCAATATCGCGGTAACGGTTAAAATTAGTGTCAACAGCAACAGTCGAACCATCAGAAGCTTTCTTCTCATCAGGAATAAGCTCCAGGAGAAACTCAACGCCACCATTTAAATCCAAACCGAGCCGGATTGAGCTACCTGCTTTTTTACGGATAAGACTGATTACATCGCTATTATCATTAATATCTTTGCCGACAACATGGCTTTTCAAATCAATGCCATTCTCATCTGCAGCCTGTAGTAAAGCAGTTGATGGATACAACGTAGGATTAACCTGTTGCATTTTTTTAGCTTCAGATATTACTTTCTCGGCAACGGGGTCATTACTGGTTCTCAATATAGACTGAAAAGTCTTATAAAAATCACGTGGGGTTAACGGATAAGTGGAAACAGCAAACAACAAAGTTACCACAATCACTATAATTGTTCTCATTAACAAAGGCTTTTTGTTCATACTTATTCGCACTCCAGTAATATTCTCAGGTTATTTATGTTTAATTAGCAACTGAATCAACTTTTCCATTGGAGAAAATCGCAGTAACGCCGACCTTGCTGACTTCAACATTAACTTTATCCGCTATTTCAACAATGAAAGTTTTATCTTTTACTTCGGTAATTTTCCCATAAATTCCACTGGCAATAATAACGTCATCACCTTTTTTGACATGGTCAATCATTTCCTGACGCTTTTTTGCCTGTTTGCGCTGTGAACGAATCATGAAATAAATCATCACACCGAAAATAACAATCGGACCAATCAACGGTACCAGACTTCCGCTCTGTCCTCCACCGTTTGCCGCCTGAGCCAATACCGGACAAATTTCGTTAATCATCTTAATCTTTTCCTTATTTAAAAACAGTTACCTTGCTACTAAAAAAGTAAGCTTTGACAATACATCAAAAACAAATAATAGCAAGAATATTACTAAAAAAAGCGACTAAAAACACAATAAATTGAAGCAACGATATCTGAAAAATTAATTTTCGGTTCTCGGTACACCAAGCAAGCTCAAATGTTTCTCAAAATGCTGACAAATACGCTCATGATATTCGCGTTCAAACTTATGCATTGCCTCAAAAAACAAAGGACGTATAGCCTTATCTTTCAATATAGGACCATATGTTATGTGCAACATTTGCCTTGCTTCATCCATCTCAAGCAAATCCGGCAACGCCTCATCTGTAAGTTTATTCAAGTCTGGAATTTTGTTGATATCTGCAGTAATATGATAGAGACGCAACATATCCTTGAAATTATCTTTTGCACACTGGTGTATCACCCTGTAAAGCATCGGGTCGTGCTGGGCAATAACTCTCAATGCCTCAAGCCAACTGGTACCGGCCGTTTTAAGATGTAAACGCATACCTGTCATTTTGCCGATTGCAGGGTACACCATAAATTTGTCGCTACCTGAATGAATTGACACCTTATAGTCGCCAAAATACTTTGCAATTGCCGCATGAACTGCGAATTGACGCTCAAATTCAGCGAGGTCACCGATGTAATCAATCGCTTTTTGAAACTCTCCGATAAATCGCGGCGCCAACGATGTAAATTCGACGCCACGTAAACGCAACTCTTTAACAATAAACAAGTGATGGGATGGTAGCGTGGGAGAAGTAGTTTCATCAATTGAAATTTCCAAATCAAACTCGTCACCACGTTTTGCCTTGATGTGATTATAAACTTCTAGAGCAAAGTCCAATGCCTTAAGATACATTACTGCGCAACGACGAGATACATTTGCATCAAAATGAATTTTATGCTGTCCAAAATCAATTGTTTTGCCCGCATAATCCTTGTTTATACGTTCCTGAGTTTCTTCAGGTAACAACAGAAACGCCCTGGTTACTTCATCATCTGACCATTCGCCAGCTTTAGCCAGCATAACTTCAGATAAATCCAGAGTAATCATTGGCATTCCGGCAGCAAGTGCAATGTCAATATCGGCAATATTTTTCAAATGGTCGCCGTCGGCTCCAAAACCACCTTTATATCCGGCCTGAAACACCATAAATGTGGTATCGTTGACCACTTGAGGATAAGTTCTACCTGTCAAGTCAAGTTCCCGCATTGACTGTTGTGCAAGCACCGGTACAACAGCAAACTGTTTTGCCGCCGCTATATGACCAACGCTAGCCAGTCCAAGTCTGTCACCGCAACCAATAGTCGTTTTCCGTTCACGCAGTGAAACAGGAGCAGTCCACGGGAAAAACTTTCGGAGCAATTCAGCATTATGGGCATTTAACGGACACTTCCTTGCTATCACTCCGCAATCACCAATCTGTTCACCGGAAAATTCAGCAATAATACCATCTTCACGTTCAGCAATTACTAGAATAAATTTGCTTTGACGATCACGCGCCATGGCAATGATTGCCCCGTCAAATTTATGTACAGAATCCGAGTAAAATGATACATCACTATCTTCATGCCCAATGTTGGAACGAATATACTCTTCTTCAGCCATTATCAATACTGATGCACGCTTTAATACCTTTTTCATAAATCTGCAACCTGCCGGTATAAAAAGTTTTAAAATTATTTTTGAATACAGTAAACTTAAAAAATTGAATGCTCACATATTTGAGCATTCTTAATTTAAGACAACCAAACTATTGTTTTTCGTCCATTTCTTTCAAAGCTGCTCTACGACTCAAACGGATTTTTCCAGATTGGTCAATGTCAATAACTTTAACAGAAACAAACGAACCTTCCTGACATATATCTGTCACTAATTTTACTCTGTAATCAGCCATTTCTGAAATATGTAAAAGACCTTCAAGTCCAGGCATAATTTCAACAAAAGCACCGAAATCTTTAATCGAAACAACCTTGCCCCTGTAAATTTTACCTATTTCCGGCATCGCAGTACAACCCAAAACACGATTTTTAGCATCTTCCAATGCCTCTTTGTCCGGGGCAAGAATTTTAACTGTACCGTCATCGCTGACGTCAATTGAAGAATTAGTTTCTTCAGTAATGGCTTTGATGTTCTTGCCGCCGGGGCCGATTAAGGCACCAATTTTATCTGGACTGATTTTGATAACAACCAACTGTGGCGCATTCGGGCTTATTTCCGGACGCGGAGATGAAATACAGGACTCAATTACGTCAAGAATTTTCAATCTTGCGTCAAGATTTTTCATCATTGCCTGATATAACAATTCAATTGAAACACCAGCTAACTTTAAATCAAGCTGAAAGCCGGTAATCCCGTTTCTGGTACCGCATACTTTAAAATCCATATCGCCAAAATGGTCTTCAGCGCCGATGATGTCGGTAAGAAGCAATTCTTTGTTGTCGCCAGTTACTAAACCGCATGAAATCCCTGCCACTGGCGCCTTAATCGGAACGCCAGCATCCATAAGAGCTAATGTCGCGCCGCAAACAGATGCCATTGAGGTAGATCCATTTGATGACATAATTTCAGAAACACAACGAACTACATATGGAAAATCGGCTGGTATAACCTTTGCTACTGAACGTTCAGCTAAATCACCATGCCCGATTTCGCGCCGTCCGGGGCCGGATATTCTGCCAACTTCGCCCACGCTGAAGTTCGGAAAATTATAATGCAGATAAAAACGTTTGTTAAGTGTTGAAGGACGTCCGGTAATATTATCAGACTCCTGAGAATCTTTTTCGCCGCCAAGAGTGGTAATGACCAACGCCTGAGTTTCACCGCGGGAAAAAAGCGCACTGCCATGAACAACTGGCAACACTGCAACCTCAGCTGAAAGTTTACGAAGGTCATCAATTCCCCTGCCGTCTGGACGATACTGTTTATCAAGGATTGCCTTGCGAGTAGTTTCCTTAATCAAATCGTCAAAACATTTATGAACTTCAAGTTCCAGGGAGGATGAATCCATATCAGGAAACTGTGTTTTTAACTGCGACAATGCGTCAGAATGAATTGTGTCTAAAGCAACAATCCGGTCATTTTTGCCAGGAACAATGCAAGCTGCTTCTAGTTTAGTAGAGCAAAAAGCCCGCAATGCCGTTTCAACTGCCTCAGGAACCAGATGTAACTGTGGAACTTTTTTGGTTTTTCCAGCCTTGGCTGCGAGTTGTAACTGCGCGTCAATTTGAACTTTGACGATTCCATTAGCAAACTCCATTGCCTGTTTTAATTCCATCTCGGAACATTCATTGGCTTCGCCTTCAATCATAATTACTTTATCGGCAATGCCGGCATAAATAAGATCTAACGAACTTCTGGACATATCTCCATGAGTTGGATTTGCAATAAATTTACCATCGACACGACCAACTCTGACGGCACCAATAGGTCCTTCAAACGGCAAATCAGAGATTGTCAATGCTACGGACGCTGCAAGCATACACAAAACATCAGCTTCATTTTCTTTATCAGCACTGAGCAATAATGCCTGCACCTGCACTTCATCAAAATATCCTTTAGGAAACAGCGGACGCAATGGACGGTCAGTAACACGGCATGTCAAAATTTCTTTGTTGCTGGGACGCCCTTCACGTTTAATATATCCTCCCGGAAAAATACCGGCAGCACTATATTTTTCACGATAATCAATTTGCAGAGGGAAAAAATCTGCACCCGGTTTAGCCGCCCCGGAACAGGCCGCAGCCATAACTATAGTATCGCCTAATCTTACAAGGGCAGCACCATTTGCAAGATTAGCCATTTTCCCTGTGGAAATTTCCATCGTCCGATTTTCACTGATGTTAAAAACTACTTTTTCTTCTGCCATTTTCTTCCTCGCAGTATAATGTTTCAGGATGGATGTTGACAATTCAACTATATCATCCTTATTGAGCCGCATGATTAACCTGAAAGTGGCAACCAGCGGCGGTAATAAAATAAACGGGAGAAAAAGAAAGCGTTTGACAAGCATCTGCGGAATCGCGGTATCAACGCCCGGATTTATTGCCGGAAGCTGATAGCGACCGAATTCCACAAGTTATGTTGGCGGTACTCTTTGTATTTTCTGCCGTTAAACTGTAAGTAAGCTATCATCGAATAGGTTAAATACAAATACAAAAAGGTAGAGAATTCCGGAAAATATAACGGTACAGACTATTTTTCATTCACCGTTAATGGTTCGCCAAGAGGTAAAGGAGGAGACGTATCACCCATAAAGTCGGCACAAATATATCCCGGAAAATCCCAACAGATTAATTTTACGACCTTAAATGGTACACCGAAACAAAAACCGCAACCGGCACTGAATCCCCACATCGTTCGCCGTGCTGCTGCAATACTGACATCATTCTGGGCATAAAAAAGATGGCAAAATCCGGCAACCAAAGCAGACGGAACGGCTCCAATAACTAACCCGGTATAATTTCCAAATTCTTGCGGAACAATGCAAAAATATCCATCGTTATCAAATCCGTGGTAAAAAACGCTGTCCAGGCTTGCATCATCAGCAGACAATGAAGCCGGCAAAATAAATACAAACAACAGTAATGATATCATTAGCAGATGAATATTTCGCAACATACAGCGTCCTCTGTTTTTTATAAATATTCTTAAAGTTCAATATTGGGTCACAGCAACAATGTTACCATTGAAACACACCAAATTATTTTACAAAATAAGTTTTCAAAGGTGGGAATCCATTAAATTCCACAGAACAATAACTCGTTGTATAGGCACCGGTGGAAAGCCAGTAAAGCCTGTCACCAACAGCAAGATTCATTGGCATTTTGTAAAGATACTTCTCATACATGATATCTTGACTGTCACAAGTTGGGCCGGCAAGAACAACATTACCATGATTACTGCTCCGTCTCTCACAGTATATCGGATATTTAATGCTTTCATCCCATGTTTCAATTAATCCGTTGAACTTACCTACATCAACATAAACCCAACGGTCAACGTTAATCCTGGCTTTACGCGAAATCAAGACAACCTCACTGACAATAACTCCTGACTCTCCTACCAGAGAGCGTCCAGGTTCAAGGATAATTTGAGGTAATGCATCGCCGAAGTCTTCACGCAAATACCGTGTAATTTCCTCTGAATACGCCTCCATAGAGTTAGTCTTAACCACATAATTGGCCGGAAAACCTCCGCCTAGGTTGATTAATTTCAAAGTTACCCCTTCTTCAGCAAGAAAGTCAAATATATATCGCACCTTGGCGATGGCCGAATCCCATGAACCAATATCGCGCTGTTGTGAGCCAACATGAAAAGAAATTCCATGAGGAATTAAACCAAGTTTTTTTGCCTGAAGAATTAAGTCTATTGCCATATCAGGATGACAGCCGAATTTTCTTGATAGCGGCCAGTCGGCAGTATCCGAACCCTCGGTCAAAATACGACAGAAAATTTTTGAACCGGGCGCTGCCTGAGCGAGTTTCTTTACGTCACACTCGCTGTCGGTGGCAAACAACCTGACTCCTTTATCAAAAAAATACTTGATGTCATCAATTTTTTTAATTGTATTGCCATAACTCAAACGGTCAGGAGATACACCTAATGCTAATACACGATCAAGTTCGTAAACCGAGGCAATATCAAAGCATGAACCTAAATCCCGCAATAATTCAATCACTTCAATTGCAGGATTTGATTTTACTGCATAATAAATATTGGCATAAGGAAAGTACTTCTGTAATTCCTGATACTTACGGCGAATAATATTCAAGTTAACCAGCAAAAAAGGAGTTTGGTGTTTATCAGCTTCGGATTTAAACAACTCCCAATCGGTTTCACTATAATAATCTTGATACTCAACCAGCATCTTGCGCACTCCATAAAGTTTTAAACAAATAATATTAAAGACAACGTTCCGAAATGTTTCAATGAATAAAACACTGTTTTTTTATCATTCAAATCTATTATTAAAATTAATCCCAAAAAATATTGTCAATATGAGTTAATAATAAAAGTAATATACGCCACACTGCCAACAGTGTATTTATTAAAATATCCAATAGAAGTACGTCAAAAACACATCAACAAAAATCAAAAAAAATATAAAAAAAGCTCAAATGACGGGTTGCAATTAATACCATCGATGTTATTTTATGTGCTCCGTGACACTCCGACATAGCTCAGCGGTAGAGTAGGTGGCTGTTAACCACTTGGTCGCTGGTTCGAATCCAGCTGTCGGAGCCATTTTTCATCAAGCTAGTATTGATCAATACTAAGACTCATCCCCCTTTCTTACCTTTTTTACTTTTTAAATTTAATACTAAAATATTAAGAAAAATATATTACTTCATTTTGCATTTTAGTTAATTTACTGCTATCATTTATTGTTAGCTCTTGTTAAGGTCTAAAACCGGAATATTTGAACTTTGTTAATAAATTTTAAAAATATGATGATGATTTGACTCGTCATCATATTTTTTTAATATTTCAAAATAAAATTTTCGCTTGTAACTTATTTTAAATGATCGATTTCAGTAACGGTTTAATTATGTTAAGTTCCAAACATTTCAGGCTCAAGGAGGGTAACCTATGACAGAATGCAAAAAAACTTGTAAATCTTGCGGTGAGGTTTCAAACGCAGAGTTATTTAAACGTCTGGATGCCGCACTTCCTGAATATTGTGATAAGCCCGGAGGTCTGATTCCTGCATTACATATTGCCCAGGGATTGTTTGGCTACCTGCCGCAGGAAGTATTAAAACACATCAGCACTAAATTCAATAAGTCCTATAGTGAAGTGGCAGGTGTGGTCAGTTTTTATTCATTCTTTTCAACCGTACCACGTGGAAAGTATTTAATAAGAGTGTGCCTGGGCACAGCCTGTTATGTTCGTGGCGGAAAAGAAATTCTTGATACCGTAAAAAAAGAACTAAAAATTGATATAGGCGAAACTACTGATGACCGCCTTTTTTCCTTAAATGTGGGCAGATGTTTTGGTTCATGCGGTCTTGCTCCGGTGATTCTTGTTAACGATGACGTTCACCGCCGTGTGAAACCGGGAAAAATCAGTGAGATACTTTCCAGCTATAAGGAGGGCGGGAACCATGACAGCTAAAAAAACAGTAAAAATTAAAAGTATATCTGACATTGAGGCAATCAAATTAAAAATGGTTGCAAAGATGGCTTTGCGTGAAAGGGTTGGTGTTGTAGCAAACCCGGACAAAATCTATGACATAATGCTTTGTATGGGAACGAGTTGCATCGCATCAGGTTCAGATAAACTAAAACAGGCATTGGAAAATGAAATCAACAAGCACGGCCTGCACGAAAAAGTTCATATTACGGAAAAATGTGTCAGTGGAAAACATTCATTTAACAGAGAACGTGCAGCTGTAATTGAATCAGGATGTAATGGTTTTTGTGCCGCTGGTCCAATCATGGTAATTTATCCCGGTGGATATTTTTATCAGAAAGTTACGGCCGAAGACGCCGCGGAGATTATCGAAAGTCATATTATCAACGAAACCCCAGTCCAACGCCTCATGCATCAGGAAAAAGCCTCAGGGAAAACCATTCCGTTCTATAAGGACATTCCTTTTTTTGCCAGACAGAAGCTTAAAGTACTGCGGAACAAAGGTAAAATAGCGGCGGAAAGTATTGAAGAATACATTGGTCGTGATGGTTATGCAACTCTGGCCAAAGCACTAACGAAGTTGACACCGGAAGAAATCATCGCAGAAGTGAAAGCCTCAGGTTTGCGCGGTCGTGGCGGCGCCGGTTTTCCCACCGGTTTCAAGTGGGAGTTCTGCCATCGGGAGAAAAGTGATCAGAAGTACATTGTATGTAATGCCGACGAAGGCGATCCTGGTGCATTTATGGATCGCAGTCTGATAGAATCTGACCCGCACGCGGTATTAGAAGGCATGATGATAGGCGCAAAAGCAATTGGTGCCGATACCGGATATATCTATTGCCGTGCGGAATACCCACTGGCGCTTAAACGGTTGAAAGTTGCCATAGATTCATGCCATGAATACGGACTGCTGGGTAAGAATATTCTTAATTCAGGTTTTAATTTTGATATAATTATTTCGCAAGGTTCCGGCGCTTTTGTTTGCGGTGAAGAAACTGCTTTATTGCATTCAATTGAAGGGAAACGCGGAGAACCGACGTTACGCCCCCCCTTCCCTGTCCGTAAAGGACTTTGGAATAAACCGACTGTATTAAATAATGTTGAAACTTTGGGTAATATTGCATTAATTATCCGTGATGGAGCAGAAAAATTCAGGGAGGTCGGTACAGAAAAGTCACCGGGAACTAAAATTTTTGCGCTCACCGGTAATTTAAATAACATCGGCTTAATCGAAGTTCCGATTGGAATATGTCTTGGGGAAATTATCTATGATATTGGCGGTGGCATTCCTAACGGCAAGGAGTATAAAGCAGCACAGATCGGAGGACCTTCCGGAGGTTGCATTCCCAAACAACATCTTAATGTTCCCGTCGATTATGAATCACTGACTGAACTTGGCGCAATCATGGGTTCCGGTGGTTTGGTCGTTATGGATGACAGTGCCTGTATGGTTGATGTAGCAAGATTTTTCCTTGAATTTACTCAGGATGAAGCATGCGGCAAATGTGCGCCAGGCAGGATTGGAACGAAACGGCTTTTGGAAATACTTGAGAGAATATGTGCAGGTCAAGGTTGCGAGGGTGATATTGAGCTTCTAATCGAATTAGGAGAAATGATTAAAAAGACCGCTTTATGCGGGTTGTGTAAAACTGCCCCTAATCCTATTTTAGCAACAATCCGCTATTTTAGAGATGAGTACGAAACCCATATTAGAGAAAAGAAATGCAATGTGGGTGTTTGCGCCGCCTTGGTCAGAGCACCATGCCAAAGCGGTTGTCCCGCAGAAGTTGATGTTCCTGGATTTGTTTCGCTTGTTGCGGAAAAACGTTATGCTGAGGCGCTTAAGTTGCACCGTGAACGTAACCCGTTTGCAGCCGCATGTGCCCGCGTTTGTTACCACACCTGTGAAAGCCGTTGTCGCCGTTCAATGTTGGATGAACCGCTATCAATACGTGGCATAAAACGCTTCATGGTTGATCAAGAAGTAACTATTCAAGTCCCTGAAGTCCGGGAAAATGAAAACAATGCAAGACGCAAAATTGCTGTTATTGGAGCCGGTCCATCCGGATTATCTTGTGCCTACTTTTTAGCCAGAATGGGATATAAACCAAAAGTATTTGAGAAAGAACTCCGCCCCGGAGGAATGTTGACTCAAGCTATCCCGTCCTACCGTCTGCCGCGTGAAATACTCGCCAGAGAAGTACGTATGATAGAACAGCTTGGCGTTGAAATTAGAACAGGGACAATCCTAGGCGTTGATTTCAGTTTGACTCAACTGCGCAATGATGGTTATGAGGCAGTATATATAGCTACTGGCGCTCCGGTAAGCCTGAAACTCGGACTTAGCGGCGAAAATTCCGGGGGGGTTACTCAAGCGCTTGATTTTCTGCGCCAGTACAATATCCGCGGTTCAGCACCGGTTGGCACTAATGTTATAGTAATCGGCGGAGGTAATGCCGCTGTTGATGCAGCCAGAACTGCATTGCGGCTTGGTGCTAAAGACGTAACGTTGATTTACCGGAGAACACGGGAACAGATGCCGGCGTATGAAGAAGAAATTGATGAAGCTGAACACGAGGGTGTTAAATTGATGATGCTGACGGCGCCGATAGAGATTATCACGGCTAATAACAAAGTTGCCGGTGTCAAATGCAGAAAAATGCGGCTTGGAGATTTTGACCGTACAGGAAGACGCCGTGCTGACGATTCCGGAGAGGGTGAATTTGTCCTTGTCGCAGATCAAGTTATCGCCGCAATCAGTCAGGCTTCAGATGCCATGGAAATTACTGCCGATGTTAAGGTTGAACTAACCTCAGGTAATTACGTAAAAGCCAATCCGCTGAATGGTAAGACATCAATTGAATGGTTATTTGCCGGTGGCGATGTTGCTACAGGTCCATGGTCAGTAATTGAAGCTGTCGCAGCGGGAGAAAAAGCAGCAGTTTCGATTGCGGCAATGCTTTCCGGTAAACAAGAAGCTTTCTGGCATCAAGACAAGTCGCCTGATACCTATTTTGATCCAGACGCTGCACCAGTTCCGTATCCACGGGAAAGGCAACCACTTATTGCTGTTGAAAGACGGCGGAATAATTTTGATGAAGTTGAACAGTCCTGGAGTGAAGCTGTCGCAATTCGTCAGGCAAAACGTTGTTTACGTTGTGATTACGGCAAGAAACCAGAGCATAATTGACATAAAGGATTTACATCATGCCCAAAGCTACAATTAATAATATTCCGATAGAAGTTGCAGAAGGCGTAACAATCCTTCAAGCGGCAAAAAGTATTGACATCAAGATACCAACTTTGTGTTTCCTGCAAGGCATAGAACCCGCTGGAGCTTGTCGCGTTTGTCTTGTTGAGGTAGATGGAATCAAGGACCCAGTGGCTTCATGCTCAATGCCGGTCTCAGAAGGAATGAAGATTCACACAAACAGTCATTTAGTACGCGAAGCCAGGAAAACAGTTGTTGAACTTTTACTTTCAGAACATCATGGTGAATGCCAGACCTGTGAGCGAGGCAAGGATTGCGAGCTCCAACGGATAGCCAATGAAGTCGGGGTCAAGCACGTTCGTTACACTGGCGAAAAGACCAGAAAGATGGTTGATTGCAGCACTCCAGCCTTGGTCCGTGATTCGTCTAAATGTATATCATGCCGGCGTTGTGTCGCTGTTTGTGGGCAGATTCAAGGTGTGGGTTCAATCTCACCGCAAGGCCGCGGTTTCAAGTCCTATATTGGTCCGGCGTTTTGTTCAGGCTTAGACTCCGTTACATGTGTTCAATGCGGTCAATGTTCGGCAATTTGTCCAGTTGGTGCGATTTGTGAAAAAGACAATATTGATGATGTTTGGCGTGCATTGGAAGACCCGGAAAAATTTGTAATTGTCGAAACGGCGCCTGCAATCAGGGCGGCGTTAGGTGAATACTTTGATTACCCGCCAGGTACACTAGTTACTGGCAAAATGGTGACCGCGCTAAAAAAGATTGGATTTGATGCAGTTTTTGATACTAATTTTGCCGCCGATTTGACTATTATTGAAGAAGGCACGGAGCTATTAGAGCGGCTAAAAAAAGTTCTTGTAAATAAGAATAAAAATGTTGCATTGCCGATGTTCACCAGTTGTTCTCCAGGATGGATAAATTATGCTGAATCATTTTTCCCGGAAATAATTCCGAATATATCAACCTGTAAATCACCGCAACAAATGTTCGGTGCGATCGCGAAAACTTACTATGCAGAAAAAATCGGCAAAAAGCCGGAAAACATTGTAGTGGTTTCAATAATGCCGTGTACCGCCAAAAAGTATGAAGCACAAAGACCTGAAATGAATCATAATGGCATTCGTGACGTTGATATAGTCCTAACCACTAGAGAATTAGGAAAGATGATCAAACAAGCCGGACTGGATTTCAATTCGCTCACTGACAGTAATATGGATTCGCCAATCGGATTATCGTCAGGAGCTGCTGACATTTTCGGCAATACCGGCGGCGTGATGGAAGCTGCACTGAGAACTGTATATGAAATAGTGACTGGCAAACCATTCCCGTTTGCAAAGCTTCATGTCACCCCTATTGCCGGACTGGAAGGTATAAAAGAAGCGGCAATCAAAATAACCGAAACTGTACCGGAATGGAGTTTTCTGAAAGGAGTTGAGCTGAAAGTAGCAGTTGCACACGGATTGAACAATGCCAGGAAATTAATTGATGCAATACATACCAATAAAGCATCGTACCATTTTATTGAAGTTATGTGTTGTCCTGGTGGTTGCATTGGCGGAGGCGGTCAACCACGATTTACTACAGACGAAGTGAGGCAAGCGAGGATTAAAGCTCTATATCGTGAAGATGAGGGCAAGAAATTACGCAAATCACACGAAAACCCCGACATCATAAAAGTGTATGAGGAGTTCCTGAAAAAACCACTTGGCAAAATGTCGCATCATCTGCTGCATACCCATTATAATCCGAAAACGCGGGTGTGAGTCTTTTCAATTTGCCGAATAGACAACAATTATAATATTCTAAATTCTACGGATATTTATTGTAATTGCGTTTACAAAAGATGAAGCACGGTTTCTTTGTTGTTTATACAACAGGACTCCAATAGCAATTAAAGTTAAATTAACTGTTTACCCGGTTATCGTTCTGGAATCGATTGTTATCTCTAATATTTAAAGGAATACGAAGTTCATGGACGTCAACATTATTAAAACGGCAGGATTATTAACTCTGTCAAATATTTTTATGACATTTGCCTGGTACGGGCATCTGAAAAATCTTGCGAACAAACCATTAATGCTGGCGATACTGGTTAGTTGGGGGATTGCCTTTTTTGAATATGCTGTCCAAGTGCCCGCCAATCGGATTGGACATCAAACAATGACACTGGCTCAACTGAAAATTATACAGGAAGTAATAACTCTTAGTGTTTTTGTACCTTTTGCTTTTTTTTATATGAAAGAAGGCATAAAACTTAATTATCTTTGGGCTGGACTCTGTTTAATGGGCGCCGTTTATTTTATTTTTAAAAAATAAATTTACTAACATTTTTTCCGGTAATAGTTTATATATGATTGATTTTCAAAATGTTTCGAAAAGTTATGGTGGTCAGGTAATCTTGAATTCTGCCACGTTTCGTATAAATCCAGGCGAACGAGTCGGCATAGTCGGGCCGAATGGTTCAGGAAAAAGTACCATTCTCGGAATCATCAGCGGGGAAATTATTCATGATAAAGGCGAGGTAGTAATCCCCCGCAGTCATACCATTGGTTACCTGCGTCAACAATTACCTGTACATTTTGCCGGATTGTCACTACTTGATTATGCTTCAGATGCAATCCCGGAACTAAGTGCAGCAATGATAAGACTACGCGAAATAGAACATTTATTACATCAAAATATAATTGACAACACGTCACTATTACGCGAACATGGTGAACTGCAAGCCAGATTTGAACATGCCGGCGGTTATCGTCTTCGCAGTGAAACAGAAGCGGCGTTATGCGGATTGGGATTTCACCCAAAGGATTTTGCCCGCCCGCTTAATACATTCAGCGGTGGTTGGCAAATGCGTGCAGGTCTTACTCGTGTGTTGGTTTCTCAGCCAAACATAATGTTACTCGATGAACCATCCAACTATCTTGATAATCCGGCGGTGGAATGGTTATGCCGGTTCTTGAAAAATTTCAGAGGAACATTGATGTTGATTTCACACGACCGGTTCTTGCTGAAAAAAATAACTGGCATCACCTTTGAAGTCAACGGCGGTTCTGTAACGAGATATCCTGGCGATTATGATTTTTATCGTAATGAGCGAGAGTTCAGACACAAAACTTTAGAAGCAGCCAAGCGTAACCAGGAACGAAAAAGGGAACAACTGGAAAGAACTATCGAACGTTTCCGGGCGAAAAATACCAAAGCTACCCAAGCTCAGAGCATGATGAAAGCCTTGGATCGAATGGAAGAAATAGTACTTCCTGACGATTTGCATTTTTCCGGTTCTATAATTCTACCGAATGCGCCACCTTCAGGAACCGAAGCCCTCAGACTTGAAAATATTGATTTTTCCTACAGTCCAGAATCTAAGATATTAAATGATATATCAATTCAAATCGAACGCGGCGACAAGGTCGCCATCATAGGGTATAATGGTACAGGTAAAACAACATTATTGCGTCTGATTGCCGGAAAAATTTCACCGGATTCAGGACGGGTTATTCTTGGGCATAATATTATTCAAGGATATCAGGCACAAGAGTTTGCAGATATTCTGCCTCCTGAAGAATCAGCTTATGATGTTGTCCGGGCAGCATTGCCGGCGAAAGGCGAAATAAATTCCATACAATCCATTCTCGGCGCTTTCGGTTTTTCCGGAGATAATGCGTATAAACCAGTAAAAGTGTTAAGTGGTGGAGAAAAAATCAGACTTTGCTTCGCGCGAATTTTTGTCAATCCTCCCAATTTATTGATTCTTGATGAACCGACCACACATCTTGATATAGTTGCGCGAGAAGCTCTACAACAGTCATTATTGAAATATTCCGGAGCACTCTGTCTAGTCAGTCATGATATCGAATTTGTTACCAGTGTTGCGAGTACAATAATAGCTATGCAACCGCCTGGCATTAAAAAATACTTTGGCGATTATCACTATTACCGGCAAAAACTTGCAGAAGAAGGTTTTTCACAAATACAGGGCAATATTCCAGAGAATGATAAAGATATCAATGCAAGCAAAGAGAGAAGGCGGAATCGTGCCAAAATGAGGCAGGAAATTCAACACGAAAAAAAGAGTGCAGAGAAAAAACTTGCCCAAATAGAACAATCTCTTGAACATTTCGAGTCGGAAAAAAACCTTATTACACAACAATTTGCATCCGGGCAAGTTACTGACTATGCCGCAACAAACCGTCGGATGTCATTTATCCAGACTGAGATAGAACGTATTTCTCATGAGTGGGAAACAGCAGCGGAGAATTTAGAGAGAATAATCCGTATCAATGCTGAAATTCACGCTGAATAATATCTACTGGACTATAAAGAAAATGGCTCAGCAGAATCAAATCCACTGAGCCATTCGTTTTATAAATTATTTATTCCAGTTTACCCCTACCATGAACGGGTATCTACCATTTGTGTTAAAATTGACAATTCCAAGTTGGAATCCGGCGTTATCGGCATGATTGACAATTCCGAACTGCCAACCGCTTGTTTGACCTACATTGACGATACCGATTTGAGTACCGACAAGATTTTTATCTATAATATTAACTAATGACATTTGAGCCCCTGACAAATCAGTGGCAATACTAGGACCAAGCATTGCCCATTGAAATCCTTTAACATTTTCTGTTGTGCAACAGAACCCCCATTCAAAACCAACAACCCTCCCCTTGCCTGAAGAAATTGGCAATCCAAGTTTCACCCCGGATACATTAGCATAGTCAATTGAACTGGGAGCACCGAACCAGAATCCAGCCAGAAAACCATCCCATCGTTCGTTTTGTACCCCAACAGTATTTGTAACTGTATTAGGAACTGCACCAGGAGTAGCATTTGTGACTGTATTCGTGACCGCCTTTGCAGGTTCATTTGCTTTCACATCCTGACCATTTGACGCAATACCACAGACCATCATTAAAACGACACTGAGCAAACAATTTCTCATTTTCGACTCCCTGGTTATTAAGTTTGAGTCCAAACACCGCAAAATCACAGTAATCACCGCTATTACGACGATAGTAGCAAGAACCAGAATTTCAACAATGTTTTGGCTAACTGAAGTAATTATAACAAAATTACTTCTTTGAAATAAGGTTAACACCAATACAATAAAATACAAGGTAGATGAATTCAATTTTTGTTATTCTTAAAAATATCGCCACCTGACTTGATAAAGAAAAACACTAAAGATATATTTGAAATTATTAATTCGGAACTAGTAAAAAAACTGAAAAATGTATATAAAACATTGATTTCGGTAATAAGATTCTAAAATTAGCGCTGGAAAAGGAAACGCAATTCTTCGATATTCATTTTTTCGCCATACGCAACTGGATTTTCAATAATATTGTCAAAAATCACTTGTTTCCTGGCTTGCATTAGTAAAATTTTTTCTTCTATCGAGTCTTTAACGACAAGTTTCATACTGTTAACCAATTTAGTCTGTCCAATACGATGGGTACGGTCAGTAGCCTGTAATTCTACTGCCGGATTCCACCAGGGGTCATAGATGATAACTGTATCTGCGGAAGTAAGATTAAGCCCTACCCCGCCAGCCTTGAGACTCAACAGGAAAACCGGAATGGACGCATCCGCATTGAACTTGTCAACATGTTGCAATCTGTTTTTAGTTGCTCCGTCAAGGTATTCAAATTGTATATTTTCTAATTCAAGCCAGGTGCGAATTATTGCAAGCAACGATGTAAACTGGCTAAAAATCAACATTTTATGATTGCTGTCAATATTCTGCAGTACCAATTCCTTCAAAAGTTCCATTTTGGCTGAAGGACATTCAATAGAATCATTACCGGCAGGTAGCAAACCCGGGTGGCAGCAAACTTGCCGCAAACGTAACAACGTTGTTAAAATTTCAAAATTAGCAGTAGCATTACCGGTTCGCAACGCTTCTTCGCATTGTCTTCTCCCATTCTCAAGAATGGAATCATACAATAAACGCTGAACCGGCTCCATTTCACAGTATAAGATTTGTTCCTGTTTCGGTGGCAATTCCTGACATACCAAAGACTTGTTTCGACGTTTAATGAATGGAGCAACCCGAGCAGCCAAATCATCCATTAATTTTTTGTTGCTACCAATATTATTATAATATTTTTTAAAATTATTGTATACGCCAAGCAATCCGGGATGGAGGTAATCAAAAATACTCCATAGATCATCTGGTGAATTTTCAAGGGGGGTTCCGGTCAATACTAAACGGTGATCAGATCTTATTGATTTGCAAATTTTTGCGTTAACTGTATCTGGATTTTTAATATGCTGCGCTTCATCAAGAATCAAATAACTGAAATGTATATTCTGAATAAATTCAATATCTCTGCGCGCAGAAGAATAAGAAATAATAATTATACCATAATCGCCAGATTGATTCCAGGTATCTTGACGTCCGGCTCCTGACAACGCTGCGACACGAATACCGCTAATAAACTTTTCAGCTTCCCTTTTCCAATTTTCAACAAGACTTGCCGGGCAGATAATCAATGCCGGTGCTGACCGTTCATTAAGACGTTCTGACAACAGACAAAGTGTCTGCACTGTTTTCCCCAACCCCATTTCATCGGCAAGAATAACGTTAAAATTACTATCAGTAAGTTGACGCATCCAATTAACACCATCAATCTGATATTGACGTAAAGTTCCAGCGAAGCGATAACCTCCGACATTATCATTACTTGAACAAAAAGTTGGTTTCAATCCAAAAAAATCGTGAGAATAAAACAAAGCAGGCACCGCACCCGGTACATCCTGACCGATAAATACCCAATAATGCAAAGCACAACGCGGAACATTAAGCGTGGAGCTAGATTTTTCTACATTTTGAACGATGTCATTGACTTTCCCGATAAACTCACTGAGATTTCTATCCAACCGGACAAAATTACATGAATCAAACAGGTAATATTTTTTATTTTCTCGAAACATCGTTACTGCTTGCTGCCAATGCATAGATACTGTACCATAAGTGAGACTATATGTCAGAGGGAACATTTCCCCTTGCGGTTCAGTGGCATTACAACTGAAACTAATTGCAGGGACACCATGACCTCCGGAGCATAAACTGGCAAGTACTGAGCTGAAAACAACGTCTTTATGTTGTTGCCATTGAGGTATTATATGATCAAGGAAAATACCTGCCGCTTCAATATCATCAAGAATAAAACTGCTGTCATCTTTACTATTAGCGATAAAACCAAATAACTTTAGCTCTTCAACCACACCCTTTTCATATTTCTCATCCCGCATCCAAAATCTGCCGTTAGAATTTGTACTGCGACTTTCGTCAACACGATAAAGATTGCCTTCGTAATTAAACCGGACATGCAATACAAATTTTTTTTCACGATTAAACCCGCCAGATAACCATAGAACACAAGATTTAACATTTAGATGAATATCCTGTCCAAATTCTATAATCTCAACAGGAAATTTTTCTTTAATCTCCGAAATCGCTTTGGAGTCATTAGTATTAATCCGCTGTTCACCGTTACGCAAAAAATTTCGTAACCATGAAACTTCGACAGTTCCAGGAACCCACCAGTATTCGCCATCATTTCCGACCCAGCATCCAGACCGTCCGGTGATAACTTTGGCTGCGCTCAGTGGCAAAATTGAACCCTGGACAATAAGAGCTGGCGAAAGGACAAATTCTAAACCACGATTAACACAAAGCATAACGGCTTCAGCATTTTCTCGGTGTATAATGACTCGCCGACCATCTTTGTAAAATCTTTGATAGTCAACAAGGCAATGAAAGAATTCAGCAGTCTGTTCAGAATCGAGTAATAATTTTGCACCATCCTGTTCAGAGTTTACGGTCAGAAATCTGATAATTTGACGGTCATGAAGTGAAAAATAATTAAGTTTTAATGATACAGACAATGTTTTACTAAAGTGTAATTGCCGTAAATTGTTCAAATTACCGACATATTCTTTATTCTCAACGTGCATTTTAACGACAATGACGGCATTCTCCCACTTGCTTGGAACGTGAGGGAAGGCTGATTCGGCATGAATAATTAATTCGGCATGCTGTTCCTCAATTGTATTCTGCATCATGGTTGAAAAATTTTCATGTTTTAATCCGGCATATTTTGCAACATCTTCAGCGACCGTTTTAATTTCATGATTGAGCTTCAAGCGTCCGAGTTGCATGATTCCCGCAATAACATGAGCACAGAGGACATTGCCACATTCACCACATGAACATTTTCCCTGCGGTTCAGGTCCAATGACGATTTCGGCATGTTCATAACGGCTTTTTTCAAGATAAATGGCATTCAAGATATTGATGCCATTGCGGTAAAGACATATCAGTTTATCAGATTTCAATAATGACTTAGCCGCTTTAAAAATTTCATCATTAGACGCGCTAATTAATTTGCTCTCAAAATTTTGTACCATATTCAATACCGGATTTGCAACATCACAATTGTTAAAAATTTAAGTGATATGTATCAATTTCCATATAAAAATAAAATTATAAACTATTAATCTAATATTCAATATTAAAGTTAGCAAAAGTAAAACTGTAATATTATCACGATTTATCAATAATTTTATGCGTTCAAGCAAAACAAAGCTCCTGCCGAAAGTTTTTCTGCAATAATATTGTCAAAACATTTTATTGTTTCGGGAGAAGGAATTTGCAAGTATTTTTTTGTTGACTAAGACGTACTTGAATTTTCGACACGGGGGACTTCTTTTAGATTCGATGTAAATATTCAGGTAAAATGTCCAAATAAATCATGAAGCAACTTTGTTTCTGTGAGATCAATCGTTTTTACTGCTCTGAAACATAAACAGTTTGCATACTTAACGGATTTGTTCTGGTTGCCTTTGAACACTTCGCCACCATGCACGATTGTCCTGAAGGTAACATACTTGTTACGCTGAAAGAAGGCGGTTGTCCTCATTATACTGCTTTGAAACTGACATCGTGAGGATACCACAACTGTTTGATGTGGATATTCTTGCTATGAATATAAATCTCGGAATAAACAATGTTCTCGAAACATTGTTTGCAGTTAATTAAAATACAATTTGCTGCTATTTTTCTACTGAATTGTAAACGGCCGGTTTATCCGACAGTTTATTTTCTTTTATCATTGACTGATATTTTGCGGTATCAATTTTTCTTGATTCGCGTGACGGTGGAGTATCGGTCGCTGTTGTTTCCGTTTTAGTTGAAACATTATCAGTTACTGCATTCTTGTTCACTGCAATCAATGCGGCAAACGCGGTTCCTGCCTGCTTAAGAATTTTGGCGATTGCATTGGATGAATATGTTGCACCAGTAACAGCATCAAATTTAACCTTATCGGCTTGAAAAATATTTTTACCGATATAGCGTGATTTGTTATTCATCACCTTGGCAAGGTATTTTGGTGTCTCAGTTGAATCGCTAACTTGAAAATTTTTCACATTTCCGACCGTATCGACATAAATCAGCAAACGCATCGGACCAGCATATCCGCAGATTTCATCCGTCAAACCACCAGAATCAAAAATATAACCAGCAACATCATTTTCGGATTTTTTCACTTCATAATAGTTAATCTTACCGGCAGTTTTCTGCTCGTATTTATACTCTTTCACTCCGGTAATTTTTTGCAAAGCATTGGGAGACGTCGTAGCAAACATCAAATCTGACATTGCAAACATTATAACGACAAACAATACATTTCTGAACATTTTCACAATCCTTTTTTTAATTTTTAGAAAACAATTTTATAAATAACGGGAAAAAAACCAGCAAAACGGACAGATACATTATCAGTAACGCCGTTGCCGCAACACCGAACACCGGTATCAACACAATCATGGTAATCAAACCGCCACAAGCGCCACCGGCATAATCTGAGGCCGACAACCAAGCAGCCGCGCGACCCGGTACACAAGCTCTTTGACGCAACAGCTTTGCGGCACGCGGTAAGTACATTCCGCCAATCCAACCAATACACCAATTCAGCGCCGGATAAACAACAAAACTCTGTTGTTGTCGTAACAATAACAGTAAAGATAACGCCAATAACAGCAACAAAACACTACCGCCAACCATGCTCATCATCCGGTATCGTTCGGCACATATTCCACCGGCAACCATCCCAATCATAAGCACAGCAACCAGCAATCCAAAATATAAAAATACTGAGCCATAAACAATTTGGAAAGCGGTCAGCAGTAAAATATTCAGCGAAATAATAGCTGCTGAACCCAAAAACACTAAACAATTAATACTAAAATACCCCAACATCCTGTCAGTTTCAATCCATAAAACTGGCAAATCATGATGCTGACGGTATTTCAATCCTAAAAAACTAACAACGACCATTACCGCGGAAAGTGCCACAACAAACCACCACCATAGTCTTGAACTGTATTCCATTATTAATACAGGAGAAATTAATCTGCCGCTGATTTTTTTAAAAATTCCTGCCACAGTAAAAATGAAATCTGCCGATGTTGCCATGCCATTGGCAACAGCTATATGTGCTATTTTTTCTCCTGTTTTTCGATATTTCACCATCTGCTGCTCTGCGCGCAGCGGGTCAAAAGCAATTTCAAAATAAGTTAGCGGGAAGTTTGTGGATACTCCTTGTAAACCGGCTAATCTTGATGCCAACAATGCTGGATCAGCAGTTATCCAACGTTCATCGGATGCGTAATAACAGCTTTTTTCTCCCGGTTGCAATATAATATTACTAAATTCGCGTTGCAGGTTGTTCAATAATAAACCACCAACGCCTGAACTCTCTTCACTCAGGTAATTCTCTCCTCCAGCGAAGGCGAAACTAACCACGCCGTTTCGTCGCAATGAACCGTGAAGCAACTTAATAAAATCAATTCCGTAATAACGGCTTAATGCCAGTAAATCAGGCGGTGGCAAACGAACAATAATCAAATCAAACTCGCGGACTTGATGTTGGCGTAACCATTGGATCACATCTTTACCGGGTATCCGCATCTTCACCGGTACAGGTAGAAATTCATTAGGGAGTACCGAAATTAATTTTGCCGGGTAATTATGGTCAATTTCCAGCCAGATAAGGTCTGTTACCTGTGGCAACATACTGAATGCACGGCTAAGCGCAAATCCACCCTGCCCGATTACCATAACTTTTTTCGCGGCGGGCATTTGGGACAAGTTAAACCCCAAGTCTAAAACTACCGATTCAGTATAGTTTAACGCGTCACAGGCAGTTCCAAAAGATAATATTGTAAAACCATGACTATCGTTACCGTAAAGATACTTAGCCTGTGGTGTTTGAAAACTCCCCTTATATGTCCCGGATTTAACAACCCTACGCCATGCCATTGAATCATTACAGTAAGACCATCTGCCACCAAAACCATCCATTAACAGGACAATAGTTGCTCCGGAAATTAATAATGCCAGAAAGTATGGAGCCTGCGATTTTCGTTCCTCCTTCCAGAATATATTCAATCCTGCGCCCCCAAATAACATAGCAGAACTGAACAAGAAAATTGTTTCATCCCCCCATCCGTAGCAAATCAATAACGTCGCCAACAAGGCACCGAGAGCAGAACCGAACGCCTCCAATATGTATATCACTCCAACATTTTCGCCCAATTTAGTCTTCCATTCCACAGCACTGACAAACAATAACCCTGTCAGAAAACTAACTGGAAACGAGAACAATATCGCGCCGCCAATCATGCTGAATAATCCCATCAACTCAAATTCTTGTACCCCGAACATCCAGCGGGCATTGAACAATAAACTTTTCTGCAGAATGAAAGCTGGAGGATAGAGCATCAACAGATAGATAAAAAAAGCGCCGGCATAACGTAATAATCCGCTAACACGCCAAAAAAATCCACCGATTCCTATCCAGCCAAGCCAACCGAATAAAAACACTCCTATAGCAATCTCATTACCGTCAAAGAAAAATAGAAAATCACGAAAAAGGAACACTTGCGCGATAATGCTGAAAACCCCGAGCATTACAACAGTTAAACGTTTACAGAATTTTTCTCGCAATTCCATTGCGTGATACCTTTTGAAAGTATTATCAAGTACATAGTGAAAATATGATGAATAGAGGGTTGCCGCAATGAACTGCGTAATTAACTTGACACAATAACCTAGCCAGTCAAACTATATTTTTTATCAGTAATCGTCTATAATAACGCTGATTTAAGGTTTACCAGTCTTACTTCGCTACTGTTGCATTATGCTGGTCATTGATGTTTTTTACGCGCTGCATCAATTTAGTCTGACTGACTGGACCACGACTGGTAGATTGAGAGACTATCGCTGTTGCATCTGCCGGGGCAACTATCCCTGCGGCTGTGGCAATTGATCCTGTCGACGACGCGGGGGATGCGGGAGTTGTACTTGACGCAGTTGCAGTTTGTTCCGTTGTTGCAGTAGCAGTCTCATTTACAAAAATCTTCTGATACAATATATAACCACAATAAAACACTACGCCCATTATAATCAGATATAATAACACTTTCATCATCGCACCTCATTAATTAATTATGAGTCAATACTATCAACAATAACCGCATCAAATAAAAATGCAAATAAAAAAGTTATAATTGTAATGCCACAAACTTGTCAATAGATGCGTTGCAAAAACTAATCTCACAATTCTAAACCCCCAAAGTCAATATCCGTCATTTCTCCACTCTCGCTATTGCTATTGCTTTATTGGCTTCAAGAATATTGAACAATACAACATATCAAAAGTAAGAATATCGGCTTCGTGCCTGATTATTATATATATGTAAATATTGTCTAGACCTTTTTATATAACTGAAGAATTTTTACAAAAGGTTAGTTTTAGAGTTGAATTTTGTTATCTGTAGTTTTACATTCTCAAACGGATATTTGATTAAAATTTAATTTTTTGTATTGTTATGTGTTATTGATAACTACATACAGCATTTTAATTCTCGTCGCAATACTATAATTATTTAACAAGGGAGATGTTATGAATGTATCAATTGGTGAGTTAACGGATTTTATCGAAGAGCATATGATGAAAACCGAAGAATCTATGGAAAAAGATTTTGCTGCAGTAAGAACCGGCAAAGCCTCACCAGCATTAGTAGAAAATATTATGGTTGACTATTACGGAACACTGACACGGCTGAAAGAACTTGCTGGAATCACAGTGCCCGAACCAAGGATGCTTGTTGTTCAGCCTTGGGATCGTGGTTCAATCCACGCTGTCGAAAAAGCCATTATTGCCTCAAATCTCGGAATTTCTCCTGTAAGTGATGGCAAAATTATTCGCCTGCCGATACCTGAACTTAGCGAAGAAAGACGCAATTCATTAGTTAAACAGGTAAAACACCGTGCCGAAGAAGCCAAAATTGCCATAAGAAATATTCGGAGAGATGGTAACGAAGCTGCTAAAAAAGCTCAAAAGGATAGCCTTATTACTGAGGATGACCTGACTCAAATGCTGGACGATATTCAAAAATTGACCGACAGCTATATCAGTGCCATCGATAAAGATCTGGAGAAAAAAGAAAAAGACTTGATGAGCGTCTAAAAAACTTACTGACAGTTTCTGATACTCCTTATGACTCTTGTACATATATATGATTTTGCATTTTAATTTTGAAAGCATCAGTGATGTTACTGTTATCATTACAGAAATTCATTAAAAATAATTTCTATATTTCTCTCATTATATTGACGATTGCAGGATTTTTGCTGCGTCTGCTAGTAAGTTATCAACTGGCAAACTTTAATCATGGTTTCAACCAAGTCATGATGCCGACATCTGTAACGGATATGGCAGTGTATAAAAACCTTGCAATCAACATTGTTAATGGCAATTTTTCCGGTGTATTTTATTTCCAGCCCTTTTATTATGCCATGTTTTTGCCACTGATAAAAATGACATTGGGGGAATCTATATGGTGGGTTATCTTGATACAGGCCATTGCCGGTTCATTAACAATATATTTGACAGGGATATGTGGAGCAATGCTCTATAGTCGTGTTGCCGGTTTTATTGCCGCGATTCTCGTCGCATTCTCCAGTGCCTTGATACTTTATACTCCTTTTTTGCTCATTGAAACCTTGCAGGTATTCTGGATTATCTTGATTCTATACCTTTGTTTAAATGCATTGTTTACCCGACAATGGATTTACTGGGGATTGGCGGCGTTAATTTGCGGTTGTTCTATCTTGACCCGCGGCAATGCATGGTGCTTTATTCCAGGAATATTAGTTATAATTTTTGCTTCTGTTGCACGCTCCGGATTATGCGGGATAAACCATCGCTCTTCGTTATCTCGTTATTTCTGGGGACTGGTAATCGTTGTCATTTTTATCATTCTTGTCTTTATTCCTCAGTTACCCTTTATATACCGTAACAGTATGATATCCGGAAAACTGTGTGGCCCATCAACCGCATCAGGGGCAGTACTTGCTTTGGGGAATACTCCCGAAGCACCGCCAGGAGGACGAAATCCGGACCTTCAATCCGGTCCGATGGAATACCCTCCGACTTATACGGCATGGACAAATGGCGCTGCAATTAAGTCAGTTCCATCCAGAATTTTTGAATGGGCAACTGCTGAACCTTTGGCATACATTGAACTTACATTCAGAAAACTTTTACTGTTCTGGAACTATCAGGAAATCCCGAATAATATTTCATTTGTCGGCGAAGGCCGTCAGAGCTCGATTTTTCAATATTTTGCGCTAGTGCCCACCGGGTTGATTTTTGCATTTGGTCTAGCCGGAACAATATTGTTTTTTAGATTTATTATTAACCTTAAACACCGTAAATTGTGGTTACTATTTTACTTTATCATTTCATTCTGGGGGGCGACTTCAGCATTCTATATTCTCTGCCGCTTCAGGCTTCCCGCAATACCATTGCTTGCAATTTGCACTGGTTTTATCTTGCACAAGTTTATTATGATGAGAAAATACAACGTTATGCACGCTTACAAAGTAATATTCCCTCCGGTTATCATAGCAGTATTCATTTGTTATCCAGCGTACGATTTCTATCGCAACTCGTTCGAGTCAACAATAATGAAAATTGCCCGCCCTGAAGGTGTTCATGTTGAATTATTGCAAGGGACATACATGTATCTCGACAATGGACCATTCACATTCGGGGGCTGGCAGCCAATAGAGTTTACTCAGGGAACGACGATAGAAAAGAGGTTTTTTATTACAAGCGAATTATTAAATAAATTACCTGAACATGAACTGGAATTGACTTTTGCTTCAGAAGAACAAGGTATTGCAACCATTATAATAAACAATAAACGTCATGAGTTAATTTTCGACAAAAGTGGCGTTATAACTCAAAAGTATAAAATCGCACCATTGACCCAACCTGTTATTTCCATAACTCTGGAGAACGCTAACACTAAAATTTTTACGTACATAGACATCCAGAGAAATTATTCACGCTCATTTTTTGGCGGCAAAAATTTAGATGGGGAATTTGTTATGAGGTTATATTTAAACCCGCGGCTTCCCCCAAAATTGTTGCCCTCGACAAAACCAGTCGACGTAAAAACACCGGAAAATATGCCACAAAACGCTGACAGAATATTCCTGAATAATAAAATAACCGGGCGCGGATAACACTAATGGCGAAAACAAGGCAAAAAACGGTAGAATTCACTGCTGGTAAAATCCTTTTAACCGCTGATGAAGGTTTAACTCTGATCGAAACTAAAAAAGTTGGTCTTGACGATTTTCTTGATGATATTACCGATATTTCATTGCGACCACCAGTCACTGATTTGCTTTTTAACTATTTCAGAAATAAACCCTTAATCGACCTCTCAATTAAGGAAACTGTCACTTCTAAAATTAAACCTCGTTACCGTCGTATTATAGCGTTAGTTTTAACTCAAAGTTGGTTTCAGACAGGAATTGCTCAAGCCTCGGCGGTGAATATTGCCGTTGCCACCTCGAAAAACCGTTTTGGAATTCAACCTGCGGGATTTATTAATGCTGTACTGAGAAATATTCTGTTGCTTGGCAGCAAACATTTTGAATCACGCTTGTCGTTACTGGAAAAACTTAGCATTCCAGAATTAATTGGTCAACGTTGGCTGTCACGTTGGGGTGAACAGCAAACAGTTGAGATTTCCAGTCTGATTAAATCCCCTGCACTATTCACCTTTAGAGCAAAATATCCGCTGACGCTTGAAGAATTGAATGAAGTAAATGCCAGTCGGATAATGAACCAGGATTTATCTGGGCATTGGAATTTTTATTCCACGACCGATCTTGATAAACTTTTCAGGACGGATTGGCTTGAAAAAGGAAAAATTTATATTCAAGATCCTGCTACAACTGTTGCGGTTGACCTTCCGGAAATTTCTGGTGGGGAGTCTGTTATTGATCTTTGCGCTGCTCCAGGTGGTAAATTTATATTGCTTTCAGAAAGACTTATAAGTCCGGGACGAATGGTTGCAGCAGATAAATCGGCACGCCGGCAGATTCTTACCGCTGAAAACTTTTACCGGCATAATATCCATGCTGAAATAATTTCATGCGAGGTAAACAATTTACCGTTTGGTGATAATAGTTTTGACATTGTAATTGCAGATGTGCCTTGTTCAAACACCGGCGTTTTCCGCCGCCGTCCTGATGCGCTATGGCGATTTTGTCGAGATAGTTTTAACGAAATAATAAAAATTCAGTCAGATATACTCTCCGCAGCCGCCAGATTGGTAAAAACGCCACGCGGACAGTTAGTATACAGCACTTGCAGTATTGAAATGGAAGAAAATGAAAATCAAGTTCTTGAATTCTGCAACAAATTTCCCAACTTTAAAATAAAGTTTATGCGAACAATATTACCATCTATACACCATGATGGAGGCTTTGCTGCCTTGCTGATTAAACAATGATTCAGCGGAAATTGCCTTAATCCAAGACAATATAGTTACATAGCTTTTCAAATTGTACTTTTTTAATTCCAATATCAGCCAGTCTTGATATTTTTCGTACAGGTCGCTCCCGAACAATTTTAGTTGCCGTTTCCGGACCAATGCCAGGAACTCGCATTAATTCGTTTAAATCAGCATGATTTATCTTGACAGGGAAAAATTCAGGATGGTTTTCCGCCCAAACTAATTTCGGGTCTTTCAGTAAGGATAAATTACCATCATGGGCAAAAGATAGTTCATTGTGAGCAAAACCATATTTACGGAGAAGAAAATCACACTGATAAAGCCTGTGTTCTCGAGTTAAATAATCAATATTGTCAAGTTTAAAATTCTGTTCCCCGGGAATATCTTTATCCCCAAGTCCCGGCTGGTAGGCGGAAAAATATACTCGATCAAAATTAAGTCGAGAATAAATGCCTGACATATATTCAACAATTTCCCGGTCAGACTCTCCGGCCGCACCAACAACAAATTGTGTAGTACATTTTACTTTCGAAAATTTTTCGCCCTTAGCAGTGAGTTTACTCATGAGTTTTATTGGACGGATAATATCGGAATTAAAATCCTTGGAATCAGATAATTTTTTGAAATATTTATCTCCTGGTGTTTCGATGTTCAATGATACCGCACTGGCGATGCTGATTGATTCCATGATAGCGGCATCAGAAGCGCCAGGGATTATTTTTAAGTGAACATAACCGTGAAAATTGTAACGTCGTCGCAAAATCATTACGGTATCATTCAATAATCGCATAGTATTATCCGGCGACCCGATAACTCCAGAACTGAGAAATAACCCGAAAACTTTTTTATTACGATAATACTCCATAAATATTTTGGCAGTATCTTCCGGAGAGATGGAACATCGTCTGGCATTTGCATTGGCTCGAAATGGACAATACTTACAATCATTTGAACAGCAATTTGAAAGTAATGTTTTTAGCAGAACACTGTATCCACCACTTGGCAAAGCTACAGGATAAAGCCAGCGCCCATCTGTACCGCGATGGCGCCGGTCATCCTTGCCAGTTCCGCAGGCACAGGCTAAATCATACTGTGATGCTGCAGATAATATTTCCAGTTTTGTCTTTATATCTTCCACACCATATCCCTTAAATTATAAATAGACATTGTTAAGAAACTCATATAAAAACAAATTATTTAACAATAGTGCATCCTTATTATGTTTACAGTACTAGCCATAAGCAACACAGTTACTATATTAAAGTTACAGGTAATTCGTGGTTTTGTCTAACAGAAAAATTATTTTCTTTTAAATGAATCAACAACAAATCAACCTGAACTGTTTGTGAGAGACACAATATGTTCAAAATGCAATGTTATCAATCTGCCGGTTATTACCCAAATCTCACAAAATTTAAATCATTATTTATTGACGATCCGTCAATTTACGTAATATTATAATTTAAAATTCAATACATGAATGTTCATATTCAGACCTTGTTATAAACCGTTGTCTATTACTTTTTCGATAAAGATTATTTTAAAAAATAATTTATTTTGCTTGCAAATTAAAACATATGATTTAAACTAATGAATGAAACAACTGTTTGAATAAGGCTATTTATGACAAAAAACAAAATTATTCTAGCCGCGCTGGAAGAATTTGCTGAGCATGGTTATCGTGCCGCAACAATAAGAAATATCTGCAAAAGAGCCGGGGTGAATATTGCAGCGATTAATTATCATTTTTCAGGAAAGGCAGAATTATACCGTCGCTCTTTGGAAATGGTTTTTGCTTTCAAACCACCGCTACCTGATGCTGATAAAATAAAAACTGATTCTGACATAAAAAAAGTGCTAGAAGCCTGGATTACGGCATTTATGTCGAGGAGCAACGATAAAAAGATTATCGAAAACCGGTTAATGGAAAAAATAGCTTATCATGCATTGCTTAATCCATCAGAAATATTTGACGAAATATTTGATGTCTATTTTAAACCGGATGTAATTTCATTGGAAAGGATATTGCGAAAATGTCTGCCATCAGATACCACTGAGAAAGAAATCAAAGTTAGAATTTTTTCAATCATCGGAAGTTGTACATTCTATTATTTCCATTACAGGATAGTAGATAAGCTCTGTACCGATGGGGACTTTATGGAAGAAAATTTTGACTTGATAATTAAGCATATCACTACTCAAAACATGATTGGATTAAAATTATCCTGACTTGATAAATATTTTATAAATTTCATAATACAAAGCGAATAATCATGAAGAATTATAATCCTCTTTTAATGTCAACAATCCTGGCAATTGGTTTACTGACTGCTGGTTGCGGACAACGCCCGCCGCCAGGGCAATTTAAAGCTGAAAATCCAGAGGTTGCTGTTATCACAATACAACCTGAAAGAGCAACGGTATCATCAGAACTGTCAGGACGGACTCATCCCTATCTTGTTGCTGAAGTTCGTCCACAAGTCGGCGGGATAATCAAAAACCGCCTGTTTGAAGAAGGAACAGATGTGAAAGCCGGGGATATACTTTATCAAATTGACCCGGCACTGTATCGAGCAGCATACGGCAAGGCACAAGCTGACTTGAACAGAGCAGAATCTCATGCGGTCCCTCTTCGCATCAAGGTTGAACGTAATAAAAAATTAGTCAAGGCAAATGCAGTCAGTCAACAGAACTTTGACGATATGGTTGGCGAGCTCAACACTGCTGAGGCTGATATTTTAGTAGCGAAAGCAGAATTAGAAACAGCACGCATCAATTTGGCCTATACCGACGTCACAGCACCGATTTCGGGACGTACAGGTAAATCTCACGTTACGGTAGGAGCACTCGTAACAGCACATCATTTATCCCCTCTTACCACAATTCAAAAAATTGACCCCATATATGTCGATGTGACTCAATCAAGTGCCAGCTTTTTACGACTCAGAGAAGATATATCAAATGGTATGATTAAAACATTTAATAATGAAAAAGCCAAAGCTAAATTATTTTTAGAGGACGGAACTACGTATCCACTTGAGGGAGATATCAAATTCCGTGATGTTACCGTAGATCAAAGCACTGGTTCATTCATTTTGCGCATGGTTTTTCCGAATCCTGAATATGTTCTGCTGCCTGGAATGTTTGTACGAACCGCCACCAAAGATGGAATAATTGAAGAGGCAATACTCGTACCACAACAAGGTGTGATGCATGATATGCGGGGCAATCCTTACGCACTATTATTAGATAATGCCGATAAAGTAGTACAAAGAATGTTAAAACTTGACCGTAGTATCGGCAATAAATGGCTGGTAAAAAGCGGGATAAAACCCGGTGACCGGATGATTGTTGAAGGATTTCAGAAAATACGTCCAGGCGCTCCTGTAAAAGTTATTAATGTTGACGCTGAATATCTACAGAAAAATCAGACGTCAAAGCCGGGAGCATCGTTATAAATGATTCATTTTTTTATCAATCGTCCGATTTTTGCCTGGGTCATCGCCATCATCATAATGTTGGCAGGATTATTGTCAATCTTTAAATTACCGGTTTCGCAATATCCTGCTATTGCCCTGCCCGAAATATCTATTGACGCATTCTATCCCGGGGCATCTGCAAAAACTATAGAAGATACAGTTAGTCAGGTTATTGAACAAAAAATGAATGGAATCGATCATTTGTGCTATATTTCATCCACCAGCGATTCGTCGGGATATGCGACCATTACGCTTACTTTTGATGCCGGCACCGACCCGGATGTTGCACAAGTACAAACCCAGAACAAACTGCAATTAGCTATGCCATTGCTACCTCAAGTTGTTCAGCGCCAAGGCATAAGAGTTACCAAATCAACCAAAAATTTCCTAATGGTTGTAGGTTTTATTTCAGACGACTCCAGTCTTGACCGTGTTGATTTGACCAATTATGTCGTGGCAAATATTCAAGACCCGCTCAGTCGAGTTCAAGGCGTTGGCGAAGTAACAACTTTCGGTTCTCAATATGCCATGAGGATATGGCTTAATCCGGAAAAACTTTATAACTACCAGTTAACACCTGCGGATGTCTCTCAAGCTATTCAAACTCACAACGTTCAGGTATCGGCCGGGCAAATTGGCGGTACTCCATCATCATCGGGGCAGCAACTGAACGCGACAATAAACATCCAAAGTCTTCTCCAAACCCCCGAAGAATTCGGGCAAATTCTTCTGCGGGCTAATAGTGACGGATCAAGAATATTACTCAAAGACGTGGCTAAAATTGAACTGGGAAGTGAAAACTATGATATGATTGGAACTTACAACGGAAAACCTGCAGCCGGTATGGCCATAAAACTTGCAACAGGAGCCAATGCCATCTCCACTGCCGACGCAGTGAGAAAAAGATTGAGTGAATTGTCAAAGTTCTACCCCAAAAGCATGCAAATGGTATATCCTTATGATACCACTCCATTTGTTAAAATATCTATTGAAGAGGTTATTAAAACCCTTATTGAAGCAATATTGCTGGTTTTTATCGTCATGTTTATATTCCTCCAAAACTTCAGGGCAACGTTTATACCAACTATTGCAGTCCCTGTTGTTTTGCTAGGTACTTTTGCAGTAATTAAACTTTGTGGGTTATCGATTAATACTCTGACAATGTTTGCCATGGTTCTGGCAATCGGTTTACTGGTTGACGATGCAATTGTAGTCGTCGAAAATGTTGAACGGGTAATGAGCGAAGAAGGTCTCTCACCCAAGGAGGCCACAAAAAAATCAATGCATCAAATATCCGGCGCATTGATTGGAATTGCCCTGGTACTTTCTGCTGTCTTTGTTCCTATGGGTTTTTTCGGTGGATCAACAGGAGTTATCTACAGGCAATTTTCTGTCACAATCATCTCATGTATGATTTTTTCGGTTATTGTCGCGCTGATAATTACTCCGGCTCTTTGTGCTACAATGCTAAAACCTGTAAAAAAGGGGCATCAGGTCACAGAAAATGGTATATTTATTTTTCGTCCTTTTTTTCGTTGGTTCAACAAAATATTTAATGGGGGACGGGAACAATATCTATCAATTGTCGAACGCATGCTTAACACCAGCATACGTTATTTGCTAATTTATCTTACTGTAATTGGAGTTGCGGTATTTCTGTTTATGCGTTTACCGACCGCATATCTTCCAGACGAAGACCAGGGAATAATGTTCGTCCAAATCATGCTTCCCGCAGGAGCAACTCAAGAACAAACACTAAAAGTTATTGATCGTGTCCGTGACAATTTACTCATAACTCAAAAAGACGCAGTGGAGTCGGTATTCGCCGTAGCAGGTTTCAGTTTCGCAGGCAGGGGGCAGAATACTGCCATCGCATTCGCGAAAATGAAAGATTGGAAATTACGGAACAGACCTGACCTCAGCGCCAACGCTGTAGCCGGAAAAGTTATGGGGTCATTTGCGCGTATGCGCGATGCATTAGTTTTCGCTTTCCCGCCTCCTGCGGCAATTGAGTTGGGTAACGCCAATGGTTTTGACTTCAAATTACAAGATCGCGGCGGATTGGGACATGAAAAGTTAATGGAAGCAAGAAACCAGCTTTTAGGAATGGCGTCACAAAATCCGAATTTAATGATGGTACGTCCTAATGGATTGGACGATACTCCGGAATTTAAGGTTGACATTGACTGGGAACGTGTTGGCGCGCTGGGGCTTTCTGTAGATGACATTCATAACGTTTTCTCAACCGCCTGGGGCGGTATCTATACTAATGACTTTCTTGATAAAGGCAGGATTAAAAAAGTCTACCTGCAAGCCGACGCAAAATTCAGGATGCAACCTGATGATTTGGATGATTGGTATGTACGCAACAATGTCGGCACGATGGTGCCTTTCTCATCTTTTGCCAAGGGACGATGGACATTTGGTTCGCCTCGACTGGAACGCTACAATGGTTTTCCTTCTGTTGAGATTATGGGAATGGCGACTCCAGGCAAAAGTTCCGGTGACGCCATGGCAGCAATGGAGCAGATCGCGGAAAGACTGCCTTCCGGCATCGGATTTGAGTGGACGGGTCTTTCATATCAGGAACTGATGTCCGGCTCACAAGCTCCGCTATTATATGCAATTTCAATTCTTGTCGTCTTTTTATGTCTGGCAGCTCTTTACGAAAGCTGGTCAATTCCATTTTCCGTGATGCTGGTATTACCGCTTGGAATAATCGGAGCATTACTGGCAACCACATTAAGAGGATTTGCTAATGATGTCTATTTTCAGATTGGATTACTCACAATCATTGGACTATCTGCAAAAAATGCCATACTTATCGTGGAGTTTGCAAAAGACCGGATAGAACATGGAATAGACCTGACTGCTGCCACGCTTGAAGCTTCTCGAATAAGGATTCGGCCAATTTTGATGACCTCCTTTGCGTTTATTCTTGGCGTGATGCCCCTGGCAATCAGCACCGGGGCTGGTTCGGGAGCACAAAACTCCATCGGCACCGGTGTAATGGGGGGGATGATAACTGCAACGCTACTGGCAATTTTGTATATCCCGTTGTTTTTCGTCGTTGTGCTTAGGATATTCAAACCAAAAGTACAATCTTGATTATTGCCACTATTACTTTATCAATGCAATTTTACACCAAATTGCTCAAAAAAATCAAATTAATGTCAGGTATTCTTTACATCAGACCGGAAGTAAAATTAAAACTAAAAATATCTTCTTCATTCCAATGAGCATTAGTCAAGTCATAAAAGTCTATGGTTCCGGGAATACGTGGAATAGACATAACAGACTTGGGATAGACATAAGTTAATCCGGCATTCTTGTCATTACGTACAGAAAAGCCGTTATTTCTGGCATCGCGAATGTGTCCATCAGGAACAGGAATTCCTGCACGGGTAGCCAGTAAAACCGGACGTCCATAGCGGTAAACTTCAACTGTCACAGGGGATTTTCCGGCGAGTAGCCTTATTTCATTTTGCTCCAATTCCAACCATGCCTGAATCTGCACAAATCCGCATCGATGCATTTCTTCCGCCGCCATTGAATTGCAAACAGGCAGTGGAAAAGATGCCAGTAATTTAACATCCGGATATTCCTCAAATAACTTTGCACCGTAAAATGACGTTATCCTGAACCGGCGGATACCTATACGATAAGCCTCAGCAATTCGAGAACGTAAATTTTTCAACCTGTCTTCCGGACAGAAACACGGTAGAACAGCTTCAGTAACTTTTTTATTAGCAGAATAGACAGAACATGCAACATTACCCCCGCTCTTTGCCGGAGTGCATCCGCCATCGAGCCGGATCATTACCGTTTCCTTCTCATTGTCAGGGATTGCTCCACGCAGGCGTTGATAATCGCGTCTGAATTTATCCATTGCCGCATAAATATGTTTAGCTACATTTATTGGATTAACATTTTCGTCGGCCCAGAGCCAGAACTCACGACGAATTTCTTTTAATATGCTTGAAGGTAGAAAATATTGACCGGATATTTCTGCGGTAAACTGCCCCATACAAAATATATTGGAACGACTGGCGGCAAACTCTTCTGCCAGTCGTTCACTATCCAAGGCATGCCGGGTAGCCGGAGCAAGATTAATTTTTTTTCGCCAGATATTTTCGCCGTCAGCATCAAGGCAAACCGATATCTCCATGTCAGAAACTTTCAAATGCAGGTTCAGCGGCGTTTTTGCCACCGGCAGAGCAGCAATTCTGGGAATCATCTCGTCGCAACTTTCCCCAATTTTATATACCATACCATGCTCTTGAATTGTTTTATCGCAGCAGATAAAACATTGTTCTCCGCTACCAGAATATTTTACGGGCGAATCATTCTTGAACATTTTTGTAATTGTCATGGCCGGTCCTTCATCGCCAGACTGAGATTGGATTCTAATGCGGTCGCCAAGATGAATCCGTCTGAGTGTTTCCATCTTAAATCCATTGTCAATGACTTCAATAACGTTCCCGCAAAGCATTCCAGCCACGCCGAGAGAATCGTGTTGAATCAATTTTTTCATTGAATCAGTATTAAAGAAACCGGAAGACCATTTTCTGCCGTATGTACCGGCGAGAATATTCTTGGCCTGATTGAGTAGTTCACGCGATGGCTTTTCTTCAGCATCAAGAATCATACGATATGCGCTAACGGCCCTGGCAACATAATCAGGTTTACGCAATCTTCCTTCTATTTTAAACGAAACTACTCCAATTGTTTTCAATTCGTGAATCATATCCAATGTATATAAATCTTGAGTAGAAAAGAAAAAACCATTCCCGGAACGGCTGAAAAAACGCCGACGGCAGGGTTGTTTGCATTTACCGCGATTGCCACTCCATCCGCCTTGCCATGAGGAAAAAAGACATTGGCCTGAAAGTGAACAACATAATGCTCCATGAATAAACACTTCAATTTCAACAGGAGAACTTGGGGTCATAAGTTTCAGTTCAGCCATAGTAACTTGACGCTCCATAATCACTCTGGAAACACCTGACTCCGCAGCAAGTTTCAACCCTGCAGAATTATGAAACCCCATTTGAGTAGAGGCATGGATAACAAGCCAGGGAAAATATTCCCTTATAATGCGAATTACGCCATAGTCTTGAACTATAATAGCGTCTGGCAAAAGTTTTGAAAGTTCCGCCAAATACTCTACGATTTCCGGAAGTTCCGACTCTTTAATTAAAGTATTCAGGGTTACATAAAATTTTTTCTGATGGCTTTTCGCATACGCGGACAATTTGGACATTTCTTGAATGGTAAAATTTTCAGTGCGTTCGCGTGCATTGAATTTACTCAAACCGGCATAAACCGCATCGGCGCCGCAATCATAAGCAGCAAGAGCTGCTGCCAAATTTCCAGCCGGTGCCAATAATTCAATCTTTTTTGATGTAATTTTAGACTCCATTAAATATATTTTTTCATCATTTTCAATAAGTTTCTAGGATCAATCGGTTTTGTGATATAATCTTCACAGCCCACTTTAAGCGCTGCATCTTTTTCGCTACCGCATGAAAAGGTTGCTTGAGCGATTACTGGAAGATGCGGACGTATCTGTTTAATAGAAGTAGTGGCTTTCAAACCATCTATTTCCGGCATTTGAATGTCCATTAACACTAGACGAATATCCTGACGTTGGCGACATATCTCGACCGCCTCTCCCCCGTTCAAAGCGCGGATAACTTCAATATTAATCTTTTTCAACACTACTTTTAGAAAAGCAAAACTCATGTCATCATCTTCAGCAATCAAAATAACTCTGCCTGATGGCTCCAATGAATCTTTATTTTGGGACTCGTTTTCTGATTGTTCTGATGGGATTTCCAGCGGAATGGTGAAATTAAAAATGGAACCTCTTGCAGGTTCTGACTCAAACCAAATTTTTCCACCCATCATTTCAACTAATCCACGGCAAATTGATAGTCCCAGACCGGCACCCTCAAAATCTCTTGACGTCGAAATGTCCGCTTGATAAAACCGCTCAAATATTCGCGTTTGATGTTCAAACGGAACCCCTCGACCAGTATCAATGACTGAAAAAATAATTTGATTATCCTGTACGCAATAACCGTATTCGATAAAGCCGGAATAAGTAAATTTAACTGCATTATTCAATAAATTTGACATAACTTGATTTAGCTTTATCTGGTCGGCGAATATAATCAAATTATTGGCATCAACGGTTGAATTATACTTCAACTCGACACCTTTATTCCGGGAAATTTTGCTAAACAAACTGAATAAATCCTGCATCAAAACATCTAAGTTAAAACTAGTTTTAACAAGTGGAGCAAGCCCGGAGTCAATTTTAGAAAGATCGAGCATATTATTAATCAATTCAAGAAGCCGACCACCGCTATTTTTTATAATTTCAGCGTATTTTTTTACTTCATCAAGACAGATATTGCCGTCAGTGAGCAAATCAGCAAAGCCAAGAATGCCATTCATCGGAGTACGAATTTCATGGGAAATATTTTGCAGGAACGCCGTCTTCAATCGATCACTTTCTTCAGCTTTATTTTTTGCGGTAATTAATTCATCAATCATTTTCTTTCGTTCGGTAATATCCTCTTTAATTGCAACAAAATTAGTGATAATTCCATTTTTATCAATTAAGGGAGAAATAATAGCATTCTCCCAGAACAGAACACCGTCTTTACGTTTATTATGAAATTCGCCGTGCCAATCTTTACCGGCAAGAATGGTTTGCCATAATTCTTTATAAAATTCCAGCGACTGTTGTCCACAGTTCAATAATCTTGGATTTTTGCCTATAACCTCATTTGTTTCATATCCGGTAATTTGGGTGAATTTGGAATTAACATATTCTATATTTCCATTCATATCTGTAATAACGATAGACACAGGACTTTGTACTACAGCTTTAAAAAGTTTACGCTCACTATCCTCCACCATTTTCTTCTCAATGTATATGCTCAGTTCATATGCAATAGTCTCCAGCAATTCGATATCACTCTTTTTATAGGCATTGGGGTTGTCATAACTTTGCATCACAATGATACCGGTAGCTTTCTTCTTGTTTTTTAACGGAATCCCCATCCATACTTCTGGGACTTTACTAATCTTTTCAATAGCGCCACTCTCAATTATTGCTTCTATTTCCGCCTTGGAAAATAATATTGGAGTCAGGTTTTTAATTACAATGCCCGGCAATGATTCAGTAGCCGGCCATTCAACAACGGTATCATATTTATCCTTCTTGAATGGTGAACAAATCATATCGCTGGATTCGTGATAAACGGCATAATAAAAGTTAGCGGTATCCATCAATAACGAAAGTTGGACTCTAACTAATTCCAGTAATTCATTCAAGTCATTCGATGTAATTACCGCATCAGCTATATTATACTGTATTTTTTGAATAATTTCAGCGCGTTTGCGATCCGTTATATCCTGAAAAACACCTGAAACAGTTACAATGGCTCCGTCGCTATAATTTGCCGTACCTATCACGTGAACCCAACGTTGATTGCCTAATGCCGTGATTATTTCCAGACGGAGATCAAATCTTTCTCCAAAATTTATCGCGCGGGTCAGTGCTTTTTCAATCAATGGCTTCGAATCAACGGCGTAAAAATCTAACGCTGCCGTAACGGTCGGGACAAAATCAGCCGGTACTTCATGAATACGAAACACCTCTCCAGTCCACGTCAGTTTGTTTGTTGCTACCTCTACCTCCCAGCCACCAATACGCGCCATTGCGCCAGTACTATCAAGTAAAACCTGCTGTTTTTTGAGCATCGTCTCATTTTTTTTACGTATAACGATTTCAGCCTTCAAACTTTCCATCAGCTCAATAGTGTCATTCCGGCTTTTTAATAAACTCTGATTAGCCTGTTCAAGTTCGGCAGTACGTTCTGACACAAGTGTGGCAAGCCGTTCCTTTTCAAAAATTTTATATTCATTGGACTGTTTAATTTTAGTCATGGCACGAATCTGTGCAATCAATTCCGGAACATCAATAGGCTTAGTGAGAAATGATTCAACCCCAATTTCCAATGCCCGAATACGGCTTCCCCGGTCAGTTTTAAGCGCAGTTAGAAAAACTACCGGAATATGATTCAACCTGGCGTCAGCTTTAATTTTTTGGCAGAGGGTAAAACCATCAATATCTGGCATTACAATATCGAGTAAAATTACGTCAGGATTAATACTGTGCGCAATTTTTATACTATCACTTGGATTTGTGGTAGTAAAAACGGCGGAATGAGGTAACGCTTCTTTCACAATAGCCTTCAGACTGACAAGATTATCAATATTATCGTCAACGGCAAGAATTTTAATCTTATCCATTTCCATAAAGAACACTCTCGATATTTTTTATAAACATTTCGTTATCAATGGGTTTTGAAACATAAGCGTCAAAGCCATAAGATACAATCTCCTCGCGATTCCCTTTCATAACACTGGCAGTAACAGCGATGATTGGAATGTGACCCAATGTTTCATTGCCACGAATTTCATCAAAGGCTTCAAAACCGTTCATAATCGGCAAAGCAATATCCATGATAATTAAATCCGGTTGATATTTTATAGCCGCAACAACGCCTGCTCGTCCGTCGGTTGCCTCTATAAGTTTATATTTATTTTCAAGTAAAGCCCTGAAGGTCAACATATTATCCGGGTTGTCTTCGACAATCAGCAATATTGGATTTTCTCTAGGTTTTACATTTTTCTTAATCGTTTTCCTGGTATCAACACGATTGTTTATCGATTTTGAAATTGCCGTTGTGTTTACCATTTTCTGTACCGCAACAAGCAACTCATTTTTATTTACATCGCCTTTCTGAATCAACTGTCTTACATTACATTCTTTAATAAAACTGATGTCATCCCAAGTCAGATGTTTAGCGGTAAGAATCAACACTGGCAGCAGTTTTGTATTGATCATAGTCTTGAGCTGGCGCAATACTTCAAATCCATCGACTTCTGGCATCATCAAGTCCAGAATCATGGCATCAGGAGCAATTTGTGAAATTTTTTCGATAGCTTCACGTCCGTTACGAGCGACTTCACATTTATAGCCATACAATCCAAGAATATCCTGCATTTGAATAATTGCCGGTTCACTATCTTCAACAAGTAAAATAGTTTTGCCGTCGCCCCTGATCAACTCTGACTCGACCGGTTCAGCGGTTGAAAATGACGGCGGAGAATACGGTTTGATATTGCTATCTTCTGTAGCGCCAACTGGAATAAATGGTAATGTAAACGTAAATATTGAGCCACGGTTGACAACGCTTTCAACCTTTATATCACCATCAAGCAATTGCGCATATTTTTTAGCGATAGCCAGACCAAGACCTGTACCGCCATATTTACGCGAGGTACTACCATCGGCCTGGCGGAATTCATCAAAAATATATGGCAAATGTTCTGCAGCGATGCCAATTCCAGTATCTGAAACAATAATCTGACAACTATTACCGGAATGCTTTACCGTAATTTCAACTCTACCAATCTCGGTAAACTTCACGGCATTCCCGATAAGGTTTTGGAGCACATGCCGGCACTTCCTGTAATCGCTGCATATTTCCGGTAAATTTTCATCAATTATTGAGTCTATAATAATATTCTTCTCTTTGACTTGCGGCGCGATCATCGTGATAATTTCATCAACAATAGATTTCAATGAAAACATATTAAGCTCAACCTCATCCTTGCCAGCTTCAATGCGCGCCAGATCCAACACATCATTAATCATCTCCAGCAGATGTCTGCCGTTACGCTCAATAACGGTTATATAGCTATGTTCTTCAGGGGAAATTGCACCCGAAAGCCGTCGGTTAAGCACACTGGAGAGGGCAATAACAGAATTTAATGGCGTGCGCAATTCATGGCTCATATTAGAAAGGAATACACTTTTAAGCCTATTGGCCTCGCTCAGTTCCTGCTTTTGTCGCGACAACTCAAAATTGTGCTCAGTGAGTTCATTTGCCTGCAACGATAGTTCCTTTTTCTGTTCTTCCAATTCGCAATTCATAGACTCAAGTTTTAAGTTCTGGTCATTAATGGTCGAGAACAACATAACATTATTCAACCGGACAGTAATCATCGCTACTGCGTCTTTTAGTAAACGCAATGCAATTGATTTATAGCAATGTAAACTGGCCAACGTAATAACAGCCTTTACTGTTACGCCGGATAATATTGGAATAATTACTATTTCACGAGGCCTGAAACTACCTGATACAGTATTAAAAACAAATGCACTATCTTCAGGAATATCAGTTATATGTTGCATTTTTCCCGTCGCCATAGCAAGACCAAACTCGCCCTCCCGTGTTTTTATCGAGAATGAAGAACGTACATCCGCGCCAACTCCGATAGAAGCAAAATGAGAAAAACAATTATCGGTATCATTGCGCAAATAGACCGCGCCAATTTCCGAGTCTGTCATGATGGTAAGTTGTTTGAGCAGTTCATCACAAAACTTGGGTAGATTATCTTCCTTTAACATAATGTTAGTCAAAGCAACTTCTTTTTCATTTACATTCATCTCAACTTGTATTCTGTCAGCAAGTTTATTGAAAGAATTGGCGAGCATGCCAAATTCATTAAGTCCTGTATATTCACAGCGTGCATTCAGATTGCCGGAACTGAAATCATCAGTTGCCGCCGACAGATTTTTCAGCGGTGTACGAATAACTTTTAATAAAACAGCAGCTATCAACAAGCTAAGAATCAATACTCCGCCCACCAGTAGATACAACTGTAAATCCAGCGTCCGCTTGTGTTCAATTCCATTGCTGTAAAAATCATCGGCTTTTTTAATAGCAAACTTACTTATATTGCCAATATCATTAAGTAGTTTATCAACATGCTTTCCTGCGATGCCGGAGGTGCTGGCCATGGCAATAGCTTCATCTTTTTTTCCTTCTCTGAAATGACGAATTATGTTGTCACACATGGAAGTCCATTTGATAAAATCCTGGTTGAGTATGTCAACATCAGTACGTGGCCCAAGATAACGGTCACTTATAATATTCAACTGGCGAAAGGCGTTGGATTCAAAATAGTCAATAGAATTAACAGTGTCGAAAATTTCCTGCTGTACATTGGTTAAAAACAAATTTTTAATTCCGCGATGCATCCGGAGAATGTCGGACTCCATTTCACCGAGGGCACGCCTGACTTTCAAAGGATGCTCATACATAGCTTCAGTCTGCAACCACAAACTGTCTGATTGTAATTTAAAAACAACCCCTATGAAAACTACGAATAATAAAATTAAGCCAAGGGCTATCCGAAGTAGAACGCTTACTTTGATATCTTTTAAATTCATAATTTTATTTTCCTTTTGCATGCCTGAGTTTCATTTGGACTTCCTGAATATCGGCGATGATATGTGAATGGGCGAAAAAGATTTTACACTTGACACAATTTCCTGCTCTGCCTCGCTAGTTACTAAAAACCCTTCAGGTGACATAATGTTATGTATTTTTTGCAGAATACGGTGAATCAATTTTGGTTTATAATAGAATAATAAATTGCTGCATATTACCAAGTCAAATTCACCATAAATACTTGCCGGCGGACTGACTCTTGACTCATCCAGAAGATTATAATACGAAAAATCAACGTGCTGTTTTAATTTTGGAATAATTCCAAAAAAATTACCGGTTTGTTTGAAGCAATTACGAACTCGCCGTAAAGATACATTCTGAACATAATTAAAATCATAATTACCCAGTCGTGCTAATTCTAATTCATTCTCGGAACAATCTGTAGCAAAAATCTGATACGTGAAATCATTGCCACGCATCTCTGCCAATTCATCGAGTAGTATAGCAATTGAATACGCTTCCTGTCCTGCAGCGCAAGCCGATGACCAAACACGAATGCTAGTTTTTTTATCATTTTTCTTAGCCGAAAGCAATGCTGGTAATACCAATTGTTCAAGCAACGCAAAAGTTAAGGGATTACGAAAAAACTCACTGTGAGAGTTTAACAGCGATTGCGATAAAGAAATCACCTCTTTAGGGTTGTTTGAAAGGTAGTCAAAGTATGCCTGCAGACTATTTTCAATAGCATTAGACTCAATACGCCGGTTTATGGTCTTGAGCAAGAAAGAATCTGCAAATACAGTAACATCTAAACCGTGGTCACAAATTAACAAAGAGACGATTTTTTTTAGCTCTTCACTCATAAAACACCGTCCTAACTAATCCATCACAAACCTGAAACCGGATCAGGCAGTTGTTTAACAGCGGTGGGTAAGCCTGATGCTGGCAGCGACATCATCAATAATTTTTTCCAGCGGCAATTCCGGTTCCCAGCCCAATGCCGCAGTAATCGCGCCTATGTCAGGCGCACGATGCAACATGTCTTCAAAACCCTTTTCATATGCTTGTTCATAAGATATGTAAGTTAATGTTGATTTGCTATTAAGCCGCTTGACAACAAACTCTGCCAACTGTTTGATTGATATGCGATGAGTGCTACCGATATTAAATATTTTGCCATTACCGCAATCGGATTCAGTCAGCAATCGTAATGCCCGGACAGTATCGAAAACATGGCAGAAACACCGTGATTGATTGCCGTCTCCGTAAACCTGTATCGGTTCATTCTTCAGAGCAGAGGCCACAAATCGAGGGATAACCATACCATACTGCCCGGTTTGACGCGGACCGACAGTATTGAAGAAACGCACAATTGTACCATTCAGACCACAGTCACGATGATATGCCAGCAAATAGAATTCGTCTAACAGTTTACTGCAAGCATATGACCAACGGGAATTGGTAGGGCACCCGATAAGCAAATCATCCTTTTCATTAAAATAACTTTTAGTAGACTTGCCGTAAACTTCACTGGTTGAGGCAATAATTATTTTCTTTTTATTCTTTGCCGCGGCCTCAAGCATACGTTCTGTTCCGTGAACATTAGTAACGATAGTACGCACCGGGTCACGCACGACCAGTTCAACCCCAACAGCTGCAGCCAGATGGATAACCAGATCGTGTTCATTCGTTAGTGGATTCAATCCCTCCATAGTCAATAGGTCATCATGAATAAATTTAAAATTCTGGTTTTCCTTAATATTTTCCAGATTATTGATTGAGCCGGTAGAGAGATTATCTATGGCAGTTACGTAGTGACCATCCGCTATCAAAGCCTCACATAGATGACCGCCAATAAAACCTGCCCCGCCAGTAATCAAGTAACGCATATCAACTCTCCATGTTAGATTTCACGCTATTCCGATGAAAAAGAAACTCACGCATCTTTAATAAAATCATTATCACCGGTCCGGAAAATATATAAGTATTAACAATAATCAGAATGCCGAGAGAACCTGTCATTCCTACAAGCACCAAAGTCAGCACCAGTATTGTCAGCCGTTTTTTATTACGACGAACAGAGAATAGCCACTTGCCAATATGCTGATAAGGGATGTTGCTAACCATTAACAATCCCACCACTGCCGCATAAATTGGCGCCGCAAATGCCAAAAATGTCACCGGTCCAGAATAGTCAGCATAAAAAATTATCAAACTGCATATTGCCGCCGCAGCTCCCGGCGAAGGCAGACCAGTAAATTTTTCTCCGCTTTTTTTCTCAAGAATAGCATGAACATTATACGTTGCCAATCTTAACGCGGCACACCCCAGATAAACAGCACAAAGACCGTAAATAATAAAATTACAGGTCTGGCTGAGTGAACGCAAACTATGAGCCATTATTGCTACTGATACCGAAGGTGCAACACCGAAAGTAACCATGTCGGCCAGTGAATCCATCTGTAAACCATGCATACTGGCGGCATTGAAAATCCGTGCAGCCAATCCATCAAGTGCGTCGAAAACCATCGCAAAAATAATTATCCATGCACCTACAGCCATCACATCCATGACCTCCCCCGGAGTGCCACAGCGGTAAAGCTGCAAAGCATATAATATCGCGGCAAAACCGCAAAGTGAATTGCACAAGGTCAAGGCATTAGGAACATATTTAAACCACTTGTTCCGTTGCAGCAATAACCTGAATTTACCCTTTGTTTTACCTTCTTCAGCCATTGATATACCTGCTATTCCTTAATTTGTACCATCACAGAACTTCCTGAGTAGACACGGTCACCAACTTTAACTTGTACTATGAAACGATCTGATGCAGGAATATAAAGTTCCGTTCTTGACCCGAATTTAATCATACCGTAAATCTCGCCCTTGGATAATTTAAGACCGGACTCTGGTGGACAAACAATTCTGCGGGCAATCGCTCCTGAAATCTGGCGTATGCCTAGTGGAAAAGAAAGACCTTTAAAATCAGCATTACCTGCAATTGTCATCGCCTCATTTTCTTTAGCACAGTCACCATTTCTTGCATCCAGATATTTTCCCGGACGGTATTTTTTGTAGTTCACTGTAAAGTCAAAAGGAGCTCGATTGACATGAACGTCAAAAACGGAAAGAAAAATACCGATTCTTGTAACTTCCATCCCTTTAAATGGCTCTATTTCACAATCTTTCAGGATTGTAATGTCCTTAACTACACCGTCAGCCGGAGCAACTATCAACTCAGGTGCGGCAGGAATTACTCGAACCGGGACTCTGAAAAAAGCCGCGACTGCCAACCATACAACCAGAGTAAAAACCGCCAGAGAAATCCCGAAAGTCATGTGTCCACGAGCAGCAAGATGAACAAAAATAGCTATTAAAATCAATGCTATTACGCCGCAGACACCCCATTCCCGAACTCCGTACATTGTTAATTTAATCATTTAAATTATATCCGCATTGGTTAGACTTAATATGTGCTTTACTGCAAATGAATATATCATTCTCCAGCGTTGTTTCAATCTGGAGGTGTGATATTTCGGTAAATTCATTACCATTTTACACTGGTATTATTATAATTTAGACAACACGCCCCAAGTGATGAATATCCTGTTCGGTTAAACCGATTTTATCAATAAACTTAATTCCGTGAGAGAATTTTATTAATTTCCTCACTTTTATTTTTTGACTGTT
>CAYMSF010000003.1:0-124293 GCA_964392985.1 uncultured Victivallaceae bacterium | reverse complement strand
TGGGTAATACAGACGTGCCTTTTTACCAGAACAATCAAATGCTCATGCAAAAAGCAATACTATTAGAGAGTTGAATGAAAATATGATTTGCGCTATCTCATAAAACTCAAGGTTTTATCGGCGGTTTTATTTTGTTGTAATTGAGATTGCATGGCGCGTTTTCAGCATCCCGATGAATGGCTGAATACTTTTGTTCTTCAACAAACATGCAGAGCCATATTTCATCTTCCGTTGCCTTTGTCTGGTTCAATTACTAATCACGTTGATTCTCTATGGATTCCAACTTTTCTGCTATGGATTCTAAAAATCTGCTAAAAAAATTGCTGGCGGGGTTGCACGATGATTTTAATAAGGTATATTATAAGCTCTTTGGATTCTTTATGCCTGTGATTAGTAATAATCCGGCAGGTCAAAAGAAAGTGATGAGAAGCATGATTTTGCAGTTATGATGGTGTTGAATATTTATGATACGCGGCTGATTCGGCATCATGAGTAATGGCAGAACATGACAAAGCAAGGCGGATTGCCGGAAGTTGGCGTCTGTATGTTGTTCCAAATAATGAAGGAACATTACATACACTGTTCTGGCAGGGCTGAAATTACAGAGTTTGGCAGAGACAAGCAAAAAAGAGGTTTACAGGTATGTCAGTCAGAATCAGATTGAAAAGAACCGGTTCAAAGAACAACAGCTGTTTTCGTATCGTGGTGATGGACAAACTTTCCTCCCGCGATGGAAATGCTATTGAGACGTTGGGATTTTATGATCCGCGTCACAAAGATGAGAAGGTTGACCTGGTCAGAGTTGATCACTGGATTTCACAAGGTGCACAGCCCAGTGAAACTGTTGAAGGCATTTTAAAACGTGCCCGCAGCGGTGTGAAAATGTCTGACAAGCAGAAAGTTCAGAAACCTTCCAAAAAAGCATTAGCTAAAGTTGAAGCAGCCAAGAAAGCTGCAGAGGGAGCAACTGCGACCGCATAAATCACGGGAACGCAGTTCAGTTAAAATCAAAGGATTAATAAAGTGTTAAAGTCATTTGTACGGTTTTTCACCGGTGGCGGTGCTGAAGAAAAAGTAGCGGAACGTCATGCCCCGGACGGCACGATTAAAGATTTGGAAAATTTTGTGGATTATGTTGTGCGTGCGTTGGTGGACTTTCCGGACGACATCCGGGTGAAATCTGAAGCCGGAAAAGAAATAGAAATTATACGAATTGACTGTCGCAAAGAGGATATCGGCAAAATCGTCGGCAAGCACGGAAAAACCATTATGGCAATCCGGGCATTAGTCAGCGGAGCCGCCGGTCGCCTCCAGAAACGCGTTTCAGTCGAGGTTACTGATTGAGTTGCAAATTGATATTATAACGCTTTTCCCTGAAATATTTTTCGGTCCCTTTAAAGAGAGTATCATTGGAAGGGCGATAAAGCAGGGACTGGTAGAAATTAACGCGATTAATTTGCGACAGTTCACTCATGATGAACGAGGCACTGTTGATGATAAGCCTTACGGCGGCGGTCCCGGGATGCTGATGAAAGCGGAACCGTTGTTCGAAGCGGTTGAATCATTAAGAAGAGCTGAGTCTTTGGTCATTTTGACTAGTCCGCAAGGAAAAAGATTCAACCAGCAGATGGCGGCTGAGCTTAAAGAGCAACAGCATTTAATTATCATCTGCGGGCATTATGAAGGCGTTGATGAGCGGGTGCGCACAGGTCTGGTTGATCTTGAAATATCAATAGGTGATTATGTGTTGACCAGCGGCAATCTGGCGGCAATGGTAATGACGGACGCGATGGTGCGGTTACTGCCAGGTGTGCTTGGTTGCGATGAATCGAGTGTCAGTGAATCGTTTTCGGGTGACTTGCTGGAATATCCGCAATATACACGACCCGCGGATTTTCGCGGTATGACTGTGCCGGAAGTGTTACTTTCGGGCAATCATGGTGAAATAGCATCGTGGCGGCAGCAGGAAGCGTTGAAACGAACCCGGCAGATGCGGCCGGATTTATTGAGACCGGAACAAGTTTGAATATTTAATTTATGTATAACGAAACATCAAAATTCTGAACCGTTGGAGGTAGATGATGAACATAATGGACAAAATCAGAAAAGAGCAGTGCAAGCAGGACGTGTCAGATTTCGCCGTTGGCGATACCGTCAAAGTGCATGTGCGGATTATTGAAGGCGAAAATGAACGTATTCAGGTTTTCGCCGGCACCGTTATCGCCCGTAAAGGCACTGGTGTTGAAGAAACTTTTACGGTTCGACGCGTTACATCCGGACAGGGCGTGGAACGGGTATTCCCGTTGCATAGTCCCCGGGTTGCCAAAGTCGAAGTTACCAGACAGGGCAAAGTACGCCGTTCAAAACTCTACTACTTGCGCGATAAAATCGGTAAGTCTGCACGAGTTAAAGAACGCAGATTTGAATAAAATATTCCGCTGCTTGCAATGGAATATCTTGATTTCAATGATAGACTCCTCGACCAGGAACGTTTTTACTGGGAGAGGGGTTTTTCTTTTGTTGCCGGCATAGATGAAGCCGGGCGCGGTCCACTGGCTGGACCGGTTGTCGCTGCTGCAGTTGTCTTCCCGCAACACTGTTTGATCCCCGCAGTCAACGACTCTAAACAGTTAAAGGTCAAAGAGCGCAATGAACTGTATGATGCCATAATCTCAATTAAAGACATTCAATATGGCATTGCAACATTGTCGTCCGAGGACATTGACCGACACAATATTCTGAAAGCAACGCATATAGCAATGCGAATGGCGGTTGAACAGTTAACTAAAGTTGACTTTCTGCTGGTTGACGGATTGCCGGTGAAAGGTTTGCCGGTACAGTCTAAAGCGATTGTCAAGGGTGATGCAAAATCAGCCAGTATTGCTGCCGCAAGTATCATCGCCAAGGTTCACCGCGACCGGTTAATGGAAGAATATGCCAAAGAATACCCGGAATACGGCTTTGAACATCACAAGGGTTATGGAACGGCAATGCATCTGGCGGCAATAAAAAAATACGGGGTGTGCCCATTGCACCGGCGTTCATTCGCCCCGATCCGCGATGTGCTTAGTCCGCCACCGGAACAGTTAAACCTGTTTTAAACTCTATAATCAAGATTATGTTTTTACGACAGGACGATTCATGGATTCATCCCAATACGGCGAAATGTTTCGCAGCGTCTGAATTACCGGCGGAATGTTACTGATGACATAATCAACCTCCTCCTCGGTATTGAATCGGGAAAGGCTGAAACGTATCGTGCCGTGAGCTGCAGTGTAGGGAACGCCCATTGCCCGCAACACATGCGAAGGCTCCAGACTGCCGGTGGTGCAGGCGCTACCGCTCGAGGCGCAAATTCCGAGCCGGTCAAGGTGCATCAAAATAGATTCGCCTTCAATAAATTCAAAACTGATTGACGCGGTATTTGGCAGCCGGTGCTCAAGATCACCGTTTATCCGAATAACCGGAACAGAATTGATAATGCCTTGTTCAAGCCGGTCACGCAACGCTTTGACATGGGTGTTCTCAAAAGTCATGTTATTCATCGCCAGTTCGCAGGCCTTGCCGATAGCAACTATTCCCGCGGCATTTTCAGTTCCGGCCCGGCGTCCTTTTTCCTGGTGCCCGCCAAGCATAAACGGGCGGAATCTGATGCCGCGCCGGACATAAAGCACGCCAACGCCCTTCGGGGCATGAAGTTTGTGACCGGAAAGGCTTAACATATCAATTTGAGAATTTTTAAGATTAATTGGAACTTTGCCGACAGCTTGAACCGCGTCAGTGTGAAATAATGCGCCATACTTATGAGCGATTGCCGCGATTTCTTCAACCGGATAAATATTGCCAGTCTCATTATTCGCCCACATCACCGAAACCAGTGCTGTCGTTTCGTCAACAACTTCATTCACCCGGGCAAGGTCAATTCTTCCTTTGGTATCAACCGGGAGATATGCTACTTTGTAACCGCGCCGTTCAAGATCTTTGCCGACATTCAATACTGCCGGATGTTCCACTTTTGACATGATTACTTTTTTGCGTTTCGGACATGTTTCCATTGCGCTCCAAATGGCGGCATTGTCACTTTCTGTACCACAACTGGTAAAAATTATTTCGGTGAATTCGCCATTGTCATTCTGATGGTCGGCGCCAAGCAAAGCGGCAACCTGAGCGCGCGCATGCTTGATGTCTGCGGCGATATTACCGCCAAAAGCGTAGATGCTGGATGGATTTCCATACCGCTCTTGAAAAAATGGTATCATTGCACTGTAAACCTCCGGGTCTACGGCTGTTGTCGCGTTATTATCCATGTAAATAAATTTTTTGCTTACCATGATGTCTTTACCCAAATTATGAACTGTTCAAGTTTAAACTAAATTAATTGCCGAAACAAACCACCCGTTCATTGCGTTGTTATGCTTTATTTCATGCTTTAAAATATAACATTCCGAACATCGTTTACAAGTTTTTACCAAATGAGCGGAAAGTCAAAAAGAATTAGCTTTTATTTGGCCTTACGTTTGCCCGTGCGGAAATATGTCGGAGAAATGCCGGTATATCGTTTAAATTGAGCTGAAAACTCATAAGGCGACGAATAACCCAAATCAATAGAAATCCGTTCAATTGAAATATTTTGATTTGCCAGTAACGCACAGGCAGCATCAAGACGCCGGCGGATGCGATATTTCCAGGGCGACACTCCGGCAAGACGGCGAAACATTTTCCGGAAATTTTCATAACCAATGCCATGCAGGCGGCAGAATCTTTGAATGTCGCAATCTTTGGTAAATTCTGCACACAGATAGCGGCAGGCTGCCGAAAAAATTTCTTTATCCCGTGCATTCTCCGGTGAAGATCCTGAAATTCTCCGGCGACACTCCAGCAATAAATGAACCATTCGAGTAGTCATAGCTGGTACCATGTCTTCTTCCGCTGTTTTTAAGTCAGCAATAAACGAAGCCACATCAACGATCAAAGTATCATCCAGAGTGATTCCCGCCACCGGCTGCTGGTGACAAATAATCTGCATTGCGTTCAGCGCTTCATACAACAATGGTCCGATTTCAAGGTAAAATTCTTTCCACGTGCCATCGGGAACAACATAATTTGAATGGCTTACTCCCGGCAACCGGTGAAAACAATTACCGGCTTCAAGCTGGTAAACCTTTCCCGCGGCATCAACATAAGTTCCCCGTCCTGACATCACTACCACCAGAACATAATGGGGGAAACGTAAATTTACATTATCCATTTCATCATCGTCTTTTGACATAAAGCCTGCGCCAATTCCCTCACGTGATTTGGCACCGCCGATGGTACGGTAAACCATGGTATTGGAATCACTCCGGATCAGGCAGTTTAAATCAAATTTATTCTTACCATTTAACATATTTACTAGTTTAAAAATAGCAGTATATTATGGAAAGTAAAATACCATTTATAATAAATACCCACATAACTAAAGGGATGATGAATATGAATAAAAGTATGCAATTTGAACGTTTAGTCTGGGAAAGTCCTGATTGTCCGGGCGTCCACCGTTTGCCTCCGCGGGCAACATTGTTCCCGTTCAGCAGTGAACAAACTGCCAGAAAAGTTAAAAAGGAATTTTCGCCCTGGGTTATTTCGCTTAATGGTGAATGGAAGTTTAAATATATTACCACCCCGGAAAATCCGCCGGAAAACTTTTACAGTCCTGAGATTAAAGATAAAACATGGGACAATATAGCAGTTCCCGGTTGCTGGCAGATGCAGGGCTATGATTACCCGCATTATACCAATGTTCAAATGCCTTGGCCGAATCTTCCCCCAGAAGTGCCGGGAAAAAATCCTACCGGTATTTACCGGCGCAATTTCACAATTCCGGAGAACTGGGTATCACGCCGTACGGTGTTACATTTTGATGGCGTTGAGGGTTTGTTTTTCGTTTATGTCAATGGAAAACCTGCAGGCGCAAATAAAGACTCAAGAACTGCCACCGAATTTGATATTACCTCGCTGCTCGTCAAGGGGAAAAATCAGCTAACAGTTATGGTGGTCAAATGGTCGGATTCTTCTTTTCTGGAAGATCAGGATCACTGGTGGATGTCGGGAATTTCCCGCAATGTTTATCTTTACAACACCGGTCGTGAATTTGTCAGTGATGTATTCGCCTCTTCAACTTTAGACGAAAAATGCCAGGACGGCGTTCTGAAATTGACGTTGGCGGCAGGGTTTCCCGCCAAGCCGGAAAAAGGCTGGAAATTCAGTTGCAAACTTTATTCCCCGACCGGAAAATCCGTGCTGGAAAAACCATTGGAACAGGGAATCGGCGTTCAGACTGACGGCGGCTGGTATATGCTGACTACTGACCCAGGCAGAATGAAGGTAATAATTCGGACCGTTATTCCCGCGCCAATACAGTGGAATGCGGAAAATCCGGCACTCTATACCTTGACCGTATCGTTAGTTAATCCAGCCGGAAAGACCGTTGAATCCACTGCTTGTAAAATAGGTTTCCGCCGTGTGGAAGTGAAAGACCGCGAACTGCTAATCAATGGTAAACCGGTGTTGATTAAAGGGGTCAACCGGCATGACCACGATGATTTGCACGGCAAAACCGTTCCGTATGAAATGCTGGTTAAAGACCTGGAAACGATGAAACGGTTTAATTTTAATGCAATTCGTACATGCCACTACCCTAATGCGCCGGAATTTTATGATTTATGTGATGAATACGGCATGTATGTGATTGATGAAGCCAATTTGGAGCATCACGCTTTCTATCAGGATCTATGCACTAATCCGCAATGGGCCAATTCATTTCTGGATCGTGCGGTGCGCATGGTGGAACGCGACAAAAATCATCCCTGCGTGATCGAATGGTCATTGGGTAACGAATCCGGCGCCGGTGAAAATCATGCGGCGATGGCCGGGTGGATACGCCATTTTGATCCTTCGCGTCCGGTTCATTACGAAGGCGCGTGCCGGATGGCTTTTGATGGTCGCGTCTGGAATGATAACTCACATCTCACAGACATTATCTGTCCAATGTATCCGCAGATAGACAAAATCATTAAATGGGCGGATGAAACTGAAGATCGCCGTCCATTGATAATGTGTGAATATTCTCACGCTATGGGCAACAGCAATGGCAGTTTGAAGGATTATTTCGCCGCCTTTGAAAAATATCACGGTTTACAGGGAGGATTTATCTGGGAATGGATTGACCACGGCATCAGGCAAACCGATAAGAGTGGTCGTCAATACTGGGCATACGGCGGTGACTTTGGCGATGAACCCAATGACCACAATTTCTGTACGGATGGACTGGTATGGCCGGACCGCACTCCGCACCCTGCCATGTATGAGTTTAAAAAATTGGCACAACCGGTAAAACTGGAGCCAGTTGATCTCCTTGCCGGCAGAATCAAGGTTACTAATAGAGAATATTTCACCACGCTGGAAAAATTCAATATTCTCTGGGAGCTTCAGGTCGACGGCATAACCGTTGAGCAAGGCAAACTTCCAGCATTGAAAACGGCCCCGGGCTGTGCGGAAGAAATTGTAATTCCTGTACATAAACCTGAGATGTATCTGGGACAGGAGTGCTTTTTAAACGTCATGTTCCTCCTGGCAGCAAAAACAATTTGGGCCACGGCCGGACATGAAGTGGCATGGGAACAGTTCAAAATGCCCTATCAGGGAATCGTCTCCAAAAACCAACCGGTAAAAACTTCCGGTTCAAACGTGACAGAGAATTCAAAAACAATTCAAATTGCTAACGGCAATTTAAAAATTGTTTTCGACAGTAAATCCGGTTCGCTCAGTTCTTTAAAGTTAAAAGATCAAGAAATGCTGTTGGCGGGACCGCTGGTAAATATATGGCGGGCGCCAACCGACAATGACGGAATCAAAGCATATATCGGCAAATCCACCAAAATAGTCGAAAAATGGCTGGCCGCCGGACTTGATGCGATGACAATTACCACTAATGCCATCAATGTTGCAAGTTGTGACGACAATGTAATTGTCGCCATAGTACAAAGATTGGAAAATAAAAAGACTAAATTCGGCGTCAAACATACGCACACCTACACCACTACCCCGGATGGCAAAATTATTGTTGACAATAACTTTGCCATTGACCCGGAACTTCAAGACCTTCCGCGAATCGGAGTTACCTTGGAACTTCCGCTGGAACTGCGCCGGATTGAATGGTATGGACGCGGACCGCAGGAAAATTACTGTGACCGGGATGCCGGATATCCGATTGGTCGATACTCCGCCGATGTGGATGAATTATATGTTCCATACGTCATGCCACAGGAATGCGGCAATCATACCGCAGTAAGATGGGCGGTAATGACTGGAAAAAACAGGCACGGGCTGAAAATAACCGCGCTGGAACTTATGGATTTTTCCGCGCTGAGATTTTCTGAAAAAGACCTGTTCAAGGCACTGCACACCAATGAATTAATACCTCAGGATAAAGTGTTCGTTCACATTGATTACAAGCAGCGCGGGGTTGGTACTGCCACTTGCGGACCGGATACATATCCGGAATACCGTATCAATTCCGGAGTATATAATTTTACTTACATTATTGAATTGTTCTGATAAACTGTCGCGATGAGCGATATTTGAGATATCATAAAATTAATTATTGCGGCGGCTGGTTTCACCTGCCGCCTGCAGATGTGTATAAATTTGCCCGTGAAGCAGAATATTACGAAGATGCGTTAATGCTTGCAGTAAATGAGAATAAAAATTTACCCTGCTGTTTGCCCGGATGAATTTTTATCAAAATGCAAGGAGAATTAAGCCGTAATGGCAAATTAATATGCGCGCCGCTCTTTCTGGACTTTTACTTTTGGTTCTTCGAGGTACAAAGTATACCAGAGATCGCCCAGACCGGCATTGGAGAATTGTTTGGACTTGCCGTTTACCAGTAATTCCCAGTTATGAGTAATCGTCTCGTTGTCCGTTTTTTTCTTTGCTTCCACCAGAAGATTCAAAGCGTCATCCAATTTATTCTGTTTAACCATTATCCAGGCACAGAGACTGTAAAGGAGAGCGGCATCGTCGCCTTTAGTGCGTTTAACTTTCTTTTTAAAGAATTGCAGATATTTTTCATCGCCTTTTTTATACATTCTGGCAATTTTCATGGCAACGGCGCGGGAATCAAACATCAGGCATCGCGGCATCAGCTCATCAACTTTGTTAAACTCTTTAAGCTGAAAATAGAACATCATACGCATAGTATTGATCTGCTTTTCAAGAAGAATATTCCATTTGAACCAGACTTCGAGTTCCTCGGTCAATTTTAACGCCTGCCTTACCGCGGCACCCTGTTCTTTCTCCATAATTTGCTGCATATTTTTTATGCCGCCAACGGGACGGCGCATAAACTGATTTGCCATGCGGTTAAGCTTTCCCTGATTTTCCTGCATGGATGCTTGAATTCTGTTATGAACTTTGCCTACCTGTTTACGAATAAACAAACCAACCAGCAACTGCACCACGATGGCAACAAAACCACCATTGATAATCGCCCAGGTCAAACCCCACGGGTAATAACTTCCCCAGCCGGCAATCAGACCGGTTAACACGGCAATGATAAGTGTAAGCATTTAATTTTCCTTACTATTTTAAAATTTGAATTCTATGACGAAAACCAGATACAGTGGAACGGTTGGACTTTACTGCTTAATAGATTTATTCCAAAATTCTTACTCCCGGAAACGGAGCTTTATTGCAGTCGTCAGCGATTTTTCCGTCTTTGTTTTTGTTTTTGTTTCTTTTTAAGTTTTTCCATTTTCCGGCGATGATCAATCTCTTTGCGCGATGGACCGGTACCTGTAAGTCCAAGGTCAGTCATCTCCGAATTGCTTGCGGAGTTCCCGCCAAAACCATGCATAAGTCCACCGAATAACTGCCGGATGAGTCCCGGTTTTTTCATTACTTTGCGCATCGTGGTGAACTGTTTTATTAATTGTGCCACCATTTCCAGAGAGGTTCCACTGCCCTTTGATATACGTTTCCTTCTGGAAAAACAAATTATATCGGGAGTTTCGCGTTCTTTTTGGGTCATGGAACAGATTGCCGCTTCCATGTGGCTGAAATGGCTTTGGTCCATTTCGCCCAATGCGTTGGAAATCTGTTGTCCACCCGGTAACATTTTAAGTATAGATTCGGCACCGCCGAGTTTTGACATTTGCCGCAGGTGTGAAAGAAAGTCGTTAAAATCAAACTGATTCTTCGCAAGACGTTCGTGCATTCTTTTCGCTTCGGTCTCGTCAATTTCCTCTGCGGCTTTTTCCACGAGAGAAACTACGTCACCCATGCCGAGAATTCGTGACGCCATTCGATCCGGATAAAAGATTTCCAGATTTTCGATTTTTTCACCGGATCCGACAAACTTTACCGGACAGCCGGTAACTTTGCGAATCGACAATGCCGCCCCGCCGCGGGCATCGCCATCAAGTTTAGTCAAAATAAGACCGGTAAGTCCAAGCGCCTGGTGAAAATGTGTTGCGACAGAAACCGCTTCCTGTCCAAGGGCGGCATCGGCAACCAGTAAAATTTCATCTGTTCTGGCTGACTTACTGATTCTGACTAATTCCTGCACCATTGTTTCGTCAATCTGCAACCTGCCGGCGGTATCAATAATAATTGTATCAAGATGTTGCAGTTTTGCGGATTCGATTGCATTACGGGCAATTTCGGCAACATCTGGATTACTACGTTCTGAGTACACCGGTATGCCGATTTCTTCGCCCAGTACTTCCAATTGGTTAATTGCCGCGGGACGGTATATATCACCGGCGACAAGCATTACCTTGCGCTTGTTTTTCTTTAAAAAATTAGCGAGTTTCGCCGCAGAGGTGGTTTTGCCGCTACCATGTAAACCTACGAGCATAATGACAGAAGGTTTGGATTCAAGGTTTAACGGCGCTTCTGATTCCCCCATCAGTTCAACCAGTTGGTCGTTGACAATTTTGATTAACTGTTGACCTGGGGTGACGGTACGGAGAACCTCAACGCCGATACACGATTTTGAAACGTTGCCGATAAATTCTTCGACAATCTGGATATTTACATCAGCATCAAGCAACGCCATGCGGATTTCCTGCATTGCGTCGCCAATATTTGACTCGGTCAATTTGGCTTCACCGCGCAACCGCTTAAATGCGTCTTGCAATTTCTCGCTAAGATTTTCAAACATGATTTTGACCTTCACTTATCCGGGCTTAACATCATTTATTTGTGTCTGCATTGCCTGATATAAGACATGCGCTATCAATACTACACAAATTAAAGGCTTTGTCATTCGACAACTATTACAAACTAGAAACAATACTTCTTTTTGCCGTAAAATCAATCTGAAAGAGGAAAAAAATACAAAACCGCTGCGATAGCGCAATTAATCTTTTGGGATAAACTTTCTTCACAAAAAAATATGCCGGACAGCTAGCACCATCCGGCATAGTTCGTTTGCAACGATAACATAATAACGCTATACAATCTCACATGCTGATGTTATCAACACATTGCATTTCTGCAGATGTTATCGCAACACTTAACTCAGATAAATTTTTTCCAAATCGAATCTTGAGTTTGCTTCGAGTGAAATCAATGTCTTGGTGTGTGAAATACCTTTAATATCATGGGCCATTTTGTTAGCAACGGCATCGGACAGTTCATTATTATTCTTTACTCTGACCATCACAACCAGATCATACTCGCCGGCAACTGTGAAAACTTCAGTAACCCCTTTAATTTTTGACACTTCGTTAATAACACTTCTTAACATTGGACGTTCTACATTAACTAACACAATTCCAGTAACCATTTTTTTATCCTTCCCTCGTTTATTGTTGCTTTTACCTAAAACCTACAACTTACACTGAACACTATTATAGGGAATAAACCGGGAATGTCAAATTTAAAATCTAATATTTTATGCGTTCTGTTAAAAAATATGCAGAATTTTATTGTATAAAAAAATCTTTAAAATATTTGTTGTTATTTTACTTGACAATATTTTCATACAGGCAATATTTAATCTCAGAGAAGATGTCAGAGGCCGAACCAGTAAGGATGAGCTGGTTGATATTATAAATTTTCAGTATTAATCCGGCCTGATTATCATCCGTAAAACCACACCCTCGGAGGGGAAGATGAAAAAGCTGATGCTATTAACCGCCGCCGCAGTCGCACTCGTTCTGGTTCAAGGATGCGCCTCCACACAGGTCGCAGACGAATTTAACGGCCAGAAAATCTCAACGAAAAGTGATGCCAAGGATGTCGCGCATATTCTGGGATCCAACTGGGGAATCTATTGCCTTTCTATTCCTGTCGTAACTGGCAGCACCGCCCCTTCCGGTTCAACGGTATGGGGAAAAGATACGGTCAATGTTAAATCTGTTACCGAAATGGTTACCGCAAAAAGCAAAGAACTTGGAGCAACCAGTACTGTTGACCTGCAATCCAGCTCTTCCAGTTTCTGGATTATGCCGGCTTTCGTGCTATTCTATCGGGAAATTCAAGTTTCCGGCAATGCCATCAAGTAGCACTTAATGCAGGAGACATTCCGTTAACAAATTGCCATTGTGAAGCGTCAGCTCGATTGTTCTGAATAGAACGGCAATGGCATTTGTTAATAGAGGTTTCTAAAGTTAAGTATTGTCTTCGAGCCTCTTGCAAAATAAATATTGCGAGGGGTTTTTTTTCAAAAGTCAGGTTAATGTCCAGACGTTGTCAGGGCATAACCATATCAACAACATTATTATCGGGAGGCGTTATGAAAAATTTAAAAAATTCAAAAACAGCAGAAAATCTTTTAAAGTCCTTTGCCGGAGAATCTCAGGCAAGAAATCGATATACTTTTTATGCTTCAGTTGCTGATAAAGAAGGTTTTAAACAAATCAAAAATATTTTTACCGAGACCGCGGAAAATGAGAAAGAACATGCCAAAAGATTTTATAAACTGTTATTAGAAGGTCTTCAAGGCGAGCTTCCGGCCGTTATCGAAATAAATGCAAGTTATCCGGTTGCCTATGGAACAACCGTTGAAAACCTGCTTGCCGCCGCCAATGGTGAAAACGAAGAGTGGACCGACCTTTATCCGGCATTTGCAAGCGTTGCCGTAGAAGAGGGTTTCCCGGAAGTTTCAGCCGCCTTTAAAATGATATCAACTGTTGAAAAAAGACACGAAAACAGATATCGCAAACTGGCTCAAAACATCAACAGTTCAACCGTATTTGCAAAGCAGGACCCGGTGTCGTGGAAGTGCGATAACTGCGGCTACATCCATGAAGGAAAAGGCGCTCCGGAAAAATGTCCTGCATGCCTTCACCCGAAAGACTATTTTGAACTTTTTGTTGAGAATTACTGATACCAGTGAGCGAACAGTCATAAACAAGACCGATCAGGAATTTGACGGTGGATTCTGCCGATAAACTGTAGAACAATATGAGTATCGCACGAGGATTTATGGCAAAAACCGGCGACAAAGATTAATCGGGCGTCTATCAATGTGAACGAACTGGTATGAAGATATCTATTGCTGTCATGCCCAGTATTTTGAACTGTTGTCGCCAAGCAAACGGGCCAATAGTCCTTTGCTGTGGGTATCGCTGAGTGAGTCTTTATTTTTTGTCCGGTTCAGTAAGTTTTCAAGGTCCGGGATAATTTCATCAATCGACTGAAAGCGTTCTTCAGGCTTTTTGGCGAGCATTTTTGCCATAATCATTTGTGCTTCGCCAGGGAGATTAGATGATATTTTTTTCGGTTCGACCGGTTTTTCATTTTTGATTGCATAGATGATTTCGGACATACTGGAGCCGTGGAAAGGTTTTTTACCAGTATAAAGTTCATAAGCCAGCACTCCGAGACTGAATATGTCGGATCGCTGGTCAGTATCCTTGCTGTTGGCGAAAGATTCGGGGGCCATATAGGCAGGAGACCCGATAATTTCCATTGTCATGGTCATGTTTGAATCAAGCGTCCGGGCAATGCCAAAATCTGCAAGCTTAACAACCAGGTCATTTTGAATAATGATATTTCCCGGTTTTATGTCACGATGAAGAATGCCGTGTTTGTGAATTGCGCTAAGGGCGTTGCAAATCTGCAATAAAGTCTTCGTTTTGCGCCGGAATGAAAAAGAGCTTTCGGTAATGTAATCCTTCAGCGTTCTGCCGCGTATATATTCCATCAGGATGTAAGGGACTCCACCATTTTTTGCGAGTCCTGACGAGAAGATTTTAACCACATTGGGGTGTTCTATTTTGGCCAGAATTTCGGCTTCCCGCAAAAATCTATCTATCTGGGTTTTTCCGGATTTGTCATTGTAAAGTTCCCAGCGGAGGATTTTCAGCGCGAACTTCTGGTTGCCTTGCTTGACTAGCAACACCACGCCTGATGAACCGCTGCCGAGTTTTTGCAACAACTCATATCCGGGTAATGGATTAATCAGTCGTGACGAAATTTCATCTTCAGCGCCAGCGGTGATAGTTTTAACTAAATGGTTAATTTGATAAAGGTGGGCTTCAGTGATTTTTTGCACGATAACATTGTAAGCCTGAGATTTTCCTGTATAATCAAAAGCGCCATCTTTAATTGCCCGAACCGCCTGAGACACGTCAGGTTTTTTGCTCGTAATAATGATTTCAAGTAACGGATGATGTTTTTTACAGTAACGGATAAATTCGGTGCATGACGTTCCCGGCATGTCAGCGTCGCTGATAATAACATCAAGATTTATGTCAAGAATTTTTTCAAACGCTTCCCATGCTGTATCAGCAGAGAAAACGGAAAAGCCGTTAGCGTGAAGCAACTCAGCGAGGGTATGACCGAAAACCTCATCTTTATCGACAATGAGAATTTTCACCGGATTGGAGTTTTCCAAAGCTTGGGTTTCTGAGAATTTCTGGTCCGTAATATTTTCCGCCATAAATCACAATACCTGCTAATGATTCAAGATTAAAAACAGGAAGCAACAATGCCTCCCATTAAATTCAGCCGATCCCCACCAGCTGAACCCGGCAAAAAATAAAATTCACCTTTTCCCAAATGAAAAAGAAATACGACAGAAAAATAATGTATCATTGATATCTCTATTGTCAAGCTCAAATCATGATTATTGCTCTCTTCATGATAAAACTATGGCTAGTTTTTTTGATTTTTAATTTGCTTTTTATTTATATTGTGATAAAGTTAGCGTTGAATTATTTGTGGTTTACTGTTTTACAGCATATCAATAACTATATTTTAGACATTTTTCGTTCGTAAATCCAGCCCGTTGTCCCCACTTTATCCGGCAATAGTGGCTAGTATTTGTTAGTAATTTTCCATTTTTTGTTATCCTGACGGAGGTATTTTTTCAATGATTGCGGCACTAACCGGCGGAATGGGTTGCGGCAAGAGTGCAGTGTTGAATTTTTTTTCAGAGATGGGCTGGTTTACGCTGAGTGCCGATGTACTCTGCCATAAAATTTATGCTGAACATAACGATGAATTTTTTTCACAACTGATACGCCGCTGGGGAAATTCAATAATCAAACCAGATGGCAATGCAGACAGGAAGAAAATCGCTGAAATCGTTTTTGCCAACGACGCGGAACTTTCCTGGTTGAACGCAGTTTTACATCCGATGATTATGCACCGGGCGGCAACGATAATCGCAACGGCAAATAACGAGTTTGTCCTGTTTGAAGTACCGTTGTTATTTGAGGCTAAACTTGAAAAAGAATTTTCACCAATACTTTGCGTCTGGTCAAGCCGGCAGGTGCAAATTTCCCGGCTGTTGCAACGCGATATGTCGCTGGAACATATTATACAACGTATCGACAGACAAATGCCCGGCAATGATAAATTAGAAAAGGCCGATTTCGGACTGATAAACAACGGTTCAATCGACTTATTATATGAGCAATGTAAAAAAATCAACAGTAATTTAAGGAATCAACTATGGACGAAAAACCAATAAAAAGTACTGAGAATGACGATCAGCATTCAAAACGGCGCGGTCGCCCGAGAGTTCACGGTCAATCCGGCGGAAAACCGTCACCACACCGCTTCAACAGTGGCAATTCCAACAGCGCACACCAGAAATCAAGACGTTATCAGGACAGCGAACTGGAACCAAGCCCGAAATATTATGAAGAGAAGCCGGACCCTGTTGAAAGAAATTATAATTTGCCGGAGACACCGGTTAAAACTGATAATGGAGAGTCTTTCGGATTAAACGGCGAAGCCGAAACGTCCCAGATTTCTGGATTGCCGGTGGAACCAACCGTTGCGGCTTACAGCGAAGCGCTTGGTCCTCAAGTTACGCCTGATATGCTGCCGAACATTCCGGACGAAGAACCGTTAGCAGAAGTTAAGGTTCAACGCGAAGATCCTCCCCGCAGCTGGAATATCAGCGAACTGCAGGCAAAGTCAATGCAGGAACTGTCTCAAATGGGCAGAGACCTTGGTGTTGAAGGTATCGGAGCTCTGGAAAAATCTACGCTGATTTTTGAAATTTTACGGGCAAACGCGGAAAAGAGCGGCCAAATGTATGGCAGTGGATATCTCGAAGTTCTGCCAGACGGGTTCGGTTTTCTCCGTTCGCCTAATTACTGTTATCTGCCATGTTCCGAAGATATCTATCTCAGTCCCTCGCAAATCAAACGTTTCGCACTGAAAACCGGCGACTTTGTCAGTGGTCAAATCAGACCGCCACGGGAAAAAGAACGTTTTTTTGCCATGCTGAAGGTGGAAGGCATCAATCACGATGCACCGGAACGCAAAAAAGAAATTATACCGTTCAGCAGTTTAACTCCGTATTTCCCGACGAAACGCCTTGTGCTGGAAGTTGACCAGAAAGAGTTGTGTACCAGAATCATTGACCTTGTCTCACCGATCGGCAAAGGACAGCGCGGGCTGATTGTTGCTCCTCCAAGAACAGGTAAAACAGTTTTATTGCAGAAGATGGCCAACAGTATTAGAAAAAATGATCCCGATGTAAAATTGATCATTCTGTTGATTGATGAACGGCCGGAAGAAGTTACTGACATGCAACGTTGCGTTGATGCGGAAGTCGTCAGTTCCACCTTTGACGAACCGCCGGAGCGTCATGTACAAGTTGCGGAAATGGTAATTGAAAAAGCCAAACGAATGGTTGAATACAAGCAGGATGTGGTAATTCTGCTGGACAGTATTACCAGGTTGGCGCGGGCGTATAACACGTTGCAGCCACACAGTGGCAAGATACTTTCCGGCGGGGTTGATGCCAACGCGCTTCATAAACCGAAACGTTTTTTTGGCGCCGCCAGAAATATAGAGCACCATGGCAGTCTTACCATTATTGCGACGGCGCTGATTGATACCGGCAGTCGCATGGATGAAGTGATTTTCGAAGAGTTCAAAGGTACCGGCAACATGGAATTAAATCTTGACCGGCACCTCTCCGACCGCCGCATCTATCCTGCAATCAACATCGAAAAAAGCGGCACCAGACGCGAAGAGTTGTTGTTGCATCCGGATGAATTGCAACGAGTATGGACATTGCGTAGAGCAATGAATGGTGTTCCGCCGGCAGAAGCGATGGAACTGCTTATCGGCAAGCTCAAAAAAATCCAGACAAATATTGAATTTCTGATGACATTACAAGTTTGACTTTAGTTGCTTGTAATTGTATAATGTATCCTGGTAGATGCCGTTATAAGTAATTTACGATTGAGTTGCAGATACTGCGGGTTTGCTCTTTTATTTATCTAAACGGGCAAGTCATAGGTTGTTAATCAGCTCTTGCAGGTCTGTTTTATGATGTTTTTGTAAGGAAGCTTAAGCAATCATGAATGATGGAAAGAAAAAAGTCATTTACGGCTTGTTTTATTTAATACTAGCCCTGTTGATTGTATCCTCCGCGGTGCTGGTCTATCCGGTTTACCGTCAATACCAGAAACGCAAAATGAATGTGGCCGTATTGCAAGAACAAGCCGCACTCAGAACTGCCGAGTGTGTCAGACTGAACCGGGAGGTTTACGCTTTGGAAAACAGTCCGGTGGCGGTGGAAAAAGTTGCCAGAGAAAAATTTGGACTTTGCGGTGAAGGCGAGACGGTCATGCGTTACAAGGAAACAGGAGCCAAAAAATAATTCTATTTTTATTGCATTTTAACATAAAAAAACTTGCAATAATGGCGTTTTGTATGCATATTTCCCTAAGTTATTTTAGTTCATGTTTGATTTTAATTAAAAAGTTTATATATTTAGACTAGTTTTTTTCGTTTACAATGGGATTTTTCAAGGTCAATTACGGTCAAATGTCAGATAGCAGATTTTAGCTTTTAGCGATTGCGGTCTGATACAGTAATTGGTTTTGCAGCAATCTCCAACAATAATTTTTATGGTATTAAACAAAATCAGGAGGCAGATGTGAAAGTAAAGGTTTTCTTAATTCTTGCAGGGGTCGCAGCGTTGCACTTGCTTTTAATCGCAGGTTTTGCTGTTAGTGGCGGTTGCAAAGGTCCGGAAGTACTGGGCGAAAGAAAATATATCCCGGCAAAGGTACCCGCAGACAAAACCGCAGATGCGGCTGCAGTTACTACTCCTGATAAAGTCAGTGTTGCCGCTTCTGAAAAAATGGCGCCGGTAAAAAAGTCCACGCCTCCGCCGGTTATGCCTGATCTTGTTCCAGACAAAACTCCGGTAAATATTAATCCTGCTCCAATCCAGAAGGCAACTGGCGGTTCTTACAAAGTTCAAAGCGGCGATACTCTTTCAAAAATTGCCAAAACGCATGGAGTCAGTGTTTCTGCTCTTGCTGCAGCCAACAACATCAGCACTTCCAAAATGTTAAAAATAGGACAGCCACTGGTTATTCCTGGAGCAGGCGCGGTGGTTGCGACACACGAACCGGCTAAAAAGGCTGCTAAACCGGCAGCGAAAAAAGAAGCAAAACCGGTAAAGAAAGATACGAAAGAAGTTAAGAAAGAAGGCGACAAAGACAGTACCAAAACTGACGAAAAAGCCGTAGAAAAGACTGATGGCGCCACTGTTGCTTCAACTGATGCCAAAGACAGCTATACTGTTAAAAAAGGTGATTCAGTCCCGTTAATCGCAAAGAAACTTCATGTAAAAGCTTCTGACTTAAGAAAAGCGAATAACCTTAAGGAAACCTCAAAGTTAGCCATTGGTCAGAAATTAACGGTACCGGCAGCTAAGAAATCTGCGGATACTGATGTTGCCGAAAAGGGTGATGACGCAGCCAAAGCCAAAACCGAAAACGTCGATGATATGGTAAGTCAGGTTCCTGCCGCAACCCCAGTCGTAGATTCAGCCGCAACCAAACCGGCGGGTCCTGCCACTCCGGCTAAAGTTGGAACAGCTGGCGCAGATGTCGCGAAAACAGCACCGGTTGCCGCTGTTCCTTCAACCAGCAAAGAAGCTGTTGAAGTTGACAAGGCTACTACTGTCGAAGCTTTCGCTCAGAAATATGGAGTTAAGGTTGATGACGTTAAGAAGTTGAATCCTGACCTTCCCAAAGATGGCAAGCTTACTGTTGGCAAGATTATTATCATTCCATCTCCGGCCAACTGACCGGTTGAAAATATTTTTTCTGAAAAGTTCAAACGGTAACGTTTGAACTTTTTTTTTGCAACCATGTCCGGATATGTCGCGAAGTGAGGTAAATATGAAAACCTGTTTTAATAATCTTGGTATAATTATCGTTGCCGGTGGTAGTGGCAGCAGATATGGCATGAAAAATAAACTCATGGAAATAATGAGCGGACTTCCGCTCTTTCTTCATTCTATCCTGCAGTTTCATAACTGTTGTCCGAATCGCAATTTTATTCTTGTTGTTCCGGAGAATGAGCTGAATCTCTTCCGGGAAAAAATTCAGCTTTATCATCCAGGGCTTGAGATAATATTGGTTGCCGGAGGCACGACAAGGGGAAATTCGGTTTGGAATGGTTTGCAGGCATTGGGTACTGCCGCTGAATATGTTGCTGTTCACGATGCCGCCAGGCCGTTGGCCACCGATTTTATACTGGGGGAATGTCTTGCCGCCGCCGTCAAGTTTGGAGGAGCGATACCGGGAAAACCGCTAAATGATACGTTAAAAAAAACCGGAAAAGAGGGGGAAGTTACTGCCACTATTCCTCGCGATGGACTATGGAGAATTGAGACCCCGCAGGTTTTCCGGACCAAAGAACTTATTGAAGCCTACCGGAATGCGATGGAACAACAACTTGAGTTCACGGACGACGCCGGCGTGATGGAGACTGCGGGACATCCGGTTTACGTCGTTTACAACCCGGATAATAATATAAAAATTACCTGCCCGGAAGACCTTGTTGTTGCGCAGTCGGTACTTGATTCGATATCAGTCAAAGATTGTTCCATTTAACTAATCGCAATGAGAGGTTTGTTTAAAGTTTTAAAATATTAATTATGGATTATATTAATTATAGTCGGTATCTTGATTTTAGATGTATTGTTTGGAGTATTTAATTCTGGCAAAAAAAGGAAGTTTAATCGTGAAAATTTATCAGCTTTCACTCTTCATTGAAAACAAACCCGGCACCCTTAATGATGTTTGCCAAGTATTAAATCGGAACAAACTGAATATCCGGACACTATCGCTGGCAGATACCGAACAATTCGGCATTCTGCGGTTATTGCTGAAAGAATGGGAGCGGGCAAAAGTTGTTTTAGAGGAGGCCGGATTCCTGGTTAAAGTTACTGAAGTAGTTGCTTTGAAGGTTGAAGACCGCCCGGGCGGGCTTGCCGAAATTCTCAACATGCTTAATAACGCAAAAGTTAATATTGAATACATGTATGCATTTACTTTCGGAATGAAAAACAGCGCCATAATTGTTTTCCGGTTCGAAGACCTCGAAAAAGCGCTGAAGACGCTTGAACATGGCAAAGTTGACACTATTACTGCCGTGGATTTATTTAAAGACTCATAACACACAAAGTTATAATATAATGATTTTTTGGTTTGCCACCATTGTTTTTGCCGGAACCTACTTGCTGATTGCTTCAGAAAAGGTGCATAAAACCACCGCCGCGATGATTGGCGCAACATTAATGATGCTAGTGGTAATTCAGGGGCCCGGGCATAATGCAGCAGATGCAAAAAAAGCTTCTGAATTCATGACGTTCGGCGAAAAGTATAGTGAGCTTGATGTCTTTTCCCGCAGTGTCAACTTTGATGTTATTTTCACCCTGGCCGGAATGATGATTCTGGTAAATATACTGAGTGGCACCGGTTTTTTTCAGTATGTCGCGGTAAAATGTGTAAAGTCAGCAAAAGCAAAGCCGGCAAGAGTGTTGATTCTACTTGTTATTGCCACGGCAGTACTGTCAGCATTTCTTGATAATGTAACCACCATTCTTTTAATCGCTCCGGTAACAATTTTTGTGGCATCGGAATTAAAAATTCCGGTAGTGCCGTTTCTCATCGCAGAAACCCTGGCGTCGAATATTGGCGGTACCGCCACTTTGATAGGAGATCCGCCCAATCTGATTATAGGCTCGGCCGCCCGACTGGATTTTCTGGCATTTATAACCAACTTAACCCCGATTATCGTCTTGATAATGATCATATACTGTATATGTCTCAAATTTTACTATGGTCCGCGGATGCATGTGGATAAGAGTCATCAGGAACGGGTGATGAAACTGGATGCCCGTTCCACCATCACAGACCCGGTCAACATGAAACGCGGATTGATAGTAATGGCTTTAACCTTGGCCGGATTTTTGATTCACGGTGCAGTTGGTATCCAGCCCGGAGTTATTGCCATGTCCGGCGCTACGCTCGGTTTATTATGCTGCCGGATAAATGTTGACCATGTTCTCGAAAAAGTTGAATGGAACACTCTGGCCTTTTTTACCGGTCTCTTTATTTTAGTTTCCGGCGCGGAAACTGCCGGTGTCATGAATAAAATAAGTAATGTGCTTAATTTCACCGCAAACTGGCATCCGTTGATAACTATTCTGGCGGTAATGTGGGTTTGCGCAATTATTGCGGCAATAATGAATAATGTTTCATTTACGGCAGTCATGGTTTCAATGATGGCATCATTCCTGACGATTACACCGGCGTTCAGGAACAGCGTTGCGTTGACTGAATTAATGTGGTGGGGGCTTGCACTGGCAGTGTGCCTTGGCGGTAATGGCACGATTGTGGGTGCTGCCGCAAACCTTGTTACTGTCGGGTTGGCCGAAAAAAGCGGTATCAAAATTTCTTCGCGGGACTTTTTCCGGTACGGTTTTCCAGTTACTCTGGGCAGTATGGTCATCGCCAGCATTTATATCGCCGGCCGATATTTTCTCTGTAATGCTGGAAGATGACACGGTCTTAATTAATAGCGTGCACTTTTACGTTTGTTCTTCAGTATAAGAACAATTCTTTAAAGATAAATTGACAAATTGGTTCTTCCCTGTTATTGTAACAGTTCTGTTGCAGAACAAATACGGAGGGTACAATGCTTAAAAACAAACATTGTCCGATAGAAATTAAGCAATTATCGGAACTGCTGGAGGATGCTTGTGCCAGCGCAAATGTGCTGTTTATGGAATTCATTAACGGTTCCATGAAAGTAAAGGACATTTATCACCGTGATTTTGTGGTGCTATACTGTGATACCCTGACCGCAATAAAACATGAAACCAAAATGTTGCAGGATAATCATGCCTCTGCCGCCCGGTACTGGCGCGTTATAGACAACTCGCCTGATTCCATCGACAGGATCAATCAGTTACTTACCTGTTGTTCCGGTAAACCACTGGTGCAATATCTGGAAAATTGTGTCCTGGACATTTTGGTGGCAAGCGGATTCGCAAATGCTTCAGACTCATCTTTTCTGCTTGCACACGCTGAAAGAATTTGCGCATCGTTAAGGATAATTACCCGTTACCTGAATTTATTGCAAGCGTTTAATCACGAACACGATTTATCAAGGATTAATCCAATAACCCTGCCTTTGCTTGAATCTGAATCAAAAATCAAATTGTCCGGGAAAAAAATTCCGGAAACATTGTTACGTTCGCTGGCGGAGCGGGCAAAATCGGCAGATGTCTTTAATGACTCACGCGCTTTTCGATATATTGACGGGCAATTTGTCGCGGCAGAGTTGAATTCAATTCGCCCGGTTGATCAATTTTTTGGATACAGTGAAGTCCGCCGCCTGTTCCAGCAGCATTTTGCCAGTTTTGCCGCCGGCGAGTCCAATCTGCCGTTATTGATTTCCAGTTTACCCGGACTGGGGAAAACACATTTCACAATTGCATATACCCTTGTTCATCCGGAATTGACCTTGATCCTGCCTGAACCGGAGTTGTTGGGTAAATCGTTTGAAATCATATTGCGGAAACTGGCGGCGCGCAAAGATCGTAAATTTGTTATTTTCTTCGATGATTTGGATCCTGAAAAAATTGACTGGTACTATTTCCGGACAAATGTTGGCGGCAGTTTTTCTCTGCCCAACAATATTTCACTTGTTCTGGCTGCCAATTATGATTTCCCGGCAAATATTTCTAGCCGTGGTCGCGGCGTTACATTCCCGATGTTTGATGAGATCAGATGTCAGGAAATGGTGATGGATTTTCTTGTTTCAGTAGGCATGAAACATTGCCGGAATGAACTCGTCTCGGTTATTGCCGCTGATTATTGCGAAGAATTCGGACAGAAAAAATTTGCAGAATTAAGTCCCCGGACATTAATCCGCTATCTTGAACGCTACAAAACAAGCCCGGGCAAACGAAAACAAATGCTCGATTTTTCTAAAAAAGAAATTATCACCCGCCCCGATGCCCAGATTTTTTACGACTTTAACGTCAAAATTTTGCGGATGCTCTACGGTGAGGAAGCGATTGAAGCGCTTCGGCAGGAAAAAATTCGCCAGTCGCTATGAAAATATCGTCTCCCATTATCTGGTTGGACTCCGTTGATTCAACTAACCGCTATGCTTTGGAAAATTTTGACTCCATCGCTGACGGGACATCTATTGCAGCAAGTACACAAACAGCCGGAAGGGGACGTTCGGGGCGTCAGTGGATTTCTCCGGTAAATGAAAATATTTACCTTTCATTCGTCATTAAAAAACCGGTAAATCCCGTTTATCACGCATCTATTGTTGTCACTATTGCGGCTTTGACTACCATCCGCAACTCCATTACTGATTCAGATTTATGGATAAAATGGCCTAATGACATTTACCACCAAGGGAAAAAAATAGCCGGGATACTGTGCGAAGGAAAAATCTCGAATGGTAAAATAACTGGCATTGTGGCAGGTGTTGGCATCAATGTAAATATGCCTCAAACGACGTTGAACACAATAGACCAGCCGGCGACTTCGATGCTCTCAATATCCGGCAATAATCATGACATCAAGTTTCTCACCGCAACGCTTGCCGAGGCATTGACGCAAAATTATAAATTATGGCAGGACAGTCCGGCAACGTTATTTGAGCAATGGAAACAGGAAAACCGGCTCATTGACCGTGAAGTTGAAATCAGCGACCAGAATCAAACGCTTAAAGGGAAAATTACGGCGATTAACGACGATGGCAGCATTATCTTCTCCCATCAAAACAATATTTCCCGGTTTTACAGCGGTGACGTCAAAATACTTAAAACATCTTTGCTATAATACCTGACTTTACTTTTCATGTTTACGGTCAGATAATGAGTTTTTCAGTTTCCTTGTCAAACAAATGTGCCTTGGGCATGTATATTGGAAGCTCAATTGTGTCGCCAACCCTGAAAACTTTATGCGATTCGACCCGCGCTATAAAGTTATTAGAGCCAGTATTCATATAGAGATATGTTTCCGCCCCCATCGGTTCGATAACATCAACTTCCGCTCTGACTTTCGGATAGTCGCCATTGCCGGTTTTTTCCCAGCAAATGTCTTCCGGCCTGATACCAAATACCACTTTCCGGTTGATATATGGAACAACTGCACTTTTCCATGATTCAGCCATTTGCAACTCGAATGTTTCTTCGGCAAAGATAATTTTGCCGTTCTTCTCAACGATTTTACCGTTGAAAAAATTCATTGGTGGTGTTCCAATAAACCCGGCAACAAATAAATTAGCCGGTTTATCATATAAGTTAATCGGGCTGTCAACCTGATGAATGATGCCGTCTTTCATTACGCAGATACGGTCACCCATCGTCATTGCCTCAACCTGGTCATGGGTGACATAAATCATTGTAGTTTCCAACTGAGTATGCAATTTGCTGATTTCGGTACGCATTTGAACCCGCATTTTGGCATCAAGATTGGAGAGCGGTTCGTCAAACAAAAACGCTTCCGGCTTGCGGACAATTGCCCGCCCGACAGCGACACGCTGCCGCTGTCCGCCCGACAATGCCTTGGGAAGGCGGCCCAGATAATCTTCTATGCTGAGAATTTTGGCAGCTTCTCTGACGCGTTTATCAATGTCGGCTTTGTTAAATCTACGTAATTTCAGCCCGAATGCCATATTTTCATAAACCGTCATGTGGGGATAAAGCGCATAATTCTGAAACACCATTGCGATATCGCGGTCTTTGGGCGGCACATCATTGATTAACCGGTCACCGATGCGGATTTCTCCTTCTGATATCTCCTCCAATCCGGCAATCATGCGCAAAGTCGTGGATTTACCGCATCCGGAAGGACCGACCAGCACCATAAATTCACGGTCTTTAATATCCAAATCAATATTTTTAACAGCTTTAACATTACCTGAGTAAATCTTAGCAACATTTCTTAAAGTTACTTCAGCCATAATAGATATTCCTTAAAAGTTATAGTTCAACCTTTGACTGCGCCTGCGGAAAGTCCGCGGACGAATAGCCTCATACAGAAAATAAACATAATTATAAGCGGAATAGACGCGATGGTATAACCTGCCATAAGCTGTCCCCAATTCTTGGTGTACTCGCCTTCCAGACGTAGCAAACCGACTGCAATAACTTGCAAGTTGTTGTCCCGAAGATAAAGCAATGGACCGACAAAGTTATTCCATTCAGCGATAATCCGGAGAATGGCCAACGTTCCGATAATCGGCATCGACATTGGAATAACAATGTGCCATATCTGCTGCAAAATTGAACCGCCGTCAATTTCAATGGCTTCAAACAGGTCTTTGGGAATTTCTTCGATGAAATTACGTAGAACATAGATAGTGAAAGCCTGAGCCGATGCCACGCCGAGCGTGATGAGCGCCCACTGACTGTTGTAAAGACCCAGCGAACTGATCAGTTTGAATGTCGGCACCATGTTGGCTACGCCGGGATACATCATTAACAGAATAAAAATGGAAAACAGTATTTTTGAACCGGGCATTTTGAATCTGGCAAAGAAAAAAGCGCCCAATATCGCAACCGCCAACGTTAGAAAAGTAGTAGTAAAGGCAATGAAGGTGGTGTTAAATATTTTGTCGCCGATGTGCGACCAGCCGACAACAAAATTATTCCAATGGAATGGCGCTTCCGGCAACCACGGATTTCTCGAAAATTGTTGATTGTCCTTTAACGATATGTTAACCATCAAATACAGTGGCAGAAATGAAAAAGCAAAAATAATCCAAATATAAAAATGTTTCAAAAATTCGCCGAATTTTGATCTGACTCTTCGCGCCATTTTAGTTGACTCCTATTTATTGGTACGGACAAATTTATTGTTAATGAAGGTCAGAATCAACGTGACCAGAAACAACATAAATCCAACCGCACAACCGTAACCGAACATTCCTCTGGAGAAGGCTTCACGGAAGATGAGCAAACCCGGAACTGTGGCGATTCCATCAGGACCGCCTGATTCCCCGACAAAAAGATAAACGTTTTCCCAGCCCTGTATTGTCCCGATCATCATTAGTACCAGGTTGATTCTGATTTGTGTCATAATGAGCGGAAGTTCAATCTGGAAAAATATTCGTACCGGTCCGGCTCCATCAATTTCCGCGGCTTCATAGATGTCTTCCGGGATGTTTTGAAGACCAGCCAGATAAATCAGCACACCAAACGCTCCCACCCAGGGAAATCCTTGAAAAATGAGTGAAGGGATCAACAAATATTCATTAGACAACCATTGAATAATATCGGTTGGTCCAAGAATGCCGGCAGCCCGGAGAACTTCATTGAGAATACCGGCATTCGGCTCATAGAAATATTTCCACATCAAGATAAAAACCATCGCCGGAACAACCATCGGTATCACAAAACATACGCGGTAGGCATAGCCCCAACGGTCATTGATAACGTGATGCAGGATAACCGCCGTGAGAATCGGGATAATCATTTTAAACAGATTGGCGAAAATGAAAATCCCGACAACTCCGAAGGCCCGCCATAAATCGCTGTCCCGGATTACCCGGCGGATATTGTCCAACCCGGTGAACTCCTCGATCATATTCCCGTCCCAACGGTAAAAGATATGGATGAACCCGTTGATGATAGGATAGTAATTGAACAACAGCACCATACCAAGCGGGATAGCAACTAATAAATATACCGGCCAGTAATAGCGCAATTTTTTAAATGACACTTCAACTGCCATTTTTTCTCTCTCCCGCTTTAAACTTCTCCAGCGTATCATTAATCATTTTATTATCTCTTGCGTTTTTATATCTACTTACCAGATTTTCAAAATTCATTTGTGACATTTTTTTAAAACGGTTAATATTGTGAGTTGAAGGATTGTGTTGTTCAAGTCCAAACGCGGCTGCACACCGCATCGTTTCAATATTCATCATATTACGTTTTTCAGTTTCGATCACTTCACTCATTTCATCACGAATCTCTGGAATTCTGCTGACAAATTCTTTCAGAAAAAATTGCTGCGGGTCTTTAGGGTTTTTAAGAACGACGGCTTCTGTTGCCTCAAGCATATCCTTATAATTTTTATTGCCGAAAGCAAAGGGAAATTCGATGAATCCTCTGGGTGCTCCGGTATAAGGCGCCATTTTCTTCATCACCCCGGTATAATTAACTTTCTTAACTGCGGCGAGCCATTTGCTGTGTTCAATCATCGTCATCTGATTAATTTTCCAGGAAGTGATGAACTGCAGAAACTCCAGGGTTAAGTCAAAATTTTTTGTTGCTTTCGGTATTCCGAACAATCCCGAGACAACGCCTTTATCAGAAGGCCTGCCACAAAAGTACTTTGAATATTTATGGTCATTGCCGATAACCGGCACATCCATGATTTCCACTTCAAAAGGGGAATTGTTAATCATTGAAAACGCATTCCAGGTACCTTCGGGAAAGAAGCCGACCTTGCCGGCAAAGAAAAGATATTTTGTCTGCTCAAGATCCGTTGCGGGGAACCCCTCGCAGAAATATTTACCAATTTCGGCAACGATGTTAAATGCCGCCAACTGTTTTTCCATGGGTATCTTTTCCTCCTGTGTCGCCTTCAGTAATTCGCCAAAAGAGGTATCACCGCAAAATTCCGGTAGAATATCGTTAAGGTCGGCATTCAGTTGGGTTTGGTAATAGATTACAAACTCCCCTATTGTGCCACGACCAAAACCCCTTACTCCAATCGGAATTACCGGCTTGTTGAGCTTCTTTCCGTACTCCTGCATTTTTTTGCAGATATCCAGCCATTCGGTGAGAGTCTGCGGCAGTTTGCGACTACCCGTAGATTTCTGAAGCAAATCCATATTCACAAACAGCCGGAAGGTGTGAATAAAAAGACCAATACCGTAATATTCCGCATAACTCCAGTCCAGCGAGTTGTTCATTCCGTCAACATAAGTATCTTTCCAGGGTATTCCCTCAAGAGGCGTGTCCTTATTGAATGGATTTGGATTGCCGATATATTGTGAGAGCGGGGTGAAGTATTGATTTATAATGTCGGAGCTATTACCTACCAATTCGACCAGATCGGCCGGATCTCCACCCACCAGTTGGGTCATAAACCACTGTTGATAACCCATGAATGGCACAGTTGTCTGAATTACTTTTACCTTCTGACCCTGCTTTGCCTTATATTCCTCAAACAACTTGATGGCCTTATCAAATCCTTCCCGGAATCCATCTTCCAACTGCCAGTGGGCGAAAGTAATGGTCTTTACATCCTTATCCAGAATCTCCCCCCCGTTGTTAACCCTGAATACCATTATTATCGAAATCAAGTAAAAAAACAGCGCAAGAATTAATCCGGTTTTCTGGAATTTTGATGAACTTACATGTTCTGCATCTTTATTCGCCATAAAAATAATAATCCCTATTTTTTGTATCCAAGCTCTTCAAGGTAACGTTCAACCACAGGTGCGCGATTTGAGGAGGGAAATTTTTCTAAAAATTTATTGTAAGCAATAATCGCGTTCTGTTTATCGGCGAGTTTTGCATGATATATTCTGCCGATACGAAACACATTATCTTGTTCCGAAGTAGGATTGGCAATACCAAGCTTAACTGCTTTTTCCAAGTGTTCCACAGCACGTTTATAATCTTTTTTCACTGCGATGTATTCATAATCGGCGAACAAATGAACTGGACCAAGGAGTTTTTCCTCCCCTTTAAAGGATGCAATAAACTCCTCGATTTCTTTGAATGCCCTGGCGGAGACGGCAGGGTCAGAACTTTCTACAAGCGGTTGATTTTTATAAACGATAGCGTAACAGGCTTCCGTTGATCCGGGGGCAAGCGCAATAACTTCATCATAAATATCATTGAATTTAACTTTGTCAGCGATATTACCGTAAATGTCTTTGCGGTCTTGAATTAATTGTGCAATTCTGGCATAAGCCAGAGTTGTCTGAATCTTTATTGCCGGAGAAAGATTTCCATCACTGTATAACTCCCCAAGTTCTTTAAAACCCTGTGGAATATCCTGCGCCGATTTATCATGAATAAGACATAAGGCGTATATCAGTTTTCCTTCAGGTTTATTTCGCTGTTTAAATGCCAGCTTTTTTGCCACGCTGAAGTTCATTTCGGAGTAATTTTGGAACATTTCATCTGATGAATTATCACCGCCGGCGGCTATCGTCACAACTGCAAATGTCATGAACAACAGAAAAAGGAACTTGTTCATTTTACCTCTGCTTATACCGTTTTATTTTGGAATATTATTAATTATCCAATCAAGATTCAGTCAGAAATTATGCCATGCAATAAAACTGCCTGGCAATGTCTTTTAAACGCATTCAAAATAGTTCAGTTACTATATATACATAACTACACAATTTCAAATGTTATCAACAGGGGCGTAATAAAATATTTATTCGTGGCGCAAAACTAATAAAACACATAGATAACAAACAAGAGTTTCTGCATTACTCAATGATTTTACCTGATTAGCGTGATAACAGGCGGTACCAATTAGGGCGCTAAAAAAGTAGATATTACGTCACAACAATCAGGCAGAATAAAATTTAAATAACCGGATTATGATTTTTAAAACAGAAATGCAACCGGCAAAAGTTTAAAAGAAATGGCGGAGAGGGTGGGATTCGAACCCACGGTAGAGTTTCCCCTACACAACATTTCCAATGTTGCGCCTTCGACCACTCGGCCACCTCTCCGCATTAAGCGAGAAATACAGGGCAGTGAATATACATTATTTTTGCTAATAATCAAATCTTTAGTGTTTGGTGTAAAATAAAAATTGAATTTTAGCACGGGGTAAAGCAGTTTAGGACTATTCTATGGCGATATTGACAATAACAAAATTACAAAAAAAACCGTTTTTAAACTTGATGTAATTATATTCCGGATTATCTTAACTGACCCCGCATGCATACCATGAACCGGAGAGGTGGCTGAGCGGTCTAAAGCACAGGTTTGCTAAACCTGCGTACGGGAAACTGTACCGAGGGTTCAAATCCCTCCCTCTCCGCCATTTTTCTCTAATAGGGCGAAAATGATTACCCTTTATGTCCTCCAAAGCATTGAATCCGGTAAAAAGTACATTGGTATCACCAATGACCTTGAATGCCGGGTATTTGAACACAAATCAGGACGGACGAAAGGGGGACAGTTGACCGCGCCATTTATTTTGCTTTACACCGAAGCGTATCAGATTATCCTTTCGCTGTAGCAAAGCATCAATTGTTTCAGGCGGAATTAATTTGACTAGTTGCCACAGTCGTGGCAATGTATTCTATAACGGTTTTCATGATTATGCCTTTGTTCAAAAAAAGTATCGTGAATCCGTCTTTTATCAACTTTAAAAATTTTTATGGAATGGCTGTGAAAACTTCAGATCAAATTAAAGAGATCAGTGTTGTATCGTCAATTGATGGTTCGGAAGAGAAAAATCTTTTTTTTCATCCCGGCGGTGCAGAAAAGGTTCCACTCGTAATTGGATTGCATACTTGGAGTTTTGACCGTAATAACAAGGTTGGGCTGCTGGATTTCTGTCAGCAGCGCCGCTGGGGATTGTTATTACCAGAATTTCGCGGACCGAATCTGCTTTCAAATCCGCGGGCAACTCAGGCTTGCGGTTCGAAACTGGCAATGCAGGATGTAATTGACGCAATAAATTTTGTAAGCGCCAGTTATCCGATAGATTCCAGCAATATTTTTCTTTTTGGCGGTAGTGGCGGCGGACACATGGCATTGATGCTTGCGGCGTATGCTCCTGAAATCTGGCGGGGAGTAAGTGCGTGGTGCCCGATAACTGATTTGAGGGAATGGCATCGCTATTATGGGAAAAGCAGCAATTATTCTGTTCACCTCGAGGCCTGTTGTGGTGGCGCACCCGGGGATAATGCTGCAGTTGATAATGAGTATGCCGTGCGTTCTCCTATAAGTTATCTGGAACAATTAATGAAAGCCAAGCTTTACATTCATCACGGTCGCGGTGATCATTCAGTGCCGTATAGTCACACCTTAACTCTGGCATTGAAATTGGAGGAGATGGGACATCAAGAACTGTTCTTTGAAATTTTTGACGGCGGGCATGAAATCCGGAATAACCGGGCGTTTGACTGGTTTGACTCGCTGATGAAACATACCAATAAAGATGCGCTGACCGGTTGAAAATATTATTTTGTGCCGGCTTTTGCGAGTGCTTTTTGAAGTTCTTCCCGGTCTATTAAATAGGCTTTGCCGACTTTGTCATTTATCCACGGTTGGAAAATGGCGGGGAGTTTTTCCGCCCAGATTGATTCCAACGGTAATCCATTTTCATTGTGATAGTGAAAATTGTATTCAAAAGGATGTAATTGCATAGTTATTAAAATCTGAGCATTTGAATCCCTCAGATTTCGCAACCAATCCTGTAATGACGGGTTGAGTTGATAAAACTTTGGACCGTTGAACGAAAAAACCTTTCGCCCGTTCCGGTTCCAGAAGTCATAACTGTTATCCGTAATACTTCCGGAAAGATTGCAGAAAACCACCTGATTTTGAAAATGTTGACCTGCAAAAATATATGGAATATTAACTCCGCTCCAGGCAATCACCAGTGGCGGAGAATGCGGTACATTAAACGGAGTGAAAAGTGGCTTGAAAGCGCCAATATTGGTTTTGCTCATGGTCACAATCCGCAATTTTCCCGATTCGCTTTCCGCTTGCATTAATGTTAAGACGAGAACAATTGCACCACAGCACAGCCATATTTTAGAACGTTTGCGCCAATATGAGATTATTCCGATGGCAACTATTGATATGCCGGCAATAACGACGAGAGAAACGAGTGGAATTCCATTCAGCAAAGCCAGCAAGCCGGTTGCGTCCTGGAATATGAGCCACAACAAAGTTAAGCCGCCAATAGTTGCTTTGATCCATTCCACCCGAATCAAATTCAACAAAAATGCAATACCGGGCAGCGCTATTACCCATGCTCCGATGAGAAAACGGAACTGGTCATTGTAGGGAATTACCTTGCAGAACAATAACGTCCACAAAATCGACAGGGTCAGTATAACGCCTGCCTGGAAACGGTCAGCGCGTACACGAACAATCCGTACCAGCCATCCTGTCCAGCCCAGTGGCAGCAGTAACGCCATAACAATACCGTATTCGGTAAAATATTTAGAAAAAATCTCCTTCCATGAATTCAGGTGTCCCGGTCCCGTGGTCAAACCTGCAAAGTCATATAAACCTTCAAAGATGATATTATCAAACACTTTAATCTGTGCCGGGAAGAGCGGATTGCAAAAGAGCCACCAGTTACGCAAATACCACCATCCGCCTGCACAAATAATGATAATAACAGACCACATTAAGCTCTTCCATTGGCGGCGATAGCCGCAAACTGCGAGAAATAGAAGAATTACCGGCGCCGCCAGTGGCAATATCACTGTCTTGCAACCGATTGCCAAACCAAGGCAAAGAGCGGAATATAAAGAAGCATATCTATATTCAGTGGACGAATTCTTCAGATACTCAAGCAACCACCACACTCCGGCAACCAGCAACGACTGTGCCATCAAATCAGTATAGCCGGAAAAGGCTTTAAAAAACATTACCGGTGCGACAATAACAATAGAAGCCAGCAAATACGATACAGTGCGGTTGCCGGTAAACTTTTGAACAATTAGAGCAGTAAGCAAAGAGAGGAACAAAAGGAAAGCGGTCGAAGAAACATTGGTGAGCATATCACTGTTGAGCAATGCCAGCGCCCATGCATAAATTGCTGCGGCATTGCCGGGAGCAAATGCTGCCGCTTCATCACCATAGAACGTCGGCACATGAACAATTCGAGCGGATTGCAGCCAGCGTACCGGTATGTATAGATGATAGGTCATGACATCCCACTGTGCCGGGGCAAAAAGCAGAAAAACACCAACCCCTGCAATCAGCATTACGCATGCCGGCAACAGCCACAACCAATAGCGATCAGGCTTGGGCCATATTATCTCCAATTTATACTTATCAAGCTTGTATCGCGTTATCAACATAGCGGCGATTGCCAGCACAAACAGAATTTCACGCCGTAGCAATGAGAGAAAACCTGCGGACAGAACCATGAAAATAATCATGGCCATAAACAATGGAATAAATGCCGGTAGAAATTTCATCAGCGGCAATTGAAGCGTTGCGCGACCGGATAACAAAGGTATCAGTTTTGATGCACTGTATCCTGCCGCGGCGGTGGCAACCAGCAACCATGCGACTGGCAGATCAGAAACGTAAACAATCATTGCTATCAAGATATAAAGCAAAAAATTAATTTCACGCGTTAAACGCATCATATTACTTTCCAGGTTTGTTGAATTGTTTAAACAACCTCATTCGTCCGGTGGCGGGGTCGGCAAAAAGCAGATATCCTTCCAGATGATTTTGTTCCAACCACTCCTTAATGCGTTGCGGATTTGCGCCGTTTGCCTGAAAAAAACCTATTTTGCGTTCAAAAACAGCCTGCCGGTTTTCAGACGCCGGTATCGGTGTCATTACGGTCTGCCGCCAGGCGAGGTACGGTATCCAGCAGAGGTCAACCAGGCCCAGTTGCAGTCTGATGAACACAAAGGCGTCAGGTGGAGTCTGGTTGGCAATCAATTCTGCCGCACGGATTGTTTGCGGTTCAATCACCTGGCGTGTCAGCGCGGTTTTAAATTCAGGGGCGGCGATGCCAAGCATTATAATTACTGCAAGAATCACCGGCAATCTTTCACCGGTATTGAATTTTTTTCTGAAAAAATCAGATAGATAATTTATAGCAAACCCGGAAAAAATTGCAAGCGGGCAACTCAAAAATGTTAAAAAGCGCGATGGGGTGAATGCCGTAAAATTATCATGATAGAGCCAAACTGCTATGCCGCGGTATAAATAATCCAAGCCTGCGAAAAAAAACAGTAATGCCGCCAGCCAGAAAATCAACAGCCGGTATGGTTGCAGTTGCCAATCTTTTTTCAAGGTAAGAATGATTCCTGTTGCAGCGGTAATGCAAAGCACGATGCCAAGACGACCAACTGCCTGCCAAGGCAAAATCACCGATTCTTCGTAAAAGCGCAAAACCGAAGTTCCTCCAAGCATCATGCTTTTCATGGCATAAGGAATAATAAACCAGCTGTAGAGCAGCAAAGTTGCACATCCGGCTTGTATAAGCCATAGATGCCGGCGACTGAATTTTCGCTGACTACTCATCTCACCGATAAGATAAAAGCAGAAAATCAAGGCAAAAATAACTGCGGTTAAATGATGCACCAGCAGCATTCCGCCAGCGCAAAGCGCGGCAGTCAACAGGGTTCGTTTTGAATACTGTCCAAGACTTAGCAAAAGTATTGCCAGTCCGGATACCAAAGCGAATTCAGTCGGCAGACCACCCCAACTGTAATAGCTGAAAAAACCACCCCACCCGCAAAGGCAGCAATAAGACACCCCGCTAAAAAAAGCGACTGAACCGGAATTAAATATTTTTCTTGACAGTAAATAAATCGCAAGCGTGTTGAGCAGCATTGCCGGGAGATGCAATACTTGAAAGATAACATGTACCGGGGCGCCGCAATTGTCGGCGATTGCACTGATTAATGCATGTAACCCTTGAGTGTAATTTACCGGAATTGTTTCAAACGGCAGCCAGTTTGACGACAACTGTCCTGTCAAAAGAATCTTTTTTGCCAGCAGACAATGAAAGGTTGAATCCCAGCCGGGAGGAAATTGCGAACTTAAAACAGGCATTCCGTAAATAAAGCAACAGATAATCATCAGCGTAATCATGCCGCCATGCCGGATCAACAACTCCCCTGGCGCAAGATAATGGCAGTAGAGAGATATTTTACGGCGATTTAAGCAAAGAATCACACCACCGGTTATGGCGGGAATCGTCAACCAGCAGCCAAACCATCCCGGGCAATGCCATTGTGCCAGCAGATATGCCACTGTAACATTTGCCGCCATTCCGGTGGCTATCCCGATAAAAATATTTTCGGAATTAAACTTTTGCAACCACCATGGCACAATTACCAGCCACGGCAGTAAAAGCAGGACTGTCAACAATAACGTCTGTATTTGACCTGACATTATCCCTCCGAATAATGAAAAAGCGCTTCAGGCAAATATTTTGTCTGAAGCGCTTAATTATATGCCTGAAGAAATATTATTCTTTAGCCGCCGGAGCTGTGCATGCTGCTGCAGGAGCTGCTGGAGCAGCGGCATCTGCGGATTTCTTTATTTTTGCTTTAATCTTATTGATTTTCTCATCAATCTCGGCAATTTTGCCGGGGTCGGTCAGCTTTGATTTCTTGTCTTCCAATTTCTTTATTTGTTCTTCCGGAGAAGCTTTTTCTTTTTTGGCGACCTTTTTGACTGCCTTTTCAACCGGAGCGGTTGCTTCCTGAGCGAAAGAGACAGAAACGATGGATGCGACGGCGAATGCGAGCGCTAAAGTTAAGAACTTTTTCATAACCAATTTCCTTTATTTTTTTCTGCCTGGACTATCCCGGCAATTTACAAAACGCAAGGTTAAATTTAAATCTATTGTTCTCACAATACAAGGCAATTTTGAAAAAAAATAAAAAAATCAAGTGTATTAAAGCAACGGAAAATTCATAGTCATCTCACAACTATTACAATTTGTTTTTTGGCTTTTAAGCGGTAATGTTATACCGTTAATGTACAATCTAAAAGCTAATGAAGGTTACTGATTTTATCTGTGCCGCCAGGAGTAGAGTATTATCGGTGCCAGAAGGGCGTGGCTGAACTAACTCGGGCAGCGTTAAGCTTTTGTTTATTTGCCCTGTCGCGATTTACCGATGATTGTATTATAACAAGCTGCTGGCATGATGGAATAATTATCGAAAATTTCTTTCGACGCTGCTTTCCATTTAGATTGTTCGATATTATAACATAACATTGTAAACCAAAAACAGATTTAATAATTGATTTTTTATGAAAGCACAAAGTCAGAATAAAGAGATTTATCCGGTAGCATTGACGATTGCCGGCAGTGACAGCGGCGGCGGTGCCGGAATTCAAGCCGATTTGCGGACATTTTCAGCTTTCGGCGTGTTCGGGTGTACCGCGATTACTGCTGTTACAGCACAAAATCCGTCAACGGTCAACCGTATCGATGCGTTACCACCGGAATCGGTGTCAAGCCAGATTGAAACCGTATTGGACAAAATAGCCGTCAAGACAGTTAAAATCGGGATGTTGTTCAATGCGGCGATAGTGGAACAGGTATATGTGGTGCTATCAAAATACCAGCTTCCTCTCGTAATTGATCCGGTCATGGTATCGACGAGCGGGACCAGATTACTCGAAGACGATGCCGCTGCGGCTATGATGGATAAATTATTGTTTATTGCCGACTGGATTACTCCAAATATTCCTGAAGCGGAAATGCTTTCAGGAATACGGATTAATGGACGGAAAAGCATGATTGACGCCACCAGATATTGTGCCGAAAAATGGAAATGCGGTTGTTTGCTGAAGGGCGGGCATCTGCCGGGAAAACAACCTGTCGCATTGGATATTATTTGCTATAAAGGTGAACTTTTTGAACTGTGTTCGCCGATTGTATCGCATTGCCGCGCGTCTCACGGCACTGGCTGTACGCTTAGTGCGGCATTTACCGCGGCGCTGGCGTTAGGTTCGACGTGGGAGAAAGCAATGGTTATGGCAAAGGAATTTGTTTACGGATCATTGAATGAGACGGTAACTATCGGGACTAAGCTTGAAGCGATGTTTCCGCCATTTGACAAGAGTTACCAGGGCCGGGCCATGCTGTCAAAAATAGAGTTTATCTAGTTCGTAAAAGGTTCATTAATGTTAAAAAAAATATTTATACTCGCCACGGGATTCACGTTATTATTCATGGCGTTAATATCCGTCAGCGCCACGACAGATGCCGGCAAGATACGTTATACTTCAGCCATGGGCAAGCGGTATGTTTATTTGCGTGACGTCGCCCGTAATTATGACATGCGCTGTTATGCATGGCAGGACCGCGTGGTACTTTATAATGACAAATTTAAATTGACCTTCTTTCCCCAGAGTAAATATGCAATTGTCAACGGCATTAAAATCAGCCTGCTGTTTGCCGCATATTCTTCAGGATCCAATGCGTTCATTAATGACAAAGATTATTTACTGACAATAGAACCGCTAATCCGCAGCGGGGCATTAAAAAAACACCGGATGGGGTTGATTATGCTTGATCCGGGGCATGGTGGCACTGATAATGGTTGCAAGGGAAGGATTTTAAGGGAAAAAGATCTTATTTTGAAGATTTCGATGCAACTGGTCGAGTCTTTACGGCGGCGCGGTTTTATGGTGGCGATGACTCGCACCTCCGACCGGTTTATTGAGCTTGCAGACCGGATGGAGCTGTGTCGCCGTGTCAATGCGGACATGTATGTCTCGATACACGGCAATTCGGCGCTCAATCCCGTTATTAACGGAATTGAAACATACTGTCTGGCGCCATACGGCACCGCTTCGACCAATGCCGGTCGCGTCGTCGAGTCACAGGAACCGGGAAATCGTTTTGATGCCAATAATATGGCGTTGGCCTTTGAGATTCAGCAGGAATTGATTAAGCACACCAAAGCATTTGACCGCGGTGTCAAACGCGCCAGATTCTATGTCTTAAAAAATGCCCCGTGCCCGGCTGCGCTGATAGAATGCGGTTTCCTGTCCAATGGCGCGGAAGAAATAAAATTAAGCACCCCATGGTATCAAACGCAGCTAGTTGCGGGGATCACCGACGGTATAACCGCTTACAGCCGGATGGTTTCCGGTAAATAACTCAGGTCAGTATTCCACATTGGTCTCCGGATCAACCAGCCGGAAATCTTCATGATGCAACGTGCTGTCAGCGCGGAAACTCAGGTTCTTGCCATCATACTTTGATTCGAGTTCCTCGAGCAGTCCGGCATCCTCATTTTTCAGCCTGGCAAGGACATCCGGGTGCATAATGACCCGGACTGACAAGTTTGGCTTGACACTATTGCGTTTAAGGACAGCATTCAACCTCCGTTGAATTTCAACGCTCATGGATATGGTAGACTTAATATGACCGCTGCCGTTGCAATAAGGACAACGATCATAAACCGTATCCTTGATGCTTTCATGTTCCCGTTGCCGGGTCATTTCCATAAGACCAAGTTTGCTGAGCGGCAGTATTTTGGTTTTAGCGCGATCAGAACGCACCATTTTTTTCATGTGTTTATAGACAGTCTCCCGGTCGACAGCGCCGCGCATGTCGATAAAATCCAGCACGACTAGACCGCCGATATTGCGTAATCGCAATTGCCTGGCTATCTCTTCGGCCGCTTCAAGATTGGTTTTCAGGATTAACTCAGGCTGTTCTCCGAGGCGTTTGCCTTTGCCGGTATTCACATCAATAGCAATCAAAGCCTCGGTTTCGTCAATGCAGATATATCCCCCGGAGGGAAGTTGCACTTCGCGGCTGAATATGTCATTGATTTGTTGTATGATCTTGAAACGTTCAAAAATTGAAATATCGCGATCATACATAATGACTTTTCTTGCCATGCGCCGTCCGCCAAATTTTATCAAAGCGTTGTGAATCATGTGAAATGCGGTATCGTCATCAACAACAATTTGATCAATATCGTCGGTTACGGAATCTCTGATGGTGCGTTCAAGTAACCCTGGCTCGGAATATACTGTTGCCGGAACCGTGCCTTTGTCCATTGCAACTTCAACTTTGTGCCAGTAGTCGAGGAGAATATCCAGGTCATGTTTGAAAAACATGGCTTTCCGTCCTTCGCCGACGGTGCGGCAAATCAGTCCCATTCCCTCTGGAACGTCAAGCTCGGCAAGAATTTTTCTTAAACGCTGCCGCTCCTGGTTATTGTCTATTTTACTGGACAAACCGATATGACTGGAATAGGGCAGGAGTACAAGGAAACGACCAGGTATGGAAATGTTGGTGGTGACGCGGCAACCTTTCGTTCCTATCGGTCCTTTGGTTATCTGCACCAGCAACTCTGTACCCGGGACGAACACGTCCGGAATATCTTTTATGGAATATTTTTGCTGCCGGCGGCTTTGTTCTTTTTCCCGGAGTTGTTTTCCAGTGGGACGCTGTCCTCGCATACGACGTAATTTTTCCGAAAATGCGGTACGTTTTTTCTGGTTTTCTTCTGCCATAGTAACGGGTTCGTCATCTTCCAAATCGCCATCTTCGCCGACTTTTTTGTCTTCTTCGACCATGTCCCAATAGTGCAGGAAAGCGTTTTTGCCGATACCGATATCAACAAAAGCGGCTTGGAGTGTAGGTTCTATATTGACGATTCGACCGAGATATACAGAGCCGACACGCGGTTCATTTTCTGCACGTTCAATCTCGTATTCCTCCAACCGTCCGCCATTCAGCATGGCAAATCTGGTTTCCAGTTTTTCGCAGTTCAATACTATCCGGTTTTTTACATTGTCCATGGCAATTATTCATCTTTCTATCGCGCTGATGCGCCAGTTTTACGGTAATACAACCAATTACAATTAGCACTTTAGCTTGATTAATACAACTGATGATTGAGCAAAAATATCACCGCTTTGCAATTTCCGGTGACATTCCGCCGCGATTGACATAGCTATTGGTCTAAAAAAGCACCTTTTCAGGGTTGAAAACCATTCATGCCGTGTTATGTTGTTTACACGGTGTTATGTTCAACAGTTTGACATGTATGCGGTAGCGTATTGATAGAAATTATTTACCGTCGCGATTTGTAAATTACTCCAGTTCTAACCTTTGAATAAAGTTACGAACGTTGTGAGACGAGATTATCCTGAATGAAATTTAACCTGACCTTTGAAAGATATTTAAGGTTTAAATGATATTTATAAATTTGAAATATGTCGCTTTTTCAGCATTAGTACTCCTGCCGGCAGTTTTAATGCCACGACCAGTTGCGGCGGCAGAGGAGAAGCCCAATGTGACACCTGCGGATTCTGAAAAATTTAATGCAACGTTTGCTAAAATGACGAATCCGGATGTGGTAATTTCAAATTCACTTGGCGACTGGAACTTTCTTCGGACTGCGGCGATGACCGGAGCCGGAGAGCGGGTACTATTAATTGAGCGCCAACCCCGCGAGCTCGCCATGAAAAACTATCTTGCCAGCAAGTCAGCGATTTTATTGTTGAGCGGTGAGCTGTCTGCGTCAGAACGCCAGGCGCTCGCCGGCAGTATTGTTCAACCAATTGCAATCGAACCCTTGTTGTTTCTGGTTAATGCCGATAATAAGATTACTGATTTGAGTTCAGACGCCCTCCGGAAGATTTTTTCCGGAGAAATTGTCACTTGGAAACCTTTCGGCATCAGCGACTATATGATTCATCTATTTGGCACCGGACAGGGAAGCGCGGGTTTTGATGTGTTGAATGACAAAATCATGAAAAACTCTAAACTTTCAGTCAAAATTTTTCAAGTTACTACTACAGAGGAAGCCATGATTCTGACCGGTTCGAATCAACATGCCATCAGTTACTGTGGTTTTACTGAAAAAATACCGGAAAATGTAAAAATGCTGAGCGTTGATGGTATTATACCGGAAGAAAAAAATATTATCAATGGAAAATATAAAATGGTGAATGTATTTTATGTTTGTTATGGTAAAAATAATGTTAATGCCGTGGTTAATTGGTTTGTCGAGAGATTGTGGTCGCCAGATACTGGTAACAGCATGAAAAAAGCCGGACTTATTCCAGTTGTACCACCACCAACGGTCAGGAATAATTAATTTGTATTTTGCCGAACCGTTCTTAAGTATTTTGTTTTTTAGTCACGGTTAAAAGCGACGTTAAATATTTAGCCACATTGATTCATAGTTCGCTACAAGCATGGAGACGTGATATGGGTAATTCAATTCTAGATTTGGGGTTTGACAAAATTCTGGTTGCTCCGTCAATACTTGCTGCCGATTTTTCCCGGCTCGGAGAGGAAATCCACCGTGTTGAATCAGGAGGCTGTGATTTGCTTCATCTCGACGTCATGGATGGTCATTTTGTTCCGAATCTTACTATCGGACCTCCTGTCATCAGTTCAATTCGTAAAACCACCAAACTTATTCTGGATACACATCTGATGATTTCTGACCCGCTCAAATATATCGAAACATTTACCCATGCCGGGGCAGACCATATCACATTTCATCTGGAATCTGAAAACGACCCGGTTTCGGTCATCGCAGCGATACGCAATGCCGGATGTACTGTCGGTATTTCACTTAAACCTAAAACTCCTGCGGAACAAATATTTCCATTGTTGGATCAGATTGACCTTGTCTTGATTATGACGGTTGAGCCGGGATTTGGCGGACAGAGTTTTATGGCTGAAATGATGCCGAAAGTTACTAAAATCCGCCATAAAATTGAAGAATTGAAACTTAAAGTGCATCTTGAAGTAGATGGCGGTATTGACGCCATGACCGTCGAAACGGCGGCCAAAGCGGGCGCTAATATGATGGTGGCGGGAACGTATATTTTTCGCAATCCGGATGGCGATTCTGCCGCAATTGCGCAACTTCATTCTGCCAGCAGATTTTTACCGCATATATAAAAGATGCTGACAAAAATGTAAACTTAAACAATAAAGTAACATTTTTGTAATGACAAATTTATGACAAATTTGTAAAATTGGGAGAAATATTAATATTAATATATTTATAAGTGCTTTATTATTAGTATAATATGTAATTATTGCTAAAAAATGGCATATAAGTTGCTTTATCTATTCTGTAAATTTGTAACTTTAAATGCTTGCAACTAACCAACAGGAGGCATGTTCATGAGCAGCAAAAGCAGGAAACAGGCAATCGCGGCAATAGTGTCCGAGTCTGTGGAAAACACACGACAGGTAGAAGAATTGGCCATCACCCAAATATACGGTGAGAACGTTTTCAGCGTGAAAGTGATGAAAGAATATCTGCCGAAAGATGTTTACAAGAAATTGTTGTCAACAATTCGTAAAGGGGTGGCGTTGGATTCAACCATTGCCGACGATGTGGCGAATGCCATGAAGCAATGGGCAATCAGCAAGGGCGCCAGTCATTATACCCATTGGTTCCAACCGCTTACCGGTTCAACCGCGGAAAAGCATGATTCGTTCATTGAATCTGATCGCGATGGCGGAGTGGTATTGAATTTTTCCGGCAAAAACCTCATACAAGGTGAACCGGATGCTTCCAGTTTTCCGTCAGGCGGTCTGCGGGCAACTTTCGAAGCTCGTGGTTATACCGCGTGGGATCCGACCAGTCCGGCGTTTATCAAGAAAGGTAAGAATGGCGCTACTCTCTGTATACCGACTGCGTTCTGTTCCTACACGGGTGAAGCGTTGGACAAAAAGACTCCGTTACTGCGTTCAATACAAGCGTTCTCTGAACAGGCAAAACGTGTGTTAAAGTGTTTTGGCGAAGAACCTGAAGAGAAAATTTTTACTACCCTTGGAGCCGAGCAGGAATATTTTCTGATTGATAAGCGGTTATACATCTGCCGTCCGGATTTAATTCAGACAGGCAGAACACTGTTTGGTGCAGTTCCGGCGAAACACCAACAGTTGGAAGACCATTATTTTGGCGCCATCAAACCACGGATTCTGGCATTCATGACTGAAGTTGATCAGGAACTGTGGCGTCTGGGCATTCCAGCGAAGACCAGGCATAATGAAGTTGCGCCTGCACAATTTGAAATTGCCCCGATTTTTGAAGAATTGAATCTGGCAGTTGATCATAACATGATTACGATGGAAGTATTGCGGCAGGTTGCGGATCGTCATGGTTTGGTTTGCCTGCTCCATGAAAAGCCATTTGCCGGTATCAACGGTTCCGGTAAACATAACAACTGGTCTTGCGGATGCGGCAACAGAAATCTGCTTGAACCTGGAAAAGATCCGCACCAGAATGCGATTTTCCTGACATTCCTTTGCGCTATTATTCAAGCAGTTGACCGTCATGCCGATTTGATGCGTGTATCAACCGCACATGCCGGTAACGATCACCGTCTGGGTGCCAATGAAGCGCCACCGGCGATTATTTCGATATTCCTCGGCGAGCAACTTACCGATGTGATTGAACAAATTGAAAAGGGTGGAGCAAAATCTTCAACCCGCAGCAGAGTAATGCAGATTGGTGTGGATGCCTTGCCGCCGCTGCCGCTTGATGCTACTGACCGCAATCGTACCAGTCCGTTTGCGTTTACCGGGAACAAATTTGAATTCCGGGCCGTTGGTTCCAGCCAGTCTTGTGCCGGACCGAACGTAGTATTAAACACAATCGTAGCTGAATCTCTTGACGAAGTTGCATCAGCATTGGAAAAAGTGGCGAAGAAAGATTTCCATCAAGCCTTGCAGAAAATATTGCAAAATATCATTAAAAAGCATAAACGTGTTATTTTCAACGGCGATAATTACAGCGCCGCCTGGGCTAAAGAAGCTGAAAAACGCGGTCTAAACAACTTCCGCAGGACTCCGGACGCCCTTGGTCATCTGGTAACCAAAGAAAATATTGCTTTATTTGACAAGTACAAAGTGCTTTCGCCAAAAGAAACTCATTCCAGATATGAAATTTTCAAAGAAGAGTATCACAAGAAGTTGAAAATTGAGGGACAGATGGCATTGTCAATTGTTACCACTATGATTATGCCGGTGGCTGCACAACAGTTGAACAGTCTTGCTGAAACAATTGCCAAGATGAATGCTGTCGGCGCCAAAGCCGGAGTGAAAGAAATTAAGCAATCGCTTGACAATACCGGTAAACTCATTGAGGCTATAACTGTTGCAGTCAACGCTCTTCAAAAAGAAGTTGATGCCGATAAACCGGAAAGAATCGCCGATAAACTGGTACCGCTCAGAAAAGCTGTTGATGAACTGGAACAACAGGTTGACGATTCACTTTGGCCGCTGGCAAAGTATAGTGAATTGCTGTTTATCTATTGATAAATTTGTAGCACTGACGGGAGTCTGGTAGTAATATCAGGCTCCCTTTTTTGTGGAAATTAATGAGCTGATTGTATGGCTTCTGCAACGTTTACTTTTTGCCACGGCGTGGAAAAAGCAACACACGGAAACCGATTAACCCGGAGATCATAAATCCCACAATACCTATTACAGGAATGCCGTACCAGTGCGGAGGGATTTTTGAGAGTACAATTAACGAAGAACCGATAATGAGTGATGCCAGTACGATGGAATAGGCGACGTGGTCACTGACACGCTCCAAAGTGCGCAGTAAAGGTTCAAGACCGCGATGCTCAAATTCAAATTTTAATTTGCCCTGTCTGGTTTTTTCCAGCAGGCTATGGATAGTTACCGGAATGTCGGTCATAGTATGCAACATGTCTTCCAATGGTTCAATCATACCGGCTAGAATTTTTTCCGGTCGCAGAAAATCAAACCGCAATCTGCTGACAAAAGGTTTTAAACGCTCAATGATTTGTAACTCAGGGTCGAGTTCGTGTGCGATTTTTTCTCCAGTCATCAAGGCTTTGAACATAATATATATATTAGGTTTCAGCGTAAGTTTATGGCAGGAGAGGGTGCTTAGCAAAAGTTCAAGAACCTTTGATAGTTTGATGTCACCCACCGGGCGATAAAGTTGTTCATTCACAATATCGCATAAATCGCGTTGTAATTCCACCATGTCAGGTTCCTTGTCATACTTGACAAACTTCAGCGCATTCGTCATAATACGCAACTCGTCGCAATAAACAATACTGGACAGCAGGCGGGCAAAATCGTGTCTTTCCTGTACGGAAATCAGCCCCATCATGCCAAAGTCCAGGAAGCACACCCGGTTTTCCGGAAGAATAAAAATATTCCCCGGGTGAGGATCTGCATGAAAGAATCCATGAATAAAAACCTGTTCGAGAATTGCATCCGCACCAGTGGCGGCAATGACTTTCAAGTCATACTTCGCGATATCAGGATGTGACCGTAACTCAGAAACCTTAATACCGTCAACGTATTCCATGGTCAATACTTTCTGTGAAGACAGTTCAGAATAAACTTTGGGCACGCCGATGAGTGGATTATCAGCGAAATTTCTGGCAAAACGTAAAGTATACTGGGCTTCAATGGTATAATCTATTTCCTTCTCCAGGGTGCGGGCAAATTCACTGACTATTGCGGTAGGTTTGTATATTGCCGCCTCCGTCAGATGGTTTTCCGCTATCAATGCCAGATGGTTCATGATTTCCAGGTCAGTTTCGATTAGCGTGGTAATGCCGGGCCGCTGTATTTTTACTACAACCTGCTCGCCGGAAAGTGTTACTGCCCGATGTACCTGGCCAATAGAGGCGGCGGCAAGCGGCACGTGTTCAAAACTTAGAAACAGTTCTTTAACCGTCTTGCCAAATTCTTCTTCAATGACCTTGGCGGCGTCTTCGAATGGAAATTCTGGAACGCTGTCCTGCAATTTGCTTAATTCCTGAGAGTATTCTATTCCTACAAGGTCGGGTCTGGTGGAAAGAATCTGTCCAAGTTTTATAAATGTCGGGCCGAGTTCTTCGAGCGCCATCCTAACTCGTTCCGCATGACTGTGATTGGTAAATTTATATGATTTTTGTATTAGTTGACGGCTGTATTCGTAGTAATTTTCCAGTTTAAGGGATTCGAGGATATCGCCGAAGCCGTATTTGCATATTACCTGGATGATGTGTTCATAGCGTTTTAAATTTCGATATGTATTGGTAATGTGGGTGATGTTTTTAATTGTCAGCATTTTTTCCTCTCCCAGTTTTTTCATTCATGCCACGTCTTGCGTAACGTTTGTAACTAGTAATGAACTTATAAAGGGACTTCATATACTACAAATATGGCGCACTTTGTCAGTTTTGTCAAACGGCGAACATCTTTTTGCCGGAATATGTAGTGTTGCCCGTGAAGATAAAGTTTTTTAAACAGCTTGAATTTTGAATTAAACAGAATTACCGTATTGCGTTAGATTGAAAACTGTGCTCAATAATTTTCCGGAATAATGTTCGTTATGAATTCAACTGTCATTAAAATACTGTTATGCCTGTTTTTATCCATTATCACTATGTTCAGATTCTCTGCGTTTGATATAGCTACGACTGATGGCAAGGTTTACCACAATGTGAAAATCGAAACGGCTGGAGACGAAGAAGTCAGAATCTTTCATTCAGAGGGCGAGAAAATTGTTAAAATTGAAAATATAAAGCCTTTTGATTTGAAGACGGTTGACGGCAAAGTTTATCCGGAGGCTCAGCTTAACGGAATCAGGAAAGATCAAATTGTAGTTGAACAAAACGGTTCAGTGCGCAGTCTGCGCTCTGCACAACTTGCACCCGAAATCCGTGAAGCGTTCGGCCTTGCTACGGTAAAACCGTTGAACAGCCAGAATCAGGACAAATTATCAGCCTCTGCGTCAAGCAATGACTCAACAATTGAGAAAAAAAATAATCGAATCAGTCCTGTTTTAGAGGCGGGAAAAGCTTTTTTATTGCGCCTGAAACAGTTACCGCCGTTTTTGTCTTCCTCAGGATATGGCATAACGTCATCAAATATACATAAAAGTATTGTCTTTATTCGTGGTGGCGGCGGAGCCGGCAGTGGATTTATTTGTAATTATCGCGGTACTCCGGTAATCATAACCAATGCGCATGTTTATGCGGCGATGCCTGACCCGACCATCGCCGATAGTGACCGGCGTGAATATAAAGCAAAATCGTCATTGGTATCAAAAACAAGAGATTTGGTATTTATAGAAATAGACCTTCCAGCCGGAGTCATTCCCTTGGAACTCGAGGCAAAGGTTACTGACTTGGCCTTGGATTCCGGCCTGGCGGCTTATGGTGACAGTCTGGGTGATGGCGTTGTTACAGACTTGAAAGGTATTTTGCAGGGTATTGGACCGGGTGTGATTGAAATCAGTGCCGGTATTGTTCCAGGCAACAGTGGTGGTCCGGTGGTCGGAGAGAATTTCCGGGTGATAGGGGTATCAACTTATTTGCAGCGTCAATCTTTATCCAAAAATATTTTTGACGGTACCAGATTTGGCAATAAGAATGCAAGCGATGAAGGCGTTCGCCGTTTCGCAACACGCGTGGATAACATAGACTTGAACGATTTTGAAGTAATTGATCCGGAAAAGAAACAGAAAGACCTTGATGCCTGCAAAATATTGCTGGAGGCAAATAATTCACTGTTGAAAAATATTATGGAATACAAGAACAGTTTTCAAGCAATGATGTTTTTTATGAAAACATATTTTCCGCTGGACAATATCTGGAATTATCAATGTTCACTGCGTTTCCTCGACACTATGTTCAAAAGTGAAATGGACAAAGCCAGATTTATTTCTGTTCTCGCCGGGGTTCCAATGAACAATGCCTCCGCGTTGGCGCGGGAACAGGCTCAGGAAGTGTTCCAAAGCATGCAGTCTTATCGTAAAAGCCAACTAAATTGTCCCCGTTGCCGTGGTACCGGGCAGATTGCAGTACACGATTACGCCGGCAGAAACCGTTTGACGGTTGCAGAAAAACGGACTTGCGATGTTTGTCAGGGCAATCCACAGCGAAATTTTATTGTTTACAATCTGCATAATGCTTTTCTCAGCGGGAAGGTCAAAACCGTTTCTCAAGAGTTTTCCGGGCTTTTTCCGGGTTGCAGCGATCAGACCGTTGATGCATCGTTAAAGACTTTAGGTGCACCGCAGAAAATGGAATACAGCGGAATCATTGCTATCTGGCAGTATAAAGGTAATAACTTGTTTCCGGAGGCAACCTCAACGCTGTTGTTTTTTATTGCAGGACGGCTGGAATCTGTAACCATTACGTTCGAAAACAGTCCGGCAACGTGGAAACATTTGCAAAATCAGATGGTTAAGAAATATGGGAAATTTAATTGGGATATAAATCACCCGGGATGGCATAACTGCGGTATTCGCGGAAATGGATTTTCGATCGATATGAGGTATTCGGACATAAAAGATGGAGCGCGAAGAACAGTCATCATCTGTCAGCATGACATGTTGTCTTATTTAAAATATCTGGTGCTTAACGATGTCGGTAAAAATATAACGTCTGCAGCATCTGGTGAATGATTATTTATATCATTAGTTGTTGTTGTGATTACTTTTGTACAGACCGTCGCCGGGTTGGAGTTTTAACATAACCGGTTTAAATTATTTTTCCAGAATCGGTTGAAAATCTATTGCAGTAATCAACCATTTTTTATTTGTTTTCTTAAAGTTACATTGCAGATTGCGAAATTCACTGATACGTTTGTTGTTTTTAAGAATTCCGTCCAATGAAGCTGTCATTGTTGCAGTAGCGTGTTCACTACCGGCAATGTCAACTTTTATGTCGCTAAAATCAATTACTGCAGATTCAAAGAAGCGGCGGTAATAAATCGCTTTTCCGGCAATCTCCTCAGGGGTGAATGTTCCGTTAATAAAGTCAACATTGACATCAATTCTGCAACTGCCAGCGAATATTGTCTCCAGCGATTTGCTTTTGACCAATGCCTGGGTTGTACCTTCCCCGCTATATTTTGAAGAGTTAGTCCGGAAGTATTTTAATTGACGTAAAACAAGTCCGCGGTCATCAGGCGGTTTAAGCATTGTCCAGGCAACCCACGACGTGACAACGAAAATTACGACTAACAATAATATTTTTATTTTGCCTGTTACCATAATGGCGCGCCGTAAATCCTTTCAACCGCAACCTGCCCGAAATAATGTTGATGAATCGGCATGCTGCGATTATCACCGATTGCATAAACATGACCCTTTTTAACCTTGCGCGGTGGCAAATCCCAATCACATAAATAATGGACATATGGTTCTTTCAATGCCAAGCCGTTGACGAAAAGTACACCATTGCGGAACTCAACGGTTTCTCCGGCAAATGCAACTATGCGTTTGAGCAGCAACACTTTATCCACATAACGGATGATGACAATATCATGGCGCTGCGGTTCAGAGTAGAGATACCGGCCGCGCCAACAGAAATTAAATCCAACACTGTGGTATGTCGGTTCCATGCTGCCGCCCTTGATGAACGTTGGTATCAAAATAAAACCAAACACCAAATAGGCAGCGATTATCAATGATATAATCCTTACCCAGAAACATCGATTCATGGAAGGGAATAAAAAATCTTTAATTCCCGCAGGCGCCGGACTGTAACGATAAGGTCTCCAGCAGGCAAGATACCAGCGAATAACCAGAAAAAATTTTTCAGACAACGATGACATTTAAACTTAATATATCTTTGTTATTGAATAGATACAGATATGGACCGTGCCTGAACACGGCAAAACCACCATTAAATTATTGCTCAAAAGTGTCAGCAAGTCCGGTTTCATTCGCGCAATCATGTTTGCCTTTAAAAAAATCGTTGACGGCCGCATCCAAGTTGTCGGCAATTTTGACATCAACTGGATTTGATTGTGCAATTACTTCGTCGCCGTAACCGGTACGAACTAAATAACAATTATTACACCCTGCGCGTTTAGCCGCTTCAAGATCGGACATTCTATCGCCAACCATTAATGATTGAGACAAATCAATATCATATTTTTCCGCCGCTCGCAAAAACATTCCCGGCTCCGGTTTTCTGCAGTTGCACTCTCCGGTGAATTCCGGATGATGCGGGCAATAAAAAAAATCATCTATTCCTGCCCCGTCTTTTTCCAGCAGTTGCTGGATTCTGGCATTAACTTTATCGACATCATCCGAGTTGTAAAAACCGCGAGCCACACCAGCTTGATTGGAAACAACAATTGCCATATAACCGTGAGCCCGTAACGTTTTTAATGCGTGTGCAGTGCCCGGGATAATTATCGCTTTGTCAGGGTCGCTCAAGTACTCTACCTCTTCGTTTACCACCCCGTCACGATCTAGAAAACAAACTCTTTGCATAACACTACCTGTTGAATATTATTTGGAAAAACAGCCGAAAAAACTATAGCCCGGAAAGAGTATTTTGCAATAGTTTTACTTGCATAAATCTAAATTCAAACTAAGTTTTCAGCAAGGTTATGCGTTTATTTATCAAAATATATTGGATGAAAGATGTTGCAATAAAATGCCATTAATTTCGGATATCAAATTGCTTTTTGGAATAAAAGCCGGTTTTAACCTGGTTTTGTCATATCTTGCAGTTGTCCCGGGGAATAAATATTATCAGGCAAAGAACAAACATCTTCGTCTGGGACGACGTGGCGAATCGTTGGCTTGTTCACTGTTGCGCTTAAAAAATTATGACATCCTCTGCCGTAATTATAAAGTTAAATCCGGTGAAATAGATATTGTTGCCAGAGACGGTCACACCCTCGTATTTTTAGAGGTTAAAACCCGTCGGCATACCACCCGTTCACGACCGGCGCAAGGTTTGACGGAAAAGCAGAAAAAAAGAATCCTCCGTGCCGGAATGAAGTATTTGAAGCAGATTGACAATCCTGAAGTTATCTATCGTTTCGACCTGATTGAAATGGTAGTTTCGTCATGGAAGGTTTACGAAGCCAGGCACTGGACTGACCATTTTAAATCAACAACGATTTATCGGAACCTCAGGTAACACACTATTACTCTATTGTCAGTATTTGGGAGTGTCAGTCGTGTAATAATTGTTTGCATTTGTCTAAAATTGAGACATATTAAGGCTTGGTTTATTAATTTTAAAAATGTTTATGCAATCATGAATAATAAAAATATTGGAATTGAAACATGGCGTTAGAAACTGACAAACCAATGCCAGCGGTTGAATCTGGAGCTCGAGAAGTTTATTCAAAACCACCTCTGACATTTGGTGAGAAGATGGGTTTTTCTCTTGGCGGCGCTCAGCAAAGCTTCGGATATATCCCCAAAAGCATTATATTGCAGGTGTATAACGTACTGCTGTGCGTCAATCCCATGCTTCTCGGACCGGCAGTACTGATTAACCGGTTGACCGAGGCAATGATTGAACCCTGGATAGGTCATCATGTTGATAAACGGACGAATTCCGGACGCAAATGCAAACCGCTAATCTGGCTCGGCGGAATTGGTTCTGCCATTCTAATGCCAGTAATATTTTTAGCGCCTCCGGGTTGGGGTGAATACTGGAAACTGGCTTTCCTTCTAGTTACAACGACGGTATTTGTCTTTGCTTTCTCGACGTTTACGGTTTCTTTGAATGCTATGTTAGTCGCCAGAACCGGTCAAGGTTCTGACCGCAACAGTCTTGCCGCCTGGTTTACGATGGGCGCGATTCTTGGCGGTACCCTCGGCAATTGGGCGCTGCCGTTAATCATGTGGTTGAAAAAAGTAATGTCAGGTGGAATACAAATGCCATTGCTTTTGGGCACCGGAGCGCTTGCGGTATTTATGTTGATTTGCACCATAGTATTACAGAAACTTTCGCGCGAACAGCCACGAATAATTGTCCAGGCGGAGGAAACACCACATAAAACATCTTCCTATGGTGATATGTTTAGAGCGCTCAAGGTAAAGCCGTTCCGCATTCTTGTCATTGTCAGTTGTGTCGCGGTTTTTGGCGGCGCCATTGTTTCACAGTTTAGTTTTTATCTGAAAAGTTATTATATGTTTGGCGGCGACACGATGCGTGGCGCAACTTGGGCGGCAATGGCGGGAATGACATGGAGCATCTCCGCTTTGGCATGTATACCGATATTCCGGTATATCGCGGAGCGTTGCGGAAAACGTAACGCTATTTTCATCGCACTAAGTTTTGGTATCGCCGGCGAGATGGCAAAGTGGTTCATTCATCAACCTGGAGTACCGCCGGGGTTTTTGCTTTTGGTGGCGTTTATGTTGGCGCCATACAATAGCATAGGAATGTTGGGGCTGTCTATGCTTGGCGATGTGTGTGACTGGGATGAGGAACACAATGGCATACGTCGCGAAGGAACAATGGTTGCGGTGATGTCGGTGACGAATAAGTTCGGTATGATTATCAGCCCGGCGATTGCAGGACCGTTGTTGGCGTGGTCAGGGTTTGACGCAACGCTTGGCGGCAATCAGTCTCCGGATGTATTCCTGTCGATGCGGGTATTTTACGCCGCCCTTCCTTTTTCCTGTGCATGCCTGGCTTTTGTTCTGGCGACGAAACTTCCAGTAATGGACAAACATAACCGGAAACGGTAGCTTGCCCTGCGATGCAGATAATTACTGTTTGTTCAGCATTATTTCGTTGACATTGACAATCATGCCGTCACGGCGGAATGCTTTTTCCATGCGCTGAAAAATATTGGTGTCAGCCTGGCGTTTCAGACACTCCAGATCACCGACAATGTGTAGTTCCCGCCGGCATCTGGTATGCGCGACATTGATTCGATTGTGATTGTCTGTAAATCCTATACCATCATTTTCATTACTGCGGACATAGGAGATAATAACCAGGTCACTTTCTCCGCCTTGAAAACTGTCCACTGTTGCCACGCGTGATGATAAAAATAAATTCCATCGCTCTTCACTTATATTTTCATTGGGTATCAATGAACGAATCCGTTCAATCGATAAATTGTTTCTGACAAGATTAACCTGTTTGCGATATGGGACGATTATTGAAATCTCTTCAAGCGGGTACTTCTGAACTGCCTGATAAAAAATATAGCAACAAACGGCAGCCTCTGCCGGGTTAGCCAACCCGGGCTTTTGACCTTCGAGAAAGAGTACTTCCTTACGAATTTTATCGGGTAGTTCTGATGTGGTATAGAAGCATAGGGTTGCCGGCGGAAATTTTTGTTGCCGTTCTTGATAGCCGAGCAGATAATATTCTGCATTGTAACTTGCGCGAATGCCGGCATCATAGAATAGCGTTGACGCAAATCGCAACAGTCGCGGATTCTGACAGCGATAGGAATATTTCAACATGATAACCGGTACCAAACGGAAATTTGCAAGCCATTCCATTGCGCTGCCATCAATTAAAACGGTAAATTTGCGCGGAATCGCTTCATACCTGTTATACAGTTGTTGTTTTATGTTCAGTGGCATCGGGAACGGCGGCAACTGCCTGTGGTCACCGAGAGCGATAACCCGTTTGCCATATCTGGAGCAAAGTAAAAACTCTGCGGTATTGGCCATGCCTGCTTCATCAAAAATGATGACGTCATAAGTACCATTTTGTTTCATATCGTCATTAACAATTTCATCGCGCAACAAACCGAGATGAGTTCCGGCATAAATTCCGCCGGATTTAAGTTTTTCCCGGTTGGCAATGAAGTGGTCAACATTTGACGGATTATATATCCAGCATTTGTCGGCGATATCCCGCGCAATGCTTGGCTCATGTTTGCCAAGGCGCAACAATGGCAGATCGATGATCCTGCGGCAGATATTGTCAATTGCCGTATTTGACGGCGCCGTAATTAATATGCGCAATCCCTGCCGGCAAAGTTCGCGGGCAATCTGTTCCAGAATAAAAGTTTTGCCGGTACCTGGAGGGCCTTGAATTACGACGACAGGATTAGACGGATTGAATGCCGCGGCGCAGGCTTGTTTCTGAGACGCATCAATTGTTAAGTCTATGTTGGTATCGCCTGGTTGAAAATTGAATTGAGAAAAACCAAGAATATATTCCAGTGCCGACTCTTTAAAACCTGCATTATTTTCAATTTCAGTTATAAGATGCTCAATTTCAGCGGCGATAAACTCCGTAGTGCCGGGCGGCAGACACAGGAACAGGCGCGGCAGAAAATTTTCAATATCGCCGGCAACATCGGCGTGTAAACGCCCGTAAATAATCATTCCGTCAAAAATGTCAATAATGAATGTCCCGAAAAGTTCCTTTTCGTCGGTCAGAAATGTATTTAGAACATCACCCTGAGCGAGTTGGAATTTATAGTCCAACCGGATTTTTAGAGTAATTACGGAATTATTTGCAACGGCAATAACTTCGGCTTTGTTGAGTGGTAAAAGGAAATCTTTTTCAATTTCTGACATCAGGCGGCATCCATTTAAGATGAAGTTCAACTCAGCGATAATTTCCCATCTGGTTTTGCCGTAAATTGTGGAGGGAGCGAGCCGGCCGATTAAGTTATGCGATTCTGGTCCCACCGGAGTATTAACCGCATAATTACCATCCAGTGGCAGTTCGAGTTGTGAACTTATTTCGTCAGCCGCCATGTCCTCTATTGCCTTTTTCAGCAGTTTTTTTATGGATTCAGCCGGCAGTTTTTTGATTAAATTCATGACTTTCTGCGGGTGGCTGGCAGCAATCATATCCAACCATGGAATCATATCTTTTCTACTTAAATCCAGCAATTTTGTATGTGGTGCGTGTTGCTGTAAACAAGATATCAAGTCGTAGAGAATCTCCATTTTTTCGCCATGGCTGATGCCTTCGCTCCCGGTATTAACCATTGCCTGTTCATAGATTTGAGGATCACCGTCACAAAAAGCGAGCAACCATTCCTGATACCAGTCTGAAGTTTCCACAAACAATGCGGCACAATTGTTACTGTCGTCCCAACAGTAATATCCCGTCATTTCCCCGTCATGAGAAGGCAGATTGATGGCTTGATTGACGCAATTAATCAATTGTTGATTTTTATCTATCCGGAATGGCATTGGTCTTTGTATAAATTCCCACAGTTCGAAAAATGGTTTTTCGATGGCTTTCTGTGAGAAATCCGCCCAGATTTTTTTACCTTCCCGGTAATAAAACTCTATTTTTGCAGATTCAGACATTTTAGCAAACAGCCTCCAGGTCGGTTCATTTACGGCTATTTTTTGCCAACAGGTAGAAGTACTTTAAAGGTAGAGCCTTCTCCAGGACGGGAAACAAATTCGATAATTCCGCCGTATCTGTTGACGGCATCAATGGAGAAATGCAAGCCGATACCGCGCGAAGCAGGGAAATCTTTGTTTTTGGTAGTAAAACCAAACTCAAATATTCTGTCTTTAACTTCACTGGGGATGCCTGGTCCATTATCTTTAATCTCCGCCCGTACATATTTTTTACCGTTGCGTTCCTCACTATCAACTGAAATATGCAAGACGTAATTTTTATCGGAGATATTTTCGGTGCTCATTGCTTCGATGGCATTTTTAATAATATTGATGAAAACTTGAGTAACCACGGAAGCATCAACGAGGATTTCCGGCAGGCCGTCTTTGAGAACAGCCTCTATTTTTACGCCATGTTTGTTGAATGACTCTTCAAATATCTTGGTGGCGGCGTCAATTATTGTGGAAAGTTGGGTCATGTTTTCCGTACCTAGTTCGCCGACAAATCGCTGTTGTAATTCGATAATTTCGCTAATGTGGGTTAATTTACTATTCAATGATTCCAGCATTTTAGCCGATTCAAGAGCGTTGTCCCGCAGTCGTTCGACTAATTCCTTAAGTATTTCAGGGTACTGCTTGCCTATTTTATCATTCACCATGAAATTTTGTAAATTGCCGGCGGTCAATTCGTTTGAAATTTTAGGGAGCATCTCTTCAAGGATTACCGTTTCAGGACGGGTTTCACTCTTAAACGTCATCATTTCCTGCAGGCTGCAGATGGTAAGTTTGGCAATCGTTATTGCATTGCCGATATTGTGAATGATTCCGGAAGATACCTGCGTCATCCCCTCTTCGCGTGCCAGCTGGAGTTGTTTTTCGTAATCCTGACGTTTGTTGAAGTCCTTAATAACCTCAATCGAAAGCGAGGCTATTTCAGCCAGTCGCATCAGGAAAAAACCGTCGTTCTCTGTCAATTTGTGAGAGTCATAATCATTTTTCGATGTTACAATGATACAACCATAGATTTCATTGCGGAACTTGATTGGCGCAATCAGGGTGCGTGGTGCATTTTTTGAAAAACGCTCTGGAAACCATGGGGGATTTTTTCCGGCAAAATAAGCAAAACCCAATTGTCCGCATGCTTTTTCAAGGTCATCCGCAGTAAAGCCGATTTTAATTCCTTTGATAAATTCAGTATGGTGTTTGTCGTGTGCCAACATTTGCGCTTCAACTTGTTCGGGCACGTCTTTCATTGGCGCCATACTTCCCGACACGGCACAACCATAAAAATATTTGTCTTCGCCACATAATAGCAAGGCGCCCCCGCCGGCTTTCAGTGACCTGACTGAATACTTAATGAAATTTGGAAGGAAATCTTTTTCTTTGTCGTGAAAAGCGATAACTTCTTTGGATAGTCGCAATATATCTGCTGTAGCATTTCGCTCCTTGGAAATACCCTTGCGCAGGCTGTAGGTTACCCGCTTGTTACGAATAAAATAATACCACTGTAATATAATTACGACAACTAATAGTGCTGTAATGATGGACAGGATTAACAATGTCATACGCTACCCCTGTTGTTGAATTGTGTAATATTTTTAACCACCAGCTCCGCCGCATTATATGAACTGCGCACTAACGGAGCGCTGGCGACAAATTTAAACCCCATTGCCTTGGCTTGTTCTCCCCACTCCGTAAATTTATCAGGTTCAACATAACGGTTTAGCGGCCAATGTTGCGCGGAGGGCGGCAGATATTGACCTATGGTCAAAATAGTAACACCGGCATCGCGCAAATCCCGCATGGTCTGGATTATTTCTTCATCATGTTCCCCCAGACCAACCATCATGCCGGATTTTACAGGAACGTTACCCCCATCATAATCAGCAGCAAATCTCAATACCCTCAACGAACTGCGGTAACCAGCTTTGTTGCGGATAAGCGGAGTAAGCCGTTCCACTGTTTCAATATTATGATTGAAGACCGTCGGCCTGGCAGATAGAACCGTTGTAATAGCAGTTTCATCTCCGCCAAAATCCGGGGTCAACACTTCCACCTCAACGTCTGGTAATATTGCTTTAAGCGCAAAAATTACCGCTTTAAAATGTCCCGAACCGCCATCCGGTAAGTCATCCCGGGTTACACTCGTAACGACTACATAACGCAAGCCAAGCTTTTGTACAGTTTCAGCCAGACGTTGTGGTTCATTTTCATCCGGTGGCGCCGGACTATTATCATGTTGTACCGCACAGAAACGGCAATCTCTCGTACAATAGTTGCCCAATATCATGAAGGTCGCTGTGCGCCGATGCCAGCATTCATTTAAATTTGGACAACGGGCGCTGGAGCAAACGGTGTTCAGATGGGCGCCCTGCAACAGTTTTCCGACCTCTTCCCTGCCTCCGCCGCAACCGATTTTTACTCGTATCCATGGTGGTAATTTCGGTCGGACATTATGTTTATCAGCAGGCATTAAACAAGTTCCTTAAACTGTCAGAACTTAAGCAAAGTTATTCACATCTTGAAATTATAAGTCCAACATTGGTACCGCCGAAAGCGAAACTGTTGCTGAGTACATGTTTCAACTCAACGCCATCCCGCAATTCCCGGACCAGATCAGCCCAACTGAATTCAGGTTCAGGATTATCGAGATTTATGGATGGACAGATAAATTTTTTCTCTATCATCATGGTACAGAAGATTGCTTCAACAGCACCAGCGGCACCAATCATGTGTCCGGTCATTGATTTAGTACTGTTAATGGCAACATTGGTCGAGCCGAAAACCTCTTTTATCGCCGCCATTTCCACCGGGTCGCCAATTGGAGTCGCTGTGCCATGGGTATTAATATACTGAATGTCAGACGGTTTTAATCCTGCGGCGGCTACCGCCTCAGCCATAACAATCGCATTTGATGCGGCATCAGGAACCACCATATCCAGTCCGTTACTGTTTGCTGCCACGCCGCTAATCTCAGCAATCGCTCTTACCCCACGCCGTTTAATACTTGCTTCAGACTCCAGAACAAGAAAGCCTGAACCTTCAGCGATGACGAATCCATCTCTGGCTGAATCAAACGGTCTGCTTGATTTTTCCGGGGTGTCATTATAATTATGGGACAATGCCCTTATAGCAATGAAGCCAAGCGCCTGGGCCCAGTTTAGTTCTTCGGCGCCGCCGCAAACGACAACATCGTAGAGCCCATATTGAATCAAACGGTATCCGGCAAGGATTGCATGGGCGCTGCTGGCACATGCAGAACTGATATCGTAACTTTCGCCAGTAAATCCAAAAATAAGTGATAAATTGGATACTGCTGAAGATGGCATCACCCGCGGGACAATACATGGGCTGATACTTCGCAATTTACGGGAACGGTTATATGCATCCGCCGCCTCATATGTCTCAACGTAATTGCTTCCCGCTACTCCGCTGACACAAGCAATTCTTAGATCTCTAGTTTCTTCCAGTGGAATTTTTGCTTCATTTAGTGCCTGTTCCACTGCAGCCACAGCCATCCTGGCGTTGGCAGGCGTAAAGCGCAATCTTTTTTTGTCCAGCAATGCCGTTACCGGATTTTCATCTGAAAAGCCGCCAACCTGACAATCCATGTTGCGATCTTTCCAGTCCTGGGAAAAAGTAATGCCTGAACGTCCGGCGCGTAACGCTTCTTCATTCTTGCTCAAACCAGTGCCCAGCGGCGTAATTAAGCCTCTACCGGTAACGAAAACTTTGCTCATTGATATATTCCTTGTCTCCGTGACAAATTAAAACCCTGCTTAAATATATTCAGTTTTATCGGTAATTCCATTGACGAAGTGAATATTTTTGCTGAAAAACACGATACCGCTTATATTTGTATTGAGCTTTGATAGGCATCATGTCCTGAGACGAGATGCATTAACGTATCTATATTGAAACACATCAACCGCGAATCAACGCCAGCAACTCATCGCGTCTGGCTTCCATAATCGCTTTGGTTCTTGCTTCAACTATAAGACGCATCAACGGTTCGGTATTCGATGACCGGACATTAAACCACCAGTCATCATATTCAACGGATATTCCGTCAAGTTCGAACATGTTTCCATTGGCGTATTTGGTTTTGATTTTGTTGAGAATCGCAGGGACATCATTGACTTTGGAGTTGATTTCACCGCTGGAGAAATATTTTCTTAGCGGGGCGACTAATTCGCTTACAGGTTTACCGGTTTTACAGATAAGATTGGCCAGTTTTATGAAAGCCAATCCCTGAGATTCAGCGGTATAATTTTCTTTAAAGTAATAATGACCGGATAATTCTCCGGCGAAAACAGCATCATATTGCCGCATCTGGGCTTTAATAAAAGAATGACCGACCCGCGACATGATAGCGGTTCCGCCATTTTGCTCAATGCAGTCTTTTACCGCACGACTACTGCGCAAGTCATAAAGAATAGTCGCAGGCCCGTCAGAAAGAATATCCTGAGCAATCAGCGCCGTAAATAAATCCATTTCAATCACTGCGCCTTTATTGTCAACAAAGCCGCAACGGTCGGCATCGCCATCAAAACCAGCACCGAAATCAGCGCCTGTTTCACGAACTTTTTCACGCAGTACATCAAGAGTGTCAAGTTTTAACGGATTGGCCTCGTGATTTGGAAACGTGCCGTCAAGTTCTTTATAAAGCGGGATAATTTCAAATAAATCTTCTATTCCTGCAATTTCGTATGAGCCCATGGCATTGGCATAATCAACCACAACTTTTAATTTGCGGTTGAGCTTCGCGTGCCGCCGCAGAAAATCACCGTATTCCGGCGCAATATTGTAAGAAGAAATTTTACCCGGAACAATGCCTGCTGCCGGTTGGATGGATTCAGATACGAGGCGTTCAATATCCGCAATTCCCGTGGCGCCACTGATTGGGACTGCCTGGGCGCGACAGAGTTTGAAGCCGTTCCACTCTCCTGGATTATGTGATGCAGTGATAATTATACTGCCATCAGCGCCAAGTTTTCCATTGGCAAAATATGACATCGGCGTTGAGCACAATCCCAGGTCAATAACATCTGCACCCATTGAGGTTATTCCACTTGCTATTGCCTTAAACAGCGGGAGGGAGTGTGGTCGCATATCACGTCCGATTACCACCTTTTTAGCACCTGTGAAAGCAACAAATGCCTTGCCAATTTTTTCAGCAATGGTTTCATTTAATTGTTCCGGGTAAACACCGCGAATGTCGTAAGCTTTAAAAATTCCACCCATACTTGTCTCCAAATGGTTATTGTTATATTACATTTTATACATAATAATCTTGCTGCAGTCCGGTGAAAATAACCTTACACCGGCAACATATTAAGATAATCCATTTATTGGTTGCTATCAAATCATTAATTACTTTTTCCTGCAATAATGACGAGGGGAATTGACGGAATGCCATTCCTGACTGTTGCCGGTACAGATAAATGGATTATATGCTGCTGTATTAAAATAGTATTTTATAGTTGGTCTTATCCGCATAGCAGATGTAAAAATATCCTTGCTTTTTTGTGCAAACGGGCTATTGTTTCTGATATGTATTGAAGGTTGAATAATGAGCGTCAGGCATAATTGTAACGCTTAAAACTATAAATTGGCTAAAATTGAAAGGTCGTAATGAAGGGATTTCACATTAATAACATCAGCAGAGTAAAGAAATTCCTGATAACCATACTTTTTGTCGTCACTATTGCTGGTTGCCAACCGGAAAAAAATGATGTCGCTGTTGACGAATCAGGTAATATCGTCAATGAGATAAAATCACTTGAGAAAAAAGCTTCAGGTGGAGATGTCGAGGCAATGTTGAAGCTTGGAGAACTTTTTTTAAACGGAGAAGGTATTGAGATTAATTATGCCGAAGCAATCAAATGGCTTGAAATGGCTTCCGTTAAAGGTTCCGCACGGGCTAAATCATATTGGGGCATTATTCTTGTTTCGGGAGGTCACGGTGTAGAAAAAGATGAAAAACTTGGCGTTGACCTCATGATTCAGGCGGCAGAACAGAACGATGGCATGGCGCAATATATTTTAGCGCAATATTATTTGGGCACAAAACAGACCGAGCGCGGGTTGAGCTTTATGGAAAAGGCTGCCGAAGGCGGTATGTTACAGGCGCAGATGGCACTTGGAGATTATTACGGTAGCAATACAGACGGGCGCAATCTTGACAAGGCGGTCAAATGGTATCGTCGCGCGTCCGGGCAAAATTATGCTCCGGCGATGAATAATCTTGCCTATATTTTAGCAATGCAGGGAGTTAGTCTTGACGAAGCGTTGGCACTGGCGGGAAAGGCAATCGAAACAGACTCTGACAATGGCGCGTATCTTGACACTATCGGTTGGGTATTTTTCAAGAAAGAACGCTATGCCGAGGCACTTGCCAGGTTACTGCAGGCTGAAAAATTACTGCCGGATGACTATGAGGTACAGAATCATCTTGGTGAAACTTATTTAAAGCTTAACCAGAAGGAAAAAGCCATTGCGGTATGGGATCGAGCTCTTTCTACCGTTGAAGATCCGGAAATGGAAAAACAAATCAGGCAGAAATTGTTTTCTCTGAAGCAATCCGCCACGGGGAAACAGTCAGGACTTTAAAGAGTGAAAAAGATAATAATTGTTATTGCTATATCATTAATAACAGGAGTTAACGCTATGAGTCAGGGGGCATTGGTTGAAGTTTATTTCGGTACTTATACCAAACCTGGCAAATCAGAGGGAATTTATCAATCAATTTTAAATCTTGAATCGGGACAGATGAGCGAGCCACGCCTGGTGGCTAAAACTTATAATCCCAGTTTTATCCTGATACATCCTGGAGGCAAATTCCTTTATGCAACCGGAGAGGAAAAAAGCGGCGTGGTTAAGGCTTATGCCATTAATCTCGACGGGAAACCTTTGACGCTGCTGAACGGACAGCCTTCTGGCGGGGCTCATCCATGTCATCTGACCATTGACAGTACCGGCAGATATCTTTTCGTTGCCAACTACAGTGGCGGAAGTTTTTCAATTATACCCATTAATCCTGACGGTACGTTGGCACCACCGCAGGCTGTGATTAAGCATGACGGTTCCAGTGTTAATCTTAAGCGTCAGTCATCCCCACATCCGCACAGCGTAAATTTCAGTCCGGACGGGCGTTTCCTTTTTGTTGCCGATCTTGGACTTGATAAAATTAAAGTTTACCGGTTTAATCATAAAACCGGAGATTTAACCCCGGAAAAAGACGCGGACGTCGAAATTCATCCCGGTTCAGGACCACGTCATTTCACATTTCATCCCGGGGGTAAATTTGCTTATGCCATCAATGAACTCGACAATACGATTAATGTATTTTCTTATACCCTGGAAACAGGTAAACTTAAAGCGGTTCAGACTGTTTCCGCTTTGCCTGAAGGCTTTAATGGAATCAGTTGGTGTGCCGAAATAAAAGTGAGCCGGGACGGTAAGTTTCTCTATGGCTCAAATCGCGGTCATGATTCAATAGCTGTTTTCAAGATTGACGCAGAAACAGGAACGTTGAGTTCGGCAGAATTTCAGAATACCGGCATCAAAAATCCGCGGCATTTTAATTTTGACGGTTCCGGTGGATATTGTCTTGTCGCCAGTCAGGATGGTGATAATGTTCGCGTTTTCAGAATCGACGCACAAACAGGTTTGCTGAAAGATACAAAGACAACTGTTTCAGTTGGTAATCCAGTATGTGTACAGTTTTTGCAACCGTGAAAGTTAATTATATTACGATAATGTTGTTCAAAAATAATAAATCAATGAAAGTTATATGAAAATATCAGTAGTAACTCCAGTTTATAATGGCGAAAAATATATCCGTCAAACTGTTGAAAGTGTATTGAGTCAGTCTGGCGATTTCGAATTGGAATACATTATTTGCGACGGGCAGTCAACTGATGGTACGTTGAAGATACTGGAAGAGTTCAAGGATCGTTGCACGATAATTTCCCGCAAGGACGGTTCTGCTCAAGCGGCGATTAATTACGGTATGGCAATGGCAACCGGGGAGATTGGCTGCTGGTTGAATGCCGATGATGTGTTCGAGCCGGGAACATTGCAAACAGTGGCTACCGCTTTTCAGCAGCACCCGGAGAGCCGCTGGCTTTACGGGCGTTGTCGAATCATTGACGAAAATGGTCGGGAGATTCGTAAGCCGATTACTGCTTATAAAAATATACTTGGATATTGTTACAGTAAATATGTGCTTTTATGTGAAAATTTTATCAACCAGCCGGCCACGTTCTGGCGCATGGATTTGTGGCGTGAAACTGGACATCTGGACAATAAATACCGCGCCGCCTGGGACTATGAATTATGGTTGTTCATGGCGGAAAAATCACGCCCTGTTCATTTGCGTAAGCTATTAGCATCCTTTCGCCGTCATGATGATTCAATCAGCAATAACCATTTTGAGCGGCAGTTTCAAGAGGAATTGGCGATTTGCAGAGAACATGGCAACGTTTTGACCTCTTTTATTCACATGCTGAATGTGTGGAAAATTGTCTGGATTTATAAATTACTGTCTAGAACCGGCAATAAAAACAAATAAGTACCGGAACAAAGAGTATGAGCAATAATCTCATGGTATTTGCCGGCAAATGCCATGTTGTGTTGGTGAAATTAATTCACCATGTTAAATATTGGCAACTGATTCTTTTGCTTTCGTTGCCAGTACTTGTGCTTGGTGTAATCGGTTCGGCACGATTCAATGATGGCGTGTGGCATTTAAAATGTGTACGCGCATGGTGCGAACTTGGCGGCAGGCCGATACAGATTGCCAGTAAAAATAATTTCAGTATCTATCATGAGGAAAGTCCGCTCTGGTATTTTATCAACTTTGTCGCTTGCATAATTACCGGCGGTTACAGTTACTATACCGTTCAAATCATTCAGACATTGTTGTTCGCCATAATACTGTTTTTAGTATATATATTAACGAAAACATTTGCGAGCGGATACCATGCCAAACTGGCGGTATTGCTTGCCGGGATGACACCGATACTTCCAGTTTGTGCCGTTCTTACTTTTATTGACCTGTTATGTGCCGTAATAATTCTGCTTGCCGTGCTTCTGCTGGTAAAAAGACAATTCTGGTGGTGTGCGTTGACGCTGGCAGGGCTCTGGTATTCGAAACGCACTGGCATGGTGCTGATTCCACTGTTTTTCATTATGCTTACCGTAATTTGTTTTGTGGAGTATCGCAGCAAAAAATTGCGAGCGTTATTAACTGTTCTAGGGTGCGGTGTTATAATCATTGCTTTGGTTTTTCCGGATATTATTTTCCGGGCCGAAAAATTTGGCAGTGATGACATGATTGTACGCGAACTGGCAAAAATTTCCAATATTGCAGGTTATCATGTTAATTTGCATCCTCCACCATTGTCGCCGCCATCTGACGGTGTGGTGATTAAGTATGTAAACGAAAAAGATGTGGCAATTCCTGAACTTGTCAATTACTATTATGCTGCCAGTAACCGGCCGGCTGCATTAATTCCATTGCCAAATTTTATCCAGTGGTTTGGTTTTGCCGTGCCTCTACTGTTTATCCTCATGCTTTGGCAGTTGATACAAAGTAGATTTTGCCGTCATGAACTCTGGCGGCGTTACAACGTACTGGCGATTCCTCTCCTCGTATTTTTTCTGCTATGGTTCATGTTCGCAAGGCGGTACGGAAGATATCTGGTGGTCATTTTTCCGATAGCAACAGTGTTGTTGTCTTTAACGTGTAATTTCCGCCGGTGTCGCTGGTTATTCTGTGTCGTTAGCGTGATAGTTTTGGTGCAATATCTTTCCATGGTGACTTTTGTTGCAAAGACTGCGCCACTTGATTCCAATATTATTCAAGTTATCTCTTATCTCAAAGCACAACCGGTGTCCGGTAAAATTTTTTGGGAAGAGTGGGAACTGGCTTCATATTATATTCCCGGCACGGATGCAACCTGGACACACGAAATTTTCAGCAGTAACGCTATCGTAAAAAATCTTCTGGCCAACAACATTAAAACGGTCGTAGTGGCTAAACGTTTCAATTACAATTTTTCCGGGGCGATTTATGATAAGGGATGGCCGTATCATATTCTCGCGGCGTTTGAACGTACGTCCGGGGTGGATAAAGTTGTTGACAATCCCCAGTATTCAATTTATCGCCTGCGCTAGCTAATTTTTGTACTTGCAATAGTTTATTTCAGGCGATAGCTTATGTAAGAATCTTCTGCTATTTGCAGATTTGCACAATGAGAGCCGGATTTATATTTTAATCCGGACGTTAATACTAATATAATGAGAAAATATCATGCTGGCAAAAACGTTCTCAGCAGCAGTAATCGGTATAGATGCTTACATTGTCGAGGTGGAAATAAGCGCAACGAAGAAAGGCGAGCAGGAAATTGTTACTATCGTTGGTTTACCGGATCCGGCCATCAAAGAAAGTCGTGAGCGCGTCCGGTCGGCTTTGCACAGTTCCGGCTTTCCTCACCCTCAGGGTTCTACGGTAATTAACCTTGCACCAGCTGATTTAAAAAAAGAAGGCGCTGCTTTTGATTTAGCTCTGGCGCTTGGAATGCTCGCCGCAACCGGGTTTATTGATCGCGCCAAACTTGCTGAAACAGCGATTATTGGCGAACTGGCTTTAAATGGAAATGTCCGCCCGGTTTCCGGTGCTCTGCCGATTGCGGCAAAAGTAGCGATAACTCCAGGAATCAATGCCTTGCTGGTGCCCGCGGGCAATGCCAGTGAAGCTGCACTTGCGGCGGCAAATAAAATACCAGTCTATCCGGTTAATCATCTTCGTGAGGCGGTACTTTTTTTTACAGACGGTGGAATATTGCCGCATAGAGCGGATCTGCAGAAGTTTATAGCGGTTAATTCCGGGCGTGAACCGGATTTCGCTGAAGTAAAGGGCCAAGGCATTGCGCGCCGGGCGCTTGAGATAGCTGCAGCCGGAGGGCATAACAGCTTGATGATTGGACCTCCCGGCACGGGGAAAAGCATGATTGCAGCACGTTTGGCAGGAATTCTTCCTCCTATGACATTGGAGGAAACCCTTGAAACAAGCCGGATTCACAGTGTGCTGGGAATGCTTTCTGCCGGTCAGCCGTTGATGGACAGGCGCCCGTTCCGTTCACCGCATCATACGATAAGCGACATCGGTTTAATTGGCGGTGGCAAGAATCCGTCACCGGGGGAGATCAGTCTAGCCCATAACGGGGTGCTTTTTCTCGATGAACTTCCTGAATTCAAGCGTAATGTGCTTGAAGTATTACGTCAACCGCTTGAAAGCGGGAATGTCAATGTTTGTCGCGCAGCCGGCAGTTATACATTTCCCGCCAAATTTATGCTCGTTGCAGCAATGAATCCATGTCCATGCGGAATTATAAATCCGGCGTTGGGTTGTCGTTGCAAGCCGAACGAAGTACGTAAGTATCGAGGGAAAATATCCGGACCATTGCTTGACCGTATTGACTTGCACGTTGAAGTTCCTCATCTTTCCCAGGATGAGCTGCTTTCTGCGCCAACGGGTGAAAGTAGCGCGACAATCCTGGCGCGAGTTGTTGCCGCCAGAGCAATTCAGTCTGAACGGTATCATGGTCTGGGGTTTTATTGCAATGCTAATATGACCAGTAAGGATTTGCCCCATTTTTGTAAAATAGGAACACCGGAACAGGCATTGCTGCGACATGCAATTACCCGCTTTAATCTCAGTCCCAGAGCGTATGACCGCATACTGAAAGTTTCTCGCACTATCGCAGATTTAACCAGTTCAGCGGATATTCAGGAAGAACATTTGTTTGAAGCTGTTAATTACCGTAATTTTGACCGTACGGAATGGTAAATATTGTCAATGTAATTGAGATTTCTGATTTGATTGAAAAATTTTTAAAATCCAAAATTATATATGGATAGCCGTAACAAATAAAGGTTTGCAATTATGACAATAAAAATAGCCAGGGTGTTATTTGCTTGTGTTGTGATGGTAGCGCTTTCATTCCTTATCGGATGCGATGGTGGCAATTCATCTTCTTCAGTCAAGACTATCGGCATAAATCAGTATATGGAACATCCATTGCTGGAGCAGGCCAGGGAAGGAATGATGAAAGAACTTACCAGGCAGGGGATAACAGAACAGAATGGATATAAGATTATCTATCGCAACGCTGGTGGAGATCAACCGACGGCTGTTCAAATTAGCAATCAACTGGTTAACCAAAAGGTTGATTTGATTGTTGCCATCGCCACCCCGGCGGCACAGGCGGTATGCAAAGCGACCAAAACAATTCCGGTTGTTTTCACAACTATTACAGATCCGGTTGCATCGGGACTGGCGGACAGCGAAAGTGTTCCGGGGGGTAACAAAACCGGAGTAAGTGATCGTTGGCCGTATGATAAACAAATTGCCCTGATTAAGAAACTGTGTCCGACTGCGAAAATGGTCGGTATCGTTCTCAACCCATCAGAATCCAATTCTGAGGCGAGTATGAAATACATCCGCCCTGAGCTTGAAAAGAACGGTTTTAAATGGTTGGAGGTGCCTGTGGCGAATTCCTCTGAAGTGATGGGGGCGGTACGCAGTCTGGTTGGCAGATGTGACGTTATTTATTCGCCACCGGATAATACTATTGTTGCCGCAGTTTCCACCATAATTAAAGTAGCTAATGAAAATAAAATACCTTATTTCGCAGGCAATGTGTCATCGGTAGAACAGGGGGCGATTGCAACATATGGCAATAATTACATTCAGATAGGAGTTTCCACCGCAAAAATCATCGTTAAAATTTTCAATGAAAAAATAAAAAATATTGGCGCGATGCCAGTGATTATTGACTCAGATGCTGAACTCGTAATTAATCGTGGCGCTGCCGAAAAACAAGGGGTGAAAATACCTGAAGACTTGCTGAAAGCGGCAAAAAAAGTATATTAAGTCTGAAACGTTACACCGTAGTTGTCCTGCTGATTTTAACTTTGGCAAAATGTATTATCCAAAGTAAATTACATATTCAGTTACACAGGATTGAAATAAAATGAACATAAATGAGTTGCTTCCGATGCTTGGAAGTGTACTGGAACTGGCCAGCATTTACAGCATAGTAACGCTCGGTCTTGTCTTTTCCTACCGGATGGTCGGGTTTGCCGACTTGACTATTGAGTCATCGTTTACTACAGGTGCTGCAGTTTACGCGGTATTGATAACAAACACCGCCATTTCGCCATTTCTTGCTCTTGGTCTTGCCGGACTGTCAGGTTCGCTTGCTGGAGTGTGTACTTCGTTACTTCATGTTAAAGGTCATATAAGTCGCTTGCTCTCCGGTATAATAATGATGACAATTCTTTATTCTGTAAATCTCCAAATCATGGGAAAAGGCAATCTGCAACTGGTTAATACCATTACTGTTTTTGATTCTGTTCCGTCAGGAATCCGCCCTGTGTGTATGGTCTTACTTGCTTTACTTATCTACGCCGTGTCATTATTGTTATTGAAGACACATTTTGGCTATTTGCTTCGGACTTGCGGGGAAAATCTGTCTGTTGTTGAAAAACTAGGATATCGCGCAGGTGGTTTTATAATTCTTGGGCTGGTTATTTCAAACGCATTAACCTCATTTTCCGGTGCGATTGCGGCACAATATTACGGATATTCCGATGTAGGAATGGGTACAGGTCTGATAGTTGCGGTATTTGCTGCTCTAATTTTAGGAGAATCAATTTGCGCGCCAAAATCCATTTTCCGGTTGTTAGTTGCTGCGTTTATTGGTTCTATTCTCTACCGTCTGGCGTTTGAAATTGGTTTGCGCATGAATATTCATCCATGGAATCTTAGAATCGCGGTTGGACTATTATTGGCGATAGCGCTTGTGTTGAAACAAGTTGTTAACCGCAAGCATAGTAAAATTCTTGTCGGGGCGGGCGGAATATGATCAGACTGGAGAATATCAACGTAACATTCGGGAAAGGCTCAGAAACTGAAGTATGTGCTTTGAATATTCCGGCATTGGAATTATTTGAAGGCAGTTGGAATAACTTAATAGGTCCCAACGGGTCAGGTAAATCCACACTGCTAAAAGTCATTTGCGGGCAAATTTTGTCGGTGGAAGGCAAAATTTTTATTGCCAGTAAAAATATCACCGGTTCCGGAGCAAGTAAACGGTTTGATTATGTGCAAATGATCGAACAGGATCCGAGAAATAATACCATCGCCTCTATGACGATAGAAGAGAATCTTCGATTATATGTCTTTCGCAAAGGAGCACCCGCGTTGTCATTCCTCAAATCGGGCAGTGTTAACCAAATTCGTGACCTGTTGGTTCGGTTTGATATGGGTCTGGAAAATCGTCTGCACTCACAAACAGGTTTGCTTTCCGGCGGACAACGGCAAGCCGTAGCGGTTGCCGCTGTATTGTTACGTAATCCTAAAATATTGTTGCTGGATGAATTTACGGCCGCCATTGACCCGAAAACTGCGCCAAAACTGCTTAGCATAGTAAAACAACTTGCTGCTGATTTTAACATTACAGTTATTATGGTTTCACACGACCTGGAACAGGTCATCAACTCCGGTGATAGAATTTTCATTTTATCTTCTGGAAAAATAGCGGAAGACATATCAACGGCGTCTGTAAAAATTACCAAAGCAGAATTGGTTGCAAAATATACCCATGTGTTGGAAGAAGAAGGAATTCTCTAAGCACAAAGTGAATAACAAATTACTTGCCATCATAAAACTGTAACTTTGTTTTTTAATCCCCGAGGAATTTATCTGGAATTCGATAATTACGGATATAATCTGATATCGCGGCGTTAAGCGTGGAAGGTTCCTTAGCGTAACCGATACTCTTTAATTTGGTCATATCCGCCCGGGTATAATACTGATAGCGATCGCGCAAGTGTTCCGGCATTTCAATATACTCAATTTTAACAGGTTTGTCCAGCGCCGAGAAGGCTGCCGCAGCCAATGCATTCCATGACTCCGCCTTGCCGCTGCCAATATTGAAAATACCGTATCCCTTGTCGCTGTTCATAAGGAAAAGAATCATGTCAACCGCGTCTTTCAAGTAAAGAAAATCGCGCAATTGTTCGCCGTTGCTGTATTCCTTGCGATAAGATTTAAACAGGCGCAGTTTTCCCTCTGTTGATATTTGCTCATAAGCGCGGGAAACAACGCTGCGCATTTCGCCCTTATGCTGTTCATTGGGGCCGTAAACATTGGAAAATTTAAGTCCGGTGATTTTTGGCAGGATGCCTTGACGTTTGCTCCACAGATCAAAAAGATGTTTGGAATAGCCATACATGTTGAGCGGGCGCAATTGTTCAAGACTACTTTCATCATCAACGTAACCCATGTTGCCGTCACCATAAGTTGCGCAACTTGAGGCATAGAGAAAACGTATGCGGTTGCGAACAGCGAATTCAGCCAAATCGCGACTATAGCTAAAATTATTGTCGACCAAGTAGGAAGCATCCCGTTCTGTTGTTGCTGAGCAAGCCCCAAGATGGATGATGGCTTCAATGTTGCAGGAATCAAAGTCGCCGCTGAGTAATTTCTGGCGGAACCTGTCTTTTTCAAGGTAATCGGCAAACTTGAGCGCTCTAAGGTTTTTCCATTTTTCGGAAGTACCTAAATGGTCAACCGCAAGAATATTGTCAATCCCAGACTGATTAAGACCCCATACAGTTCCACTGCCAATCAGACCGGCAGCACCTGTTACAATATACATAATTATCCCCCTCCAAAGCCGACATTATTTGATCCCTTGCCACCAGGAGCATCGCCGGTTCCATAACTCTGCATATTGTTGCGGTTTACGTCTTTGAGCGGAGAATCAACATTGACCAGGGTTGCAGTAATCATGAAACTGTTATCATATTGTTTATTGTTACTGCTATCCTCGCTGGTGGTACGACCAACTTCCAAGGCAACCTCAACACAATGCAGATTACGCGTTATTTTAACTTTTTGTTCGCGGAGATACCCTGCCTCGAAGTCATAAAAGAGTTCGTAGGCAAATTTTGACTTGTTATCAAAGAGCGGAAAGTCAAAACCCCAACGCAACTGTTGAATACTGTTATTGTAATACTGGTCAAAAGCGTTGCCTGACTGTATTTCAGAAAAAGTACTACCCATCGAATAAATGGATTGAGTCTTGTAAACCCTTTGATAAACATAGGCAAAATTGGTATTTACCCCTTCAATTATTTTATAACGCAACGCAACTTCCCATTTATTCAGGAAGTCAATATTCAGCCCGTTATTGTTTGTTGGAGGACCGTTTGCGTTAGTTTGAACATTACTTTCCTTATCATCGCCGACATCAAAAGAGGCCAAAGTTGAAAGATTTACGTCTTCAAAAGGGGAAAAATCCAATTTGGTTACAAAGTCGCCTATATTGTTGAGTCCATCTTGAGTGGTGAAATGGTAGTCCCAGTAGTTTTCCATAGACATCCAGTTGTAAATCCTTTCACTGCCATAATTGCCTTTCCGCGTTTGTAGTCTGTTCAACATACCCAGTCTGACGAAATTTTGTTCTTGAATACGGTCAATATCGTCGAAGTAATAGAGGTTTTCGCGGTCGGTTGTCGGTTTAGGTATGCCGGTGTAATTTACATACGGTTGAAATACATGCCTAAGTCCGTCCATCTCCCAGTAAGCATTTTTGACATTCTGCCAGGAATTATGAATTTTGGTTGATGCTTCCAACCCGGCTTCGCCAATAACACGAAATTTAGACCCACCATCGTGATCGTAGTTAACAACATCAACGTTGGAAATTTGATCAGGACTGTTTGCGGTGAGCAGGTTTTGAAAATCAGTTTCATTAATATTTTTATTTGAAGTATTGTTATAATAAGTCATCCGCAAACCGGCGCGCGGTACCAGATTCAGCCAGTCCATTTTTAATGGATAGTAAAGCATGTGTAGAGAATCAACACGTTGTGTCATATAATTGCGCGGGTCAACGTCATTGCCCGTTGTTCGCGGTTTATCAAAATCCCGCCACATCATTCTGAGAACCGCAACGCTGTTCTCGCCTTGATAATAGAGGTTGTCAAATAATTCCTGACGCGGTACATCAAGACGCCATTCCGGCAGCCGTTCCGTCGCGGTGTAGAATGTATTCGTCCGCGCCCGAACATAAAGAGCGGTTGAAAACCGGTCAAATTGCTGTTCCAATGCTCCGTAAGTGGCAGGCTCAGGATTGGCATTGTATTTATCGCTGAAGTAGTCGTTCAGGAAGTAGTAATCACTTGAAATTGACAAATTTCCACGAAAGTCCAATTTAGGCGTTACATGGGTGACATTACTGAGATTAAAGCCGTAGCGGGCATTGGGAATTTCTAGGCGTGAAGTATCTTCAATGTCGTCGGTATTGTAAGGCCGTTGGTCATATATCCCATATCCCCAGAAGTTGGTTTTGGTGTTTTCTCTGCGGACGTCCACTTCAGCGCCATACCCGACACCACGGAGTGAATAGTAGTCGAGCATTGCGGTAACATTTGTATAGGGGTCATCAAGCAAATGGAACTTTTTAGACATTGAGACGAAATATCCCCAATCCGAAGTGTAACCTCCTCGTATTTTAAACAATCCAGGGCTTTCATCTTTTGGTTTGTAAAACATTGGCACCCAGAGGAAAGGAATATCGTAAGCTTTGACGGTACAGCCATATGCCCAGACACTGTGGTCGCCAAAGTCGGGATTATATCCTGCCAGTCCAAATCCCTCTTGAGCATAGGGATAAATTTTAGCCTCAGAACAATCTATCGAGTAATGAGCCTGATTGGTGTCGAGAAAGTCGCAAGAACTGATTTTTGCATCGCGAACAATAATTTCCCCGCCGGGTTTGCGTTCGCCTGATTTTGCTTTGCACGCAAACGTCTTATATTTACACTCAAAATCACGAAACGACAGAAATCCGGTGGATAGATTACCCGAAACTTTACTCGCCCGAATCAAGTCACCTTGAGTAAATATTGTAACTTTAATACGTTGTATTCCGAGCGGGTCAATCGTATAGTTATCAATTCTAACCATGCAATCCGTCATATTGCGTAATCTGGCTAGTTCGTCAATTGTAACTTCCCCTTTAGTTTCGCGGGTTCTGAACATCCTGATATTGCCCACAGCTTCAATGTCTTTGCTTTCGGTATTGACAATCGCGCGGTCGGCGTAAACGGTAATATTACCGTATGGGATGTGAACATTACCCTTAACTACAATGTTTTTCCCGACAACGGTCCAGGAGTCAGCTTTGGTATTAGCAAGAGAGCGCTCTTCGTTTTTAACGAAACCTTCTAAATCGGAGAGTCCAGCTCCAGACACAGAAAAAACTCCGGCAAAAATAAACAATGCTACAGCTATGTTGACACAAAAACTAAACCGGATATGAAATGTCAAATTCATTTATGCAGAATAAATCTCCATCAGTTTTTTTTCTGTCTCAGCAGTGTAAAACCCGTCAGAACTCAGGCTGGAATCCAAATCTGCTGCCAGTTTGCTGATATCTTTTACCGGAGTTAGCGGCATTTCAGGGCAATTTGGAAATATTACAGTTTTCCCGGGAAACTCAGCATTTATAACTGCATCAAGACCGCGTTTCAATGCATTCATTCCGCCAACTGCCGCCAATGCGGTAACCGGTTTCAGTGCGTTGTTTTCAACAAGTTCCAAGGTTTGACGCAAATGGGCTGTGCGACTGCCGCTGGAACCGATATAACGTATTCCGGCGTTCGCGATACCGCGGACGTTAAGCTCACCATCTTTGCCCGCTGGTATTCCCGCAAAAATATTCATTAGTCCGTCAGTCTTTAAAAATTTAGATGAATTATTCAAGACAGGAATGACGGGAACCAGCATGACGATATCGTCAAAACCGTCCGGAGCAAAATCTCTTATCAGTTGTTCAAATTCGACTGGAGACAATTTTGATGGATTGACGGCTTTAAATTCAATGCCGCGCTCTTTTATCCTGTCGGTGAGTTGACTGCAAACGTTTTCTATTCTGGCATCATCCATATCACTGATTAATATCCGCATTGGTCCGTTGGTGGATTCTACTGCCATTTGCGTGTGCATCTGTCCCATAGCGCCAGCGCCACCCGGTAACCAGCAACTCCCGCCTTTTTTTAGTGTGCTTCTGACGTTTCGCCCGTATGCGGCAGAAAGAACGTTACCGGCAGTCCCCTGATAAAACCAGCCTTCATAATGGATACGGCCGACATCAAGCGACCATACTTCATCGGGATATTCACCGATAAAGCTGAATACCGCGCCGCGATTTCCTGACTTGGCAATCGTTTCGCCGAGAGTGCGGTCGCTGATATCGCAAAGAAATACATCATCAAATTTCATATCCGGAGTTAGATCGGAAATTATATTGACAGTTTTGCCGAGCTCTTTTTCCAGTGTGGAAACTGCTTCTGCGCACAGGTTATATGCCGAAATTTGTGCGGGCATTGCACTGGTCAACAATAATCCTGCCTGATAGACTGCGGTTGTACCAGGCATCGCCGCTATCAAGACACTTCCACTTGATTTCGGAGCAATTCGATTTTCAATCATATAACTTGCCTGAACGCAAGTCCATGGTTCCATTAACGCTGCAACGGCAGATGGTATTTGTTCTTTGAGAGGAAGAAGGTAACAACCTTCGTCACCATTTAAAACACGATTGTCAATGATACTGTATTGCGCCATGCCGCCGTCAATTGCATATCCATAAGCGTAACCTTTGCCGTCAACATAAATATCCGCCTGGATGATAAATCTTTCTCCGGGATTAAATTTTTTCTCCAGATTTTTTCCAACCTTGACAACTGTCATAACCGCTTCATGACCGGGGATTACAGGGTTTTTACTCAAATCTTTTGATATTACTCTCGGGTGTTCTTCGCCGGCACGAATCAACTTTACGTCTGAAAAGCACAAACCTATGGCATCGATTCGCACGAGCAGTTCGTCATCGTTGTTTACGGGAACATCAATAAGGCATGGTTTCCCATTCTGGCCAAGCTTGTCGAGACCAGCTCCAAAAAGCGGCCAGGCCAGCATTTTTTCCGGTACTGAAATTTTATCCATAAATACCCTGATTAATTTTATAAAACACGATTAAATTATATATTTAATTGGGGCAATCAACCCGGCAGAAGCTTAGCCTCTTGCTAAAATTAAGTGGCCTATATAGCATAAAGAAAGAAGGCGACAAAAGCCGAAATTGCCATATTTAAAGCTATTAATATCGGTTGTTAAATATTTTTTTCAAGCATCACCATAATTTTTCTACGGATATTTTGGTACAAACAGAGTAAAAATTGTTTATTTAAGTTGAATTATTGGCCTTGTATTTTATATGAGATGGTGTATTTTCTAAGTTCGCTCCAGTTTCCCGGAAGGCGGGGATTATGGAAAATAAGGAAAAAAAGGTTAACCAGATTAACAAAAAGAAAACAACATGTCAGAAGAAACTCAAACCCAAAATTCAGGAAACGTCTGTTACGTTGATCTTGAAAACATGCCGTCGATGGAGGAATTGCTCAGTGGTAAAGTAACCAAGGCAGCTTTCAGTGAAGGCACAATCATCTCCGGAAAAATTGCAGAAAAGCGCAATGACGGCGCATTAATTGATATTGGATACAAAGCTGAAGGTTTTGTTCCTGCTTCAGAATTTGCCAACTTTGCTGATGCAAAAGTCGGCGATGTTCTTGATGTACTGCTTGAAGAAATTGAAAATGAACATAGCATGCCTGGAATCAGCCTCCAGAAGGCGCAACAGATGAGGGCGTGGAACCGGATTACCAATGAATGTGGCGAAGGCAGTATAGTTCGCGGATTGATGAAACACCGTGTTAAAGGTGGCATAATTGTTGATATTGAAGGCGTAGAGGCATTTCTGCCCGGCTCACAGATTGATATCGGACCAGTACGCAATATGGACGAATTTATCGGCAAAGAGTATGATTTCAAGCTTCTTAAGATTAATCATGACCGTAAAAACATTGTGGTTTCACGTCGTGAACTGCTTGAAGAATCCCGTCGTGGTCGTCGCAGTGCCTTGCTTAAAGATATGACTGTTGGTCAGGTGCGCAAGGGTGTAGTAAAGAACATAACTGACTTTGGTGCCTTCATTGACCTGGGTGGTGTTGACGGATTGCTTCATATTACTGACATGTCCTGGGGACGGATTGCTCATCCGTCAGAAATGCTTGAAGTTGGTCAGGAAATTGATGTGATGATTCTCGATATTGACTACGATAAAGAACGCGTTTCGCTTGGATTTAAACAGAAGAGCGACAACCCGTGGAAATCTGTTCAGGAAAAATATCCGGTCGGCTCCAAGATAAAGGGTCGTGTTGTCAATATTATGCCTTACGGCGCGTTTGTCGAAATTGAAGATGGCGTTGAAGGTTTGATTCATGTTTCCGAAATGTCTTGGACCAAACGTGTTACTAAGGCTGGAGATGTGGTAACGGTTGGTGAAGAAGTTGAGGCGGTAATTCTTGATATTAATTGTGACAGTAAAAAGATATCCCTCGGTTTGCGTCAGAAAGAACGTAATCCATGGGAATTGCTGGCAGAAAAATATCCAGTTAACAGTAAAATTCGCGGCAAAGTACGTAACATGACCAGTTATGGCGCATTCGTCGAAATTGAAAATGATATAGACGGCATGATTCATGTTTCAGATATGTCATGGACGCGCAAAATTAATAATCCCAATGAAATTCTCAAAGCCGGCGAAGAAGTTGAAGCCATTATTCTTGACATCAATCCGGAACAGCAGCGGATTTCTCTCGGACTGAAACAGTGCGAAGATGATCCGTGGTCAAAAATCGACGCTCTCTACAAGGTTGGGGATTTAGTCAAAGGAAAAGTGACCAAAATCACTGCTTTCGGTGCATTTATTGAACTGACCAATAAAATAGACGGTTTGATTCATATTTCACAAATCAGCAAAGATCACGTGGAAAAAGTAAAAGATGTACTGGCTCTCGGTGATGAAATCGAAGCTCGCGTTATCAAGGTTGATACCGAAGAACGCCGGATTGGTTTAAGCATTAAGGCTGCTCAGCAGGAGTTCTCTGAAGCCGAACTCAAAGCGGCGGAAGAAGAATATACTGCCGCCCTGAAGCCAGGCGAAGAAATGGTTGCAATGGGCGAAGTTTTCAACGAATCCCTCGGCGGTCTTTCAATGAGCGAGGCCTTTGCAGGAGACCAGAAGAAATAATTGTAATTAATTTGGCAACTATCTCGTTACACAGGTAATTGTCTAAAAACAACGATACCGGGCAACTTATGTTGTCCGGTATTTTTTTCCTGCAGCATTCAGCCATATTATTTCAAAAAACAATCGTATTTATTACTTAATTGTGCAAGGTTGATAATCTTTGGACTCCGAAATTAAAAGTGATTATTCCAGTTAAAATTTGCATTGTTATCTATCATGCGATAGTTTAATTTCTAATCAAAACAATTGATGATGTCGTTATCCTGAGGATTAGTTGTTGTCGCGGTTGCTTTGATTCTCGGGGATAGTATTTACTAAATGAGGTGTTGAAATGGGTTCTGTTGAACGTTTAGTAGCAATAGTTCATAAATTTGCCGGCAAGCGTATTGCGGTGGTAGGCGATTTGATGCTTGATGTCTACATATGGGGAACAGCGAACAGAATTTCCCCCGAGGCACCTGTTCCTATTGTACGTGTTACAAATCAAAGCTCATGTTTGGGAGGGGCAGCCAATGTGATGCGTAATATCGTAACGCTGGGGGGAGATTCACTGGCGTTTGGTATAACCGGCGATGATCACGATGGACTCGAAATTAAAAAAATGCTCGCGGGATATGGTATCAATGACAAATCGGTCTATACTGACCCCGCTAGAAAAACAACACAAAAGCAGCGCATTATAGCAGGCACACAGCAACTATTACGTATAGATTATGAGAATACAAATGCTATCGATGAATCATTCCGCCAGAATATCACACAAAACATTTTATCCTTAATAGAAGGGAATTTCATTGACGGTATTATCTTTGAAGACTATGGCAAAGGGGTACTAAATGAAGAAATGTTAGAGGCGGTTGTTGCGGCCGCGCAACGCCACCGGATTATTACAGCACTTGACCCTAAACCAGGTCACCTTCGTCCAGTTAAAGGACTCAATGTGATTAAGCCCAACCGTTCAGAAGCTTTTGCAATGGCAGGCAGATTCAACAGTGAAATTAACGTGCCAGTCGAGCATGACTTCGAATTGCGAGAAGTTGCAGAACAATTGTTAACGGAGTGGGAACCTGAATACCTTCTGGTATCACTGGCGGCACAGGGGATGGCGTTATTCCGGAAAAATGAAACGATGACGATTATTCCGACACGGGCACGTGAAGTTTTTGACGTTTCAGGTGCAGGAGATACCGTTATTTCAGCATTTACACTTGCTATGACTGCCGGAGCCACATGTGTCGAAGCTGCAGAAGTTGCAAATCATGCTGGTGGGATTGTTGTTGGCAAAGTAGGAACGGTTACGGTTAACGCAGCAGAACTTATTGACAGTTTTAGTGACAGTCGCTGACATGGTTGAGTCATAAGGAAAGAGAGTTATGTTTGGAATAAGTTTACTGAATTTCCCGGTAGAAAGTTCATTCCCACCAATTAATTATCAACTTTTTTCGGGGGTGGAGCTTCCGGGTGGCATGATTCCCTCTCATCCGCCGCGTTTGGATATTCATCATTTTAAAACGATTTTCTTTGCAGATTTACTTCCTCAAAATGTTACTTCTGAAATTGTAGTGCAACACCCCAAAATTATTCACGGCTTCCAGAAGGAGATGCATCGATTGCTGAACGACGTGGCTTTTCATAACGGCAGCGCGGTCACCGTTGATTTTGGTTTAGAGCCATGTTTTATTGATCAGAAACGCCGGAATTCTTTAATTCGCTTATTAAATTTGATAGCGTCAGATTTGTTAAGTATGAAAATCACCTTGTTGCTGCCGGTTCGGGTGCCATATATGGATAATGTTACACCAGAACAATATCTGGCTTTTAAACGTGATACATTGTGTCCGAATATTCAATTTTCTTTGGAAATACATCCGCATGAACTTGCCGGAAGGTGTATTGACATCAATGATCAATTGCACTGGTTGTTTTTTGAGCTTCGGTGTGTGAAATTTATTTATGAGCCGGAAACCGGGAATCGCTTGACCGCGAAACCGTTATTGGCCTGGTTGGATTTTTTGAAAAAAAATCGGTTTAATGGTTCGGTATTTTTCAGACCGGTAACGTCTCGACCTGAAATTTTTGAACATGAAATTGCATATTTGGAAAAGTTGATTCCAGAGCTTAAAAACAGCCTTGAACATAAACCTAAAACTTGATTTTCAAACTTAATTATTGCAACACAAGAGGTAATAAATTGTTAAATTTAGGGGTAAACGTTGATCATGTCGCAACAGTGAGACAAGCGAGAATGGCGGAAAAACCTGATCCAATAGAAGCGGCGATTATTTGCGAGCAACACGGTGCCTGGGGTATTACCGCTCATTTGCGCGAGGACCGTCGTCATATTAATGACAGGGACATGGCAGAATTAAAAAATAAAGTTATCAGGTTGAACATGGAGATGGCGGCAACAGAGGAAATGTTGAAAATAGCCTGTTCATTAAAGCCGCATAGTTCATGTCTGGTTCCGGAGAAACGTCAGGAACTTACTACCGAAGGCGGTCTGAATGTCGCAGATAACCTTGAATGGATTACGACAGCGACACATCGCTTGAAGGCAGAAGGAATTATCGTCAGTCTGTTCATTGATCCATGCCAACGTCAAGTGGAGGCCGCTAAAAAAGCCGGAGCTGAATACATTGAAATGCATACCGGCAGTTTTTCCGGGGCGACAGGAGAAAAACAGAATCACGAGTTGCAAAGATTAATTGACGCATCCAGATTTGGTCACTCGCTCGGATTGAATATTAATGCCGGACATGGAATAGATTATGAAAACATCGCGTTGATTTTGCAGATCCCGTGGCTGAAGGAACTTAATATAGGTCATAGTATTGTGGCGCGTGCTATAACGGTTGGCATCGGTCAGGCGGTTAAAGAGATGGTCGATCTCATGGCGGCATATAAGGGCTGATTCAGGTCATCAAAAGTATACCCGTTTGCAGTTTGTGTTTTTACAAAAAAATATTCATGAAACAATAATAAACAGGCGGTATCATTTTTTGCGTAATTGAAAATAAGTGTTATATTACCGCCAAAATTAATAGTTGTTGAAATTTAGTGATGCAGTTATACGGGGTTTGTTTATTTAATAAGATTTTGGCATTTGGAGCAGTAGATGTCTGTCGGATATGGTGTTTGAAGTCGTGTTTTTTAATCTCTCTGAATCCTGAGTTCTGGTAAAATCAAGTGGCAGGATTAACAGTTTTGAATCATTAAATGTTTTTCGGATTAATTTGCACTCAAAAAGTTCAAAGCGAAGAGTGCTTGTTAGAATAATAAATAGCATAAAATTAATCTGAAAGAATTTGCATGAAATATGTCCGTGAAAAGTATTATCAACATCGTGTTGAGTTTTATAGAATAACTCGTTTTTTGATTACAGGAGGGTGGAACACGGTATTCGGCGTGGGGATTTATGTATTGCTTTATGAATGGTTGCATGAATATGTCAATTATCTTGTTTTGTTGATTCCGTCTAATATTCTAGCAATTACTAATGCGTATATTTGTTATAAGTTGTTTGTTTTCAAAACCAGGGGAAATGTTTTACGGGAATATTTCCGGTTTTATGTGGTATATGGCGGCACAATGCTGCTGGGTTTTTTGATTATGTTTATTTTGGTTGACGGGTGTGCTCTAAGCCCGATTACAAGCCAGTTCTTCTGCGTGGCAATTACAACGGTTTGCAGCTATATCAGTCATCGCAGATATTCATTTGGTGGAAAAGTTTAATGCCAGAGTCAAAATAATTATATTGTATAATAGTGTATAAAAGTTACAAATGTCTGTACTAACCTAATGAGGTGATGAGTAGAATGACCAGACTGTTTAATGAAGATTTGGCCAATGTTTTAAAAAGGTTGGCGCCGGTTATGGAAAAATTGCGACGACGACGAATTTTTATTACCGGCGGCACTGGTTTTTTTGGCAAATGGTTGTTGGACTCCTTCCTCGACGCTAACGCAAAACTTAATTTGCAGGCGGATCTGATAGTTTTGTCACGTGACCCTGACAAATTTTTATCAAACTTTCCTCAGTATTCAAAGTTGCCAAACTTATCGTTTACTAAAGGCGACATTCGTAATTTCACTTTTCCACCCGGACAGTTCGATTATGTAATTCATGGTGCCACCGAGTCCAGTGCAAAATTGGCGATTGAGCATCCGGAAGAAATGTATTCAGTTATTCTCGAAGGAACCAGACGGGTTCTTGATTTTTCGGTTGCGTCCAAGGTTAAACGGATGCTGTTTATAAGCGATGGAGCTGTTTATGGTACGCAACCGCCGAATTTGCCGAATATTCCTGAAGAGTTTATTAATGATCCTAATTTTCAGCCCGATTCCTCTTATGGCCGCGGAAAACTTCATGCAGAGCGTCTTTGTCAGGAATATGCGGCGATGTGCGGTTTGGGGTGCACTGCCGCGCGTTGTTTTTCCTTTGTCGGTCCGTATCTTCCATTTGATTCACATTATGCAGTTGGCAATTTTATTAACGACTGTTTGGAGAATCGCGAGATTTTGATTACCGGTGATGGCAGACCATTCCGTTCCTATATGTACGCAGTCGATTTGACAGTCTGGCTGTGGACAATACTACTAACCGGGAAGACCGGACGGGCGTACAACGTTGGATCGTCTCATCCGGTTTCTATTGCCAGTTTAGCCAAAGCCGTTAACCGTGGTTTCGGTGGTCAACACGTTATTAAAACGCTGAAAACTCCTCTTACCGAGGTTCTACCGCCGAGATATGTTCCTGACGTTAAGCGTGCTATTGCTGAACTGGGCTTGACACTTGAATTCGGGATGGAAACAGCACTTAGGCGAACGATTCAGTGGGCTCTGGAGCAGAAATCGGGACAATCACAGGGGCATAGTTGAATTATCGTCTCAACATTAATTAAGTCTGCTGTCCGGTAAATATTTGATGCATATTTATAAATGATGAATTTGGTTATGAGGTTTTAAGCGTATTGGTTGATTATATAACGTTGTGATTCCCGATTAGTTAATTATCTTATTTGCAGACCTAATCCGGGTTGAAAAAAAAGAGTATTGAGTTATCTTGTTACCGTGTTGTTTTTTCAGGTTATGATTTGTTACGGTGAACTGCTTGAAAACTAACCTTAAGGGGTGTGCACATTGAATCCGGTTATCGTAGTTCCGGCCTTTGAGCCAGATAAAACCATGCTGCGACTCGTTGGCAAACTGCTTGAGGATCCCTGTTGCCGGATTATTGTCGTGGATGATGGTTCCGGACCACGTTATCGGGAATACTTTGATGCGCTGGAGATATTTGACAGGGTTGATATACTGTGTCACGAGTTTAACCGTGGCAAGGGGGCAGCGTTAAAAACGGCATTTAAACATGCGATACGTCGCTATCCCGATACTGCTATTGTAACTGCTGATGCCGACGGTCAACATCTGCCCGAGGATATTCGTAAAGTTTATATTGCCATGCAGGAAAATTCCAGGCAGTTTGTCCTTGGAGTGCGGACGATAAAGAATGGTCATATACCATTGAAGAAACGAATAGGCAATAGTTTGGCTCTGACTTTATTAAAGATATTTACCGGAGCAACGTTAAAGGATTCTCAAACAGGCTTGCGCGGTATTCCCGGAGAGTGGCTTGATGAATTGATTCTGATTAAGCCGAACGGATTTGATTACGAACTGGAAGTTTTGCTTTCCTGTATTGTTTCTAAAGCCTATCCCATTAATGAAATTTCGATTAATGCAATTTATGATCGTGGCACAACGCGCTCACATTTCCGTACCATTCGCGATTCGTGGAAGATTGCTGAAGTATTTTTCAATCGCAAATACCGCATTCTGAAATCATAATAATTTCAGATATTCATGAAATATTTCACAGTAACCAGTGCGATTATTCTAAAAATTACTTCAAAACTCTGAAAAAAAATATCATTCAGGTTGAACTGTTCGTGAATTGCTAGTAATTTATTTAGTACAAAATATAAATTTAACCCCGAGGTTGATATGTCAGGTCATAGTAAATGGGCAAATATTAAGCATAAAAAAGCCGCAACAGATAAGAAAAAGGGTAAGATTTTCTCCAGAATTGGCAAGGAAATCATGGTGGCCGCCAAGCTTGGCGGTGGCGACGCTGAAGCAAATCCGCGGTTGCGTGCGGCATTGACCGCCGCAAAGGCGTCAAATATGCCTAATGTAAATATCGAGCGTGCGATTAAAAAAGGTTGCGGTGAACTTGGCGATGTAAATTATGAAGAGATAGTTTACGAGGGCTATGGACCGGGCGGAGTGGCATTCAAGGTTGAATGTCTTACCGACAACCGCAATCGTTCCACCAGCGAAGTCAGAATGGTGTTTGACCGTAGCAATGGTAATCTTGCCGGCTCGGGCGCGGTTAGCTGGATGTTTCACCGTAAGGCTCATTTTGTGGTTACCGGAGCTGACGCTGACGAAGGCAAATTGATGGATATCGTGCTTGATGCTGGAGCCGAAGACATCGAAGTGGAAGAGGATATTGCGGAAATATGGGGACCACCGGAATGTTTTGAATCTGTTTCCAAGGCACTGGCTGATGCCGGTATTAAAACTGAAGAAGCGGAATTGATGCAGAAACCGGAAAACTCTGCTGACATAAATGATATTGACCTTGCGCGTCAGGTACTCCGTATGATTGACAAACTCGAAGATTTAGATGACGTGCAAAATGTCCATAACAACAGTAATATTGCGCCGGAAATCCTCGAAGAGCTTAACGCAGAAGGCAATTAGCTTAATACGGTTCTAATTCTCAGTGATGGTCGCGGCATTTTAAGCAATTTGGGTGGATTTGCCGGAATTGACCCGGAGTCGCGATAATGAAAGATCATAAAGTTTCTGTCAACAAGCATTGTCCATGCACACAGACGGAATGTCCTATTTTGGGAAATTGTGTGTTGTGTGTTCAAAATCATCTGTCGCACAAGCGACATCTTCCTGAATGCGTTCAAGATGTTCTCCGTCCCATGGTGCGGGAATTAACTCAGCAGATGGAGCTTAAAGTGTCAGAGGATAGACCAGACCATAATTTTTGGGATAAGTTTGATAAAACAAAACACCTTGTTGCGTCTCTCGAACGACACAATGATGAAAAATAAACATTTTAAGTTTGTGTCAAAAGATGAAATAAGGCATCTTTCTGCCTGATAAATGTGTTGTTTGTGTAGGTTGAATAACTAGAGAAACAGGCTTTAAATGCGGTTTACAGGATGATAATTCTTGGTATAGATCCAGCGATCAGATGCACCGGATACGGTGTGATTGAAATGCAGTCGCCTGATCGCGCATTGATTGTTGATTGCGGCATTATCAAGAATCATCAAAAGTTGACTCATTGTGAATGCCTGTTGCGTCTGGCAGGAGGGATTAGAGAACTTGTTAACACTTTCAAGCCTGATGCCGCTTCAATAGAAGAACCATTTTTCGGCAAAAACGTCAAAACTTTAATCATTCTTGGAATGGCCAGAGGCGCTATTCTTACCGTCCTTGCTGAGAACAATATTCCAGCTTATGCTTATTCCCCGCGTAACGCTAAACGCGCCGCCGTAGGTAATGGTGCGGCATCTAAAGAACAGGTGGCGGCAATGATGGCTGCAGCTTTTAATATAAGTGTGAAGGATATTCCGCTTGATTCAACCGATGCGCTATCTTTGGCTCTGTGCCATGGACAAGTTGCAATGCGTCCGGGATTGGGTATGTTGTTACCGCCGCAGTTATAAATCAAACTTTAAAGTTTTATGAACATAAAGAGTAAAAATCTATTTCTCGCTTATCCTCGTGGTTTTTGCGCCGGCGTTCGCCGGGCGCTGGACACTGTAGAACAAGCTTTGCGGCAATACGGTCGTTCTGTATATGTTTTGCATGAGATTGTTCACAATGAATATGTAGTCGACGATTTACGGGAGCGTGGTGTGATTTTTGTTGAGGACATCAGTTTGGTTCCATCAGGCAGTACGCTTATTTTCAGCGCACACGGGGTACCAACTTCTGTTGAAGATATGGCGAAAAAGCGGAATCTCCGAGTTATTGATGCTACTTGCCCCCTGGTTAAAAAAAATCATCAAAAAGCAATTCAACTGCAAAATTTGGGGAATAAGATTATTCTCATCGGTCATCGTGGCCATCCGGAAATCATTGGCACCATGGGACAACTGAATTCAACGTATGCTGTAGTAGAGAATATTGACGATGTCCGGAGTTTGCCCGAGTTGAAAGATGATGAACATCTTGCTTATTTGACTCAAACTACATTGAGTATTGACGAAACTATAAAAATTATAGAGGAACTGCATCATCGTTTTCCCGATATTATAGGAGGGAATGATATTTGTTATGCTACTCAGAACCGTCAAAATGCGGTAAGGGCTTTATGCAATAGTTGCAGTATCGTTCTTATTGTTGGTTCTCGTAACAGCTCTAATTCTAATCGTTTACGCGAGGTGGCAGAGGGTTGCGGGGCGAGGGCTGTTTTGATTGATGGTCTTTCGGATTTGTCCCCGGACTTGCTGTCTGGCGCAGCAAATATTGGTATTTCCGCTGGCGCATCTGCTCCGGAATGTCTAGTGGAAAGAGCGGTAAAGTTTTTAGAAGACAAGGGTTGGGCTCCACCGCAGGAATGCAGAGTTATCGATGAGAATGTCAAATTCCCACTGCCTGAGATACCGGCATGAAAAAACAATTAAGAACAAAAGGCGCAATCTTCTGTGGCTAAAATAAGTTATTACTGGAATTTGAGACAAAGCAGCGGTATTTTATCACGCTCAGAATTTATAATTATTGATTTAAAGAGACAGTCTTATTTATTTTGAAATACTCAGATAATTAATAAATGGTGAAAATTCAACTTGAGTAACAAAACGGATATATTGGGCAATTGCGTATCAATTGAATAACGATAGAGATTTGATATAATTATTACGAGGCATAATATGGGTTTATTGCTGAAAGTTTTACCGAGTTGTATACTGCGGAGTTCCGGTGTTGCCGGAATGATTGCATGTTTATGGTTTTCCGTTTCAACAATTGCTCAATGTGGTATTGAAGAAGGAAGCGAACGGGAACGTTGGCCGAACATTGTTAAAATGCTTGACAATTCGATGAATAACCTTCCGGCATTGATTGTTGCCGCACAGGAATTGTCTGGAACGCGCATTAAGGAATTTCAGGAAACGTGCGATAAGGTGGAACGACGTTGCAGCGAGTTGAATTTTTTGCTTTGGGAACAGCGCGAGAATGCAATTCTTGGGATTTCCACCTCAATGTACAGTAAACAAATTAGTGATCTTGAGCGCTATTTTTACGGTGAAATAGAGGTATTCCAACGGCTCTCAAAAATGTATCAAAACGAGAGTGAGCGGAATGCGCATTTGAAAAGGTTGTTGGAGCAGGTTAATGACAAGTACTTGGACAAAGAATCGCTCGCACGCAAGAATCAGGCGCATAAACATTTGTGTCAGTTCATCGCATCGATGAATGAATGTACACAAAAAATGAATGCTGCTTTTGATGCATCGAAGCATTTGCAGGAAGAATTGACACGGGTCATGAAAGAGGCAAATACACGGAATGAAGAGATTTTTAAAAATATTTTTTTGAAGCCTCATGCTAATATTATAAATGTCTTGCCGACGCTGCATTACGGACTTTATTTGTGGATGGTTGATGTTCCATCTCACTTGAAGTATCAATTGCCCAATCAACTGTCGTTCTGGGTGAAATTTATCTTGTTGGCAATTTTGGGTGGAATTTTTCATGTTTTTATGGGACATCGGATATTTCGCAGGTTGGAAAAACTGGGAATGGTTTATTGGTGGCAGCAAAAAATATGGGTATTCAGCGTTGGTTGGACATGCCTTGGTCTTGCCTTGCTATTTGGCGCAAGTTATTTCTGGTTGAGTGCAGTTGAGTTCGGGATGTTTTTGCGCTTGGCGATGGTATTTTTTGGTATTGCAGTAGTAATGCTTACGCTGGGAATAAGATTGAAATCGGAGTATTATGGCGCGGTTTTCCGGCTTTATTTGCCATTGTTGCTATTGTATATCCTCGGCAACATTCTGTGGACGATGGTAGTTACGTTCAGGCCATTGATTTTTATCTGGACAATAGCAAATATTCCCGTAGTCATTGCGACAATATATGTATTGCTTCGCCACAAGATGCAAATACTGGATCGAGTACTGGGAATTTTGACAATTTTCATTGCGCTGTTTTCTGTTATCGCGGCGTCGCTTGGTTATGCTTATCTGGCGTTTTCAATTACTATGATCTGGTTTCTGGCGGCTATCGGAATTCAACTTGGAGCGTCAATTACGATTCTAGTGGCAAGATTCAAGCCGGACACTACGCATCGTCAGATTGTCGCATCGTTTATTATGACTATTGCTCTTCCGTTGATATGGATAGCGCTGATTGGCGGACTCGCGTACTGGACATCAACCATGTTTAATATGCAGGATATGTTGGAAAAATGTCTGGTGACAAATTTATGTCCGGATTTTTCTTCATTAAAAATTACCATCCGGGATATAGTGTTTTCACTAATTGCCGGACTGTTGATTTACTTTTTCATCTCCACCGCGAAAAATATTATTCGTATCGCATACAGTGAGCAGGCGAATATGGGCATAATGGCATCATTTTTAACCTTGGGCACATATTGTATATGGTTTATTTATATAGTGTTCGTGCTGCTGCTTTTTGATGTTGATTATTCAAGCATCCTCGTTATCATTGGTGGTATGAGTATGGGCATAGGATTTGGTTTACGTGATATTATTGAGAACTTTGTATGCGGTGTGATTCTACTTGTGGGAAAAGAAGTTCGTAATGGAGATATTATTGAGTTTGATGGAACCTGGGGCACAGTGCAGAAAATAAGTATTCGTGCTACCGTGGTGAAGACGTTTGATGACGCCGTAATCAATTTGCCGAACTCTGTCGTTGTGTCCAAAAATTTTAAAAACTGGACATTGTCCGGACGAATTATCAGAAAAGATATTAAGATTGGCGTTGAGTATGGGTCGGATATTGACCTGGTAAAAAAAACCTTGTTCGATATCGCCGCCAGTCATGAAGATATTTTAAAAACCCCTGCACCCAAAGTCCTTTTTAATGATTTTGGTGCAAGTGAACTGGTTTTTATTTTGCGGGTATGGTTCAGGGACATAAGCAGAGCAGGACAATGTCAGAGCGACATACGGGAGGAAATAGACCGTCTTTTTCGCGAAAATAATATAGTAATTGCGTTTCCGCAGCTGGATATTCATATCGCTAATATAAATTCAGTACAGGAAATTAAAAAGATTTAAATTATGCCCCAAAATATAAATCTTTTACCGGGGACAATAAGGGTGAAAAAAGATTTTAATCGGGAAATAACTCTTCAGTATCTGGCTGGAATTATCGCGGTATTGTGCCTTTCAATCATTGGCGTTATTGTATTCAATCAGATTGCCCCGCCATGCCTAGAACAATTAAATCTACTTCGTCGAGAATTCGTTCCGGCGTCACAGATGCTGTTGAATCCTGAACCTCAGGAAAGGATGACTTTCATCGTTCTCGTTATTATCTCTCCGGTAGTATGTTTTTTTGCATCTCATTTCGTTAATCAAGTTTACATTTTAAAAGAGAACATATTAACAAGACAACTGCTTTATTGGGAGTGGTTTACACTTGTAATTGTCATATCAGCGGCAATGGTGTTTTTACTGAGCGGTAAAGATTTATTGTGGTGGCTGTTTTGTCCGGTATATAACGGTTGGTTTTGGTTATTGGCATTATTGTTTTCCAGCGTAGTGGCTTTTTATATGTCTAGAACAAACAAACTGCCATCATTGGTTAATACGGCAGTAATCTATGCCCTAATATTACTGCCACTAGTGCAGGTGATGTGCTGCCGGATCTACACGCTTGACAGAATATCCCTGAATAATCCGGAACCCCATCCGAACATAATTGGTTATGCCGTCTCGCAGGCCGCTGCCGGTTGGAGCGATTATCATCAATACGGTTTTTATCCACGCATTTTGGCTCCCCTCTTTCATATTATTTCACCGAACTTGCTAAATATTTCCATTGTCATGGGCATAATTTTTTGTGCTGGATTGTATGCGCTTTCATGGACGATGTTTCAGATATTTAAAAATAAACTGTTGGTGTTAATGTCCGCACTAATCTCTTTCCTGACTATGGGGGCGTGGAATTTTCTCAATCACAGCGATGGTTTATATATTGACCCGTATTTTGCCTACTATCCGGTCCGGTTTATTTGTCCGGCGATGGCGGTGATGGCTTTCTGGATGGCGTCAAAATCCGGGAAAAATATTGCTTATATAATGTGCGGAGCAATTGCCGGCTTCGGGTTATGGTGGAACATTGATTCCGCTATTCCGCTAGCCGTCGCGACGTTTGGAGTATGTGGGCTTGAATTTATTTTTTCATTTGAACGCCGCCGCGTATTTAAACAGTTAATTTTATTGACGGCGGGTTTGTTGCTCGGGTTGATTGCCGTATATTTGCTCTTGTCTCTGGTGACTCCTGAAAATGCTTCGATTACTGGCAATAATAAGTTCATCAGACTTTTTTATCAAGCAGGATTTGCGATGTTGCCGATGCCACCCCCTCCAGCGGCGTGGTGTTTTTTCGCCGGAGTCTATATTTTTACAATTGTTATTGCGTTGAACAGCTTTTGTACACGAAAGATTACACCGGTGTGCCGCATGTCGTTATTTTTGGCCGTGCTAGGCAGTGGTTTATTTGCTTATTATCAGGGGAGATCTCATATTTTTAACCTTCCTGCCGTAATGTGGCCAGCTTTGATTTTATTGTTTATAAATGCCGACCGGTTATTCCGTCTAATTAAAACCGGTCGATTGCAGCGTTATTATCTCGCTTTGACCTTGCCGGTGTTATTTATAACGATACTGGCGTCAACAACATTGTGCTTGAATGCCGGTAAAATTGCTACTGGAATAAAGCGCACGGTTGAGAGTCTGTCCAGTATTGATGAAAAAAATCCGATTGAAGAGAATATTCGTTTTATATTACAGAATGCCGGAGATTATCATCAGGTCAACATTATAAGTCATATGCAGGGAGTTTACTACGCTGAAACTGGATTGAAGTCGGGCATTGCTAATTTCGGACTAGAGGAGTTATTGCGTTTTGATGACCACGTCAGAGTCATGGAATGTCTGAGCGTTTCCAAACTCCCTCTCTTTATTTCAACATTTCCTGCTTCCAACGGGAATTTGCCTTCATGGGTAACCCGTTATTATGAGCTACGGGCAATAAGCAAAAATCAGCACTCGATGATGTTATTCATGCCCAAAAACGCGGTAATACCATAACGTAAATAAAATTCATTTTTTGCTTTGACACGACAAGAATGATAAGAGTTACATTTTTTCTTGAAAATAGATTTGTTTTAAGGTTAAAATCCTGCTATAGTTTATCGCGTTGCAATGGGAATGGCGGCGCAAAAAGTTATTTGTTTTTACAGGGTAACGGTTTCTTTTTGTAATTAAACCCAATATGAAAGGGCATGGCAATGCTGATTAATTCGTATGATAAGAATGGAATCACGGTGATTGAACTTGAAGGACGCCTTGATGCCGGTGCAGCGCCAGGTTTGAAGAATAAATTCAGGGAATTATCCGCCAAACAGCGCAATTTTGTTCTTGACCTCGCGAAAATGGAATATGTGGACAGTACTGGTCTTGGTTGTATCGTTGCCTGTCTGAAGACCGTTTCGGAATTGAACGGTGATGTTAAGCTTGCCTGCTTGAAGGATAAACCGCGGATGATTTTTGAGATTACCCGGGCATATAAGATTTTTGATATTTTTGACGATTTGAATGCAGCAGTGGATTCATTTATTCAGTGAGTTCCATGGCAGGTAATATATTCTGAGGAAGATACATGGATATCAAGCTTATTGCAATTGATGACGAAAAATTCAACTTGCTTTTGCTGGAAGAGGCTTTGAAGGGGGAGGGCATTGAGGTAACCACATGTATTTCCGCCGATAAGGGTCTCGAACAGATCAAGAACAATAATTTTGATGTTGCAGTGCTGGATGTCATCATGCCGGGGATTGATGGCTTCGAGTTGCGCAAGATTATCCGGGAGTCGCGTCCGCAACTGCCGATTATTTATTTGACCGCTATTGTTGACACCATGGACAATGACCTGATTGATAAGATTTCACAGGATAAATTGACCTACTATATGCGTAAACCTTTTGTTCGCGATGACCTTGTCAAAATGATAAAAAGTACAGTTGCGAAAAAGCGTTCCGATGATGCCACGAATGAAAGGTTCAGCGGTTTGATGGAAGACTTGGCCCTTGCTGCCGAGGTACAACGTTTGCTGGTCCCGGACTGGGTGGTGCTGGAGGAAGAGGTGCTCGTTTCATCTCTCTATGAACCTTCACAGAAAATTAGCGGGGATATTTTTGATATTATCCGGTTGTCACCAGGCCGGTTCTTCTTTTTTATCGGTGACATCGCGGGGCATGGGGTTCAAGCTGCGCTTTATATGAGTGCCGTTCAGTCTATTATCAAGATGATTATCGGAGTGGACAAACTCAAGTTGGCTACACATGAGGTGCTTAACCGGTTGAATTCTATTTTCTGTACCGAATTGGGTGGCGAAAATTACATGACCTGTCTGGTCGGTATTTTTGACTTTAACCGTAATAATTTGGAATTTTTTAATGCCGGTCATCCCAATTTAGCGGTTTATAACCCAATTACCGGAGTCGTTGAATTACTCAATCCCGGCAATAAGGGGGGAATTCCAATAGGCTGGGATAAATATTATGAATACGGCAGCGATGACGTAATTGAGTATGATTTCAGCGATGACAGTGTTTTTTATATGACGACTGACGGAGTTTTTGAAATCTCAAACTCAAATAATCAGATGCTTGGTTTTGATAAAATGATTCGTCTTGTTGAAACCATCATTCCGGATCAGGATTCGGCAGTCATACCTTATCGGGTTCGCGAAGCGTTACCACAGATGGGATATAGCGTGGCTACTGATGACATGACAATTCTGACCATCAGAAAAATGGCAAAAAATGAGGACTCTGACAATAAAAAAATATGGTTGACTGCTCCCATAATTACACAATTGAATAAACTTTGCTCTGAATGCGAGAAGTTTATTATTGACCAGACTGGCGAAATGGAACTTGCGGTAAAAATAGAGTTGTTGCTTGGCGAATTTTTAAATAATATTGTGATGCATGGACTTGAAAACCGGCAGCAAACCCGTCCAGGAATATTAGTACAAGCTAAAATTAATGAAACTGATGTGGAACTCCGCATCCTTGATAAAGGTAAGAAATGGACATTCAGCACGTCTCCGGCAACGATTACTGAAGACATCTGGAGCAGAAATGACCAATTTGCCACTTCCGGTCGCGGTATGGCTATTATCCGGTCCATCGCTCATAGTATCAGTCGCAACCGTTACAGAGATTTGAACGAATCGGTATTCCGTGTCCGCCGGGGTGATTCAGGAGGTGCGGTATGACCACTGTCAGTATTGTTATGCGTTCGATGAATGACATAAAATATATTGAACAGACGTTGCAGGCTATCACGACACAAATTTTTACTGACTTTGAGTTGATAAATGTTGACTCCGGCTCAAGCGATGGAACTTTTGAGATTGTCCGGAAATATAATCCGGACAAATCATACCAGATTAAACCAGCTGAATATATTCCCGGTCGAGTGCTCAATAACGCGATATTGAAATGCTCCGGCAAAATAATTGTCTTTAACAATTCAGACTGTATTCCTCAAAACCGTGAATGGCTGGGCAATTTGATTCGTCCGTTACTTGAGGATAAAAATGTGACGGCGGTTTACGCAAATCAGTTGTCGCGCCTCGATGCCAGACCTTTGGTGAAAAAAGATAACTCCAGAGCTTTTGGCGATGGCCATGTTGCCGCCGGATGGAAACATTTTTTCTCTCTTGCCAGCTCTGCCACCAGAAAATCCACATTGTTGCAAACACCGTTTAATGAAAAAATACAGTATTCAGAGGATGTTGAATGGTCATGGCGGATTAAACAAAATGGAGCAAAAATTATTTATGTTCCTGAGGCAATGGTAGAACATTCTCATAATTATACATTGCGTGAAGTATGGAAACGGTTTTATAATGAAGGCGTCGCTGATGCTGTGATTTTTGGAAAAAACGATGCCAGACCATGCTACCGCTGTCTAATTTCCGCGATACTGGAAATGTTGCGGGATACGGTGTATTTGTTAAAATCGGGCTGTTGGTTTGATATTCCTTATGGATTGGTTTATCGAGTGATTCAGCGTTACTCATACTGGAAAGGTTTCAACCACAAAACTGCAGGTAAAATTTGAAAATAGCCAATGTAGTCAGACGTTTTGCTTTTGAAGAATGGGGTGGTACCGAAACCGTGGTTTGGAATACCGCCAAATGTCTTATGGAAAAGGGACAAAATCCCGAGATTTTGTGCACTAGAGCTCTTTCTTCCTGTGATAATGAAGAAATTGAAGGCATAACAATTCGCCGGTTTCCATATTTTTATCCTAATTTCCCTCTAAATGCGCTAAAAATCCGTCAACTAGACAAAAAAGGCGGTAATCCTTTTTCTTTCCGGCTTTACAGTTATTTATTGAGCGGTGGATTTTCGTTGATACACAGTCATACCATGGCCAGGCTGGCAGGAATGGCGGCGAAAGCTGCACAACGTTGTGATATCCCTCTGATAATTTCATTTCACGGGGGGTGTTATGATGTTCCCGCGGCAGAAATTGAGGAAATGCTTCGTCCCGTGCGGCATACTTTGAATTATGGCAGAGGTGTAGATTTATTATTTGGTAACATTTCAGCGCTTGAAGCCGCCACCGGTATTATTTGTGTAGGGCTTAATGAGTACGAAATAGCCAAAAATAAATTTCCTGACAAGTTGGTTGCCTATATTCCAAACGGAGTAAATACGGATAAATTCAAGCAGGCGTCAACAATTGATTTTCGGAAAAAACATGGTATTGCCGATGATGTTACGGTAGCTCTTTGTGTATCAAGAATTGACTACCAGAAAAACCAGAAGATATTGGTTCCGATGGTTGAAAAAATAAAATCCCAAGGACAGAGTGTCCACATGGTTATTATTGGTCCGCCCACGGCAGAACAGTATTATGCAGAACTACGAGGACAAATAGTTCAAGCAGGTTTGGAACAAAATTTTACGGTTATTCCCGGTTTACCTGCGGATAGTCAGGAATTATTGTCGGCATATCAGTCGGCAGATATTTTCATTCTGCCTTCATTGCATGAACCGTTTGGAATTGTGGCGCTGGAAGCATGGTCTGCCGGTTTGCCCGTTATCGCGGCAGATGTAGGCGGACTCGGGCGTCTGGTTGAAGATGGAAAAACCGGATTGTTATTTAATCCAAATTCGCTGGATACGCTTATGGCGGCATGGGAGCGTTTACGGAACGACCCTTCATTATCTGCGGATTTGAAAAATAATGCCGGAAAAATTGTTCTGGAAAAATACAGTTGGCAAACTGTAACCGGCGAGCTGCTTAATTTTTATCATAAGGCGATTGAATTTCATGCCCGAAAAAAATAAAATTCTTTATGTTTCGTCTCTCAGCGGTTTTTGCGGCGGGGTGGAACGCTACATTTACGATACGGCCAGTCTGCTGGCGGAGAACGGTTTTGAAGTGTACGGATTATTTGAAAAATCTGGACGTGATTCTGACGGATTTAACCGGATATTCCGCAAAGTTTTTTCACCATCAGACTTAGCGGGACTGAGTCCGGATGATATGGATGTGGCATTCGTACATAAAACTGACAATCTGGAATTACTGCGTGCTGTCCGCCTGAAATACCGTACAATAGTATTTGTCCACGACCATGATTACTACTGTTTGCGCCGTCATAAATATTTTCCGGTGTGTCGCGTAAATTGTCATTTGCCGGCTAATAAATTTTACTGTTCGTTGTGCGGCGGTCTGATTTCCCGCCAGCAGGGAAGGATAATGATTGGCAATACAGGTGGCAGATTTGCTCTGATGGAGGAGATTAAACGTTGTGATATGCATGTAGTCATGTCAGAATTTATGCGCCGGAATCTTGCAATGAATGACTTTGACGGTCAGCGTATTCGCAAGCTTTATCCAGCGCGTCCGGTCGCAGCATCAATTCCAGTTGTTCCGGTTGATATACCCAGAATTCTTTATGTTGGTCAACTGGTTCGCGGTAAGGGCGTTGATTTGTTGTTGCGTGCGTTAAGTTTGCTGGATATTCCATTCCGGGCAGACATTGTCGGCGCAAATAATGACGAGGAGATGCTGAGGCAAATTAGCTCAAAACTGGGCTTGGCCGCGAAGGTTGATTTTGCCGGATGGCAAAGTTCACCAGATAGTTTCATCGCCAGAGCAAATATCTTTGCTTTCCCGTCCCGTTGGCAGGAACCTTTTGGTTTAACCGGAATTGAGGCTTTTGCCCATGGCGTGCCGGTAGTTGGTTTCAACGTTGGTGGAGTATCAGAATGGCTGCATGACGGAGAAAACGGTTTACTGGTGAAAGAACGAGATATTGCAGGATTCGCTGCCGCGTTGAAATTACTGGCGGGGAATCCCGAAAAAGCGAAAAAATTCGGAGCCAATGGATATCAAATGGTGGCTAAAGACTATTCACAGGCGCAATTCATTGACGGTTTTCGAACAATATTGCAACAGGTATGCGGTTAATTTTGGAGTTGAAAAATGTATAAAATTCTTGTAAGTGGAATGGCTTATGACGGCGGTAAGTCCGGCGTTTCTGTATATATGAATAACGTCATAGCAGAGATGGCGTCAAATCACCACTTGACGTTAGTAATGTTGAAAAAGGATATAACAGTATTTCCTGTCCGGCATCAAAATCTTAGTTTTATTGCAATTTCCGACCGGCTGAGCAATCCCCTGATCAATATGTTATGGCATCTGATATTCTTCCCTTTGTTAATCAGCCGTGGTAAGTATGATTTTGTCTTTCTGCCGGCGGCGAATCGGCGCGCATGTTTGTGGTACAATTTTTTTACTGTCGGGACAGTACATGATTTGTCCCAATATCACATTCAGGCCAAATATGACTGGTTTCGCATGAACTATATCAAGCGAATTTTACCTCGCTGCGTCCAGCGGATGCAGCACGTGGTTGCAGTAAGTAACAGTACTAAAGATGACTTAATCAAATACTGGAAAATTAAAGCTGAAAAAATCACCGTTTGTTACAATGGCTATGATAACAAAAGATTTATGGCAAACGATCCGGCAGCAGAAAATGCCATACTGCCGTATGGCCTTCGCAGCAAATGCTTTATACTCTATATTTCTCGTATTGAACATCCTGGCAAAAATCACTTGAATTTAATCAAGGCGTACGAACTTCTTTCCGTTGAATTGCGCAACAGATACGATTTGGTTCTTGGCGGAAGCTTCTGGCAGGGATCTGAACCGGTACAGGAATATGCCGCATCTTCCCCGGCCGCACCAACCATAAAATTTACCGGGTTTGTTGACAATGCCAATTTGCCTGCTCTCTATCACCAGGCGGCTCTCTATGTGTTTCCTTCACTTTTTGAGGGTTTTGGATTATCGCTGGTCGAGGCTATGGCTTGTGGTACACCCATTGCCTGCTCAAATAACTCATCTCTTGGCGAGGTTGGCGGCAATGCGGCTATACAGTTTTCCCCTGATGACATCCCCGGGATTAAGCGATGCATGGAGCAGGTTTTGACAGACGAAACAATTCGTAGTCGGATGATTGCTGCTGGTTTTGAGCAATTACATAAATTTAACTGGGCAGAACATGCTGGTAAAATAATCGAAATATATGAAAAAAACCTATAAAGAGCTTGATGAAATTGAACGGCGCCTGAATCCCGGTTGTCGTCAGCTTGGCACAACTTTGCGTACTTATGTCTTTATGTTTTCGGTAAAAATTGTCCGGTTGACGGAATTTGTATTGAGCGTAATATTCAGCATTTTTATATTGGCAGTATTTACCTCTCCATTATTATTGTTTGCGACGGTACAGAACCTTTTTAGCGGGAAGCCTGTCTTTATTCCCAAAATAGTATATGGAATAAATGGTTTGCCGTTAACAATTAACTATTTAAATTTCTCACCATATTACTTGAAAAACGCTTCATTATTTTATTATGTTTTAAGCGGCAGGTTGCGATTAGTCGGAGTCAGTATTAAAGAATACAATAGCGATAACCGTTCGCCTGGAGATGCGTGTCTGTTTGAAGAGGCTCCGGGGATATTCAATCTGTGGTTTTTGCGTAACAGCAGCAGAATTGCACATGAGGGGCGGCAACGCATAGAACTGGAATACAATTTTCGCCGCGACCTGATTGGAGATATGCTACTTTTATTCAAGTCAATACCCGCGGCGTTTTTTCATGTTGATGCCGTAGATTTCCGCCAGGAAATTAATTTATTTGGCATCGTTTTTCAAAACCTTACAATGCAGTCTGCTGTCAGCACGCTGGTTGAAGATATGCGAAGCGGCAGACACAAAAAAGTATTTTTTGTAAATCCTGACTGCTTCAATAAAGCAATAACTAATAAAAAATACTTTGCACTTTTGAATAAAGCAGATTATATTTTTCCAGATGGCATTGGTGTGCACCTTGCGTGCAAGATGATAAAAATGCCGTTACGTGAGAATGTTAATGGTACAGACATGTTACCATTTCTTGCTCAGGAAGCCGTCAAATACGGAATGTCGATATTTTTGTTCGGCGGTAAACCCGGCATTGCGGCAGGTATGAAGCTCAGGCTTGAAAATGATTATCCGGGAATTGTAATATGCGGTGAACACCACGGTTATTTTGACCGTGAAAATGAAAATCAGAAAATGGTTGATTTGATTAATCAGGCTAATCCGGACTTATTACTGGTCGCATTCGGAGTGCCGCATCAAGAGCAATGGATTTGCAGGAATTTTGAACAACTGAAATGCAGGGTGGTCATGGGCGTTGGTGGTTTGTTTGATTTTTATTCCGGCAATATCCGGCGGGCTCCGAAGTGGATGCGTGAAATAGGCATGGAATGGTTTTTTCGTTTCCTGATGGAGCCGGTAAGAATGTTTAAACGGTATTTTGTCGGGAATCCGTTGTTTGTATTTCGTGTGATCCATTGGAGACAAAGCAAAAGGAAGAATCAGCAGAATGCATGAGATGAAACATAATGTCGAGAAACAACTGATGAATCTGCTCATCAACCGCGGGCGTTCGCGCTTGAATACCTATATCAGGTTTAAGGTGGCGCTGTGGGAGATGACGATTAAGATGAGTTATGTGCTCAAACGAACGGTTGATATAATTGCCGCGATTGCATTAATTTTTGCCCTTTCGCCTGTTTTAGTAATCACGGTGATCGCGATAAAATTAGACTCAGTAGGAGCGGTCATTTTTAAACAGCAGCGCGTTGGCAAGGATGGACGTCATTTTGACTTTTTCAAATTTCGTTCAATGAAAATTAACAGCGTATTGTCCGATGCGGACCGGAAAGCAATGAATGAATCCAAGGACGGAGTCATTTTTAAAATGAAACGCGATCCTCGAATTACCCGTGTTGGTCGTGTGATTCGCAAATTCAGCATTGACGAATTACCGCAGTTGTTCAATGTCTTGATTGGTGACATGAGCCTGGTTGGACCCAGACCTCCTCTGCCCAAAGAAGTTGCACAATATACTCTGGAGGAACGCAAACGTCTGCATGTAATTCCCGGCATTACTTGTATCTGGCAAGTTTCCGGTCGCAGTGATATTCCTTTCAGACAACAAGTCGAATTAGACAAAGAGTACATAAAAAGCCGTAGCTTGTGGAAAGATTTCGTTATTTTGCTACGAACGATTCCTGCGGTTTTAACTGGTAAGGGCGCCTATTAAACTAGAGGGGTTGCAGATATGAAATGTCTTATTAATTGCCGGAGCGCAAGTACCGAGTGGATGCGAAAATATTTTTTTGACATGCCGCCGTATATGGTACGTATTGCCAATAAGCCGTTACTGGAATATTATATTGAGTTTTGTTCCATCTGCGGTATCAGTGAGGTACGATTTATTTCGGAAGAGCCGCAACTTGAAACCGAAGAATATTTCCATGACGGCGCGAAATGGAATGTCAAGATTACCTATGGCTCCAGTCGTCAAAATCAACCGCTGGACAGTATTATTGAACGGAATCGCCTGTTGCTCGCAGGAGATGACCTTTTGATTATAAACGGCTTCGTCTTTCTTGAATATGACAAGCAAAAAAGCACCTATGATTTCTTTGAAGGTTCCTCCGAGCAGCAAATCATGGACCAGGAGATGAATGGATTATTATTGTTGCGGAAAAACAATGTTCTGCACAAGTTGTCAACGCTGAAATTTGTCGACAGTAAAGACCCCGTGCTTAGTATCCGGACGATAAAGTCAATTAAGGATTTGTATGATTTAAATATGCAAATGACCAATCCGGGCGAGGCAGAAAAATATATCATGCTCAGTTATAACAATGAGGACGGTGTTTATATCGGGCAGAATGTTGAAATTATGCGGGAATGCGAAGTGGAAAAGCCGGTTATAATTGGTAGTAATATCCAATTGAAAAACTTTTCTATAATCGGTCCCAGTGCAATTATCGGGGACAACAGCCTGATTGATGCCAGAACAACTATTCGTGATTCTGTGGTCTATGGCGACTCTTATATCGGTTCTGATTTGGAAATAAGCAATAAGATTATTTATAAACGTCGGGTGATTGACCCGGTTTCTGGCGAAGTGCTTGACATCGTTGATAATTTCCTCCTTTCTGAAATTAATGACAGGATTTTCCGTGAATATTTGTGTCTTACAGTTTTCTGGATTTCGGGGGCGTGTTTATTGTTTTTGCAATTGCCACTGTACTTGCTGTTAGGACCATTCGTTTCGTTGAAGTATGAAGTTAAAGATTTTTGGTCGAATCGTGCTTCCGGCGGTAAACTTTCGTGTACGGTATATCAAAAATCAGCGTCAAGTCTTATTAATAAACTTTTCTTTAAATTTTCGCTGGATAAAATTAATTTGATTGGATGGGCGTTACGCGGTAAATTATTTTTGGTGGGAAACAAACCTCAGGAAGCAACGACGAAAAATATGGATTTATTAAATGAGTTGCCGTCATATCGTCCTGCGGCGTTTTATTACGCTGAAACCGTAGGAGAAAAGGCGGCAGATTTTCAGGATCAGATAGATGAATTATATTACTCGCATCACCGTAATCTTCCTTTTGACTTGAAAATTATTCTTTATACACTCGTGCAAAGATTATTCCGGCAAATTAATGAGTAAAATGAAGAAAAAACCGGTAGTTGTTCTGGTCGGTGGTGGCTCATGTTCAGGAAAGTCAACGCTGGGAAATAATATTTTCCGGACGTTGTCAGGTCTGGCAACGGTGGAAAAGATTGCTATTGATGACTATTATAAAGACCTCACCGGCAAGCCTGAAAATGAAATAGAACGTTATAATTTTGATTGTCCTGAAGCAATAGATTCAGAACTATTGTTGCAGCATTTACATCAATTGTTAACCGGCGGGAGCGTGCCGCGGCAATTGTATGATTTTACAACACATTCCGTCAGTTATCCCGGGACAATGATTGCGCCAGTGGATTTTATCATCGTTGAAGGAATTTTTGCGTTATATTTTGCTGAATTGCGAAAACTGGCATCGGTAAGTTTTTTTATGGATTGCCCGCCGGATTTGCGTCTTATCAAGCGTATAAAGCGCGATCGGGTTGAACGTGGCATGGATGTTGATACTATTATCCGCCAATATTGGGAAACAGTCAGGCCGATGCATGAACTTTATATTGCTACAAGCATGAAGCATGCTGACATAATCCTTGACAGTGACACTCACGATGCGAATACAAATTTGCAAATCAGCATGAAATTTCTTACGGAAAAATATCAACTATGAGCAATAAATACACCGTTTATGGCAATCAGGAGTTTGAAGATGCCATTGAAAAATGGATGCAATTAATTGCAAATAGCGCTATTAACGTTGCCGGAGAAAATAACATCGCAGCAATCATTCTGGGAGGCGGTTACGGTCGGGGAGAGGGTGGCGTTATGCGTTGTAATGACGGGACTGTGCGACTCTATAATGATTTTGATTTTTTTGTAATTACAGAAAATATCAGTTTTTTTTCCCGCCGCAGGATTAATGCAAGCCTGAAAGCACTTGGGGTTGAACTTTCAAAACAAGTTGGTATTGATGTCGATTTCAGTCCGGTAAAAAATCGAGCCGAATTGCCTCTCCTGGGCTTTACTATGATGTGGCAGGAGCTTAAAGCTGGACATCACGTTATTCGTGGAAACAAAAATATTCTTGACCTTGTACCTGACTTTGATTTAAACCATTTGCCCTTGGAAGAATTGGCGAAGCTTATGTTAAATCGTGGCACCGGTTTAATACTGGCCGAAGATCGTCTTCGTCGCGGTAATTTGTCTCACGAAGATATTGATTTTGTAACTAGAAATATTTGGAAAGCGGTCATGGCTTGCGGGGATAGTTTTCTGGCGCTCAACCATAATTTTTCCTCGTCGTACCGCCAACGGGCGGAATTGATGAAATCTTATAAAACACAACCGCAGATAAGTGATTTTTTTGAACTGTATCAAGCTTCAATAGATTTTAAGTTGCGTCCGGTTTTGCCCGTGGCCGAAGATTTACCGGCCATGTTGTTGCAAGCAAAAAGTTTTTTTCATCGCTTCTATCTTAAAGTTTTCAATGCCTGTCTTGGAACCGAAAATCTTGATTTTCCGGAAGTTCAACAACGACTGTACGAAACACCACTATTCCCGGGTAATGCCGGATGCAGCGCCGCATTCAAGAATTTTTTATTAAATATTCTTGTAGTTGACCGAGGCAGAATTGATCGGAAATGGTCTCTTATTTACCCGCGTTCGCGCCTTTTTGTAATTTTTCCGGATTTTTTCCTTGATTCTATGAAGATAAGTAAGTATATTTGTGTATTACCCCGACTGTGCGGGAAAAGTACTCACGCGGATTGTCTGAAAAGTTACCTTAAATTGTGGAATCGTTTTAATTAGATTAGAACCGGGATTTAGCTATGGAAACAAAGCAAGAGAATGAAGTAATCATCGGTGGCGTGGACATTGATATTTTTAAGTATGACTTGCGCGTACTTCTGATAACTTTGCGCCGGCGTTTTTATCTGCTCATTATTTTTCCGATTCTTACCGCTCTGCTGGCCTATGGTTATGTTGCCTTTGTAAAAAAGAAAACCTGGACCGCCCGTTGCATGATGTTCCGTCACACCAATCTTGAACGGTTGCAAAGCGATATGCCCAATGTTTACAAGCCGATCGAAACCAAAGTTGTCATGGAAATGATTCGTACTCGCAAGAACATGCGGGAAATTATAAAAAAGTTGAACTTGAAAACCTCTATTGGCAGCCTTTATTCACGCACTATTGTTGAAGTTCAGGAGGATAATCAGGATATTATTAATATTATGGCCAGCGCCCCTACACCGGGGGAAGCTGCCAATATTGCCAATACCCTTGCTGAAGTTTTTATCGATGAATATGTTCAGACTCAGAACGGCTCAATACAGAAAATATACGAGTATTTTTCCGACAGCAAAACGTCTATTCAGGAAAAAATAAAGTCGCTGGAAGACCAAAAGGAAGAATATCTTAAAAAATACAAAGTAATTTCTATTACCTCGGAAACTGAAGGCAAGTTTAAACAGCTCAATGAGTTGGAACTTCAGTCAATACAGGCAAAAATGACTGAATCTTCGTTGAAGATAAAACTCGCCCACTTAGTCGATAATTTAAAGGATATGAAAGAAGAGATTCAGCTTTCCTATACCGTCAGTGCCACCAGTACGGCAGAAATTGAAAAACTTCAGGCGCAGTTGTATAAATTGCGTCAACGTTATACTGATGAAAACCCGCGCGTTCAGAAACTGGTTTCAGAAATTGAATTCATGAAAGAAAAAATGAAGTCTCAGATTGAGACGAAAAAGGCTCCGGATAAGGTTACTTATGGCGGCAACCGGGCTAGAACTGCTTTGGATGACCAGCGGATGCGCACAGAAGCCGAGCTTTCTGCGGTTTCACAAAATATGCACCAGTTTGAAACAGCGATTGTTAAACTGCGCGCTGAATTGGGGCAATTGACTCAAATAGAAAATGAATATTTGGAGATTAAACGGCAACTGGATTTGAATCGTGAACTCTTGAAAAAAGTGGATAATTCTATTGTTACCATGCGATTTGCAATTAAGTCCAATGTGAGCGATATAGCGATTATGGAACGTGCGGAACCACCAGCAAGCCCATCAACTAAAAAACGCAGAATTGTAGTGGTTATTGGTGGATTTGTCGGTTTCGTTATTGCTTTCCTGTTAATCATGCTTTCCGAGTTAATTAACTTTACGGTTAAATCCAGGTTTGATATTGAAAACGTGTTGAAAATCAGAATGCTTGGCAGTCTGCCGCTGATCAGTCAAGTTAAATTACAAACGTTTTATTCTGCGATTCAGGTAATTTATAAGCGTATAGCAGAAATTGCCGAATCCGGTAAGGACAAGGTACCGTTCATTACGTTTGGTGACGTGGAAGGCAAGTCAGGCAAAACTTTTTTCATTAAGAAATTTATTGACCTTTTCGATCCGAAGGATAAACGAATATTGTACATATCTACGACCGAAGAAGTGTCCAAGAATCTTGCCAAATTTGTCATTAATGATATTATTTATAAGGATGAGAAGTTCGATCCTGAGTTCGCAGCAGAAAATTCGCACCGGCTCTATTTTCTCCTGGATGATTTTACTTACATTGCACCTGCTGACAAAGTTATGTTCAGTAAATTCATTGACAAAATGAGAGTTAATTATGACTACATTTATTGGGAATTGTTCGATTTTTACAAAAATGAACAGTTGTTCGCCTGTATTTGTGAAGTTTCGACGTTAACAGTTATCATGACCAGATTTAAACGTTCTGACAAGTTTAAATTGCTCAAATGCGTTGCTTTTCTGAAAGAACATAATTGTGAAAAAATAGGCGGTATTTTGAATTGTGTCGACCAGGTTTATTATGACAAGGGTGCCTGATCATTATAATTCATAAAAAACTGGACAAGAAATAATGGTAACTGTAAAAATTATTTCCAGATTAATGTCAATTGTGGCTTTTTGGCTGGTTTGTGCCGGTTGCGTCGAAGATGACTATGTGCAGAACCAAACGCCTTTAGCTCCCGCTCATCTTCAGGCTTATGAGGAAGTCAAAGTAGCGAAAAAAACCCAGAAGCAGATTGAAAAAGAACTTGACGCTCTTCAGGTCGTACCTTCCGAAATTTATACAATTGCTTCAGGAGATAAGTTTGATTTTAAAATTTACGACAATGAAGAACTTAATGCTACTGGATTATTAGTAACCCCTGACGGATATATTTCACTAAATTTAATTGGACCAGTTCAGATTGGCGGATTGACGACGGAACAAGCTACCAGTCTGATTGAAAGTAAGTATAAAAAATTTATCCATTTCCCGAAAATTTCATTGATTGCGACCAGAATTCAGAGTTCAACTTATACGATTTCCGGTAAAGTATCGAGGCCTGGCAGGTATCCTATAAAGGAAAATACCCGTATTACTGACGCCGTTGCAGCTGCGAAGGGGTTCGCTACCGGAATATTCGATACCGATACTGTTGAAATGGCAGATTTGAGTAACTCATACATCGTTCGAGATGGAAACATTCTGCCAATTAATTTCACTAAAGCTGTTCGTGCCGGAGATTACCGGCATAACATATTACTGCGCAATGGTGATTATATTTACATCCCTTCATCAATGAATCAATCGGTTTACATTATTGGAGAGGTTGCAGTTCCCGGTTACCTTGGTTTCAAGGATTCGCTTACCTTGATGAATGCAGTTACATTTTCGCGCGGGTTGCTTGATACAGCTTCAGAAAATGCATGGATAATTCGCGGCGGGTTGGTACAACCCAAAGTGTATAAAGTCAACGTTGATATGGTACTTCGCGGCCGTGCCATGGATTTCACTTTGCAACCTAACGATATTATATACATTCCTAAGGGAGGATTGTCGGAATACAACGCTGTTGTTCAGAAAATCCTGCCGACGCTTGAAGCTCTCAATCTTATGGCCGGACCATTTGGCAACGCGGCAGTTTCCGTCAATAGTCCATAAGCTGATGTTTTTTTCAGCTTGAAGTGATTATATTAATTTAAAAGAACAGATCATACGTTACCATTTGTTGAGGCATCAACAAATGGCTTTAATTTTTCGTCGATATAATTGCAGTTATTGATTTTAAGCGTAACCGGGTGGCTATGGGTTTTGAATTAAAATATGTAATATTTTTTCTGGCGCTGTTTTTGGTGGTGCCGCTTGGGGTCATGTTTGCGACCTCTTCTAAATTGGGCGAGAAGGTTGTCTTGTTCATGATGATTTTCTTCACCTGTCGCCTGGAAGAGACTATTAACTTCGTGTCTGTTCAGTTTTATCGCGGGACTTCTCGCGGTTATGAAGTTTGTCTGGTTGACTTGACGACACTGGTATTATTCTTTGTTATTATCCTCAAGAAAGACTTTGAGGTGACAGTCCTGCCTCCCGGCTCAGTATTGTATTTTATCTATTTTTTCTTCAGCGTCATTTCGATCGTTAATTCCGGAGTAGCGCTTTACTCCGGGTTCGAAATATGGAAAATGCTCCGCATGTATTTTTATTTTTGGGTGCTATATAATTACTTTAACAGTTTTGAACGCATTGAGCAGGCATTTACCTTTTTGCCATATATCATCTTGTATATATTTATCATATCGCTGAATCAGAAATACAGAGAGGGGGTTTATCAGATTAACGGACCGTTGCCGCACCAGAACTCACTTTGTATGTATATGACCATTCTCGGCTCTTTGATGTTTGCGCAACTGCTGAATAAAAAGGAAACTTTTATGAAATCAGCGTTCATTTTTGCAGCTTTCGGCATGGCATCGTTAACAGTGATGTTTACCTTGTCCCGGGCCGGGATGATTTGCTATATTGGCGGATTGTGTCTTATATTGTTTATCTCTTATGCCTCTGGATTTGAAGCCAAAAAGCTTGTTGTTACAGGAATCATGATTTTTATCGGTATGTTAGGCATGGTGATTATGGTTGACTCAATCGTAAAGCGGTTTGAAACAGCTCCTGCAGCATCCCGTATCACCCGGTATAATCTTGCCGTAACTGCGATTAACATGGCGAATGATAAAACGCTTGGCATCGGTTTGAATAACTTCGGCCTGAAAGTTAATAAACCTTGGCCATATAGCGAACATTTAAACAGTAGTCGTTACCCAAAAGACTTTAGGGAAGGGTTGGTTGAGACGATATATTTGATGATTGCCGCGGAAACCGGATGGCATAATATGGTTGTTTTTATTATTTTTATATTCACGTTTTATTTTAAGAATTTATTGAACATTTTCCGTTTGGCAAAATCACGATATCAATACACGGCGATAGGCATTTTTGGCGGGTTGTCAGCTATTTATATTCAATCAACATTAGAGTGGGTGCTTAAACAGTCATGTAACTATTACCAGGTGATGTTGGTTTTTGCAATTGTGGGTGCTACTGCCACAATTATAAAGCGCGAGAAAGGCGGGGCATCAGTCGACAAAGTTGTGGATTCATCGCCATCGCCAGTAACTTCAATTGAAAAAACTGCTTGAACTTTGCCATTACAACCATGATAACAATGGTGGATTATGAATATGCGTGATTGTATCTTTTGCAAAATTGTTGCGGGTGAAATTCCAGCGGAAAAAATTTATGAAGATGAACATATTCTTGCATTTATGGACATTGCACCAATTAATCACGGTCATGTCTTAATAATTCCGAAAGATCATCATGGCAGTTCAGCCACTATACCCGAAGACGTTGCCGGCAGGATGTTTCGTGTCGCGGCCAGGATCGGAGTTGCTCAGAAACGGGCGCTGGATTGTGACGGGTTTAATCTTCACCTTGCTGACGGCGAGTGTGCCGGTCAGGTGGTTATGCATGCCCATCTTCACGTTATTCCCCGCGGTGTCGAGGATGGATTTCACTGGAATTGGCGCCATTTGGAATATGCTACCGATGCGGAAAAAACAGATATCGCCAAAAAGATTATTTTGAAGTTCAAAATTGAATCGTAAAACATACGGTATCAGGCATACAACTAAACTTGTATTATCAAGGTATTGGTAACGGATTCAAATTCTCGTTGTCTTCTGCCAGTGAATCGTATTCAACATGTTCATTCCAGACAAAAACTTTACGTTTTTTTGCTTTTTTCGCTTCTGTCTCACATAAATTGAGGTGTTGGCGAAAACCAGTATAGGTGATATTCATCAGCCCAAGCATCGTTTCAAAAAAATAATCAGTAGTTAACGCTTTTTCACGGTTCAAATACAACAATGATTTTGCCTGCTGCCCGCGCCACTTCCAAAAAATATCTGTTCCATAGATAAAAAACGGCACATGATAATTGCCTTTGCAATAACCTAAATAACTACTGGTATTGTCATCGTAAAGGGCGGCCCCATGGTCAGAGATGAAGACCATGGCGGCAGGGTAATCTGTTTTGTTGACATAACCTGCCAACTGGTCGAGAAAATGACCGGTGAAGACCATGCCGTTCCGGTAGTTGTTTTTAACCATTGCTCTGTTATTTACGGTATCTTCGTCGTGCGTTGTCGGAGTGAATAGTTCATAATCTTTAGGAAAACGGATGGAATAGGGAAAGTGCAACGCAATTGTATGTACTACAATTAATGTTTTTCCTTTGTTGTTTTTAACAATGTTATCGACAAAAGGCAGCATTCCGGTGTCAAAATTTTTCGTTTTTCTGTTTTCCGCGGCGTGATTGATAAAATTATCAGACTCGGCAATGATTACATTCAGCCCGTCATTGTAGGCAGATAGCGCCGGGTGATAGGTTATATAATATGTGGCATAACCGGCATCCTTAAACGCTGAAATAAGTGATTTTTCATAAAAGTTCTTTGCATTATATTGCGTTGATGAACGAGTAAACAACGTAAGGCATGCCTGCAATGTTTTGGTGGCATGTGTAGTGATGTCAGTATATGAAACCATATTGCCGTCACGTTCGGCAGTCCACAACAACGGGGAATATTTTTTGTTAATTAAATAAGAATAATGGTCTTGACGTTGCGATTCGCCAATAACCAACATTAACAGACTTTTTTCCGGTTTTGCAGTGTCAGTGGCGGAAAATGAATGAGTTTTAACCCTTTTGCGCATGCTGATGGCATCATCTTTGTGCTGATAATATCTCCATACCGCCTCACCGTATGAAAGCCAACAGTACGCCAGAAAGAAAGGAATTGCGGCAAAAGCCAGTTTTGACCGGCGAGATTTTTGCATAAAAATTGCGAAAAATATCGCTATGATGGCCACCCCGACCATCGCCACATACTCCACCGTTTTTATTAATTTGAAATAGTTGAAAATTTCACTTTGGTAATTATTTAATGCCCAGGAAGCAGCGATCAGTATCTCGTCCCCGATACCCCAGAATAATGAACGGTAGTGAAGAATAAAATGACATTCGAATAAAACCATTGCCATGACAAGGAAAATAGTCGTAACCCGTAAAACTTTTCCTCCCCGAAAAAAGACTATTAAAAATGCTGAAAGCAACAGGCTGCGGTAGAGGATTGTCGTGTAGATAAAAAGCCACATGACGCTCATAAAGGCAAGTCCGGTTAGCATGTAAACCGTATTGCACCAATTACGTTTTATCCATTCAACTATCTTTTTCATTAACACCCTGAAACTGTTGTTCTTGTTTTATCGATTTGAGCCGGGCATTTATTGGCAGACTTAGAATGAAACATTTACCTCGCCGCTGATTTTCCATGGCGGGGGCATGAGCACGATACCCGGTTTATTCTGCCACGGTCGATCCCAGTTACGCAGTAACAACGGGTCGGTAGGATTGCCCCACGGGTTCAGGTCAATAACCAGAATTGTATCATCAGATGTCAGGTAAATATCCATGACGAGATTTTCAATTGGAATCGCCCAGGCAATTTTTGAATAAAATTTTTCAGCTTTCTTCCACAGTTTTTCTTTAATGCCTTCCAGCCGGCGGAAATGACGAATCAACCAGTACTGGCTCATCGCCACAAGCTGACCCTGATAAATAAATAAACGGAATTCGCGAGGTTGATTGATGCGGCGGAATGGTTTGAGACTGATGTATTCTACCAGTCCGTTAGCTGCGGCATGTCTTACTTTTGCACTTTTTGCAAGAAAATACCATGCGCTTCCAGGAGAAAAAACAGCGCCACGTTTATTTTTAAAACGCTCAGTATCAGTTGGAGAAACCGTGTCAACTGATACAAAACAGTTACCGGGTATGGCATTCATCGGCTGCCGCATTCTACTGATAACTTCGGCAACGGCTTTCCCCTCAGCTTTGCCTTCTGCAAGTAACTGTATTTCATCCTGTTGCAGTTTGACAAAGGAGGTGAGAAAGGTGTGTCCGGAAAGGGCAGGATACCACACCGGCGCACGGCAGAATTCAAAATTATTCATAAAAAGATTCTCCAAAACAGCAAAAATTACATAAAGTCTTCATCATCAGTACGCTCACTTTTTTGGGCACTGGCATATCTCTGGTCAAAACGGTACATGACACAGATAAAGTAAACGGCAAAACAGAAAATATAAACCGTACTGAAATCCAATGGCAGATTGAATGCCGGGAAAAATGATGCTATCATCAAACCGGGAAAACCGGCATAAATTGCCAGCAACAAAACATCCTTAAACGTCAGGTTCATCAGATTACGATGGCCAAAAAGATGAAAAATTGCCGCAAAAATTAAAGTTAAGAAAAGCGTTTGAAAGAAAAATTGCATAAAGTTGACAAAAAACAGCACTCCGGCTGCATAAAATTTAATAAACCCGATAAAGCCAGGCACATTAATCGTCTTAACCGGCAGTTGAACCAGGCTTTCGGGAAAGCTGTTTTTCTGCATATAGCTGACCACGCTGTCCTTGTTTAACGGCTTGGTGGCAATTGTGATTTTGCCCGGGGAGTAAATGATTGGAACAAGAAGAAATTCTCCAGTGTCAGTTTTATACCATACAGCCAGTAACCCGCTATTCCATAGCACCCCGCGCGAAGCCGTATCGTGATCAAAGTTGCTTTGAATCGACGGTGCATTGCCTTGATAGGTCAGTGTGGCATTTTCCGTTAAATGAAAAGAGCGTGCCGAATCAGGTTTAATCGTTGGAAAAATTCCTTTGTCCGTCAGGTTGATGTTGCCGCAATTTTCGTCGATGGCGCTGCCTGCCATTTGAATATCTTCAAACAACGCGAATGATGTACAGAAAGTAACAAATATCGCACAAAGTATGGAAAGAATAGCCAGATGTAATAAAGGTTTCCAGAACGATAATCGCAGTAAACCAAAAAAAACTTCAGTTCCGCTGCATACGCCGAATAGTATTCCGAAAAAACCCATATTTGTATTTTAACCTGCTTTTTTGCGTTGATAATGGCGTGACGCACCAGTTGCTTCAAGAAGTTGAAGCTCAGGTTGAATCTCTGCCAAATCCTCAGCTTTCATGCGGTCAACGAAAAGGATGCCGTCAAGGTGGTCAACTTCGTGTTGGAGTACTCGGGCAAGCAAACCTGAACATTCGCAATCAATCAATTTGCCGCCAAGAGTAATGCAACGCAAGCGTACGTTCAATGGCCTGATAACTGGACCATATATCTCGGGAATACTTAAACAGCCTTCATCGCGGACCCCTGTTTGTGTTCCTACTGCAGTGATTTCCGGATTAATCAGGATTACCGGCATTTCCGGCAGCAAGGTAATTTCTCCAGGGGAGCCGATACTTTCATCGCTGTCAGCAGGAATATTGATCGCAACTATTCTCATGTTGATGCCAATTTGTGTTGCCGCCAGACCGATGCCTTTAAAAACGTCCATAATCTTAATCATTTCGTTTCCGATTTCAAGAATATTACCATCAATGGCAGGAACAGCGGTGGCAACTTTTTTCAATTCTGCCGCCCCCTTAGTATAAACCGAGAAGTATTTACGTTTTCTAAACAACATTTTTATCAGTCCTGATTATTAGAAAATATAATATTACAGTGTTCCAGTGCAGAATTAATTCTTCTAACGCAACGAGTTTGTCCTAATAGTAAAATGGTTTCATCAAGTTCGGCCCCGCCAGCAAGGCCGCTTATTGATAGACGAACCGGCTGGAAAAATTTACCATGAGGAATGTTGTGCCGGGTTTCAATTTTATCGAGAGTGTCATGAATCCATTCCCGGGTGATGGTCGTGTTTGAGCTTAATTCACTTGCAAAATCTGCCAACGCCATCCGGTTTTCCTCCGGTTTTAACTGCTTGGTAAACGCTTTTTCTTCTACAGGGAAAAAATCACTGAAAAAATATTGCCAATTAGTCGCCTGACTTAATTGACGGGTGCGACATTGCATCAATTTGCTTACCGCAGCAAAGTATTCCGGATCAATTCCTCTGCCCCAGGCGTAACTTTGTACGATTGACTCCGCCGCCGTTGCAAAATCAGCCGGAGACATTTCTGCCAGATATTGTCCATTCAAATTCAGAAGTTTGGCGTAATCAAGTTGCGCCGGAGCACTTTTTACGCGTTCAAGGCTGAACGCACTAATCATTTCCGGCTTTGTCATTTTTTCGCGGTCATCACCCGGAGACCATCCAAGTAATGCCAGATAGTTAAATAATGCGGCGGGCAAGAATCCGTTGTCCCTGAAATCGCCGACGAACGCATCGCCGTCACGTTTGCTGTATGGTTTTCCTGCAGAATTAACAATCATCGGCAGATGCGCATATTGTGGCGCCGGTCTATTTAAAGCATTAAATAACAGGATATGACGGTAGGTATTTTCCACATGATCGTCTCCGCGAATGATGTGAGTGACATTTTGAGTAATATCATCAACAACATTAGCAAGATGAAATACCGGAGAACCGTCGCCTCTAACGATAATCAAATCTTTGATGCTGTCCAGTGGCTTAGACATTTCACCTTTTATTATGTCATTATAAAAAACTTCCCTTCGCAGAAATGTCATTTTATCACAACTTTCAATCGTCAAAGATTTGCCGCGTTGAATTTCTTCAATGGTTTTTTCCAGTTCAAAGAGCAACTCCCCGTTTTTGTAGAGTTTTAATTGCCTGAATCCGGCTAAACAGGCAGAAACCGGTGATGGCGTTCCTTTTTTACTGACCGTCGCAAAATTGATTCCGGCCGCATTAATTATAACAGGAGTGTCCTGATGCAGTTCATGTTCAGCCTCGCCAGTTTCGCGAACAGTGCTCATCCCTTCACAACACCATGGAATACGAAAAAAGATTGGTCGCTGCCCGTTTGCGTCGGCGATGCCGCGGTAAGCCATATTGCGTGAAATCATACTCTCTGCTGCCGCCACATGGTTTTCCCGTTGACAGGTCTGATAGAGGATTTCACCGTCATAATCCAGCCCAAGCCAATCCATACACTTTAATAATGAATCTATTGCCTGCCTGGTAGAACGTTCTAAGTCAGTATCTTCTATGCGCAACAGAAATTTACCGCCGGAATGTCTTGCGAAAAGCCAATTAAAAATTGCTGTCCGTATATTACCGATATGGACATGCCCGGTAGGGGAAGGAGCGAAACGCACTATTGTTGACATCTTTTAGCCTTTTGTCAGATATTGGAAAAATTAACGCAAACCAGTCCACTCAATTTCATTTTAAAAATTAATTGATTTCAACTTTATCAGGAATGTTGGAAGGAATATCCGCGCCTATCGTATTGGTGTTAGTTGCGGCATCAAGCTGGGCTTTGGCATTGCGGACATTGACGAGGGCGCCGACCAGATTTGTATCCGCCTGCACCAGGTCGCGTTGAGCTTCGTTCAGGCGTGTGAGCTCAGTATTGCCAGCCTTATATTCCTCTTCAACCAAATCACGTTGTTTATTGACTAGCAGCAATGTTTTTTCATAAAGTTTTGCCTGTTTTATGCTCTGAATATAACCGTCATAAGCCCCGCGGACTTCCTGAATGATAGAAATCCAGTTTGATGCCGCATTGAATTTAGCCTTGGCCAGTTCTGCCTTCGCTTCTCTAACGATATTTTCACGTTTCCAACCGTTAAAAATCAACCATTCGCCCATTAGTCCGAACTCTGAACCGGCGTTATTGGAGTAAGTGTGACTTGGATTCGTTCCAGTGCCGTTGCCGCCGTAGTGACTGAGGTTAGTGCCGTAGTTTAAATTGCCGTAGGCCGAAACTGTTGGTGAATACGAACCATAAGTGCGATAAACTCCATATTCTGCAACTTTAATCAGACTGCGGAATGATTTTAAGTCCGGACGATTGTTTAATGCTGTATCCAGATAAACATCAACCGAAGTTAAATGATTTTCTGTTTCTGTACTTATTGGCGGGAATTTTATGTGATTAGGAATCTTGGCAGTCGGGAGTCCCATAAGTGCTGACATCGAATAAACCGCAATATTATATTTGTATTCAGCCGTAATCTGATTTCCGGTGGCAACGTTGACGAGAATTTTAAAATTCAAAACTTCGCTCAACGGCACTGCACCGGCCTGGTATTTTAATTGAGTTTCATTCATGTTTTTTAACTGAAATTCCATGTCCGCACGGGCAATGCGTTGCTGTTCAATTGCAAGCAGGATTCCATTGTATGCAAAAGCAACGCTGTTCATCAGCAGGCGGCGCGAGTTTTCTTCCAGCGTTTTCTTGTTTTCGGCTTCATACATTGTCATCAAGGTGTTCATTTCGCGGATTAAACCGTCAAATAATAACCAGGTTGCGGTCAAATCAGCGCTGCTGGACAGAGAATTGGAATTTGGTGAATTGGTATTAACTTGGCCGCTGGGATTGTCATAACTTTTTCCCACGCCATATTCAGCTTTTACTGTCGGAAAATAGGCACCGAAAGATTGGTAATAACGCATTTTAGCCGCATTGAAAGCATGATAGACAGAAATGTAGTCAGGATTGTTTTTGACGGCGATCTTCTGCGCGTCTTCTAACGAAAGCACAGTAATATTGTTAAACTGTTTTTCCGTATCGGCTCTTTTGCGACCGGTATACACGTCCGCTTCCGTTGGAAGCGGAGGGGGAGTGTAATTATAACAGCCTCCAGTCAGTAGCAACAAGCCAATGCCTGCCGTTGAAATAATGCCGGACACTTTCATTTTTAACAAATCCACACCATCTAAATTTATGTTAATTTAACATCAATCTCATATATGAAAACTGAACACATAACATAACCCGCAAAAGATTATTTTGCAATTAAAACTCAAAAAAACTGTCATTAAAATTACAAATAGAATAAGCTGATATCGGAAATTTTGCAGAAAAGATAACAGCTTTTTAAACATTTGTCAACAATTCAACCACTCGTTGACCCGCTATTATTGGTTACGTCTTTGCAACTGAATTTTTACAAATAAAGCGGCGTAACGCCGGGCCCATTCCTGTCCAATGCTCCGGAATTAAGCAGCTGTTCAAGTTCCTGCACCATTTTTTCGCGGTCCTGGGGAAATCTTCCGCTTAACGGTACCGGGTTGGAGGAATGATTAGCTCTGAATACGGTTTTGGTGAGTTCAAGTCCGCCGATTATGGTTTGCAACTCTTTAATCGCTGCGTATTCCGACAATGTTGCATATCCGGGAAATACCGGCGCTTTCAATACCTCTATAAAGCGCAAAGCCGAAAGAATACGCGGTTGCATGGCGTTCAATGCCGAAATGGTTTGCGTCGCGTGAAGATTAGAATATTCTCTACCGCCAATTCCGAGCAAAAACATGACGGAACACTTTAAACCGGCATCCTGGGCTGAAATCACCGCATCTGTCATCATCTTGACGGATTCATGTTTGTTGACCAGATCAAGTATTTGTTGTGAACCGCTTTCCAGTCCGAGATACAATGTATTCAGTTTCAACTGTTTTAACTTTTGTAATTCTTCGCTTGTTTTAGTGTTAATAGAACTGCCATTGGCATAAAGGTTTATTCGGGCAAGGTTGGGGAAGTGAAGATTAAGTTCAGTAAGAATCTTTTCCAATTCGCCAAATGGCAGGTGCATCACGTCACCGTCGGCGAGAAAAATCCGGGATGCTTGCGGATAAAATCTGCCGGCGGCGGCAATTTCTGCAAATAGTTCTTTTTCGTCTCGACGGGAGTATCTTACCGTTTTATACATCGCGCAAAAACGGCAGACGTTATGCGGACATCCGTACGCAATTTGAATAATCAGACTGTCTGCCTCGGCCGGAGGACGGAAAAGTGGTTCTTGATATTTAAGTGGTTGCAGATTGAACATTTTCTTGAGCCATTTCATTCCAGCCATGCCGCTGCGACAGAGTTCCAGAACAACAATCCTTTTTCCGTGAGCCGGACGTTATCGTTTTGTACATGAATCAAATCGCGGTGTGCAAGTTTAACTTTTTCTGCCCGGTCCAGAATGTTTTGCCATTCAACCGGCATTAAGCTTTGAAGATAGACGTTTTTCCAGGATTTTGGAGTCCAGCCAGCGGTAGAACGTAATCCGATGATAAAAATTTCCATCATCCGGTAGCCGGGGTCGAGCACGTCAGCTTCGGGAGCGTGTTTGTTCAGCCATTGTTCCAGTGATGATGGTTGAGTCCAGCGGTCTTTGCCATCAAAAGATGTTGCTGCCGGACCAAGCCCGAGATAAGGCTGTCCATACCATACATTCATATTATGCTGGCATTCTTTGCCCGGCGCACAGTAATTGGAAATTTCATACCGGCGCAAGTTGTGTTTATTAAGAATTTCCCCGGTTGTCTGCCACATGTCGGCGGTGAGTTCATCATCAACTTTATACCCCTTTGCAAAAGTACCGGCAAGTTCTGTATCGTTTTCAATGGTGAGGCAATAACAGGACAGATGTGAAATTTGATGCGAAACTGCAATATTAAGTTCCTCTTTCCAGTCTTCCATCGTCTGTCCGGGGATGCCATAGATAAGATCAAGATTCAGTGATATCGGGTGATGCCCTTTGAGCAATTGCAGCGCCAGGTCTATTTCCTTGTCTTCTGCCTCGCGACCGAGCCGTACCCTGTGATCCGGATCAAATGTCTGAATGCCGATACTCAGCCGGTTAACAAAGTCAAGAACAATGTCTATTTTATTCGAATGAAGCGATTCCGGATTGCATTCCATGGAAATTTCGGTGGTTTCTGTGACAGGAATATACTTTTTTATCAAGTCGAAAAGTCTGGTCATTTCCGCGACGGAGAGCAGTGATGGTGTGCCACCGCCAATATAAACCGTTTTAGACGGCAGTGTCAGGTTGGCTTCATTCAAGTCCTCTTCCAGCCGATCCAGATATGAATCAATTTGGGAACGCTTCGGCGATGCTACCGAAAAGAAATTACAGTAACTGCATTTCTTGTTGCAAAAAGGAATATGGATATAAATATTTTCAAAAATCATATTCGCAAATCCGGTTTCGACATTATCGCGACTAACGTTTTCTAGAATTATTCAATTGCCGTTATCACGGTCATTTCACGAGAGCGGAACCAAAAGCCATCGCTTTCTCTTTCGTCTCAATATCGACGGTAAGTGAAGCCGGGTCATGAGGCGCAAACGGTACTAACAGACTCTGGTGAATTTTTCCAGTGAACGCGGCAAATTTTTTAACATTTGCGTCAATCAAATCAAGTCCGCCGTTAAGATCGTCGGCAGCACAGGAAATCAAACCGAATTGCAGTTTTTGCAATGGGTGGAAAATTTTGTCATCCTTAAACTTGTAAAGGGAAAACATCCGGTCGATTACACGTTTAATTTGTGCGGTAAATCCGAAGAAATATACCGGCGACGCAAAGACAAGAATATCATAGTCCGGAATGGATGCAATCAAATCAGAAACCTCATCACGGACGATGCAACGATAAACTTCCGATTCCTGACAACCGTAACATGAAAGGCAGCCGTCGGCTTTGAAATTCAACCTGGCGGTGTCAACAATTTTCACTGTTGCGCCATTTTCCCGCATTCCGTCTGCAACCCAGCCCGACAAAATGGCGGTATTGCCGTGCTTGCGCGGACTGCCAAATAAAATTAATACTTTTTTACCCATTTCTCACCACTGTTGTTTGTCTGGATGAATTACTATTAATAATGCGGAGATAACAATTCAAGTTCAGTAATAACCCTGGGAAATATAGGCTATTGAGCCGCTTGCAAATCTGTATTTGCAAGCGACCATGTTCTAATTATTTTTCCAGATCAGAAAGATATGCGGCAACGCCGTCAGCAGTCGGTTTCATGCCTTTTTCACCGGCATGCCAGTTGGCCGGACAGACTTCGCCATATTTTTCAGTGAATTGGAGTGCGTCAACCAGGCGCAATACTTCGTCCACGCTTCTGCCGAGCGGCAGATCATTTACGAGCGCATGACGGACGATTCCTTCTTTGTCGATCAGGAACAAACCGCGCAGGGCAATCGCGTCATTCAGTAACACACCGTAATCACGACTGATGCTCTTGCTTAAATCAGCGACCATTGTGTATTGAACGTTACCGATACCGCCATCACTCAACGCCGTATTTTTCCACGCCAGATGGGTGAAATGTGAATCAACTGAAACGCTTACCACTTCGGTATTACGTTTTTTGAATTCAGCTAATTTACGATCAAATGCGATTAATTCAGACGGACAGACAAAGGTAAAATCCAACGGATAGAAAAACAGAACAACATATTTGCCACGCAATGATGAAAGCTGAAAATCAGCAAACGTATTATCCGGCAATACCGCTTGAGCCTTGAAGTCTGGAGCCGCCTTTGTTACCAGTGTACACATAATTGTATCTCCTTGTATTGAAGTTGTTACTTCCGGTTAATAAAAAACTGAATTTTGCCGAATACGGCAAAACAAACACTAATATAAGTAATCACGCTTTTTGCCAATGTCAAATTTGAAAATATAGTGCATGCACTCTAGATTTATTAAATGCTTGATTATTGTTATTATCAAAATAACTGGCATAGAACCTGAAATAAAACTAAAAACGCAAACTTTTTTTGTTAAACAAGATTGATTTAACGTGAATATTAAACAGAAAACAATTTTCTGGCTTTGTATGCTGGGCTTGACAATGCTTACTGCGCTGTTTACCAAGGAAGAGGTAACCATGGCAGGAAATGAGTCCAGCCGTTTTGCATTAATTCAAGCTTTCGCGGAACAGAATACCTTCGCAGTCAATAACACCGCATTCCGTTCCGTCGACCGCGTGATTCGCGACGGCAAAGTTTATTCGGACAAACCGCCGATGCTGATGATCGGACTTGGAATCATCTATAAAGGGATTGCCGCCGTTTCCGGAATCAACTTCAAAGATAACTATTATCTCTCCATTTACCTGATTAATCTGCTGCTGGGAATTTTGAATCTGGGCATGGTATATATCTTTTTCAGATATCTTGAGCGCGACAGCAAGGCGCCATTCGTATCCCGGTTGATATTCAGTATGGCTTTATTGTTGGCAACATTGTTGTTCACTTATGGCGTGACTATGAATAATCATACCCCGGCGGCATTTCTGCTGCTGATATTTTTCCTGCAGTTGCGGGATTATCCGGAAAAACAAACGGTATTGCGGGCGATGTCAATCGGGTTCATCGCCGGTTTAATTTTTAATCTGGAAATTCCGATAGGTGGCCTTTTTGGTGTAGCCGGCGGAATTATTATGTTGCTTTATTCAGTAAAACAACTGGTTCCGAAGGTTGCCGCGTACTCTGCCGGCGCAATTATGCCGGTGGTAATCATCAGTTTGATAAATTATCTGGCATACAATCAATGGCTGCCGCTTTACATTGGCGGAACATTCTCTCCCGGAGTGGATAACAAAGACTATCTGATCTACTTTTTAGATATTTTATTTTGCGGCAGAGGCTTTTTTGTTTATATGCCGGCGTTATTATTTATTATTCCTGTGATATTTATCAGCAAAAAACTGCGGCAAAGCAAACTTGACCTGATTTTAATTGCAACCTGTGCCGCCGTAATTTTGTTTTACGGTATTTGCACGAATGAATACGGTGGCTGGGCGTATGGTTTCCGTTATTTGATACCGCTAATTCCGATATTGTGGTATTATATTGCATTGGAATATGCCGGCAGATTCCGTTCTCCTGAATATTATCTGCTCATGTTTTTTATCTGCTGGGGAGTTGTGGTCAGTATGGTTGGCGCATATAACCCATGGTGCAGTTGTTATGAATCCTATCGTTCACCCCCGAACACTGTCGACCATTACATTAGAAATACCTTCGCCGCCAACCTTCTCTGCATCAGCTTCAGCCATGATGAAAATTCCGCGCTGACAAAATTTCTTTTCAAAAATATTTACGGCAATACGCTTGCGGTATATTATCTTAACGAAGCATTTAATAACACTAAAGATCTCAATAACCTGAATAAACTGAAAAAATTCGTCTCAATGCAAAAACAACCGCAAAAATTACCGGAACAACCAATACAATGAAAAAAATCTGCATTTACTGTGGTTCAAACACGGGTAACAGTGACCAATATGCCGCTGCTGCGAAAAAACTCGCAGAGCTTATGGTTGAACGTAATATCGAACTGGTTTACGGCGGCGCTTCGGTCGGATTGATGGGCGTAATTGCTGATACCGTATTATCCGGCGGCGGCCGCGTAACCGGAATAATTCCAGAACACTTAAAAGTAGAAGTGGCACACAATTCCCTTTCCGAACTGATGGTTGTGGATTCGATGCATTCCCGCAAGGCTCGGATGCTGGAAATGTCTGACGCTATGATTGCACTACCTGGCGGACTTGGTACTTTGGATGAAATATTTGAAGCGCTTTCGTGGCGGCAGCTCAGTCTTCACCAAAAACCTTGCGGCATACTCAACGTTAACGGATATTATGACAGTTTGATTGTATTTCTTGACCATGCCGTTGCTGCCGGATTCATTCGTCAGGAACATCGCGATATTTTGCAGGTTTCAGATTCGCCTGAAACATTGCTGGAGATGCTTGACACATATCGTCATCAGGAAGTCAGTAAATGGTGGCAGGTATGAACGAAGAGGAATTTATTGTAAAATTTAATCACATTCGCGAACTCGTGGAGCATACTTTAAAAGACGCGCCCGGTTGTCATGATTTTGATCATACTGTCCGGGTTTTTCATAACGCGTTGAGAATCGCGGCAGAAGAGAGCGGGGCGGATACCAGAATAGTACGACTGGCGGCAATTCTTCATGATATTGCCAGACCGGAGGAAATGGCGGCAAAGGGAAATTGCTGTCACGCAACCATCGGCGCCACCGCCGCCGGGGTATTATTGCAGGATTACGGCTTTGATGCCGGCACTATTGCCGCCGTCAGCGCCTGTATTCGCAAACACCGTTACCGCGACAATTGTCACCCGGAAACGATTGAAGAAAAAATTATTTATGATGCGGATAAACTTGATTCTATCGGCGCTGTCGGAATTGGTCGGGCATTTCACTTCGCCGGCAGGGAAAATGCCAGAGTGCACAACACGGAAGACGAGGCGCTAAATTCACCGCCATACAGCCGCGAAGATACCGCTTTTCGCGAATATCTGGTAAAACTGCGTCATATCCGGGAGAAAATGCTTACTGTCACCGGCCGGCGTCTGGCCGAGCAGCGCAGTGAGTATATGCGGGAGTTTTTCTCTCAACTGGATGAAGAAGTTTCCAGCAGCAAGTAATACAGCCTATCTACCTGTATTCCTTTGACTTAAAACATTTTTCTCGTAGTTTTTTACCTCTTTCAACCAGGCATCACCGGCGGGAACATTTTCTTTCTGGCAGTAGTAATCCCACACGGCTCCCATCGGCATCGTCTTGAATTCCTCAAGTAAAGCGAGCCGGGAAGTATAATCCGCCTCGATTTCAAGTTGTTTAAGTCTTGAAGTCGGCTCCAGCAACGCGGTCAATAATGCTTTCCTCATCGCCCGGCTGCCAATTGTCCAGGCGGCTATCCGGTTAATACTGGCATCAAAATAATCCAGTCCGATATGTACTCTATCTGAAAGGTTGTGCCGTATAACTTCCTGAGCAATCGCAAAAATTTCATCCGAGAGAATGACGACGTGGTCGCTGTCCCAGCGGACTCCGCGACTGACGTGGAGCAGAATCTCCGGCAGAAATGCCAGAATCGCCGAAATCTTGTCAGAAATAACTTCCGTAGGATGAAAGTGTCCCGCATCAAGGCATAACAGCAATTCATTTTTCATCGCATATGCCATATAAAATTCATGAGATCCGACAACATAAGACTCTGAACCAATTCCGAACAACTTGCACTCAACCGCATCGAGATTATATCGCGGATCTATTTTTTCCTGCAGCATTTTATCCAGAGAATCCTTCAGTCGGAGACGCGGCGCTAAACGGTCAACCGGGGCATCTTTGCAACCGTCCGGAATCCAGATGTTGGTAACTGCCGGAGTGCCGAGTTCTTTTCCCATGACCGCGGCAATGCGACGACAAGCTATGCCATGTTCAATCCAGAAGTTTCTGATGCCGGGGTCGTTACTGCTTAATGTTGCCCCGGCATCGGATAGCGGATGAGAAAAAAAAGACCCGTTGAAATCCAACCCGATTTTCCGGCTTTTCGCCCAGTCAATCCAATTCTGAAAATGTTTTACCTCAAGTTCATTACGATCGACTTTACTGCTGCCGGTTTCGGCATAAAGAGCATGTACGTTCAGACGTTTTTTTCCGGGAATAAGGCTCATCGCTTTATCAATATCCATTCGCAATTCTTCCGGTGTCCGTGCTTTGCCCGGATAATTGCCGGTTACTTGAATTCCGCCGGTTAATTCACCGCCGCCTTCAAATCCGGCGACATCATCGCCCTGCCAGCAATGGAGACTGATTGGAATAGAGGAAAGTTTTTCGATTGTTGTTTCTGTATCAACTCCGATTTCCGCATAGCGTTCTTGCGCCAAAGTATAAGCGTTGTCAATGTTTTTCATAAATTCTATTCCCGGTTAAATTGTTGGTTCACTATAATATAGCATTAATATTTTACTTGTAATAATCAATATTTGCCTTGACAATAAAACCAAAAAATAGTACTTTTGTGTCAATAATAAATATTTTCTTGGAATAACATGAAAGACTTACTTACAATTTCAGATTTTATCGACGATAATCGCCTTGCCGTTAAGGTGTTAAGGCGTTCCCCCCAGCCTGAATATGATCTGCATTCACATGAATTTACCGAACTGGTTATTGCTTATGGCGGTTGCGGTGAGCATTTCACACAGCATGGTAATTGCATTATTAAGTCAGGCGATGTCTTTGTCATTCCCCGTCGCATGAAACATGGCTATCGCAATATTGAAAAGCTTAATCTGGTCAATGTTATTTTTAATTCTAACGGATTTGACAGCCAGTTATTGGAGTTGGCCCGATTCCCCGCGTTTCACAATTTGTTTCTGCTTCAACCGCTGTTTCAGTCCGGGGGGAGCGCGGCGATAAGCTTGAATCCCGATGAACTGCGGGAAATAATGGCGAGAATTGATAAAATGGAGAAAGAACAGAATGAAAAGGCTCCAGGATACCGCATGATGATCACTGCGGCATTCATGGAACTTGTGGCACTCCTCTCCCGCTATTATGCCGCGGGTGATGTCGAAAAGAATGCCGGCCAGTTGTCACGATTGACAGAATTAATGGCAGCCGTTGCGGAAAATTCCGCCAAAGCATGGACCCGCGCTGAAATGGCAAAAATTGCGGGAATGTCCAATAGCACCATTACCCGTATGTTTAACCGTTTTGCCGGTTGTTCTCCCGGTGAATATGTAATTCGCGCCAGAATAAAAAAGGCCTGTTCCATGCTGACCTTTCTGGATATTCCAGTCAGTCAAATTGCTTTTTCCTGTGGATTCACCGATAGCAACTATTTTTGTCGTCAATTCCGCCGGCGGATGAAGTGCACGGCCGGAGAATACCGGAAAAATATTGTCAGAAATAGTCGGATTGAATAACTCAAGCAGTAAAGGTCCATCCGTTAGCTACGCTGCAAGTTCACAACCAATAATTCCATTGTTGAACGCTTTTTGTTCTCTTAATTCTTGCTGTCCAGTCAATTTTATAAAGTACCATAATCGGAACTGGCGGAAGATTATTTGGTTGAGTTGATTATTTTATGCCGTAGCTCTGGGCTTCTTCGAAAAGCGCGACTATATTTGCTGGATTGACATCGGCTTGGAGTACATGCGATGGTGCCAGTATATATCCTTCCGGACCCAGCACGTCAATGC
>CAYMSF010000002.1:86223-125237 GCA_964392985.1 uncultured Victivallaceae bacterium | reverse complement strand
CGGCAGCCTCTCAGAATACGAACCAATTCTCAAAATCTTCGCAATCTATTTTAAACTTTCAACCTTATAGAGTATAATGAAGCCGTCAATCCCTGCGGGAAAACAGGCACAGGCGTGCCTGTTATGCTCCGCTATTTCTTTCACGTGAGGTTATTTCTTCTGATACCACTTGCCGGAGGCGTCCTGAAACCATTGCTGGCTTTTGCCGAGTTCAACAATCTTGGCGGCACGGCGTTTGCCAACCTGTTCCGCGGAGGTACCGATTTTTCTGGCGATGACTTCATAAACGGCCTTGCGGTCTTTATTTTCAGTATCGACAGCATTTTTAGTATCCGCGCTGTTGTCGCGAACTTCGAGGAAACCGAGATTATTCTCGCCAACAACACCGGCATCTTTAAGTTGTTCAATCGCCGGTTCTCGCTGGCGCATTCTCGCTTTGATTTCTTCTGCAGTTGCGGCATTCAGGCTGAACATTCCACCGACGGTGATCATGGTGGCGGCAAAGATAATGAGTGTGGTTTTTTTCATGGTATTATTCTCCTTTCAGGCGGTTAAGGTGTTTTCGACGCTGGAGCAGATGCCGGGGTCTGAGCCGGGACGGCTGCCGGTGCTGGCGCCGGTTCCGGTTTCTTTTTCTCATTATCGAGGTCGCCGTAGAAATCATCCAGCGCCCGGTCGATTTTGATATTCACATCAATCGTGATGTGAATGGGCTTGATTTCGATTGGTTTAACGTTGACTTCGTTACGGGTTTCCAGCTGATGGGTGCACCCCCAAAGCAGCAGTGGAAACAACATTGCGGGCAGTAGTTTCAGTTTCATGGCTTTTTACCTCCAGTAAGTTCCTTGATACTGTTATTGAATTTCAGCAGCCGGTTCAGAGGCAGACTGGTATTGACATTCAGCCGGATTCCCTGAAAGACTGCGCTTTCACCTTTGACACGAATAAAGCCGCCACGTTGCGGATCATATTTGAACGGCAGCGGCAACGCCGGTTTTCCGTTCAACTGCATCTCCAGGAGGAGATTTTCACCGGAATTATTAAAATTAATCTTTATCCATTCATAGTCAAAATTTTTAAGTGCCTCGGCGGCGACATCCATTTGCGAATACTGCATTGATTCCGGCGGAATGCCCTCAATCAATTTTTCCATTCCCGCAAGCTGAATATTCTGTTTATCGTCGGGGGCGGAATAGAGGAAACCGGGTTCCAGAACAATGCCATCGGAGCCGAAATTAACCGGCAATCGTCCGTGAACGAGTCCGCCGCCAATTGCGTTGGCGATGCCGGATTCACCAATCAACCGGGACAAAACCAGACCATCGGCATAAACCACCATGCGGTAATTCTTCTGTCCCGGCGTCAACCGCAGCGCCTGAGTATAAATTTTGCCCCCGCAACAACCGGCGGAGAAGTTTTCCAGCAGTATCGCCATTCCCGGTTCAATTTGATAATCCAGTTCAATTGTATCAAAATTAAAGCTGCCTATTTTCAGGTTACGGCAGGAGACAATCTGACCGGGCAAGGTAACGAGTTCCGGCAACCGCGGAAAAGTCAGCCGCACCGTGACGCCACTGCCATTAATCCCTTTTTCCGCCCCGATTACTTCACCGTCGGTAACGCTGACAGTTGCCGACCCGGATTTGGTACCGGCGCTGAACTGGTAGCGGGCATGTGCATCCAGAGTGCCGTTGAAAGTTAAACCACTGAGTTGCGGCATAATTTTCTCCAGTTCCAGCGGTTGACTCAGACGGTAGGGACCGGCGTCAACCTGAACCGTGGCGGAGAATTGCGGACCGGGTATTATCGTACCGCCAATTTTCCAGTCGCCACCGGGCAGTATTAAAGGCTTGAAGATGCCGTCAACAGCAATTTTTTCACCGGTGTTTTCCACAGTCAGCGCCAAAGCCCCGAACAGGGCATTCCGGCGTTGAAGCTGTTCCAGTGTTATCGAGCCGCGACGTTCGTCTCCGGCGTTGCCCGGCAGTGGCAGCGTAATTTTTACTTCGCCGGTTTTTACCAGTTGTTCCGGCAAAACGATATTTGCCGCGTTCAACATTAAATAATTGGCAAATCCGGTCTTATCATGTTTTATTTTCATAGTTACCTGTGGCATAAGAGCTTCCGCGTTCAATCCCGCCGGTACAGACTTCCAGCGGATTTTTCCGCCGGCGTTTAATTTAGTATCAGCAGTATAGTCGTATTGTTTATTCAGTCGGTTACAGTAAACCATGCCGTCGGCAGATAATTGTAAAGCATCACAAGATAATACGCCGCGATTTAAATTAAAAATCAGCGGTTTAGCGCCATCATTAACCGCATTCGCCTGATAATGCCATGCGCCAGAACCGGTCGCGCCCTGCCATGAGAAATCGTAGCTGTGTTTAACAGATAAATCTGATTCCAATTTAAATGGCTGCGGTTGTTTTGCACTCAGAATACTGTCTATCGAACCACGAGCCGTAATGCCATTGCTGTCTTGAATGATTACGCCGCTGTTTTTTTCGAACAGGAGCGTGGCAATACCGGTAATCGCGGAATTAGTGAGGGAATACTCCAGACTGTTTCCGGTCAATTTTAACCGGACTGCAACGGGATTTTTATCCCAGTTGATCAGATTCCAACCTGCGGAACTGAAATGCATTTTGTTTAACTTGATATTACCGTCCAGCCGGCGTACACCGGAAGATGGCACTTTTCCAAAAATATCCCCGGCAAAGGCCATTTTACCGGTAAAGGCGCCTGGTTCAGGCTGAAAAAATGGCAGATAATTGTCTGAATTGATGGTACCGGAAAAGTTAAAATTCACCCTTCCGTCGCGGCGGTCGAATTCGCCTTTACCTTTGATCGTGTCATTGCCGCATTGCAGTTTTGCACTGATGCCGATATTTTTTTCCAGTCCGTCCGGACTCTTAATCCGGAGGGTGAACGGAAATTCCAGCCGCCGTTTCTCCTGTTCAAACTGCAAGACACAACGATTGAGCGTGATTGATTTCAGATTGAATGCGGCTTTGGTTTCCTCTTTAGCGCTACTCTGCGCCGGTTTGCCCGGGCGTGGCTGGAACAAGTCGGGATAAATGCCTGGAATACGCCATTTATCTCCATCGCGGACAATTTTAATTCTGGCGCCGTCAATCGTCAATGCTTTTATCTGCCATTGGCGTTCCAACGGCCACCAGGGCAGACGGTATGCCAGTTGGATTGAGTCTGCCGCGATGACGCGACTGCCATCCAACTCCATACGCACCCGCTCAAAAGTAGCGCCGGTAATGCCTAGTGTACGAACATCAGCTTTGATGCCCTGAATACCGCACGCGGCGGAAAGCTGCGGCAGCAGTTTTTCGCCAAGCCATGCCGGCAGATGCCAGTAGAGCAGAAAACAGGCGGCGGTAATTGCAATCGCCAGCAAGTGGGATGTGCTTAATGTCAGACACCCCCACCGCCGCCAGAATTTGTTTATGTCAAGTTTTATTTTCATTGCCGGTAACATTTCTTTTTGATAGTACCATAATATATCACCGAGTCGTTGAAAAGCTATAAGACAGATAGGTAATAGGCACACAGCGTGTGCCCGCTCTCTTAGGAATTGAACGAAGTTCAAGGAGCAGAGAGCGAGAGCCGCCCGGCGACTGAGGGTGACGGCTTTTCCTGAGCCGTCACTACGGTCGTACAGACCACGACTAACGGCTGTTCCGTTCCCGGTTTTCGGTTCCCGACCTACTGCCACGCCGGTCACACCAGGCAAAATGCCGGAGCGTCGCCGCCGGAGGAGAGTTCACTGAGCGCCCATACAAGTGCGTCCACCCGGTCAGGACTGTTGGCGGCGGCATCAGCATTAAAGCTGCACATCTGCTCTTCCAGTTCAGTAAAAACACCGCAATGATGCACTCTGCCCTGTTCATATAACGCGGCGATGGGTTCCGCGCGGGTATATTTGCCCCGGGTGGCGCGAACGCTTTTGAAACTGATCTCCGGTTCAATAAAGCGGAGATTGGTGGCAATAAGGTCACCACCGTTGTTGACTTCACCGACGGCGCGGTCGGCTTGAAAATTATGATATGCCCGCTGAACGGTTTTTGCCCATTCGAGTGGCGAATCACGCAAAGAAAGGTCTGCCAGAATATAATAATGCGAGTCTTCACCGATTCCGGCGACAATAATTCCTGTTTCATCGGAATTGGCATTGGCCGTCACCGCAGGGTCAATACCGATAACCACCCGGCGCAATTCCGGCGGCACGACCGCACGGTAAGGAGCAATCATACTTTTTTTCCAGAGAGAACCGCTCATCTCGTCGAGCCACTCACCGAGCAGAAAACGCTGCCGCTGTTCATCCGGCAAACCGGCAAGAGTGGCTTCCAGATAATCCGGCGGCAGATTGGCGCGATTGGATTCCGGATTGAGTTGAATCGCGCCGTAATCGCCGGGACGCGCCAGGGGTAAATGCGATTCGGGACAGGTTTTACAGATGAAGAGCTGATAACTCCAATGCGTTTTCCCCGGCGGATTGCAATCGTAATAGGCTTTGTTGATAAGGTCCGGGCGATTTTGTGCCAATCGTGTCAAAGCCGTCGTAACCGCATGATAACTGATCTCGGAACATTCATTAAAATATACCGTCGCAAATTCCTTGCCGAGTATTTTATCCACCCGCGCCTTGTCATCCAGTCCGGAAACCCAGATTTCCGCGCCATTCTTCAGAATCACACAATTATCCCGGCGATACTCCTTCCAGCCAAGCTCAGGGAAATGCAATTTTTTGACCTTAGGCAGTGTGTCCAGCCAGATTGATTGACGCGCAGCAGTGGCATGACGCCGCAGGATTATATGACGACTGCCGGGACTGCGGCGCGCACGGGTTAAAATACCGCTGACCAGCAGAAATGTCTTGCCGGAACGCGAACCGCCATAGAGCAGCAGGTGACGGAGATTCCCGGCCAGCATCTGCTGCGCAGCAGACTGTTCCGGCGTAAATTTGAATGTTTTATTCATATTGGCTGCATGATTATAACGGGTTTTCGAAACGCATAAACACAATATTAGCGCATTTGTCAACTAAAAGCCGTTCCCAACGCTGGCGGCAGAAGTTGCGGCATTCCTGCAATTATGGTGATTTTTGCTATAAAAAAAATAATTTTTGCTAATGATTTTTGCTCTATTTAACTATATATTAACTGTGTAATTAAAGTTATTATTGATAAAAATGCAACGGACTTAACTGTTGCAACAACGATTATGGAGCAAAACATGAAAATTACCCGGCGTGAAGTGGCGGTTTTTACCGGCAAGGGCGAAGTAAAGACAATAACGGAAAAACTGCCGGAATTAAAAGATCATGAAGTACTGATCAAAGTTGATTCCTCTCTCATCAGTCCCGGAACCGAAATGAGTTCAGTCAAAACCCTCCGTCAGACGCCGGACTTGAAAGCTCCGGATAGAGTGTTCGGCTATGCCAATGCCGGCGAAATTATAAAAGTCAAAGGCGATGTCAAGGGATTGAAACCGGGCATGCGGGTGGCGGCGATGGGAGGCGTCGGCGCACACCACGCTAATTATGCCAATGTCGGCGTGAATATGGTGGTACCGATTCCGGACAAGGTCAGCTATGAGCAGGCGGTTTATGCCTGTCTGGGCGCAACTTCACTCCAGGCAATCCGGCGTACGGTTCCGGAGCTGGGTGAATACGGTATGGTACTCGGTTTGGGTATTGTCGGCAACCTCGCGGCACAACTGGGACAGCTCAGCGGCGCCAGAATAATCGGTTGGGAAGGCGTCGGCACCAGGATTAAAGTGGCAAAAAAATGTGGAATCGCCAATGTCGTTAATTTTAAAACAAGCGACCCGGTTGCAGCAACAAAAGCGTTTGCCGCGCCATTCGGGGCTGATTTTGCCATCATGGCTTTCGGCGGTGAGGCGACTGAGGCGTTTATGCAAGTCAAGTCCTGCATGAAAGTTTCATCGGACACCCACGCCATGGGGCGGGTTATTCTTGTCGGCGGTTGCAAAATTAATATTGGCGGTGGCGCTCATTCCGGCAATCTGGATATCCGCGCATCCTCGCGTACCGGGGCAGGTTACAAGGATTTGGAATATGAATACGGCAAAGATTATCCGGCCGGATTTGTGCAATTCACCACCCAGCGCAATCTGCTGGAAATTATAAAATTGATTTCAGAAAAGCGTTTAATTGTTGATCCGATGACTACCCACTGTCTGCCGTTGAAACAGATTGGCAAGGCGGCGGATTTACTGATTGACCATCCGGAAAAAGCAATCGGTATCGTGCTGAAAATGTCGCATTAACCTCTATAATGGGACATTTTATGAATGTGCTGAACCATCTGACGGCAGCAGTAATATTGACTGGAATAACCGCTGCCGCGGAAATTAAATCCGGTACACCGGATAATCCAATAATGAGTCAACCGATGAAAAATAGTAATCAATATAACAATTTTAATTATGCAGCGATCGGCAAAAGCGGACAGATTCCGCTCTGCATGATTGGCGACAGCATCACCTGGGCGGATAAAGGCGATTGCTGGCGCAAGGAACTGCTGGCACGACTGCCGAATCTGGTATTCATCGGCACTCACAGCGCGATGTACGGTTACAGTCATGCCGGTGAAGGCGGGAACAGCACTGAAAAGGTTCTTGAGCGGATGAAATATATTCCAGACTGCCCCTATTACAATGTTTTGATCGGCACCAACAATACCGGTGTCAAGAAAGCTGAACTGATTGAAGAGAAATCAAAGCAGACAGCAACCGATATAATCAAGATTGTTCAGGAATTGTTGAAAAAGCAGGGCGTGGAGAAAGTATTTCTCTCTTCCATCCTGCCCTGTGCGACCGATAATCCATTCCGTGATCAGTGCAACAGCGCCACCAATAAGATACTGCGGGAAAAGTTCGCAGAAGTCTTCCCGAAAGAGAAAGTCGTCTGGGTGGAATACGAAATACCGCTGCGTAAAGTTGATGGCTGGGAAAAGAAAATTTTTCTGCATCCTAACGAAGAGGGCTATGTACTCGTCGGCGAGATTACAGCTAAAGCCATCAGTTCCGCCTTGAATATCAAGCCGGGAACGGAACCGGTTCGTCCGGAGAATACCGGAGTGCAAATTGTCAACCTGATGGGAGAAAACAATGTTACGGTTTGTCCGGTCATTGCCGGCTGGTATATCTTATCCTTTAACGTTGATAGCGTCAAATCCGGTAAATCTGAAGTAATTCTGGAAAGCCAGATTCAAGGTAAAAATACCTTTAAGCAGGTGATTCCAATCAAAGCGGCGGTGAGCGAACGCGTCAACGCACTGATTTTCACCAATTATGAAGGTTATGGGTATACCCGGGATTTTCTGACGCTGAAAACCAACGATTGCAGCATTTCAAATGTATTGCTGGAAAAAATGCGCCCGGCGAAAACGCCATCAATTTACGGTAAAGATTCATATATTGACTCAGTATCGCCGGTTGCCAAGGGCGAACTGCTGGAATATGCAAAATAAATAACAATAGAGGTTTCAAATGGCATTTAAGCTTGGACTGGCCGGGTTATGCACTTCACATCCGCAATCATGGATACCTATCATTCGCGAGATGACTGCAAACAAGATTGTTGATGTGGAAATTGTTGCCGCCTGGGATTCCGCCGAAACCCGACCAGAAGGTTTTGCCGCTGAATTCTGCGGTAAATTCAACATTCCGGCAGCGCCGGCGACCTGTCAGGAGATGGTGGAAATGGTGGACGGCATCATTCTGCATACAACCAACTGGGACCGGCATATTGAACAGGCCCGACCGTTTGTCGAAGCCGGCAAGTCAGTATTCGTGGATAAACCGATCGCCGGCAATATGAAGGACGCCAATATTTTCCTTGACTGGATGAAACAGGGCAAACGTGTTACCGGCGGTTCCTCTTTGCGCTTCAACAAGGAGGTCGGTGAATTTCTGGCAATTCCGGTCGCGGAACGCGGCGAAGTACACACCGCTTATGCGGCAATCGGAGTTGACAATTTCAATTACGGCATTCATGCCTATGCAATTGTCTGCTGCCTGATGGGACCTGGGGTTCAATCCGTGCAATATCTCGGCAGCAGTAAACAGAAACAACTGATGCTGACCTGGAATGACGGCAGGATTGTGCTCCTGACGATTGGAAAATCAGCATGGCTGCCATTCAATATCACTGCGGTAACAGATAAGAATGTCCGTCAGATTACGGTTGACAATACTCAGATCTACCGCAGTCTGCTGATGGCAACCCTGCCCTATTTAACGGGAAAAACCGACCAGGCGCCACTTGATATCACAACCATAATGGAGCCTGAATTCGCCGCCATGGCCGCCAGAATATCCTGGTTGAATAATGGACAAAAAGTCTTTCTGACAGATTTACGCGGTGATGACCCCGGTTATGACGGTACCCAGTTTGCCCGTGAATACCGTCGCGACCGCGGAATTTAATAATCGATAAGATTACTCCGGTTCCGCGACACAGCGATAACAGGCAATATTGCCGTCAAGATCGTAGCAGGTCCGGACCGTTTTTACGGTAAAGTGTCCGGCACTGCCGGTTATTTTACTGCCCGGCAGCGGTTCGCGGTTGCAGATCACGAGAAAGACAACTGCCCCGGCGCCGGAGGCAATTATTCTGGCGGATGCCGTGATACTTTCAAACAGCGCGCTGTTTTGTCCGGAATGCGCCGGCATCAAGAGGGTGATTGTCGCCATTTTTTCGAGTGTAATCATATTGTTTCACTCCGGTTCATGGCGGCTATTTCCGCGACAATATTCTGATAATTTTCCGGAGCAATTCCCGCGACGCGTTTGAGCAGACCGGCAGCGGCTCGCGCGATTTCCCGCTGGTATTCTTCGCCGGCGTTGACAGTTGCCAGTCCGAGAATGGCGTCAATAGTATTTTTAATTTCCAGATTGGTGAATTCGCGGTTATATCCAACTTGCGGCACCGGAATCGCGCTATCCCAGTCGTGAAAAAGCTGCCACGCCTGATTTTCGACCTGTTCGAGAATGTCGGCGCGCGTCGCAAGATACTGTCCGACGTGGAGATAATCCCAGGCTTTGGATTCCGCCGACTGTTCAGTTCTGCTCTCTTTCTGAACTGCGAGTCCGACGATATCGAACAGCTCTTTTTTCAAGGCGATATTTTCATCGCGCAACGCTTTGGTTTCAATGCCGGAAGGTGAAATATATCGAGAAATGCCTTTTTCCTCCGGAGTTTCAATCAGGGCGGAACTTCTGGCGAGAATATGGCTGAAGGTCTCATCACCGGCGCCTGTCGCGGGTAATTTGTAATTTCTCGCCTGATTGGCAAACCGTTCACCAATGACGATGAGACCGAACATCTGTTTGACTGCATTCATCTGAGCTTCGGATTCGTTATTCAAAATGGCGTCGGATATTTTGATGACATCTTCAAACCAGTGGTTGGCGTTGATGCCGGAACCGTCAGATTCCTCATAGCGAATCAACGGCACCTGCCCCAGTCCGTGGTTACCTTCGGCGACGACACGACACTGCCCGCTCATTTCCGGCGCAATAATCTGCCATTTTTCCCGCGTCCACAAGGTGCGCCGGGGCAAAACCAGCGGTTCAGAAAACGGGTCGCGATTATCAAAAACCGTCTGGCTGATAACAGCCCAGAGCAATCTGCCGTCGCTGCCGAAAGCCCAATCAGGAACTTCAAGCGGATTAAGCGCGACAGCATACGGGCGGATCCGTTCCGCCGCCTGAACTCCCGCATCAAGTTCTCCCGCAAATGCCGGCATATCAATGAGCATCCAGGCGGAACCAAAAATATTTAAATAGGTCGAAAACTGCCGCATCACTTCATTCACCCGCAGACCGGAGCGGGAAAAATCTTCAATCAGCTTTGTGTCGGCGTGTTCGCGCCGCGGTTCCTGCGCCAGAACATACTGAGTAATCGCGCGGGCAATTTTGCGGGGATAATTCAAGTAATAAGCACGCGCTTTACGTTCCATAAATTCCGGTGCGGATTCGGACACATGGCGGATCAAGGCCTGTTCCACATAAGCCTGCCCGCCGGAATAGGCCGCGGCGGCGCGACGCCAGAATGGTTCACTGGCAATATATGAATGGTGACGACGGCGGTAAAGATGTTCGTAAAACATAGAATTCCTCATGATTAATTATTCATCCCCTGCCAAGCCGGAAAGGTGCGGCAGTTTCAAGTTTGAGCAGCAGTTTCACCCGTGGCGCAAGCGCGTTATCCTGCATGGAATAAGTTACTCCGCCCATTCCGTCAATATTTTCACTGACAACGCGTTGACAGCGGTTGAGTTCAGAAAAATGTTGTGCCAGCCACAATGCCTGTTCGTAAACAGCGACGGTGTGATATTCATTGTTTGCGTCAACCAGACCGGAGAGCGCGGCGGCGATATCATATTGCGCCATTGTTATAGCGTTATTTTTTGCCGTCTGGTCTAATTGCGACCATAATTCATACGCCAGATGGGCGGTAAAATATATATCAGCGTTTTCAACTGTAATCATAAACTGATTCTCCAGATAAAAAAAGCCCCCGTGCCGGCAGCCTGACATCCGGGAGGCGAGAGGCTTGGAGGGTAAATGCTACCGGCAACGGGGACGGAGGGGGTTGGATCAGGCGCTACGGAGGGTATTGAGCGCGCTGACTGAGGTTTTCAAACCGTGAATCCGGCAGAGCCGCTGAGCGGAATTTTTGAATTCCAGCGTCAATTCACCGAGCGCCATGCGTTTGATGCCGTCGAAACCTTTCGGGGTGGCGTCTTCATCCGCGATACCGCGCCCTTTCAGGCTGGAAAGAGCGAATCCGGCGGAATCCATCACCCAGGCTTCGGTGTCCGGCATATCGGGGTCGGCAAGAATATTCATCGTCTGACCGTTGACCTCATTGACGATAACCGCAACGTAGGCGCCGCGAGTTTGATCTTCACGGACAATCTGCAGTGATTTCTTGAATTCACTTGACAGCACTCTGGCCTGACCCGGATTGCACATAATCGTATCCGGACTGCCGCCTTCAGCGAGAATAGTCTGCGCCGCATCATTGACCAGATAACTGTCAAAAATGTGGTCACCGCCGGTAATGGCAAGCGCACCGGAACCGGTGGCGAAAGCATAAAGTCCGCCAATCTCGCCGTTCACTCCGGCGCCGGGTTCAATCCGGCGTCCAAACAATGCCACCCGGTTCAAATCGCGGGCAAGTTCGGACAACGCAAAAGCAGTCTGGCGGTTGATTTGATTGTCCACATTGCCATAAACGGCAATCGCCAGCGCGGAACCGGAAATAACAATGTCCTTGCGGAAAATCTGTGTGGTATTGTAATTCCTGCCGGTAAAATGATAATTCTCCTCGCCATCGCCGTTATCGGTTGCCTGAGCCATCGGCGTGGAAACAATATTGAGAATATCCGCCACCGCCGGAGCAGTTTTTACTGAACCGTTTGCCGCGACTTTGACGACAGTGAAAGAGGTTGCGGAATTTTTTGCGGTTACCTGAAACAACGCCATATCATCTTTCACGGTAAGCAGTGTTCCGGTTTTGACTTTTGCCGTATCGGCAGCGCTGGCGGTCAGCGTCATTTCGTCAACGCCGACGACTGAAAGCGAACGCCCGGCAATCTGGTCTTCGAGCCATTCATGTTTCTGATTGGCGGCTATCGTACCCGGCTTGAACATGGAGATGAACCGGGGCTGGTTGGCGACACAGGTGGAGAGCACATCACTTAAATCACGTTTAACATCCTGAAAACTGTAAGCGTACAACATTTTTACTTTTCCTTTCAAAAGTATGTTTATATTCAGCGGCTTGAATTACTGTTTGATTTGCGGGGCGGCGGCTATCATCGCTTCTATCGTGCCGCCAGTACGAGACACCGGCTCATGGATATGATGCATTGCATTGCCGGAACCGGGAATGGCATTGACCTTGAAAAGTTTCGGACTGCTCTTCTTAAGTTCATCCATAAAAGAGGCCGACTGAACAGCGTCATTCAATTCAATACCGGCAGTTTTCAGTTTGAATCCGAGGTAATCGGGATCGCTGAAATTATATCTGCCGGCGATATTAGTGACGGCGGCACGAAATTGCATTTCCGCCAGCATGGATTCAGCGGCGCTCTTATCGTTACCTGCCTGTTCAAGTTTAAGCTGCATATCCTGCAATGCTTCATTAAGTTTGGCGTTCGCCGCTTCCAGTTCGATATTTTTGGAATTGTGGTTTTCCGGCTGCCAGGTGCGGATAAAATTCTTTTCGTCCTCATTGAGTTCCTGATCTGCGGCAGTTTTCTGCAGAATGTCGTACAAATTCATCATCTATATTCCTTTCAAAATTCAACGGTTAAACGTTCTATACTCTTACGCTATTTTGTCAACCTGAAATGCCCTTGATGAGGACTGTTGCGGTTTTGAAAAGTTGTTAAAAAGAAGAAAAACATGCATAAATTGTCACCTGGCCTTGCGAAACGTTAGTATTTTTATTATGGCTGGTTATATTCTTGAGAAGCAGGCAAAGTAATTTATTGAACGGCGTTAAAATCATGGATCGATAAATATAGCAAAAAAGGCTGGCGATGGGAATGCACTGGTTTTCTTTCCAGATGGACTACATTTATTTTTGCTACGGCTTAAGTTTTATACTCCTGGCAATGGTTTCCTATCTACTGGCACACCGCGAGACTTTTTTCCCGTGGAAAACGCTAACCCTTTTTGCGCTGTTTCACGGTTGCGGTGAATGGCTCGGAATTCTGGAGTTATCATGTCTGCATTCCGGCATGGGGTTGCTGCGTTCCGCGATAATATTTATTTCCTTTTTCTTTCTGCTGGATTTTGCCCGGAAAGCGTTATTGGTGCGTGGTGGCAAAAGTTTTGGTACATGGATATATATTCCGGTTATTGCTTTTCTCGGCATCGGCGCAAGTTATGGACTGGATGGATTCAATCTGTTTGCCCGACTGTTATTAGGACTGCCCGGCGGAGTACTCGGTGCGGCAGCGCTATTCCGTTACTGGCGGCGGGTTAAACCGGAAAGCCGGTGCCTGCCTGTTGCGATAGTGGCGATGCTGTGTTACGGTCTTGCCACTGTCATCGTCACTCCTGTGGATGTTTTTCCGGCAACATTATGGAATCAGGCGCTCGTCGTGAAATGGACGGGAATACCGGTTGAACTTTGGAGCTGCGCGTTGATTGTAATTACCGCTTTTGCGCTATGGCGTTATCATACCAACCATTTTTCGACATTGAAATCGTACCGCCGTGAAGTGCTCTGGCTGGCGGCAGGTTTATTCGTCATCGCCGGTGGCTGGGTGGTTACAGAATGGGTCGGGCGCATTGCTGAACGCGAAGAGAAACAGCACTGGATCCGTTTCAACGAATCCATGGTTTCCGCCATTGGCGCGGAGGAATTGCAAAAACTCACCGGGACCAAGGCGGATAAGTACAACCCGGATTACAAACGGTTGCAGGCAAAAATTGCCGCTATCGGCAGAGCCGATAAAGCTATCAGTTATATCTACATGATGGGCAAAAAAAACAACGGCAAAATCTTTTTTTATCTGGACTGCGATACCAACCCGGATAACAACGGAATACCGCAAAAACCGCCGGCGGAACCGGGAGACATTTACGATGGACCATTCCCGGGACTGGATGAAATCTTCACCACCGGCAAGGCTTTTGCCGAAGGACCTTCAGGTGACGAGTGGGGAGTGTTTGTATCAACTGTGGCCCCGGTAAGGAATACCTATAACAACCATATTTTTGCGGCGCTGGGGGTTGATATCAGCGCCGGGTATTGGCAGGCATTGATTTATTCGCGCCGGTTGTTTGCAGTAATAATCGTCATTGTCATAATTACGGTGATGAATATTTTTTCGCTCTACCGTAAGTATCACCGCGAACTCTATGACGCCTTGATGAATAAACACGCGGAACAAACCTTTCTCGCAGATAACATTCCGATTCAAATATGGTTTTTGAAAGACGTTAATCATTACGGCGCCGTCAATGCCGCACATCTGGCATTCTTAGGGGTCACCAGAGACAAACTGGAAAACCAGCCGCTGCCTGATGAGGTAAATTCCGAAACTGCAACAATGCTGCAGGCAGGCAATAAAACCGTATTCAAGACCAGGACACAGACCCATGAACAGGAACTTATCCCGGATTCACATGGCGACTATCATCTGCTCAATATTGTCCGGACGCCATTGCTCGGCGCTGACGGCGAGGTGAAATATGTGGTATGTTCAGCAGAGGATATCAGCATGATTGATGAAGCGAGAAAACGATTGCTGGAAGAACAGGAATTCTCCCGGCAGATTGTTTCGACCGCGCTGGTCAGCATTACCGCATATAAAGCGGAAAGTGGCGAACGGGTCTTTGCCAATCCGGTGGCAAATCAAATTTTTGCAGAATATCCGGAACTTGACCATCGCAATTTCCGGAATAATCCTTATTGGCGCGAATCCGGAATCATTGAGATTGCGGAACAGGTGATTAAAACCGGAGAATCACGTCAAGTTAATGCCCATTACTTCCCTGACACCACGCGGGAATCATGGTTTGAAGGCAATCTCTCTGTTTTTACCTATAACGGGCACAAACACCTGCTGGCAACCATACGGGATATCACCCAGTTGCAACAAGCGGAGTCGACATTGAAATTACAAAAAACGATGCTGGAATCGCTCGAAGATGCCTCAATTGACGGCATCCTGATGATATCGCCGGAGAAAAAAATTATTGCCGCCAACAACCGGCTCCGCCAGATGTGGAACGTAGACGCATCCGCTGATTATGATCAAACCATCGCCCGCTTTGCCACGCAACTGCATGAACTCGAACCTTTAATGTCGGCGTTAACAACCGGCAAGGCCTGTTACATCAATGAACTGCTACTGAAAGACGGGCGAATTTTTGAATGTTATTTTTCGCGGGTTACCGGCAAGGATGGCGTTGATTACGGTCATGCCAGTTTCTTCCGCGACATCACCGCGCGCAAGCGGAATGAAGAAGAACTGCTGCGGGCAAAAGCCAGAAGCGATGCCTCCAATCAACAGTTGCAATATGCCATTGCGCGTGCCAATCAACTCGTCTTTGAAGCTCAAGCGGGCAATCGTGCCAAGAGCGAATTCCTTGCGATTATCAGCCATGAAATCCGCACCCCGATGAACGGCATTATCGGTATGGCCGGACTACTGCGGGAGTCTGAACTCAATCATGAACAGCAAGAATACACTGAAACCGTCTGGAAAAGCGCTGAATCGCTTTTGTCTATTGTCAACAGCATCCTGGATTTCTCAAAACTGGACAATAACCAGATGAAGTTAAGCAGATGTAACTTCAACCTCCATGAAATGATTGATGAAGTAACTGAGTTGATGACCATGCGGGCGGCAGAGAAGAAACTGGAAACGTTATGCCTGATCGGTCCGGAAGTTCCAATTATGGTTTCCGGTGACCCGGGCAGATTGCGGCAGATTATTTTCAATTTGCTTGAAAACGCCATCAAATTTACTGAATCCGGCACAATAGCGATAAATATCCAGTCTGAAAAACACAGTGATAACTCTTTCACCATCAAGGTGGAAGTGGTCGATAGCGGCATCGGCATCGCGATGGAAAAACAGAGTCTGCTTTTTCAGCCGTTTTCACAAACCGACGCGCAAACTGCATACGCCAGAAAATATTGCGGCACCGGACTGGGACTGGTTATTGCCAAAAAACTGGTATCGCTCATGAAAGGCAGCATCGGTGTCGAAAGTGAATCAGGCAGAGGTTCTAAATTCTGGTTCACCGCCAATCTGGAAGCATGGAATCCGAATCTGACTGTCGAGGAAAAACCGGTGAACGAAGAGACTACATTACCCAAAGAAACGGCATTGCGGCATAAAATACTCGTTGTCGAAGACAATCTCCAGAATCAACAGGTGGTCGTGGAAATCCTGAAATCAAACGGTCACTCCTCTGATGTCGCTAACAATGGCAGGGAAGCTGTCGCCATGCTTGAAAAGAATTCCTATGATCTGGTAATCATGGACATTCAAATGCCGGAAATGAGCGGCATAACTGCAACGGCAATCATTCGCGACCATAATTCCCGTGTGCTCAACCACCAGATTCCGATTATCGCGCTGACTGCCTGCGCCATGTATGAAGACCGGGAACGATGCATGAAGGCAGGAATGAATGACTTTCTGACCAAACCAATCAGTCACACCTCACTCAAAGCCACAATTAAAAAATGGCTCGCGTGAAAAACTCAGGATTTAAACCAAACGCTTCAGCTCGTCGATCACCATATCCGGGGTAAGTCCGGTCATGCAAGCGCGAGTATTACGCGGACATTCACGCTTGAAACAGGGAGCACAAGGCTCCTGTTGATAGAGAATCTTCCAGTTGCCGGAAACAGGCGCGGTTGCTGACGGGTCAGTTGGTCCGAATAACGCAATACCCGGAGTGCCCAGCGCTGCCGCCAGATGCATGATACCACTGTCGTTAGCCAACGATACTGCAGCATGCCGCAAGATTAACATTAATTCGGTCAAATCAGTTATTCCTGCAAGGTTTTGCGCTTTGTCCGGAGGCAGCGATTTGATTGCTTCCTGACAGATGGCGCGCTCCGATGATGAGCCAAGAACTGCAACGGTTCCGCCCTGTTCAATCCACCAGGCGGCAACGGCATTGAATGATTCTGAATCCCAACGTTTTGAACTGCCATAAGCTGCGCCGGCGGCAATCGTCAATAGTTTTTTTTGACTGACCAGGGGCATTAATTCATGGCGCAACCCCTGTTCAAAGGCGGGCAGATTAAACTCGGGAAGTTCTCCTTGCCATGGTGGTGCGCCAAGCGCTTGAACCATCGCAAGATATTTGCAAGTATGCTGAAGACCATTCAATACCGCATCTTTGCGCCGTTCAAATTTAAAACTGCGGTGAAGCAGAAAGCCGCGACACCGCGCCGCCGCACCATATAAACGGTGAATTCCGGCAAGACGCAGGTGAATTGCATCGCGCAAAGAGTTGTTAAAGAGTATTGCCGCGCCGGGATTAATCCGTTTCAACTGTTCACGTTCTTTTGTCGTCCAGTTGCGATGCGTTTGTTGCAACGGAAATATTTTGGCAACGAATGGCAAAGCGCGAAAAAGACCGGTGAGATTCTCGGGACAAATAACAAAAAGCCCGCAGGACTCCGGCATCATTTTTTTCAGCTGCATCAATGCCGGGAGTGTCATCACGGCATCACCAAGCCAATTTGGCGAGCGGATAAGAATCCCGTCTTTCATTTTTTCCGGAGGCAGCGATTTTACCGGGAAAACAGGAATGTTATTCAGCCATTCCGGAACAATGTTATTATTTTCAATTTTCATATTTTTTGATTTTATTTAATGCGGGGTATTCGGGTGACGGATTATTCCGCTGAGGAATTAACGCTTCAAATGGTCGGCCCGTTGGTAGTAGATTCCAGCAGCAAAAATGTTTTTCTCTTCGCCCGCAGCGCTGAGCAGAACCCCGAATGCCGCCATTGTTGCCAGCAGTGAACTGCCGCCGTAACTCAGCACCGGCATCGTAATTCCGGTAACCGGCATGAGCGTTACATTGACACTGACATGGATCAAGGCCTGAATTGCAAACAGCATCGCAACACCAAGAATAATACTCTTGCGGAATTCATCTTTAACTTTCAGCGTCAACCGGTAGGCAAAAAAGACCAGCAGCGCCATCAGAATCACCACCGGCAATGCCCCGGCAAACCCGAGCGCCTCACTCAATGAGGCATAAACTGAGTCACTATGCGAAAGCGGCAGATAGGAATTTGCCCATAACGCTTTGCCCCATTTCGTTCCCCATAAACCGCCCCGGGCAAGCGTGAACTGAAACTGGCGGACATGCCAGCCGATACCCAGCGGATCCGATTCCGGATTCAAAAAACCCAGAACCCGGTTCATTAAATAGGTGCTGGAATAAAGCAATCCGGCACAGATCGGCAACAGTATCGCCGGAATCGTTAATAAACATTTCAGCTTGCCATCAATCAGCCAGAACATAACAATAAAACCGGCAATATATACCATGGCGGTACCGATATCCGGCTGTAATGCCACCGGCAACGTCCAGACCAGAGTCAATAAGAGCATACCGCCGAAACGCGGCCAACCCGGCTCCATTTTATAGCCCCAGTGACATAACGAGAGGATGAATGCGCCTTTTGCCAGCTCCGAGGGCTGAATAAAAACATTATCAATGGCAAACCATCCGGTCATGCCGTTAATTTGAACGCCAAAAATCAATACCAGCAGTAACGGCACATAAAATATACCGACAATCAATTCCGCGTTATTCCGGTAGAAAGAGAATGGAATACTTGAACATACCAGCAGCACAATCATGCTTAAGACCAGCCACAACAACTGTCTGCCGACAAAATAAAATGGCGACGGTCCGTAGCAGGTGGCATTATAAATTGCCAGACAACCCCACAGCCCCAGAACAAACAGACTCAGCAAAATCAACAGGGGCACCGGCAGCGGGCGGTGTTCCATCATATTCCATATTTCGTCAACTTTTTTCTTCATTATTATTTCCCGGAATTATCAATAACAGTCAAATCATTAATATTGTCAGGCAGGTCAAAGTGTTCCCAGTCGTCCATGGTCAAATTTTGATCAAAGTCACAATCAAGTTTTGCCTCCTGCTTGGCGACCGGAACAATCAATTCTTCCAGAGTCAGGCTTAATTTAATATCCTTGCCCGGTGCGGCTTTTTTGATTAACTGCCAGGTGTTGCGCACCCAGTTTTTATGCCGGTCGAGCATAACCTCATATTGTCCTTCTGTCCCGGAAAGTTCACTGTTTTTATCCAGTTCCACGCCGCTGATTCCGGTCTGAATCCCGTCATTGAATTTGGTTTTTCCGATCAATGAACGGATTTCCGGATAGTCCACTACGCGGCGTTCAACGCGGGGAAGAATTTTAAGGTCGGGGAACATATTCAGCAACGGTTCAAGTTCAAGAATTTTATCCGGCTGGATATCGCGCTGAACAAGGAAGTAGGCTTCTTTCATCCGGAAACATCCGGAATCAGGCAATACTTTTTTTATCCTTTCCATCATGTTGTTCAAAATCTCTTTGTCTTCCGGAAGTTTAAACAGGAATAAATCGAAGCGGCGTTCCGACCAGGCAAGTGCGCGACCCAAACGATCGAGAATCCGTCCGCGACCGCCATCATAGGTACCATGCCGCATGGCTATGCGGTTGCCGGCTTTGAGATATTTTTCCCGCGCCACGATGGCGTAGTAACAATGAAAAGCAACAGCAACCACTGCCCACAGCAGCACCAACCACAGCAAACATGCCGCTCGTGATTTATATCGTCCTGACAGCGCCGACAGTAGTGACATAGTTTCCCTTGCCGTTGAAACTGTTACTGTTGAATGTTGGCAGACTCGTATGCCTCCGCAACCGCTTGAGCAAATGAACTGTTGAACACCGGAATTTCACCTTCGGCAACAGAAATCTTGCCGCCGGTAGGGTAAACGTCGCCTTCCCAGGCGCCGCCGTTGTCGGCGCGAACGCCGCGAACATAGTAAATACCATACTTGCCAGTATTGAGGTTATGTATAATTGAGGCGGCATAACCGATACAACCACCCTTGATTGGACGCAGTACCTTCAATTCAATCTGTTGCCGTTGACTGTGGACAAATGCCTGGATTTGATCAATCTGTTTATCCCGTTCTTCTGTCTGTTTTTCAACTATCGCATTGGCGGCAGCCATTTTCATGGCTTTTTCATAACGCATCTGCTGATATTCCGCCGCGTGTCTATTAAATTCATCCGCTCTCACTTTGGTATAGTTGAACTCTTTCTGAATGCTCTCCGGCAATTGCTTAAAATCAATGCCCCGCAAAACCGGGTTGCCATTTTTGTCATTGTACATAATGGTTAATTCAACCGGCGTATTGTTCATAACCTCGGCATCCTTGTAGACGGTACCATCATTCGTGGTAATATCGCGACCGCAAACCATTATGGAAATGCCGAGTAACATCATCAACACAAATATTCTTTTCATTCCTGAGTTCTCCTGTTTTTAAAATCCTGTTTTAGAACAATATATTGAATAATACGCCAAATCAAGCGATGATTAACCAATTATTTGTAATCTTTTATATAATAACGGCGAATATCCGATTCGGAAAATTAAATTTAATTCCTTTTCTTCTTCGTTTTTTCGTTTGCAAAGAAACTGTTGCGATACTTTTCACATAAATGAAAAAGTTTAATTCAACTCAAGATTGAGCTCATCGCATTGTTTTCAATTATTGTTATAAAAGATAGTCTTCTCTAACGAAAAATCAATCGGATGAATCCTCGGGACACAATATAAATTTCACAAACAGCGATCATCACTTTTGCTGCCAGCGATGGGGAATATTATGCGCCGTCATCTCCAGATCCAAATCATCTTCATTTCTGATGGATTCCCGGACCGGCCAGATCCAGGCGGCAAATTGTGACGTTTTGTCGAATTCCAGATCAACGCCTTCCTGGTCATTGATGGATTTCAACACAATTTTATCCCCGCAATCCAGAAAGATTTTAAAAACGACATCGCCATTCAGTAATTTCGCCACCACCCGTTTACCGTGCCGGGGAATTTCACCTCTGGCAACCAGAACAGTTGTTCCATCCGGATACCACGGCGACATGGAATCACCTTTGATGCGAACCGCAAAATCACCCGGGCGGGCTGACTTGAAATATACCCGGTCTTCAGCATGTTCTTCGGCATACTCACATATCGGTTGCAGCAAAGTATTGCAATCCTGTGCCGTGGCAAACGAAATTACCGGCACCGGTTTCAAATCATCTGGAGAAACCGCAACCACGTTACTTAATCCGGCGCCGGGCAAGCCAAAGAGTTCTTCCTGACGTAACGCCAGCAATTCACAAATGCGCCGGTAATATTTTACCGGAATCGCTTTGCGCCCGTTTTCCCATAGCGAAATATTTACCTTGTCAATGTTGGCCAGTTGAGACGCAAAATCCGCCTGTGAATAACCGCGCAACTGCCGGTAATAACGTAATTTGCCACCAGTATCCCGCATACCATCTCCTGTTTTTTATTCCAGATAACTTTATTCCTCTACTAAAGTTAACGTCTTTTTTTTTAAAAGCAATAAAAAATTAAAAAAAATTAACATTTTGATTTGAAAGTTAAATTAAGTTAAACTAATATATACTAATTTAATGTCGGTGAAGTTTGATTTGGAGTAAACCAAGCTGTAATAACCGGCACGCAGTTATTAACTTTTATTTACCCTGGAGGAGAAAATGAAGTGTTATGGTCGTAAATTTGGCAAACTGGCAACGTGCAGAAACTGTCAATATGTTGAATGGTGTCGCGAGGCAGTGGAACCGGAATTGTTAACGGAGAAGAAAATGATTCTACCGATTAACGAAGAAATTCTTGAGAACCCGGCGATGGCGGTGAACGATAATGAAGAACCGGAGGCAGTCACTTATTCACGACAGGAACTGCTCGAAGTAATTGTGTTCCTGCTGGCGCTGGATGAACAGACATTACGGATGCTTGAAGAGAAAATAGCTGATCCCAGGCTTACCTTCGGCGCTATGGCGCAACGACGCAAAGTATCCAGACAGGCCATGCATAAAATGATTTGCAGAAAATGTATGGAGGTACCGGAACTGGAGGTAATTCTGCGTAATCGTCGTCACAGTCTTTCTGCATAAAGCCATAGTACGGTTAAACAATTTGACAAAACAGTTCAAGCTCATCGGTCATGACTGCCCTGATTTTATCCCGGCATGGCAACCGCATGATTTTGTCAAATTGTTCTTTGCTGTTTACTGTCCAAAGATGAAAAGGTCGATTTGTCTGCTCAAAAGCGCCCGGGGAGTCAAGCAGCGCATTGAATGACGGGTGGATATAATCAAGACGGTCGATAATATCCGCAAATTTTTCAATTTCTACCGCCGTACCGCAAAGCGCCCCGTATTTTACGTTAACGCCGGAGAATTGAGTCAGTGCGTCGCACATTATGTCCGCAGAAAAAGAGTGGATTATAATGTCGCTGCCTTGCGGTTGGTAACTTTTGATTTGTTCTAATACCGCCTGTAATAGCATTGAGTGTTGATACTGCCCGGCTTTAATTTCCACGAGTAATTCCAGGCGGTGATCAACCAGATTAAGTACCTCATCCAACAGAGGCACTCTTTCTCCGTTCAGTCGTGGCAAGGTCAGATTTATGATTTGTTCATAGGTAAAAGATGAAACCGGTTTCCGCTGGCCGTTTGACTCAATTTCAACATCGTGAAACACGACAATTTTATTATCCGCGCTTAACTGAATATCGAGTTCAATCCCGGATATTTTCGTGCCGCAATCAGGATTACGGAGCGCTGCGTCAAAAGCCGGCAAGGTATTTTCAGGATACTTAGCAGAATATCCGCGATGCGCAACAATTTTCATAAGAGATTCCGTATTATTTACGATGCATGGGCAACAGCAGATGCCGTCTCAAACGGTTCATCAATTGTCACTGAATATCCGCGTTCAACCCGGCACATCACATAGAGCAATGTAATCAGAAGAAAATTGGAGGCTACGCTGGCAATCCCGAACACCACCGACCCTGATTGCAAATTGAGAACAATACAACAGACCACCTGACACACCCAGATGCCGATAGCCAACAGAAATTTGCTGCCGAGTACAATCATCATTCCATGATGAGGAATCCCGTTGCGCAACGGCAAACCTCCCCGTGCGGCAGCCATATCGCGGCAGATGGAACGCCGTAGGAACAGCCAGCAGAATAATACCATAATTGCCAGCGGCAATATCAAAACCCCATACCATTTAAACGCCGACATCGCCTGTTTATGGTACAACCACCACATCATCACCGGTATTAATATTACAGACAACCACATAATAGTGTCAAAAATTCTAAGCCCGACATTCATCCACCTGGTCTGAGGTCCGACAATCGGCACGACCGCCAGTTCCTCATAACCCCCCGGAGTCCAAGGCGCCGGCGGATGAAAATTTTTGTCACCACCCAGCCGATACCATTCACGATACAGCAGGATTGACATAACCGCTGCTATCGCCAAAAAAAATGTCATCCAAAGATAGATAAAGCGATAGGCAAAGTCAGACCCATTAAATAAATATCTGATAAAATCAATAAAAAGACCGGCGGCAAACCCGGCAATAATGGTAAAAACCGACCTGAGCATCGCCTGTGCCGAACAAAATTGGCCATATCTTGACCGCGGGAATATCCGCATCTGACTCGGAGCCGCCGAAACATTAACCAGCGCAGCCAGGAACATCCCGACCAGAACATTGCCGATATTCAGCCAGAAAAAATATTCCCCGGGCATGCTGACGAAAAGCCACACGTTGGAAACAGCGCTACCCAGAACTCCGAACACCGCACCGTAAACGGTAATGCGCAGCGGATGCCAGCGGTCAACAAAAATGGCCATCAGATACATCGCCGCCATCATGGCGACCGACCCGATCGCACTGATATAACCGATTTGCGCCAGCGTCAGCCCCATGTCCCGGTTAAAAAACACGGTAAAAGTGGCGATTGACCAGGCGGCATAGGAGAATGCTGTCACATAAAATCGCAACCGGTATAATTTCACCATAAAACTTTCTTTGAAAAAGGTCTTGATGCCACGCCAGCCTTTGCCCTCTTCCACACGTTTTTCGTCCAGTGGCGGGTATTGTCCTTCCTTAATAAAAATGCAGGCAACCCCGAATCCGACCAGATAAAGCAACGCTGCACCGACAAATATTTCACGCATGTGAGTATTGGCGTATTTAAAGATAAAACAGTTGTAAAGTGCGCTAGCGCCAGTACTTACAATCCGGAATGCTCCCATGAAACGGGCTAAGAACTGCGCCGGCACCACATCATTAAAAAGATACCAGAATACCGCATTCACAAACATGTTGAAAAACTCAAACATAATCATGAACACCGCAATCAGGGCAATGGTAATGGCGGCAGGAGAATAGTTGGTCAAAAATTCTGAGTTTCTTCGCAACATTACACAGAAATCGTCGCTAAAACCCAACATCACCAGCGTGGCACAAACGAACGGCATGGTCCAGACAATGAAAGGAATGCGCCGTCCCCAGCGACTGCGGTAACGGTCACTCTTAAAACTTACATAAGGATTGACCGTCATGCAAATAACACCCGGCGCCGCAGTCATTATGAGCGCCATCACCGAATTGGAACACCCGAGCCCTTTTAACTTCAGAGGGAGAATACTTGGCACGACGGCCTCCATCAGCGTAAAGCAGAAATCGCCCCAAAGCAGCCAGGCAAACAACACAACCAGACCAACCTTGGTATATCTCAAAGTGCCACAACTGTAAATTTTTTCTCCGTTAACAATTTCCGCACTGGGCGGGGAACCAGCCGGAACCGGCGCTGAAACTTGCATTTAGGTTATTCCTTATAATTATGGCTTGAATCATGTTGCCTATGGTACCGAAAAAGCGATAGAAACATATTTACAAAAAAGTAAATTAAATAATCTCCGTCCATCCTATAACCAAGGCAAGCCTCAAGGTATTACGGACTGCCCCCCTGCAGGCGGACCGGAGATTCGAAAACAAAAACTAATACATAAAAGCTAATTGGTATAGCTTTTATGTTGCAACTGGTGATGGCGTCAAATCTGGGTCGGCCTCGAGTTTTTCGTCCACAACGGTTGAGTTGCCGCGTTCAATTCTGCATAACAGATAGACTGTTCCAATCAGGATAAAATTGGTGATTGCGTTGGCTAAGCCGAATACGATTGCACCTGATTCCAAATTGATTACAAGGCATACAATCACCTGCGCCACCCAGAGACCGATGGCAATCAGAAACTTTGAAGCAAAGATAATCAGCATACCATGATGCGGAATGCCATTTTTCAACGGCAAGCCGTTTTTAGCGGCATCAATATCTCGACGGATGGATCTTCTTAACACCAGCCAGAGCAACCACCCCAGCACTGAAAGCGGAAGGACAATCAAACCAAACCATTTGAATGCCAGCATTTTTTCATCCACGAACATCCACCACATCAACAATACCGTGCCAAAGGTGGACAGTCCCATAATACAGTCAAATAGAACGAAGAAGACATTCAACCATTTACTTTGCGGGCATATAATCGGTACTACCGGCATCTCTTCCACGCCGTTTGGATTCCACGGTGCTGGCGGATGAAAATGTTTATCGCCACCGAGCCGGTACCATTCCCGATAGGCACAAGTCATAAATATTGCGCCGAGCCCGATAAATATTGTCAACCAGACGAATTTAAACCGGTAAGCAAAATCAGAACCGTTACAGAATACTTTTATCGTATCAATAAATAACCCTGCCATGATTCCGGCTAATACAGTGAATGAATTGCGCAGCATCGCTTGTGCGGAACAAAATTGACCGAATCTGGATTTCGGGAAAATCCGCATTTCGCAAGGGAGAGCAGCGACACCGAGCAATGCGCTCAAGAAAGCGCCGATAAAGGCATTGCCCATATTCATCCAGAAAAAGTAAACCCCGGGTATTGTCACGAAAAGCCAGACCATGCTGATGGCAGTACCGACAGCAGTAAAAATTGCGCCATAGGCGCAAATACGGATTGGATGCCAGCGGTCAACAAAGATTGCCATTAAATACATCGCCGACATTTGAATAACTGAAGACAAACCGGCGATGTAGCCAATCTGCGCCAGCGACAGTCCCATTTCCTGATTGAAAAAAATATTGAACGGGCTGATGGCAAAAGCGATAGCCGTGATTGCTGTACTAAAGAAACGGAACCAGTAAAATTTATGCGAAAAAGATTCTCTAAAAAAGGTCAGCAGACCGCGAAAACCTTTGGATTGATCCCGTTCTTTATCACTTGGTGGCGGATATTGACCCTCTTTGATCATCAGACAAGCCAGACCGAAACCGATAAAATAGAGCAACGCCGCGCCAACCAGAATTTCCCGCATGTGAGTTTCAGCATATCTGAAAATAAAACAGTTGTACAATGCACTGGCGCCAGTGCCGACAATCTTGAATGCACCCATGAACCGGGACAAAAATTGCACCGGAACCACGTCATTGAACAGATACCAGAAAACCGAATTGACAAACATATCAAAGAACTTGAACATAATCAGAAAAAAAGCCACCATCACAATCGTAATCGTTGACGGCGCATACTGCTCTAAAAATTGCGAGTTTCTACGCAATAATGCACAAATATCATCACTGAAACCAAGCAAAGCAAGACAAATACACAGAAAAGGCATGGAAAAGAGAATAAACGGAATACGCCGTCCCCACCGGCTGCGATACCGGTCACTTTTAAAACTGACATAAGGACCTACCGTCATACTGATAATGCCGGGCGCGGTAGTTAGAATCGCCCCCATCAGCCAGTTCGGACATCCGAGTGCTTTCATTTTCAACGGCATGATGCTCGGCACCACGGCCTCCATCATTGTAAAACAAAAGTCACCCCACAATAACCAGGCGAATAGAACAAACAGTCCCGCCTTGGTATAGCTAAGTGTTCCGCAATGATATGGTTTGCCGTCTGACACAGACGCAACCGTATTTTGTGTAACAGGTGGAGAAACCTGCATATAGCGTATTTCTTTCGTATTTATTTGTTAAGCCACCCGGTGGCCTTCTAAATTGCTTTGATCGGCTGAATTTCACCCAATAAATTATTAAGTTTTATGCAATAGATACTAATTCCCGTAATTTTCAAATATCAACCGGCATTATACACTGATAAGGTTGAAATTTAAAATAGATTGCGCAAGTTTTAGCTTTACAAAGTAATAAACTATATTTCAATCTGAATCTGATTTCAAAATACTGGACCGTAAATATTGCCCAAACATCGAGCGGGAAACAAAAAACAAGCGCTAACATTCAAAAAAAATAGTGTTATTCATGCACAATTTCAAAGAATGGAGTGGGACCGTTTTTCAGCTTCTCCGTATCAATCGCAATGACGATACGACCATCCTTGACAGTTGCGGCAATCTGTTCACGTCTTGTTCCATTGAACCCTAATGCCCATACCTGAATTTTTGTTGCATTAGCGTTCTCGATGGAAACATTGAGCTTTCCGGTTTGCATCAACGGCGGGAATTTTCCCTGCTTGCGCATGGTGGTACGATCAGCAGAAAGCTCCATTCCGGTATTCGCCGTATCGGTATTGTAAACCAATACCATGCGGCGACTTTCGCGCAACGGCTTGCGATCCATCGAACAGACGGCAACACAGGCGGCAATGCTGGTCAAATCTACATTCACCGCCGAAAGTTTTGCGGATTTGCCACCGGTAATCGTAACCGCTTCGGTACGCGGCGTAACAACGGTAAGTTTCTTTTCCTTGGCCATCAGGGTAATCTCGCCGGTATCACTCTGGAAAATTTCCGCGTTCAGATTGCTGATATTATTTGCGGGCAAAATGCCGTTACGGCGCATTTCATCAATGACATTCTTAAGTGCATAAGACTCTCGCTTTGATTGTTCTACGACAGTCATGTCGGCAGTGGAACCGGTAGCGGCGCCAGCTCCCGGTGCAACTTGCATGTCGGCTTTTCTTGCCGGTTCGGGACGTCCCGGCGGTGCATAACGTGCGCCGTAACCGGTAAGAAGTGCAATTTTACTCTGCTCGGTATTGGCAGCCGGATACATGTGTCTGGTGATATAGTCTGGTTCGAGTCGCAGTTCAACCCGGTGTGGTGACGGAGCGACATCGCCACGCATATAGAGACACGCCGCCAGAAATTCATTGGCCCTCCCGACGGGGGAAAGACCTGACCTGAAGGTTTCCATTGGAAGTTTTACTTCATTATAAACCGCATTGCAGTAGAGCAAAACTCCTTGAAGGTTCTGAAATGCTGAGTAGGCGCCATAAATCAATCCGCTCTCATGTTGATACTGATTCCAGAAACCATGATTATATTCCGTAATAAAAAAAGGTTTATCAAAAAGGCGGACCGCGGAAAAATAGCGCATCACCCCGGCAGTATCCTCGACATGACTGCTCTGAACTATTGTTGTTCCGTCACGCAAGGCGCCAGGCTCGGGATGGGCATAATAGTTATGCATTGAAATTGCGGATATGGCGTCGTGTAAACTGGTAAAAAACAAGGAACCGCCCATATCAAATTGCGTTACCATGCCTTGATAGCCAATATCCCGTACTGTTTTTGTCCACCAGCCAAGGAGTTCGACAAAGCGTTCATTTACAAATGCGGCAAAGTCGTTGCCGTCCTGACCTGGAGAATAACGACAGAGCGGAATTTCATCAATGCTTCCAAGCTTGGCAATAGTTGCATTTTTCCATGCTGTTGATACTGCTTTAACCGATGGATATTTCTTTTTCAACCATTCACGCCATAGTCGCTCCAACACCGGTTTGGATTTTCCTGACGGACGCGTATAAGCAAACTCGATTTCATTATAAAAGTTAATACAGACAAGCATGGGGTCATCCAGGAGCCGGGTTCCGGTATAGGGGTTGACGTGCGTCAAAACTTTTGAAACGCCGGTCTTGTAAATTTCCCGCGTCAAAGCGTCTCCGACAAACATATCTAATTTTTGTTCGCCATAAGGTTTTTTGTTGGCACTACTAAAATATCCGCTACTCATGCCCAAGTCTATATAAAGGTAGATGCCGGCCTCTTTCGTGCAGGCAAAAAGGTAATCAATCTGGTCAAGAGCGACAGGGTCAAGTTCTCCATCTTTACCGCTTTTCCATGTTACTAACATGTCAAAATTGGTAGGACGGAGCATATTGTAACCTTGCCGCTTAATCAGCGCGACATATTCCTTGATGTTCGCCTTGGTTGCCCCGTCGGTTTTACCAATTAATGCTCTGAAAGTCAAACCCCACAAACCAAAACCAAAAAAACGCACTTCCCGTTCCGGGGCTCCGGAGAAGGCAAGGCCTCCGCTCGGAGTGGTGATAACCTTGCCGTACTTTCCTGCCGGTCCTTCAACGTATGCGCTGAAATCAAGCGCACTTCCCGGTTTGACTTTCACATCGGACATATCGACCGTCTTCCACTCACTGTTCGCAGTATAGACAATACTGTCTGCGGCATTCACGGCACATCCCAAACTGATTAGCATGCCAACAAAGATGATCCCGGCAACGTTAGCTTTCATAAATAATTACCTTTCTATGTTTATAAATTTGGGTCAGTATGTAAAGAATTAGATAAGTCGGATTGTTATAATCTTTAAAAATATTACCGGACACCACCAAAAGCGACGCCGGTAATATAAATTAACACGAAATATGTTTTTTCAGAATCAAAACAACAGATCAATCGTAAGGGAATGTTCTTTCAAACTTTCCATCGTGCCTTACCCACATACTACTGTCATTCCGATAACCAACTGCAGCAACATATGGACCGTAAATCGGACTGCCGGGATCATTCATCAACCGCTGTGAGGCAGCGTCACCCCTGACTCCACCCGGAGCCCGAGCTCCAATAACATGGCCATCAACAAAAACGACATTACATTCCGTGTAGGACTGATGCGCCGGCCATGTAAATGGCGCATTGGTTGCACTATAGCTATTGTTGACCACATACCAGCCATAATCGTCCAGACCAAAATGCCCAGAAATCATCGAATCAGCATACATCACTGTCTGGGACGGTTTGCGACACATCGACAAGCGTACCTGCCTTTCACCATAAGTTGCGGAAAATCTGGAAGCGAGAAAGAAGTAATTATAACCATAATCGGTATTTCTCCAATAAGTATAACTCGGGTCAGGAACTGTAGTATCCTTCCAGAAATTTGCGCTGGCAGCGGTTGATTTGTCTCTTCTGCCAGGGCACAAAAGTTGTTTTTTACTGACAAATTTCTGATTAACCATCACCCCCGGCCAATACCAATTGTACCCGGTCCCATAGGTATCCGGAATAAATTTGTCTCCATAGCTGGAAAGGTAATTGTACATTGCGAGTCCCATTTGCTTAAGGTTGTTTTTGCAACTGCCGCTTCGCGCAACATCCCTGGCTTTATTCAACGCCGGCAGCAACATTCCTGCCAGTATCGCGATGATCGCAATCACGACGAGCAATTCAATAAGTGTGAAATTGCATTTCTTTGAAGTTCTTTTCATTATGGTTGCCTCCCTATTAATTCATTGATTGGTTTATTTGTTGGTTGTTGGTTATTTAAATTATCTATTATCATTAATTTCGGGTTGAAAAGTTCCTTAACTTGTTTACAAGAACCATTAATCAACTCAATCAATTTTGCTGCCGCTTTCCGGGCAATCGCATCCAGATCATATTGAGAAACGATTCCGTTGAATTCAGTTGTTGTTGAAATATTGTGTCCTTCTGTCGCCAGCCAGAGGTCTCTGCATAGAATTATTTGTTTCTCTTTCATCAGGGAAATAATACCTCTTAAACAACTGACTGAAGAATAAATCGCTTGTATTTCAACCCCGAGTTCAATCATTTTCTTCAAATCATCAATTGGCTCATCATGACCATATAACACATACCTGCTGTTAAACGGAACTCCAATTTCAATAAACGCATCCCGGGCGCCGCATATAAACTGGTCATCAATTTCATTATTTTTATTCATGCCGGCGTAAACAATTTTCCTTAAACCTTTTTTCAGGAACAAATTAGTAATCTGATAGCCTTCCTGTCTGGAATTCATCGATACATAGTTGACTTTGCCTTCAAAATTGCGGTTAATTGAAATAACGGGTAACTTGCATTCATCATTCAGCCGGTTTATAATCTCTCCTGCTGATGACGGCGGGCAAATCCAAATCAAACCATGGAGAAGCATCTGTTTGATTTCGTCAACAATTTTCATATCCCGGCTGGTAAGATTAATTATCCGCAAACAACAGGTGCGTTTGAAAACCTCATTCCCAATACCGGTTAACAAGCTCCAGTAAAATGAATCATAGTAAACCTGTCTTCCATCGCTGATGATCAATCCCAGACATAATACATCTTTATTATGAACAAAATAAGTTGCCTTTGCCGGATTAGTGAAAGTACCGAGCCCGGGACGAATCAACAGGTAGCCATCATCAATCAAATCCTTTAATGCCTTCCTGACGGTCGGTCTGGTAACAGAAAAAAGCTCACAAAGCTCGCGTTCAGATAAAATCTGATGTTCATGTTGGTGATGCTTAAATACCTCATCCACAACATATTGTCTGATTCTCATGTATGCCGGAGCTTGCATTTTATTACCACTTGTTTATTACTGTTTACCACCATTATACCACATGTTTTAAAAAAAGTCAATACCTTTTCCCGGAAATGCATAATTTATTACAAAAAAATTCCTTATTTTTATTGTTGTAATCATTAAATAAGCGAAAAGATAACACATCACCCCCAAAGATGGGTATTAATTATTGCCACTCGTTATTAATAAAGAACCTAAAAATATTACCGGAAATCACATAAAGCGACGCCGGTAATAAAAACTAACACGAAACATGTTTTTTTCAGAATCAAAACAACGGATCAATCATAAGGGAATGTTCTTTCAAACTTTCCATCGTGCCTTACCCACATACTACTGTCATTCCGATAACCAACGGCAGCAACATATGGACCGTAAATCAGACTGCCAGGATCATTCATCAACCGATCCGCGGCAGCATCACCCTTGACCCCGCCAGGAGCCCGCGCTCCAACAACATGCCCGTCAACAAAAACGGTATTACATTCCGTATAGGATTGATGTGCCGGCCATGCAAATGATGTGGCTGCATTAAAGGCATTGGTCACCACAAACCAGCCAAAATCGTCCAAGCCATTATGCGCTGGCAATATCGAATCAACAAACATCACGGTCTGGGACGGTTTGCGACACATCGACAAGCGTACCTGCCGTGCAGGATAAGTTGCGGAAAATCTGGAAGACAGAAATAAGTAATTATAACCATAATCTTCATTTCTCCATCCGCTATAACTCGGGGCAGGAACTGTAGTATCCTTCCAGAAATCTGCGATGCCAGCAACGTTTGCCCTGTCTCTTCTGCCAGGACACAAAAGTTGTTTTTTACTAAGAAATTTCTGATTAACCATCACCCCGGGCCAATACCACGCATATGTGCCATAGGTATCCGGAATAAATATGTCTCCATAGCTGGAAAGATAATTGTACTTTGCGAGTCCCATTTGCTTAAGGTTGTTTTTGCAACTGCCGCTTCGTGCAACATCCCGGGCTTTATTCAGTGCCGGCAGTAACATTCCGGCGAGGATTGCTATGATCGCGATCACGACGAGCAATTCAATGAGTGTGAAATTGCTTTCCTTGGTAGTTTTTTTCATTAATAGTTGCCTCCTTTTAATTCATTGGGTCTTTTATTTGTTGGTTGTTTAAATTATCTATTATCACTAATTCCGGGTTAAAAAGTTCCTTAACTTCTTTACAAGAACCATTAATCAATTCAATCAATTTTGCTGCCGCTTTCCGGGCGATCGCATCCAGATTGTATTGAGAGATGATACCTCTTAAACAACGGGCTGAAGAATAAACCGCCTGTATTTCAACGCCGAGTCAATCATTTTCTTCAAATCATCACTTGGTGCGTCATCACCATATAACACAAACTTACAGTTAAACGGAACGCCATATTGTATGCCGGAGCTCACATCGTATATACCACTGGTTTATTACCGTTTACCACCATTATACCACATGTTTTAAAAAAAGTCAATACCTTTTCCCGGAATTGCATAATTTTTACAAAAAAAATCTTTTTTTATTGTAGTCATTAAAAATAACGAAATAATAATACATCACCCAAAGACGGGTATTAATTATTGCCAATCGTTTTAAGAAAGAACCGATAAAGATTTCCGGCGGTGTTTTTGCAATTCACGCAAATCGCTGTATATTTTCATAAAGAACTTTTTACTGATAAATTATTATTTCAGAAACCAAACAAAAATATAAGATTGGAGCGACAGTGAGCAAAGAAAATTTAGTCATAATCGGTAGCGGCGCGGCTGGACTTACGGCGGCAATCTATGCTTCCCGGGCAAACTTGAATCCACTCGTGTTGGCGGGAAATCTTCCCGGCGGACTGTTAACACAAACCAGTGATGTTGAAAATTTTCCCGGCTTTCCTGAGGCCATAAATGGCTTTGAACTGATGATGAAACTGCAAGAACAAGCCGAACACTTTGGAACACGAGTCGTTCAGGACAGTGTCGTTGAAATAACCTTGAAAGCCGGCGGGCCGCAACTCCTGCGGTTGAATTCAGGCGAAGAAATCGAAGCTGCGGCGCTCATTATCGCCACCGGGGCATCGCCGCGATGGATGGAACTGGAGTCTGAACAACGCTTGAAGAACGCCGGTGTTTCCGCCTGTGCTACCTGTGATGGCGCTTTCTTCCGGGATGTTCCCGTCGTCGTCGTCGGTGGTGGCGACACCGCAATGGAAGAGGCGCTGTTTCTGACTAAATTTGCGTCATCAGTCACCCTGATTCACCGTCGCGATGAATTCCGGGCCTCGCGGATTATGGTGGAACGCGCCAAACAACATCCCAAAATAAAATTTATTCTCAATGCTCAAGTAGTTGAAGTACTAGGCGAAAAACAGGTTGAGGGGGTGAAAGTGCGTGATGTCAAATCCGGCGTCGAAAGTGAAATACCCTGTTCCGGTTATTTTGCCGCGCTCGGTCATGTGCCGAATACTGCGTTATTTGCCGGAAAGGTGGAGATGAATCCCAACGGTTATATAATTTTGCAGAACCACAGCAGTTATACCAGCATGGAGGGTGTTTTCGCCGCCGGCGACTGCGCTGACCATGTTTACCGCCAGGCGATTACTGCGGCAGGAATGGGCTGCAGAGCGGCAATTGATGCTGAACGCTGGCTGGAGTCACAGCATTAATCTTTACTCAATTTAAGATTTGCATAAATCGCCGGCAATGATATGTTGTTACAACTGTTTGAAAAATGTTGTAAAATTATAAATCGATACATCTTGTCGTAGCGTCAGATGAACAAAGGAAATGCCGTCAGTAAACAGGTTGCAACAGTAAATTTTCAATTTGATGGAGGATGAATAGTGATTATAAAGCGTGGGTTTACACTGATAGAAATGCTGATGGTGGTCATGGTCATCGGTATTCTCATGGGTATGGTTATGCCGGCGCTGGGCAAGGCAAGAACCAGAGCAAAGTATACCCGCTGGCTGGCATTCAACAGCCTCATTAATCGTGACGGCGACGCCTTTATCAATTTCAACTTTGAAACCATGGATTACAAAGCAAAAGTAAAAGGAGCACTCTGTCCGGCGGTATATAACAGCGCCAGCAGTTGTACTGCCGCAGGGTTTGACCCGGTTAACTATGCCGGAATCCTCTCCCCGGTCGGCAGCGGACCGACGTGGCTGCGCGGCGGCGGCCGCTGGCTGAGATTGAAAAATGCTTTGCTTTTTGACGGCGTCAACGATTATGTCGAGGTTTTTGGCACTAAGTTGACTAATTTCAATCCGTCGCAACAGGATTTTACTATATTGACATGGGTTAATCCGGCAGTGCTGGCCAATCAGACGCTGTGCAGTAAAACGATCAGAGCAACGACCAATTCGCAATACAACCTTTATTTGGCAACAGCCGGAGTGCGCGCTCGCGTCGGCAATGTCAACATACAACGAACGACGCCACCAGTACAAAGATTGCGCTGGCATAACGTCGCTCTCGTCAGCAGTGCAAAAAAAGGTATGAGCATTTACATGAACGGTAAGCTGATGACAGGCGGTACCGCCGGCACAATTCTTCCCGGCAATTATGTCAACACCTTGACAATGCTCGTCGGTGCCGCCCATAACGGCAACGCCACCAATTTTGTTTACCGGTTCCGGGGCAAAATGGATGAATTTGTGATGTATAACCGGGCTTTGTCCGACAAAGAGATACTGGGACATTACCAAATGGGCAACCCGTATTAGATGTATTTTATGACAAGGAGGTATTGTCATGGCGGTAATTTTAGTTGCAGATGATAGTCTGGTCGTTAGAAAATCTTATGAAAGCATGCTTTCTTTTCTCGGTCATAAGGTAATTTCCTGTAAAGACGGCAAAGAGGCGATTGCCGCTTTTCTTAAAGATGCACCGGATTTGTTGATTCTTGATGTGGACATGCCGGAATTGAATGGAATAGATACCTGCCGTGAAATCAGACGCTATCCGACCGGGATATCAGTTCCGATTATTATGGTTTCAGCTCTGGACGAAGAAGAGGAAATTCTGAGCGGATTGAATGCCGGCGCTAATGACTACATGGTTAAGCCAATCAAAGAAGCGCACCTCATCGCCAAACTCAAAACCTCACTGGGCATCTCATCCCTCCATAAAAAAGATTTTGAGCTGATTAAGTCCAAAACAGTATTTGCCGGCAGATATCAAGTGGAAAGCCTCCTCGGTTACGGTTCACATTCTGCGGTATTCATGGTCAAAGATCAGCAGGAAAACGATAAACTGCGCGCGATGAAATTGTTGAAGGAAAGTTTTGACAGTCGCGAAATGATTATCAATTTTACCAGTGAAGCCAAAAAATTAATGACTGTGAATTCACCTTTCATTGTCAAAATTTATGATATCGGCACATTCGGTGAACGGATTTATCTGGTAATGGAATATGCCAACGGCGGCGACCTGCTCTCCGTGCTTAAACGCCGGCCGATGAATGAACTTGAAGGCGTTTCTCTGGGTTACGACATCATTCGCGGCATTAAAGCGCTGCGGGATAATAATGTTATCCACCTGGACATCAAACCCGGCAATATCCTGGTTAATGACGGTCAGTATAAACTGGCTGATTTCGGCATGATTATTCCCCGCAACTCCGGCACGATGCCCATGAATGCCGAAATCTGGAGTACCGCCGCCTATATCTCCCCGGAATACCTGACCCTGGAGGCGCCGCTTTCCTCAAAAAGCGACATTTACAGTCTGGGCATCACGCTCTATCAGGCGATTTCCGGTGACAATCCGTTTGAATCCGACCGTCCCTCGGTCGGGATGTTCCGTCAAGTCAACCTGAATCCTCCGGCGCTCCATGATTTTGACCATAATGTTTCCACCTTTTTTTCTGATACTGTCGCGGCGATGCTGGAGAAAAATCCGAACAACCGCCCGTCTGAAGAAGAACTTGAGGAAGTGTTCAAGAATCTGATTGATTATAACAAGGGTCGAGAGATTCATCATCAGGCATTAAAACGCGCCAAACGCAGCAAAGCAGAGACCAAAGTTGCCGCCGGTCAGTTGCTGGAGCGTCCTGAAGCTGATATGTCTAAGCCTGAACCGAAGTCAGACTTGTTAAGCATTGAACAATCTGTTGTGTCGATGGCGCAAAATATCGAAAAACTCGATATCTTCAAAAATCAAGCAAAACGCAAAAAGAAAAGTGCGTCCAAAGAGGTAGATTCAAGTTTTCTGAAAAGAATTTCCGCCCCTTCCACCCATGATTTAAAAATGGCGGTGGTCGCAATGGTAATTCTGGCGTTGACACTACTCGGCGGCATTGTGGCTCACAGCGTTGTTTTTGACGAAAAGGTTGACGACGCTATCGTTAAAGGTCCATTACTTTCAACGGTATGCACCAAGTGCAATAACCCGATAGATTTGCGGACCAATGACCCGGCACAGGAAAAATGCACCAAATGCAAAGCCCCGCTGGCTGTCGCAATGGAATGTGGCAAATGCCATAAGTTATTCCCGCAGGCGAAATTGCCGGATGAAAGCAAAATGAGTGACGAAGAATATATCGCAGCGCTGGAAAAACCGGAAAAATGTCCAGATTGCAGTTCCACGACTGTCTGTCCGAAACAGGTAAAAACAAAACCTGTTCAGTAATTAACGCCCGAGTGGGTAAATGTCTTGGTAAGTTATTCCAAATAGTGCTGAATGCGGCAGTTAGAAAAATTTATTGAGTTGGTTTCAAAACTATTTTCAAGTTTGAATAAATCATCAGCGGTGATATGTTGTTACCGCTGTTTTATGAAAAAAGCTTCTGGCAAAAAACAAAAAAAATGTACAATTTATTTGCCAGCGGCTTAAAATATTAACTTTTACATGGAGGTCAGAGATGAAATCTCGAACCGTTATTCGCAAGCATCATTATACGTTGATTGAAATGTTGATTGCCGTCATGATTATCGGTATTCTTATTGGAATAATTGTGCCGGGATTGGGAAAGGCTCGCGCCAGGGCGAAGTATACAAATTGGCTGGCAAAGAGCAATATGCTTAATCGCGATCCCGATGTTTTCATCAATTACAATTTTGAAACCATGGATTACAAGGCGAAGATTCGCGGCACCCTTTATCCGGCAGTTTATAACTGTGCGAGCAGTTGTGCTGTTCCCGGCTACGACCCGGCAAACTATGCCGCGATTATCTCCCCGGTCGGTGCCGGTCCGACCTGGTTGCGTGGCGGCGGCCGCTGGAAAACAAAAAATGCCATTCAGTTTGACGGCGTTGACGATTATCTGGAAATTTTTGGTACAAAACTGACTAATTTCAACCCGGCACAACAGGACTTCACCATTACCGCCTGGATTAATCCCGGCAGCCTGGACAACCAGACCATTTGTGCGAAAACAAGAGGAGTAACGACCAATTCACAATATAATCTCTTTCTTGGTTCAAACGGAGTTGGCGCAGACGTCGGGAATGCCAAAGTACAACAAAACTCGCCGGATATGCGTGCAGCCCGCTGGCATCACGTCGCCCTTGTCAGCAGCATTAAAAACGGCATAAAAATTTATCTTGATGGCAAATTGATGAGTGGCGGATCTTCCGGTACTATTCTACCCGGAAACAATGTAAGTCCTTTGAATCTGCTTATCGGTGCCGCCTATACCCGTATCACCTGGAACTATAACAGCAATTTCATGCGCGTTGTCTGCAGCGGTATCATCAGCAGTTGCGTCACCAGCGATGTCATTATCAATGTCACAACTATTAATGCAGTAGATGCCGTGGTCCCGCCGACGAACGATCAGGTTGCCGCCGCACAAGCCGCCGCAACTGCTGCTGCTCAGGCCGCCACTACTGCTCAGAATGCCGCCACTCAGGCCGCTGCCGCAGCCACTGCCGCTGCCAATGCCGCCACTGCCGCTCAGGCCGCCGCCAATAAAACCGCAAAAGACAAAAAAGCTACTGCTGCTCAAAAAGCTGCTGCTCAAGCCGCCGCTGACAAGGCCGCTGCCGATGCCGCTACTGCCGCTGCGACCAAAGCCGCTACTGCCACCGCCGCCACTCAGGCAGTTGCCGCTTCTCAGACTGCAGCCGCAAAAGCTAATGCATATGTTTCTGCACAAACAACTGCCGCGGCGGCTGCGAAGGCAGATGCCGACGCTACCGCCGCCGCCGCCGCCGCTAAGGCTGCCGCTCAGGCCGCTGCTGCTGCCGATGCTCAAGCCGTCGCTGCTCTAGCTGCCGCCGATAAAGCCGAAGCAGATGCGAAAGCTGCCGAAAAAGCCGCTGATGCGGCTCATGATGCTGCTGATGATGCCAGGGATGCCGCAGATGATGCACAAAAATATGCGGATAAGGTGGCAAGAGACAAAAAGGCTACCGCTGCCGAAAAAGCTGCCGCTCAGGCTGCCGCTGACAAAGCAGCTGCTGTTGCCGCGGAAAAAATTGCCGCCGACAAAGCTGCACAGATTGCCGAGAGGGCTGCCTGGGATGCCGCAGATGATGCCGATTGGGACGCATATTTAGCCGAATGGGACGCATATTTTGCCGAATGGGACGCATATTTAGCCGATAAAGATGCACAAAAGGCCGCTACAGCAAAAGCTGCTGCTGACGCCGCCGCCAAGGCTGCCCTCGACAAAGCCGCTCCATACCTCGCAACTGATACTACTGCTGATGCCGCCGCCGAAGCCGCCGCTAAAG
>CAYMSF010000002.1:0-86123 GCA_964392985.1 uncultured Victivallaceae bacterium | reverse complement strand
CTGCCGCCGAAGCCGCTGCCAAAGCTGCCGCCGAAGCCGCTGCCAAAGCTGCCGCCGAAGCCGCTGCCAAAGCTGCCGCTGATGCCGCTGCCAAAGCTGCAGCTGATGCCGCCGCTGCACAAGCTGCCGCCGATGCTGCTGCCAAAGCCGCCGCAGATGCTGCCGCTAAGGCGGCTGCAGACAAAGCGGAGGCGGACAGACTTGCAGCCGAAAATACCGCCAGGGCGGCTGCGGACAAGGCCAAGGCTGATGCCGCGGCGGCTGCTGCCGCGCAGGCTGATGCTGCCAAAGCTTATGAAGATGTTTCCAACTATAAGACCACATATTATTTCCGTGGAAGGATTGACGAATTTGTAATGTTCAAACGTGCCTTGACTGACAAGGAAGTTAAAGATCAATATGAAGCGGGAAATCCCTATTAAACTGAAGGTTTAAAATAATCTGTTATGGCGCTTATTTTAATAGCTGACGATAGTCTGGTTGTTAGAAAATCCTATGAAAGTATTCTTTCATATCTGGGTCATAAGGTTATTTCCTGCCGGGATGGCAAAGAGGCGATTGATGCTTTTGTAAAATACTCTCCGGACTTGCTCATTTTAGACGTGGACATGCCGGAAATGAATGGTTTGGACGCATGCCGTGAAATCAGACGCTACCCCAAAGGCATATCGGTTCCGATTATTATCGTTTCAGCGCTGGATGAAGAAGAGGAGATACTGAACGGGTTGAATGTCGGTGCCAATGACTATCTGGTGAAGCCAATTAAAGAAGCGCACCTTATCGCCAAACTAAAAACCTCACTGGGTATTTCTTCACTGCACAAAAAGGACTTTGAGCTGGTCAGGTCAAAAACGCTCTTCGCCGGACGTTATCAAGTCGAGAGCCTGCTGGGATATGGTTCACATTCCTCTGTCTTTATGGTGAAAGATCAGCAAAGCGACAACCGTTTGTGCGCATTGAAACTGTTGAAAGAAAGTTTTGACAGCCGCGAATTGATTCTCAACTTTACGAGCGAAGCCAGAAAGCTGATGACGGTGGATTCGCCTTTCATTATCAAAATTTACGACTTAGGTACATTAGGCGAACGGATTTATCTAGTGATGGAATATGCCAACGGAGGAGATTTGCTCTCCTTTCTGAAACGCCGGCGCATGAATGAACTGGAAGGTGTGTCTCTCGGTTACGACATCATCCGCGGCATTAAAGCGCTGCGCGACAAGGATGTTATCCATCTGGACATCAAGCCGGGAAATATTTTGATTAATGACGGTCAATATAAACTGGCGGATTTCGGCATGATTGTTCCCCGCAGTTCCGGTACGATTCCAATGAACCAGGAAATCTGGAGTACCGCCGCCTACATTTCCCCGGAATACCTTACCATGGAAGCGTCGCTTTCTTCCAAGAGCGACATTTACAGTCTGGGTATCACGATTTATCAGGCGATCACCGGTGACAATCCGTTTGAATCTGACCGCCCATCAGTCGGAATGTTCCGGCAAGTCAACCTGAACCCACCCTCGCTTCATGATTTTGACAAAAATATCTCCACCTATTTTTCTGATACGGTTGCGGCAATGCTGGAGAAACATCCTGACAACCGCCCAACCGAAGAAGAACTTGAAGATGTGCTCAAAAATCTGATTGACTATAACAAGAGTCGCGAAATTCAACATCAAGTAACCCGCGCCAAACGCAGCGGGGATGAGCTTAAAGCCAACTCCGGCATATTACTTGAGGAAGATGAGGAAAACAAATTAACGCCATTGTCAGATATAATTTCAACCGAATACGCCGTTGAAACCATCGCCCAGCGTATTGAAAAACTCGAGATCTTCAAAAATCAGGCGAAACGGAAACAACATGGGGACAAACTGGATCAACCCACAACCTGGGAAAGAATTTCCAACCCGTCAACACATGATTTAAAAGTTGCCTGTTTCGGACTGGGAGCGCTGGCACTATCAATAATCTTAGGAATTTTGTGCCATATTTTAATTTTTGATGACCGTCTGGATGATGCGGTTTTGGGCGGTCCAATGTTGATGACGATATGTACTAAATGCAAGGCGGAACGGGATTTGCGCACCTATAACCCTGCAAAAGAAAAATGCCATCAATGCGGCGCCGGTATTGCCGTGACGATGAAGTGTTATCAATGTAACAAAGTGTTCCCGCGTCAAAAAATACCTGATAAAGGCAATATGAGTGATATTGATTACAACAAGTTACTCGGAAAACCGGAAAAATGCCCGTTCTGCGGGTCAAAAGAGGTTGAACCGAAACAATTATTCAACAAAACATAAACAAACAAATCCATAAGAGGTGAAATAATGGCAGAAAATATTATTCCAGACAATTTGGTGGTACTATCCCGGGAAAACGCCGTGATAAACTTTTCCGATGACGCCGCACTTGTTGATGAAATGCTCCAGTATTTTGCGGACAGCGCCCCGGCGAATATTGCGAAACTGAAAAGCGCGATTGATGAAAAAAATTATCCGGTATGGATCTCTGTCGCGCACCTCATGAAGGGTGAGAGCGCAACACTATGTATGGAACGCATCAACTGCATCACCGCTAAAATTGAAAAGGCGGGAAAGATGCAAGATAACAGTGAGATACATACAATGTTCGAACTACTCGAACAGGAATTTGCCGCCTTCAAAAAACTGCTGTCGTAATTGTATTGCGTCCAACACAAGCGCGGTTTCGATTACACAAAAAATATATTTCAGTAATTATGGCGATAAATTTTAAAAATAGTGTTTCTTCCAATCCTTTAATCGCGGCAGCAGCAGTTGTTGGCGTGGCAATCGGTTTGATCCACCTCTTTTTCTCAATCAACGTGCCGGAAGACGTTGCCGCCTATTACGGACCAATGGTTGAGGCCTTCGGCCGTGGGGAATGGCAGGAGGCTTTTCTGGAGAATGTTCCTCCACTCATACCATTGCTGGCTGGAATTGTTCACCTGACCGGCATCAGTGCATTCCATGCACTAATTATTGTTTCTGCCGGCTTTTATGTGCTGACACTGTGGCCGCTGTATAAATTCATGCGTCTTTTTGTTACAGTACGTCAAGCCGGAACAGGTTGTTTTTTATATATTATCGCACCTAAAATAATTCAGATGGGCTGTTCAGGATTGTTGAATTCCGGCCGTAATTTTTTCTTCATCACCGCGGCATGGCTGCTGCTAAGCTATGTGAGAAAATCAACGTTCCCAAAACTGTTGCTGTTTGCGTTGAGTCTGGCTGGTTTGACTCTGGTAAGAGGGGAAGGTATCATCTATCTGCCACTGTTTCTGTCATGGTTCGTAATCCTGCAAATGCGTTATAATTTCCAGCAACGCCAACCGTTCGCAACGTCAATCGGGATATCGGTGGCGCGCCTGGTTGCCGTCATCGTTTTTATTCTGATTATACTGTCTCCGCGAATCTATCAGATTTATCAGTGTACCGGAATCCCCGCCGTTGACATCCGCCAGGCGGATATGATTGCCGGAATATTGGATAATTCACCGCGGTTCGTTGACCTGAGCAACGATGCGGAATCAGATGAAGAACGCGGCGCCGAACTTACCGCAACGGAAACATTCAGGCCCAAATGGCATCTTCTGCGCTCGGAAATATCAGTAACAAATGGCGAGTTATATCTCTGGTTGGCGCTATTCGGTTTGATTCTGCTCTGGCATCAACGCCGGTTGACACTGGATCATCTGGTTATTTTTTCATTTGTGTTATGGAATGTGCTGATTTTTCTTGTCGTGGCGTTGAATGTGCGCTATTTCACGCTCAATATTCTTCTACTGATGCCGCTGACGGTATATGGTTTGATGAAACTCTACCAGATTTGTTGCCGGCACCGGTTGCAATACCTGTTTTTCGCGATGGCAACGCTTCTGGCGGCATGGCAGATTTATTGCGGTTCAATTGTCGCGCTTGACCGGCAGCATAAATATGAATCAGATTTAAACCAATGGTTGAAGAGCAATAATAACCTGTTAATTAAAGCTGCGGGTAAAACTGATATAGACCGGAAACTGGTAATTTTTTCCAACCGTCCGCAGTTTTCATTCCGTGCCCATGCCGAGTGGGTGAAACCGGTATGGCGGAAAAATCACTGGATGCTGCCGCCGGTTGAGGTATTACAGGCGCAAAATGTCGATATCGCGATAATTCGCAAAACTTCTGAATTTTCCGGCAAGGTTGCCGCTTCGCCACATTTTAAAATGCTTCCCAATCCATATTCGGACAAAGTTGGTATTTTTGTCTTTCTCCCTGTTGCCACCGCAATTGATAACATGCCAAAAAATGAACCGGAGACTGATGATGACGGCAATCCTTGATGATCAATTGCCGCACCATGACGAGCACGAAAGAGGGCAGACCATTTGATGATTGAAACCGCTACAATTGTTTTTCTTGTTCTGCTCGTTGCCCTGATTGTTCTTTCCGCCTTCTTTTCTGCCTCGGAAACAGCGCTTTTTTCATTGAGTCGCGCCAGGATTTTGAGTTACCGCAACAGTAAATCACTGGCATTGCGCACGGTGGCGAAACTCGTTGACGATTACCATCCGACTTTAATCGCTCTGATTATCTGCAATATGGTAGTGAACATTGCGATTTCCATAATTAACACCCACCTGCTGGGCAACTTGCATCTGCCGGAATGGTCGGTCATGTTGTTGTCGGTTTTCATCTCGGTTTTGGTTTTGCTTTTATTCGGGGAGATTATTCCCAAAACACTGGCACTGCTCTTTGCCGAGCAGTTGTCAGCGCGAGTGGCATTTCCGGTCTACTTTTTCCGCCGTTTGTTACGTCCATTGATCTTTTGTTCCGACAAAATCCTCGTCATCTCCAAGCATTTGTTCGGTCGTCGTCAACCACTTCCGCTCAGCCCGGAGGAATACTCCTCATATCTTGATTCCACTGGCGCCGCCGGCGCTTTTTCCACTGCAGAAACAGAGATGTTGCACAATATTTTTGCGCTACGGACAAAATCAGTCATGTCCGTAATGACATCCAGAATCGAAATTACCGGTATCAATGCCTCCGCCGGTCCGGATGAGATTAAACAGATTATTCGAAAAAACAAACTGGAGTTTTATCCGGTTATTAAAACCGACCTTGATGATACCGATTGTATTCTCTCCGCCCGTTCATTTTTTCTGCTTAATGAATCGGAACGGTGCCAGTGGCTCAATAGCAACGCCGTTTTCGCCGCTGAAGCAATACCGGAAAGGGCAAAACTCACCATCGTCATGTCGGGGTTACGCCGGAAAAATCTGCCGGCGGCGCTGACGGTGGATGAATACGGCCGGGTTACCGGGATGATTTCCGTCCGGGATATTTACGGTGAAATGGTCGGCAATCTCGATGGCGGCTATGCCGTATCGGATTTTTATCTGGAACGCCTGGACCTTAACAGTTGGCGGCTTGACGGTATGATGCCGGTTTACACCTTCGAAGACCTTACCGGTATTCAGGTACCGGAGGATTATGTTTCCCATACCTTGAATGGATTATTCTGCGAAATCTCCGGAAAAATACCGCTGCTCGGTGATGAAGTTTCTCTCCCGGGCTTGACAATGCACGCGGAAACCGTCTCTCACCATCGCGTAATCAGAATCCGGGTGCAACTGCTTTCCGCTCACGAAGATTATGACAAAGGGGAGAAACGATAATGATTTTTCTAGTCGCCGGCTTATTCTTTTCTCTGCTGTTATACTGTTTTTTCAATGGCTGTGAGATTGGTTTAATTTCCTCACAGAAACTGAGAATAACCCATTTTACCATGCTGGGACAAAAGCGGGCGGCAATTATTCAATTTTTTCTCTCCCGCCCGCATCTTATGCTCTCTACCACGCTTACCGGCACGAATATTGCTCTTGTTTGCGCCTCAATTATAACAGAAAAAATTCTTGCCGGCTACGGCTTGCATGATGAATTCATCTTACTGGCGGCGACGACACTTATTCTAACTCCGTTGTTGATGGTGACTGAAGTTGTCGCCAAAGACTGGTTCCGCCAGGCGCCGGAGGAACGTTGCATTATTTTTGCGCGGTTATTCTATGCTTCTTACTGGATTATGGCAATACCGGTTAACGCACTGGCGGGTTTCTCCGCATGGTTTATCAATAACTTTTCCAAACGGAAGAATCACAAGGATGATGCGCGGGTGCTGTTGCGGGAAGACTTTAGAATTCTGCTCCGGGACAGTGAAGCCGCCGGCGCAATCGACCATGAAGCCGCCGATCTCCTCGACCGTGCCCTCGATTTCCATAAACAGCGGGTGATTGATATTATGATACCACTCAAAGCAGTCAAAACCTTATCACCGGAAACGCTCGTCAAGGATGCAGTTGAACTGTGCCGGAAGTTAGATCTTTCCCGCATTCCGATTAACAGCAGTTCCGAGCCGGACCAATGGCAGGTCAACAGTATTTTCAGCATCTACGATGCCATATTCAAACTGGATGAAAGTAAATGGGGGACGACCAGAGTAATGGATTGCTGCCGTATCCCGGCAGTAATCGCCCCGGATGCTGTAACCCGGGAAGTGCTCACCCGCGCCCAATCCGTCAAATGTCAAATTGTCATGGTCATTAACCGCAATGGTAAACCAATAGGAATCGTCACTCCGGCAGATGTGGCAAAACAACTCTTTGATTAAACGTGTTTTGCAACTACAATCCGCCGGAGTCTTTTTCTCCAATCAAACTCAAACCAGCACTTCGACTTCGTGTGTTTTGCCATCGGCGAAAACCGGGAGAACATTGCCGGAAATCGACTTCCCGTCAACTTTAATTGCCGGCTTGCCATTCCCGGTTCCACTGGCGTTGACTATTTTTATGGAATAAGTAGCGCCGCGATATTTTCTAATAACTTTACCCTCTTTCCAGTTTGCCGGCAGAGATGGACTTAACGTCAAGCCGTCATAACCGCGCTCTACGCCCAATACCCCTTCGACCAGTCCTTTAAAGCACCAGGCGGAGGTGCCGGTCATCCAGGAATTGTTTGACCAACCGTACCGCATGGGATGGGTAAAATAACAATTAGTAAAGACAAACGGTTCCGCGCCCGATTGCGTTGACGGATTCAATTCATGGTCCGGCATTATTTTTTTGAGCAATCTGACTGCGGTTTCGCCCCGGCCGATCGCCGCATTGGCAACGATGCCGAATCCGGTGGCATGGCAATAGGCGCCACCGTTTTCATAGATACCGTAGGGGAATGCGCCCATTCTGCCGATGGTGAAATTATGTTTTTCATAGGGAGGCCAGTTGACCGGCAGACCGAAGTCATGTTCGATTTTTTCGTCCATGGCTTTAAGTACGAGCGGCAATCTGTCTTCCGGAATCATATCACCGAGAATCGCCCAGGTCTGGGGATTGATATAAATCGTGCTGCCTTCGCTTTCCGGGGCGCCGAGGCGACCGTCTTTATGCAATACCATGGCGTAATATTCACCGGTCCAGGCCTTTTCGTTGACCAGTTGCTTTAACTTCGCATGTTTCTCCATGCAATTCCGGGCGAATTCCTTGTCGCCGAGCCGGGAGGTCAATTCCGCCATTTCCTTTAACATATAGCCCAGGCCCATCGTTACGAAAATTGATTCGGCGTCATCATCGGTATAAACATTCAAGGCATCGTTCCAGTCGGCAAAGCGAAGTTTGCACAAGCCATTCGGTCCGAGATCGGTCTCTTTTAATTTCAAACCTGCCTTCAAATGTGCCAGAACAGTATCACTGCCTTCATCCTGATAAGGAACAATTTCATCTAAAATTCCATAATCCCCGGTTTCCTTGATGTAACCGGTTACCCCCATAACCAGCCATATCGGCTGGTCGGAATAATAGGTGTCATCGTAGGGGAACCAGGTAAGGACGGTATGTCCGTCTTTAAACTGATGGCTTAACACATCCAGTATTTCCGCGCGTCCGCCTTCCGGCCAGATTTGCAGTACGCCGTCGGCAATCTGCATATTATCGCGAACGCCTTTTTTGCCGACGCCACAGAAAATCATCTGTTTTTTAGCCCAGACATTCATCACATTGTTGACTTTTTCATCAGGCGTTTCAATCTGGCAATTGTCAATTATTTTATTCCAGTACGCGTCAGTTTCCGCCATGGCTCGATCTAAATAGCCTTTGGCAAAAACCTCGGCAACAGTAGTGGCGGCATCATCGAGAGAACTGCAAAAGCCGAGGGTGTAAAGAATCTCTCTGGTTTCGCCGGGTTGCAAAATAATTTTATTTTGCAAAACTTCCAGCCGGTTAGCCGAAACGTTACTTGAGTTGGAACAGTCTCTGCCCTCAAGCAGCAGTCGCGGATGCGCAACCGTAGAGTCACCACCCAGAAAAACTTCGCCCTTGCAATCATAACCGCTGACTTTTTCAGAAGAAGCCAAAAAACTCTTAAACTTATCATGCGGCACATAGGGATTATTTGTCCAGCAGTAAATACCATTAATCTTTTCTTCATAGGTAAACGTTGAAAGACCGGCGGTGCCGTAATAACGCGGCTGCTCAAAATTTGCCGCCAAATCCATCTCAATCGCAGCAAAAACGCTTACTTTTCTAACTTTGGAACTGAGATTTTTCAGTGTTACCTTCCAGACCTCTTTCAAACCGCGGGTTGGTACAAAATAGAGAACTGAAGACGCGATGCCGTCTTTTTCGGCACGGATTTCCGTATAGGACAATGAATGTTCGCATTCAAACTTGTCAAGCGACGTATACAGCGGACCGCAACCGGGATTCCATGAAACATTGGTTTCATCATCACGCACATACAAATACCGGCCGGGCTTTTCGCTCATATTCAACAGTTCCATCTTCGGAGTCAAATACCGGCTTTCGCCGTCGCCCTGCTGGGAGATACTCATCAGATAACCGTCAGAATTCCACAGGTAGTTCTTCCAGGCTCTCGGCGTGAAAGGAGTGTTGATGACAACGCTTCTGCCATGATTAGTAAAATGGTGTAATTTGTTCATCTGCGCCTCGCTTAATTTGTTTTGTTATTGATTAAATATACAATTCCATCTTTATTTTGAACAGTAAATGCGGTGCAATAGATACAAATAATAATTTTCTACTGTACCGGATACATAAGTTTCAGACAAATGTCATCAATTAAATATAATGTTTAGCGGCAAATTTACAAGAATACAATAACCCTGCACTTTACAACTTATTCTAATAAAAACGCAAACGTCCCGAAAACTATGGTATGAATAATCTCCAGATATAAAATTAATCGGATGAATTATTAACCTTTGTTGACATTATGTATTGACAATTCGGGTATTTTCTGTTATAATAGCATTGTACACCATTGTATTACTTTGTCTGGCTTTGTATTACAGGACTGAAAAATGAGTGAAGCAATCCCGCAATATCTGAAAATACGGCAATACGTGTTCGGCATTATAGCGAATGCCAAGATTGCCGGCGGCTCACTTAAAATCGATACAGAGGCTGAATTGTGCAAGGTCTTCGGTGTTTGCCGGACAACAGTGAGAAAGGCGTTAAGTCAGTTTGTTACAGAGGGACTGCTGGTGCGAAGTCCCAGTCTTGGAACTTTTATCCATCCGGAGATAGTAGATAGTTTTCGTATTCGTTTTGATAAAAAACGCTCAATCGGTTTGATTTACGCTGACGGAATGGCTACGTTTATTGAAAATTTTTTCATGGCTCAGACCGCAAAAATGTATGACCGGATGAGAGAGAAAAATTGTATCTCCAGATTGATTTTCTTCAACAACAACCTGGAAACAGAAGCCCGTCAACTAAGCAAAAGTAAACTGGACGGCATCATCTGGATGTCACCGGAAGCAAAACATATTCCTGTCCTCCGGATATTTAAATCCTGCAACATACCGGTTGTTTGCACTTTCCCGGCGTTTTCCAGTGCGGAGTTCAACACTGTCGCCTTAGATTACTACCATTGCGGTTATACCGTTGCAAAATACCTGCTCGATAATCACCACAGGAAAATTTTATATATCAATAGAAATCCGGTTGATGCGGAAACACTGAAAAAAGCCGGTGCTATGGCGGCATTCGCCGAGCGCAAGGTAAAATGGCAGGAACAGCTGTGGAATTGCAATCCCGACGGATTCACTGATGCCGAGGTGAAAAAAATCATTGAAAACCAGCATTGTTTTTCTGCCGTGAGTTGTCATGAGATACATTTTAATCACGTTAAACGGGAATTAACACATCGCAATGATGTCCAAATAATCCATAATATTTTCGGCAAATCAGAGGCTGCCCGTGAAGAAATGCCGGTAATAATCCAGCCTGTCGCCAAGGCGGCAATATTGGCTGTGGACATGCTGCTGGAGGCTATTAACAGTCCGGAATCGGCAAAACAAACACGGCAAATATTGCTTAAATCTACCATTTATGAACCAGAAATTTTCAAATCAACTCAAAAAAGGAAGGCCCTGAAATGAAACAATGTCGTCAAAACCGGAATTTCACATTAATCGAATTGCTCGTCGTGATCGCGATCATCGCGATTCTGGCAGGAATGTTGCTCCCGGCGCTCAACAAAGCGCGAGAAACCTCAAGAAGCGCCAGTTGCAAAAATAATATGAAGCAACAGGGCCTGGGGATGCATAATTACCTCTCCACCTATAAAGATTTATTCCTTCCAGCGCAAGTAAAAGACAGCACTGGCAAACCCCGTTATTGGCCGGGGGTATTAGCCAAAGAAAAATTTGTGACCAAAAAACTGTTGACCTGTCCGTCGCGAACACGCAGAACCGGCGGCGCCACCCCGGACCATTATACCCAGTTCTGGAATAGTTCGGTAATTGATGTTTTGGATTCGACTAATTGGGGTGTCTGTGATTACGGCGCCAATCGCTATTTTCTCGCTCAGGATAAAGCGCCAAATCTATCAATGTGCCGTGCTGCTTCCCGTACCATCATGTATGTCGAGCAAGCTGAGATGACTCAGGTAACCGCCGGGAATAATTCTCCAAACGGTTGGCTGTGGTGTAATAACTCTTATGATGCCACGTCCAGTCTTGCCTGGCCGTCACATCAGGGCAGGACCGAATGTAACGCTGTTTTTGTTGACGGTCATGTCGTCGGCGCGCGTGCCTCCGGCGGCGCCAACGGATTAGCGGCGGTGAAACAGTTGTATAACAATCCCGGCAGTCCGATTTACGGTCCCTGGGTGCAAGCCGTCGGTTATCGCAACGACAGTTCTTTGTGGACCAGACACGACGGTTGGTATTATTATTGATTCTGAACAGGCAAGTCATGCGCGTTAATGGAACGCGCATCAAACCATAAAAATGCAGTTTATTGACAATAAACCTTTAAATCTTTTTGGAGCGGGTATGAATTTTAATGGGGGCAAATGGCTGGCGGTATTATCCGCGGTAATTATTTCAACAACTTCTTTTGCGGCGGAACTGCCGTCAATCATGAAAATCACGCCGACCGGTGAAATAAAAATCGGGGACAGCAATTTGCGCTGGGGTTATTTTGACCATGAGTGGAACAGCACTAAATTTGAGCAGGAATTTTTCACTCCGGCAGCAGGATTTCCCCGGCGTACGGCTGCTGATTTTATGCTGCAGGGTGAGTGGAAATTACGTACCGTTCCCGGAAAATTTAAAGTTGATATGAGTGTTGTCGCTGATTCCGCCGGGACAATTAAATACACCTCCCGCTTACAAGCCAATCCTGCCATACCGGCTAATATGCTGACGCTCATATTATCTCTTCCAATGAATGGACGAGACACTGATGTTATGATTGACGGCAAACGCTTTTGCATTCCTGGAACAATCGGCAAAACAATCTTGTGGCCGCGGGCAAAAATTGAGACGGTTACGATTGTGCTGGGTGGTGTTGACGTCACATTCAGCGGCAAATGTCTGTTCTATATTCAAGATGACCGCGCTTTCGGCGGAACCGGGGCATCATTGCGTTTTCTGCCGACACAATGGGAAAAGGATATTACTGACACCAAGTTGGATTTGAATATCAGCATTAAAGTTCCTGCCTCAATGCCGTTGAATCTCAGTGCCGTGGCTAATATGGGATTCAAAGATGAAGTCGCGAATGACGGTAAAGGCGGCTGGTCTGACCAGGGACCGGAAAACGATATGCGTTCTTTCGATGTCTTGCGCAATGACTATGAAGGCATTCCCTTTAAAATTATCGACCCGGCGAAAAACGGCGGCAAAGCTATCATAAGTTTCGACCATCAGAATCTGCGCAATGGCCGCAAAACCGCAGTAATCGACTTTGCTAATGAGATGCCGTCTGCAACCAGATTGTACCTGATTCACACCAGTTGCTATAATGCAGAGCCCAATGGTACTGCCATCGGTTCGATAACCGCTGTTTTTGATGACGGCAGCAGTCTATCCAAAGAGGTAAAAAACGGCACAGATTTGATGGACTGGTGGGCTGCAGGTGATATCAGCAACGCCAAAGTCGTCGCAAGAAAGAGTGGCGGAAACGCAAATGTCGGAGTTTTCCTCAGCAAATTTGAGCTATCGGATACACCGCGCCACGTCAAATCAATTGAGTTAAAGAGTAATGGCAAAGCGCTCTGGATTGTTGCCGGCGCTACGCTTTCACAACGGGATATATCGCTGGCTCCGAGCACTTTGAAGTTCATTGCAAACGACGAATGGAAGGTCATCGATATGTCCGACATTCAGGTAAAACCGGGAAGCGCCCTTGACCTTACCGGGCTGCTTAAACCTGGTCACGCCGGTAAACATGGCCGGTTGATCGCAGCCAAATCCGGTAATCTGGCTTTTGAGGATTCGCCGGATGTGCCACACAATTTTCGCGGATATAATTCATTCTGGCCAATCAAGAAAATGGGCGATATACCCAAAGCACAGTTGCATCAAGAGATTGCTAAATACGCCGAACTCGTTCGCCGGGGCGGTTATGATCTGGTCCGACCGCTTTACATCGATAACTACCTCATGGGCAGCGATGCCAAAGTTGACGGACAATATAATCCGGACAGACTCGACAATATCGACTGGCTCGTTGCCAGCCTGAAGAAAAACGGAATTTATACCTATGTCTCCATCGGTGCATACCGGGTAGGCAGCGCTGACGGACGCAAAGGTTGGCTCGAAAGAGACTCGATAAAGATGAAAATGTATCTCGGTGACCCCGAAACCAGAAACCGCTGGAAAGACTGTGCCGAGAATCTGCTCAACCATGTCAATCCCTATACCGGCAAAGCGTGGAAAGATGAACCCGCCATACCGGTCGTTGAACCTTATAACGAACAGGAAACCGCTTTTTTGAAGCTGGGGGATTTGAAAGGTGATGCGTTACAACTTTGTGAACAGAAGTGGGGCGCATGGCTCAAAGCCAAATACGGCACGCTGGAAAAACTTATTGCGACCGCAAATGATTCATCCATACCGGCAAACGCTTCTTTTGATGCCATGAAGATGCCGGTGCGTGGCAATGGATTCTTCGCAAACGAATTCATTCTTTTTCGCCAGAACATTGCAGAAGAGTGTTTCTCCTGGTGCAATGATGTTATCAGAAAAACCGGTTACAAGGGACTCGTCAGTCAATATAATTTTGACAAAAAACTGATGGGTTCCGCTGTCCGTTGGCAAGATTGCGAGGTTGTTTCCATGAATGGTTATTTTGCGCATCCTACCGACACGGTCAACCCGGGTTCACAATGCGTGCAAAATTCATCCGTCGGGAATGTCGGTGGCTATTGGCGCGACATCAACGCGACACGTTTTTCCGACCGTCCTTTCATTAATACTGAACAGAAACAATGTTTCTGGAATAAGTACCGTCATGAAGACGGACTGCTCTTCGCCGCCTATGCCGCCTTTCAAGGTTTTGACGGGGCAATGGTACATTGTGATCCGGTTTTAATGAAAGTGGAACGTAATTTCGATTTTGTCTCCGCTTATGACCCGGTGGCCATGGCGAATGAATTCATCTCTGCCTGCCTCTATAAACGCGGCGATGTGAAACGTCACGAAAAGTCAGTAGAACTGCTCATCCCCGCCAGTTACCTCAACAGTTCCTGCAACGGTGACAAAGCTATAAGTTCAACGCAAACCAGAATCGCACTCATGACCGGATTCTCCATCGCATTTGCTGACCTGAAAAAACTTTCATCCATTCCCGAAATCACGGCAAAGCCGGATATGGTAATTGGTCCGGACGGCGGTTCCGAAGTAAAAGGCACCGCCTGGGCTGCGACTGTCGCTGAATCTAAAGATGCCAAGTTCAACCTTATTAATTTTGTCGCATCGCTCAAAGGAAACGGGGTACTCCCGAAATCTAATATCAGCAATCCCGACAAAGAGATATACCAAAGCGATACCGGTGAAATTACTTTGCGTGCAAGGGAAAACTTGATCAAGGTCATAACCGCCAGAACAGAGGGAATTTCACTGGAATCGGGCAAAAGTGAACCGCTTGGCTGTCTGAAAGTGATCAACTCCACGGTGCCGGCATCAGTAGCGGTCTGCGCAATTGACGGCAAACCGGTTGCTTCAAGTTCCAAAATCGTTCTGATTTATGCCACCGATGCCGTCAATTCCGGCATGGAATTATCCAGCGATCGCATTACCTTGTTAAAGTCCGGAAATCTCCCAATCCTGATGCAGACCGGAAAATTGAATGTAACACTAAAATCCGAGTCGCTTGATGGTATGAAATTGTTTGCGTTAGGCATGGACGGTTCTCGCAAAGAGATTCTGCCATTGCAAGTAGAGAACGGTTCATTAAAAATCGAGATTGACACCGCAAAATTAAAGCATGGACCAACTCCGTTCTTTGAAATTGCCAGAGACTAATACTCTGAAAAGCTAAATATCTCGCATAGATAAGTTAGATTGCGGATTGGTTTTTTCGTTCCGACTGACGGGCAAATGGTTATCGTCCGAAGAAGGAACGAGAAAACACGAACGCAAGAAACGAGGCGCAAAGCGGTTGCAATCTTTTGAACTTATAGTGTATATTAAAGCAGGAAATCATCATAGTTCCCGGGAGTTGTCAAACTCATTTTTGCATGAGGATATGCGGAGTTGAAAGACTTGGGAATATATAGTTTATTATTGGCATTCCACTTAAATTCCCAGGCATAAAGCTGACCGTCTGCCTCTTCCAGATAATCAACTTCCTGCTGTGTTGTGGTTCGCCAAAAATAACGGCGTTTAAAACTACCGCGATTGGACAAACTTTTCAGTCGTTCTGTTATTAGATAATTTTCCCACAATGCGCCGGTATCGGTGCGGGACTCTACTTGACTAAAGTTATTGACTACCGCATTCCGGATTCCATTGTCATAGAAATATATTTTGCGCCCTTTTTTGATTTCGTTCCGCGCATTGCCGCTGAATGCCGGCAGAACAAAAATAACATAAGCTTTTTCCAGCAGGTCAATATATTTTTCCACCGTTTTATTGTCTGCTCCGACCAATTGAGCTATTTCGCTGTAAGACACCTCTGAACCAAGTTGTAACGCGAGCGCCCGGATGATTTTTTCCAGCAGTACCGGTTTTTTTATGTCTTCAAGCATCAATAAATCTTTATAGAGGTAACTGCCTGCCAGCAGACGCAACAACTCCTGCTCTTCTCCGGGATGAGTTACAATTTCCGGATACATCCCGAATACCAGACGATGCTTAAGCAATCGTCGCTCCTCTAGAAGATTCGTCTCCGCAACCATTTCGCGGAATGAAAGCGGGTAGAGATGAAATTCATATTTTCGCCCGGTCAAAGGTTCACTGGTCTTATCGGCCAGTTCAAACGCTGAAGAACCGGTGGCAATAAGCTGGATATCTTTTAACTGGTCGGTAATCAATTTCATTGTCAACCCGATGCCTGGAATTCGTTGCGCCTCGTCAATAACAACTAACCGCATGGCTCCAAAAAATGCTTGTAACCGGGTTGATGTAGCATTAGACAGCAAATCGCGTACATCCGGATCATCACCGCTCAATAGCAATGTGGATTCAGAATAGTCCCGGGTAACCTGTTCAACCAGTGTAGTTTTACCGCTCTGCCGCGGTCCGTAAACAATAATCGCTTTGCCTTTAAACAACCGCTGTCTGATCGATTTTTCAAGTTCACGTTTAATAATCATAGTTTCCCATCCCATTTTTGATTATCATCTGTAATCTTAAAATATACTGTTATTTAAGGATTACAATCCTTGAATATAATCTTTTTTAAGGATTGCAATCCTTGAATATTAACTTTTGAAAATTGTTCCAGCTCAAAACGGGTTAATGCGATATAAACGTCCATGTGGACGCCGTGGCAATTCGTCATCAGCCGAAAACCGGTGCGCAAAAGCGCAAACGGCTGTACGATTTAATACAAAAAAAACTATTCTTCTATCCACGATATTGACAAAACAAATAATGACTGTTATACTTATGAATATCTGTTATGAGTAGCCCATTGTGAAGAAAAATCATATTTGCGGTTGCCAGGGGTTTTATTATCAGAGCCTGCTGCAAGATAATTTTGTCATGAGTTTGTTTTTTAGGGGGAGCAGTTATGCTAAAAGCGTCAGGAATGTTTTTTACTTTGCTGTTATCATTATCCTTGGTTTCAGCTCAGGGGGAATCTATGCAGACAAAACGTACGGCCCGCGATGCGGCGGAACAGGCTCATACGGTATTGTGGAGCAAGTTTGTCGATAAACACGGCATCATTATTGACTTCGTCGGTGAAATCCCGACACCGGAGGAATGCGCGCTCAGCAAACCCAACGCCATGGGATGGTTCTGTCCGATTGAAAATGGGCCGATGTTCAACGGACTTTACCTGCCGGCAGCAATCGAACGGGCGCGGCGCAGTAACAATGCCGTTGACAAAGAAAATGCCCGGCGACTGGTACAGGGGCTGCTCAAATGTGCTTCCGTATCGGACGTGCCCGGCATGATTGTGCGCGGCATGGCTACCGATGGCAAAAGTCATTATCCGCTCGGTTCTGATGATCAGACCCATCCCTGGTTTCTTGGACTATATACCTATTGGAAAAGCAACATTCCCTCCGCCGCAGAAAAACGGGAGATTGTCAACAAGGTAAAGGAGGTGGCATGTGTCCTGAACTCAAACGGCTGGAATTGTCCCTGTGACGGTTCGTTCAAGGGTCAAAGCCGCGGTGGCTTTGCTGGAGAGCTGTTTCGTGATGCCGTGCGGTATCTGTTCATGCTCCGTGCAATATATGAAATGACCGGCGATGATGTCTGGCTGGAACGCTACAAGAAAGCGCTGACTGAGTGTCCCGGTAAAAGCAAGCTGACCCGTCTTGAAATCTGTGCAATTGGCTATAAACCGGATATCGCGCATTTTAAATGGACCAGTGATTGGGGACCGCACTGGAACTGGATTTACGTCGGCGCTCAGGATTCGCTCCGCAATCTTATCAAAATGGAAACTGACCCTGCCATCAAGGCACAGTATCAGGCCGGTCTGACCGCCAACGTCAAAGAGGCATTGGCAGGGCTTGGCGATTTTGAGAAATTTGATAACAACGACACCAACGTTTTCGGTTCCGCCAACTGGCGGGAAGTCTATTCCAAATGGTCGCCGCAAAAAACCCAGGCGGAAGCGCTCAAAGTATCGGAACTTGGCGACAAAACCAAGGCGGGAGAACGATTCAATTATGAACACCGCTACATGACCGCACAAATCGCCGGCGCGGCGATTGTGGCGCTGGCTGGAGACCCGGCGCATCACGATACCGTTGAAAAAATAATCCGCCATTACGACTATTCTAAACTTTATATGTCGCGCCTGTTCTTCGCTGAATGTGCCTATTACGCCTATCCTGAAAACCCAAAACAGAAATAAATTTATATCAATAAAAGGGTTAGTTATGAAAAAAAGAACCGTATTGTTATCAACGATGCTGCTGGGAGTCGTCGCCTTATCAATGCAATCCGTTTCGGCTCAGGAAGAATCTAAAGAATCAAAACGTACGACCCGCGAAGCCGTGGAACAGGCTCATGCGGTATTGTGGAGCAAATTTGTTGACAAACACGGCATGGTTATTGACTTTATCGGTGAAATCCCGACACCGGAAGATTGCACGTTGGGCAAACCCAGTGCCATTGGATGGCGTACCCCGTTAGCAAACGGAACCATGTCCGCCGGTCATTATATTGTCGCCGCCTGCGAACGGGCACGGCGCAGTGGCGATGCCATTGACAAAAACAATGCCCGGTTGCTGGCACAGGGATTGCTCAAGAGCGCCTCCGTTTCCGATGTTCCTGGAATGATTGTACGGGGATTTGCCACCGATGGCAAAAGTCATTATCCGCTCGGTTCTGATGATCAAACCCATCCCTGGTTTCTCGGACTCTACACCTATTGGAAAAGCGACATTCCATCCGCCGCAGAAAAACAGGAGATTGTCAATAAAATAAAAGAAGTTGCGAACGTCCTGAACTCAAACGGCTGGAAGTGTCCCTGTGACGGTTCATTCAAGGGTCAAAATCGCGGTTGCTTTGCTGGAGAGCTGTTTCGTGATGCCGCCCGTTATCTGTTCATGCTCCGCGCGGTATATGAAATGACCGGCGATGATGTCTGGCTGGAACGCTACAAAAAAGCGTTGAGCGAACGCCCCGGCAAACACGGCTTGACCCGCCTTGAAATCTGTGCAATTGGTTATCAACCGGATATCGCGCGTTTAAACTGGACCCGTGAATGGGGGCCGCACTGGAACTGGATTTTCGTTGGCAGTCAAGATTCGCTCCGCAATCTTATCAAAATGGAAACTGACCCTGCCATCAAGGCACAGTATCAGGCCGGTCTGACCGCCAACGCCAAAGAGGCATTGATAGGGATTGAAGATTTTGAGAAATTTGACAACAACGACACAAAGGTTTTCGGCTCCGCCAACTGGCGGGAAGTCTATTCCAAATGGTCGCCGCAAAAAAACCAGGCGGAAGCACTCAAAGTATCGGAACTAGCCGATAAAATCAAGGCTGGCGAACGATTCAATTATGAACACCGCTATATGAACGCACCGCTCGCCGGGGCGGCAATCGTGGCACTGGCGGAAGACCCGGCACATCGTGATACCGTTGAAAAAATAATCCGCCATTACGACTACTCTAAAATTTATATGTCACGCATCTTTTTCGCTGAATACGCCTATTATGCCTATCCTGAAAACAAAAAAACTGAATAATGTTATATTGTATTAAGGTTGGTATATGAAAAAAAGAACTGTTTTGTTATCATCAATGCTGCTGGGAGTTACTGCCTTATCACTGCCGTTGGTTTCGGCGCTGGAAGAATCCAAAGAATCGAAGCGTACGACCAGCGAAGCAGTAGAGCAAGCTCATGCCGCACTGTGGAGCAAATTTATTGACAAAAACGGTCACGTTATTGACTTTGTCGGCGAAATACCGACACCGGAAGATTGCGCATTGGGAAAACCCAATTTACTGGGATGGCGCACCCCGTTGGCAAACGGAACCATGTCCACCGGTAATTACCTTGCCACCGCCTGCGAACGAGCACGGCGCAGTGGCGATCCCGTTGACAAAAGCAATGCCCGGCTGATGGCACAGGGGTTGCTCAAGAGTGCCTCCGTTTCCGACGTCCCGGGAATGATTGTACGGGGATTTTCCACCGACGGCAAAAGTCATTTTCCTTTTGGTTCAGACGATCAGACCCATCCCTGGTTTTATGGTCTTTACCTCTACTGGAAGAGTGATATTCCCTCCGCCGCAGAAAAGAAAGCAATAGTCGACAAGATTAAGGAAGTCGCCGGAGTTCTTGAGTCAACTTCCTGGAAGTGTCCTTGCGACGGTTCTTTCAAGGGAACATTTCGCGGGAAGTTCGGCGGAGAAGGGTTCCGTGATGTTGCACGTTACCTGTTCATGCTTAAGGTTACACATGAAATTACCGGCGATAATGTATGGTTGGAGCGTTACAAAAAAGCACTTTCGGAACGACCCGGCAAACGCGGCATGACCAGACTGGAAATTTGCGCGGCTGGTTATGGACCCGACATTGCGCTTAACAAGTGGAGTCAGAATGTCTATCCAAACTGGAACTGGATCTATGTCGGCGCTCAGGCGTCAATTAAACATCTCGTTGAAATGGAAACTGACCCTGCCATCAAGGCACAGTATCAAGCCGGACTGACTGCCGGAGCCAAAGAGGCATTGCCGGGAATTGCTGAATTTGAAAAATTTGACAACAACGACACTAAAGTGTTTGGTTCCGCCAACTGGCGGGAAGTGTATCCTAACTGGTTTCCGCAGAAATCACCAAGTGACGCGGAAAAAATTGCCGAAAACCCGGACAAGAAAAAAATGGGGCAGCGGCGGAACTATGAATCCAGATATATGATGACTCCGCTGGCAGCCGCGGCAATGGTAGCGTTGGCTGGAGATCCGGCACATCGTGATATCATCGAAAAAGCCATTCGTCATTATGACTATCAGAAAATTTATATGGGTCAATTATTCTTTGCCGAATATGCCTATTATGCACTGCCACCGGAAACTAAAAAGGACGAAGGCAAATAAAGAGGAATAACCCCATAATTTGCTACTGACTTTGCCGTACTGTCGTAAAATAGAGTAACTGCTGCCGCTGTTCCAGTTGAGATACGATGGTGAACTTTCCGCAATCCGGGCGCAGATTGTGGTTGTAACCGCAACCGAGTTCCAACCCCTCCCCGGGTTGATTGTGACTGTCGCCGCCGTTAGTTGCAAGCAGCGGAAGAGATTCCGGATGGGCAATATTGTATTCCTGCCGCATCTGTTCAAACAGGTCAGTCTGATATATCCCGGATTCCGGACAAACGGCATTGCGCCAGCCATCAACTTCAATGCACTGCATTCCCGCGCCGGCAAGTCCGGCAATAACCTGACGCAAAGCGGCATTGTCCTGTCCCTCTTTTTTGCGCAGCTCCGTAGGGTGAGCCAATCCGGGCAAGCCACCCAGAGAACAAATCCACCGCACGATGGCTTCAGGTGAAATATCCAAATCCAATTTTAGCGGTACGTTCAAATACTGGTCCTTTGTCGTGTAACGGGCTTGAAAATCTTTAACATCAACCGCGATACCGGCGACCGCGAGTTTTTCGCCGTATTTCTGCCACATTGCCACACTGATATCGCCTTTGGTGGAAATACCGTTCCGCAAATAGCAATCAATGTCGGCGGCATTAATTTCCGCCGTAAATCCCATCAGGGAGAAACATTCCGGAATTCTCCCCAGCATTGCCTCGAGTTGAATTTTTTTTGCGGCACGAATCGTTTTGACAATCGGATTATATGCGCTAATGGCGGCAACCTGCTGAAAATGTTTGATGTCCGGAAAGAAACCCAGTATTTCAATGCCGGAACGCGAAGTGTAGAACTCAGCCGCAGGAACAATTCTGATACCGAAAATATCGCCGGCGGTAATCGCTTCTAGTTGACCGTCAAAAACATCATGGTCAGAAATAGCGATGGCCTTCATGCCACGGCGGAACGCTTCAAAGACAAGCATTGCCGGCGAGTTGTAGCCATCGGAATAGAAGGAGTGGCAATGCAGGTCGATTTCGCAATCAGCCGACAAGTCCGGCTTCCATTCTCCGGCAAGCTGCCGCGCCGCCAGCAACCTCTCCGCAGGTGTAATCCGGAAATCGTTAATTCGGGTCAATAATGAAGCATCCATATTCTATCAAATAAAGAGTGTGGCGTTACTCTGAGCCGAAAGTGCGGCAAATTTCGCGACACCGGCAGTTTCAACACCGTCAATCATCTCTTCCTGCTTAATGCCCATGACATTCATCGCCATTTCACAAGCGATGAACCTGATGCCCATCAACCTGGCTTGACCAATCAGCGCCGGGAGACTGTCAACGTTTTTACTGTTCATCACATATTTCATCATTGCCGTACCGGCGCCGCCGAAGTGCATCTTGGAGAGCGCCAGTTTTTTGGCGCCGCAAGGCATCATCATACCAAACATCCGGCTGAGAATATCTTTTTTAACCGCTGGCGGATTGTCTTTGCGCAGCACATTCAGTCCCCAGAAGGTGAAAAATATGGATACTTCCTGACCGATTGAGGCGAATCCGGTTGCCATGATGAATGCCGCCATTGCCTTGTCCAGATCATTGCTGAACAGAACAATCGTGGTGCGGGCGGGATGCGCCGGGCCTGCAATGGCAGCAGTTTCACCCTGTTGTCCCTTGCGGACAACCGCCTCGATTTTTCCGCCAATATTATTCAGCGACACCAGTTGATTTGACGTTGCTTCACACCATGGTGGAAGGTCGTTCATAAAACCCGAATCACTGGCGGTTATTTTTAGCAATTCGCCATTTTGCATCGCATCGAGTTTATTTTTTACTGCGACAATCGGACCGGGGCACTGCAGACCACAGGCATTGAGTTCGACCGTTTTTTCATTAGTGATATTTTGCATAATTTCTGCTCCTGTTGATGGTTTTGTTATTGGTTTGCGCGATATCGGGCGGGGATTAAAGAGCTGCCAGCCGAGGATTCCGCCACTCAAGTTTGTGACATTGAATCCGTTGTCCCGCAGCAGACACTCCGCATTGTAACCGCGGATACCGACCCGGCAGAACGCTACGATTAATTTATCTTTCGGCAGTTTATCCAGATTGTCCCGCAATTTTCCAAGCGGGATATTCGTGCTGCCGGCAATCGTCCCTGCGGTAACTTCATCCGGTTCCCGGACATCGAGCAGAAATGCCTCGGCGGGAATTGCATCCGGATAGACGGCACGGGTGGTTTCATTGAGTATATTTTCAGCTACAAAACCGATAAAATTGACCGGATCTTTGGCCGAACCGTAAGGCGGGGCGTATGCCAGTTCAAGTTCAGCCAAATCATGCACCGTCAAATTGTTCTTGATTGCCGTAGCGAGAACATCAATACGTTTATCCACACCGTCACGACCGACAATCTGAGCGCCGAGTATTTTACCGTTACGATCAAAAATCGCCTTGATTGCCATAGTTTCAGCGCCGGGGTAGTAACCGGCATGGGAAACGGGGAAAAGATAAGCTTTGAGATATTCAATTTTTTCCTGTTTGAGCCGTTTCTCGTTGACTCCGGCGGAAGCGGCAGTTATGTCAAAGACCTTGCAAACATTAGTGCCGATAGTGCCGTTGTAGGTATCATTGGCGCCGCAAATATTATTGGCGGCAATGCGTCCCTGCCGGTTGGCAGGACCTGCCAGAGGAATCATTACTGTTTTATTCAGTACCGGGTCGTTTACTTCAATGACATCGCCGACGGCATAGATATCCGGATTACTGGTTTGCAGATGCTTGTTGACCTTTATTCCGCAATGTTCTCCAAGTTCCAACCCCGCATCACGCGCCAGTTGGCTGTTCGGACGGACTCCCAATCCCATGATAATCAGGTCGGCGGCGATTTCAGTACCGTCTTTCAATGACGCCACCAGACCGGTTGAATCCTGCTCGCGTTTAATTCCGGCAAGAGCATTATTCAGGCATACTTTTACGCCATGGCGTTCCAATTCAGCCGTCAACAAGCTTGCCATTTCCGGATCCAGAGTGGGCAGCACCTGCGGTGGACGCTGAACTATGGTCGTTTCGATGCCGCGCAAGATCAGGTTTTCCGCCACTTCAAGACCGATAAATCCGCCGCCGGCAACAACTACATGTTTGGCGCCGCGGTCAATTTGCGCCATGACTTTGTCCATGTCGGTAATTGTCCATAACGGCAGTACTGCCGGGTCATTCACGCCGGGAATATCCGGCATGAACGGGCTGGAGCCGGTGGCAATAATTAATTTGTCATAATTTTCGCTATAGCTTGAACCATCATCCGTTTTTTTCACCGTTACGGTCTTTACTGACGGATCAATCTTGATAATTTCCTGATTGATACGAACATCAATACCGCGAATTTTCTTGAATTTTTCCGGTGTCATCAACAACAGGCTGTCACGTTGAGGAATGACTTTCCCGACATGGTACGGCAACCCGCAATTAGCGAATGAGACATAGGGACCGCGTTCAAACATGACGATTTCCGCTTTAGCGTCCAAACGCGCCAAACGCGCCGCCGCACTAGCCCCGCCGGCAACTCCGCCAATGATTACAATTTTCATGATTAATCCCGTCCTTTATTTTACAGTTTTACAATGTTGTTCATTTCTCAACCCTGCTCGTAACAGTTCTAAAGCATAATCAAAACTGGCGGCATCGCCATCGTTAGAATTAAGTATAAACCCTGGCAGTAAACCGCCGAATTCCCCCCACAATGCCGCCGACGCTGATTCCGGCAGAATTGATTTTCTTACCGACCCGTCTTCCTGACCAGAAAGCAACGCTGACTCCAGCATTTTTCTAATCCGGCCGTTTTCCGCGAGCGCCATTCCTTTAAATCTACTCTCCGGACGGCAACCCTCACAATGTTGCCGGTAGCTCAACAACGCACAGTAGTATTTGGGTTGTTTCTGCGCAAAACGCTGTAACGCCTTCCCAAACAATATCACTTTTTCCAACCCGGTGCAACCCTCGCGATTAAATACTGCTTCAAAATCCTGCAGCAGCAACCGCAACGACCTGACCACAATTCCGATACAAAGTTCATTCTTATTGGTAAAATAGGTGTAGAGCGAACCCTTGCTCAGTTCTGCCGCAACGGCAACATCATCCATCGTCGAACGTTCAAAACCGCGTTGAAAAAAAACCTGTTCCGCAGCATTCAGAATCTGCTCTTCCCGTTCCGCCCGTTCTCGTTTGCGCCTATCTTCTGTTCCCATTATATTCTATTTCTCATATATTATTGAATGTTAGTCATTAATTGACTGTCAGTCAATATTATACATGTAATAATTAATTATGTCAAATGGTTCAATGAAATATTATTGTTATATTTCGAGAATAAACTGTTCTTCGGTTTTGAGATAATTATCAAAACTTGCGGCGATGGGTTTTTGTTGTTTCGGGGACAAGATGCCCAGATGTGCTTGAAATTGTGCTACGGCCAGTTTTTTTTGCGGCAAGTTTTTGTTAATATCAACCGTATCAATAATGCCCGGCAACTGGCGGATGGAAAATTCCGGCCTTAAAGAGGTGATATATTTCCGGATAGGAATTTCCGGATTTATTTTATTGCGGGCTTCATAAACGATATGATAAGTTGCGATATGGTCGGGATGCGCCTCAAATTGGCTGGTGGACATGACTTCGACTGGCTTTTTTTCCTGAATAATTGAGGCAACTCTTTCAACTGCGGCATCATGTTGCTGTTGCAGGGTTGCGTCTTCAAAATCCAGGAACAGCAGATTTTGCGGTTTCAGTCCGAGAATTGCCATTGCCTTTCTCGTTTCATCTCTTCTGATTTGACATACCTGCTGCGGTGACGGATCTTCATAAATATTGAGCATTGCGGAAAAAAGTTTTTCGCCCATCGTCAGAACTACGACAAAAACTTCATAACCTGCGTCAATCTTTTTGGCAAGATATCCGCCGCAACCCAGCGTCTCATCATCCGGATGCGGCGCAAAAAGTACGATTGTTCGATTATTATCTTTTGCCATCGTCAACTCTTTCTGATATTAATCAGGACATCGCCGGCAACATGCCCGGACTGATAAGCGGTAACCGGATTAGCCAATTTAAACGCCTCAACGTAATCGCAATGGGCAAACTTTGCCCGGAAAAGATTGCGGGCAATAACATTATTAACGGATTCTTCGTCCGGATTCTGTGATTTATGCAAACGGATAAGCTCTTTTTTCTGTTCAATAATGTCAGAAATGTCAACAAGAACATCCGGTTCAAATTGACGGGTCACTCCGCCAATATCATTTTCCGCCATATAGACATCTATATCCGGCGAAATCCCGGAATATTTAATTGCCTGTATCGCAATATCATAAGCGGCAACATGGTCGGGATGGCGATTCACCGGCCACAAAGTAAATATCGCCCGTGGTTGCAACCGCTTCAATTCAGCCGCTACGGTATTGCATGCCTCGCGGTCGGAATAAATTTCCCCGTCAATTTGTGACAGAAACGTCAAGCCGGCATTCAACCGGCAGCAAACCGCCATCTCTTCACGCACCCGGATTCCCGCCGCCTCCGACAGGGTCTTGCCAGCTATTCCCCGTTCGCCGCGCGAAGCGCAGCAAACGTGAATGTAGTATTTTTTACTTAGCAGCAATGCCGTTCCGCCCATAGCGTGGGCGACATCATCCGGATGTGCCACAACAAAGACGAGAGACTCAGATTGTTTTTCCAATTTACTGCCCCCTGTTAAATACTTTATAAGGTTGAAATTTTAAAATAGATTGCGAATATTTTGAGAAATGGTTCGTATTCCGAGAGACTACCGATACCGGGGTATCGAATGCCTCGAAGAGTGCGAATCCAAAATCAAAAAATCACAATCCCGCAGTCGCGGGACGCCGAGTCTCCTGCGGTTGTCTTTTTCCGTTCCTTCTTCAGGCGATATGGGTATCGCCAATCGGTCGGATCGAAAAAAAACAATCCGGCGACTTACCTGGTTTTATGTAACGATTCTGTATGTCAATCACCTTCCAGCAATCATCAGCCTTGGTGCAATATTCCGTTGTTACAGTGACATCTAAACACAGTAGACAACAGCTATCAGGACTCTCTTTCTGCGACAACTTTTCGTCATTATATATCCATACATTGTCATAATCAAGATACATAACTAAATTATTAATGTTTTTCTGACAGGTTCACCAGTTCAACATCATCACAAAGGATTGAGCTTTGCGGTTCCGCGCCGATATAAAATTTGACAACACCTTCAGGGCGGGTCTTTAACTCGAATTCCGCGGTATATTTAGTATATTGCTGCGGAGAAACATCGGTAAACTTCTTGCCGACAAAACGATTTGCCTTAAGGTCAAACATGGACAGTGATGCCGTTGCCGGTTGCTCTTTGCCACTTTTCAGCCAGGCGGTAAGAGCATATTTGCCGGGCGTAAGGTCTTTGGTTTCAATTGAAGCGGAAACCGGAGTAGCGCCAGCGGATATGCGTAAAGCGTACCGTCCGGAACGGGCGGTTTTGTCCAGAATGATTTCTCCGCCCTTGGCATTAAAGCGCCAACCCTTGACGATAAGACCTTTAAGGCTGCCCAACGCGTCACCCGAAATATTTTCGAATCCTGGATTGCTGACGAGCGCTTTGGGAGCATATATGGCTTCAACCACCTTCAACGGGGTTTTGCTGATTACAAAAACCATTGACGATTGCGGTAACATTGAGACATTGCCGTTGCGGGTAATTTTCAATTCGCGACCGAAGATGTCTTCCGCCCGGATAATATCGCCGGAGAGATGCAGTTCCGCTGGAGTGTCTTCTTTGCCGATGGCGGTAAAATAATTGCCATCCGTACGCTTGAAAGCATGTCTGACATCAAACTCCGCAATTTTGGCGTCCGGCAGCAATCCGGCGAAAGAATCGCATTTACGCAGATTGCTTTGCAGGACTGCCAGCACTTGCAGCATCGGTTCCGGCGAATTGGAGTGTTGATTGTTGAAAAACCCATAGCCGAAATTAAAATATTTATCAAAATTTTTGCCTAGGAACCAGAAATGGATCGCCGCGGTAAGTTCCGGTTGTTTTGACACTTCAACCTCATGCCACATCTGTTCCGTCTGCCAGAATGGCATTCCCGGCGAAGCGGCATCAATCGCCTGACGCAGTTTATCAACGCCATGCAAACCTTGATAAGAATGGATATTAAAGATGTCAATATACTTTGCCGCCCCCATCTTCAACAAATCAAACGGCATGTTCAAGTCACAAACGGCACCGGTGCTGAATCCGCTGATTAATATCTTGCATTCCGGATCCGCTTTTGCCGCCGCACGTTTAACCGCCTTCAGCAATTCAAAATATTCCTGCGTGGAACCGGAGAATGTCGCGGGGATACCCGGCGGGTGGAAATCCACTTCATTATAAACTTCCCAGTATTTCACTCTGCCCTTGAAGTGTAAAATCGTCTGATAAACGTAATTTTCCCATTCCTGAACACTGCGCGGTTTCCAGCGACCCGGACAATAGGCCAGCGGATGAGGAATTTTGTCATATTTCGGATCTTCAGATGCCCACAATGGCGGATAGCCAAGGACGCCGAGAACATTCACGCCGTTCCTGGCGGCATTATCAACGGCTCTGTCCGCGACAGTCCAGTCAAAAACTCCCTTTTGGGGTTCGATATTATGCCAGAGGAAATAATTTGCTTCGTCATTCCAGGCGCGTCCCCAGTGAATACCGAGCTTGTTCATCGCTTCCGGATGCTCCAGTAAATTATGTCCCATATAATTTGCCAGTTTGCCATCTTTGACATTCTGGTCGTTGGCGGGATAAATCATATAGTTACTTTTCCATACCGCGGTCTGACCGTCAGGGGCAGTAATCGCAGTACTGAGTTTATAAAATCCGATAGCTTTAACCGGCAACTGTACCTGTTGTTCCGCAAAGTCAGATCCTGCTGGCACTATCACTTCAGCGCTGGAAGAACCGGCGTCCTTGTCTTCATAAGTTTTCGCGTCAATTTTTACTTTATAAGCTACCGGAGCGGAAGAGAGGTTGAGTCCGAGCAAGGTTATTTCACCATTTTTTCCGACTGGTGACATCGCGTTGGTAAGTCGCCACACCGGCATCAGTACCGGACTTGCTTTGCGACTGAAATCTGTAGCCAGATATTCCGCCGCTTTGCCTTTGCGCAATAAGAACGAGGTATCAGCAGCCGGTTTAAACTCTTTTGCCGGATCCGCAGACAAATCCGCCGGGGGCAATTGCCGAGTGGAAATTTTTGCCGCTTGAACGTTAAACGGAGACTCGGTTCCTATCCGGAACACCGCCGGCATCGGGTTGAGTGCGCCGTTGGCAGGGAAAGGTCCTTTCAGGAGAAGTTTACCGTCAACATGAACAAGCAGTCCGGCTTTGCCCCAGCTCAAGGCCAGATTGACGGGAACGCCCGGCTTGAGAAAACTCTTGTCATTCGTGGATGTCGCATAAACCTTGTCGCCAAGGCGGGCGATGGTGGCAAAACCCATAAAACCACCCTCGCCGGAGGCGGTATAAAGCGCCAACAGATTATTGCCCTTGATTGGTTGACCGGGAACAATTCTAAAGGCAAAATACCAGTCGGTGTGAAATTCGGCGCCCGGGTGTGTCGGCACCGCCGTCAATTCAACCGTCCCTTCTGAGGGATTGATGATTCCCGGTGCATAATACTCTGAGGCATTACCGTAAGCTGGAATTTCATCTTTGATTGCAACCGCATTCGCGGCGGCGGTTAAAAACATCACTGCGGTAAACAGTCCATAAAATTTCTTCATCGTCCAAACCCCTTTTTTTGTTATGATAATTTTAGCAAATCAAGACAATTTAACCTGGACTAAATACTATTTCTTTTCGGCGACAGCCGCCGCCAGACACAACAGACCGGAAGTCTCAGCCTTAACTTCAAACGCGGTAATCTCTTTTTGCGGAAAAGGATTATTCCATACCGCCAGGAACAGACCGAATTCACTCAGACCGGCATCAGAAAATTTAATTATCGGGTTGATGCCACCGGGCGTTGCCGCCAGATACCAGTCCCGGATATTTTTATTATTTTCCAGTTTAAAGGTTTCAGAACTGCCGTCAATATAACTGATGATTATTGTGCCCTGCAGTGAATTTTCTTTTGCCGGTACATACATGGAACAGACCAGAAAAGCTATTTTAGTAAATGAACCGGAAATAAGTTTGCGGAATGTTCTAGCGGTGATACCACTCCATTCACTGCTGTTGGAGAGGACAACCGGGTTACGGCTTATCTCTAACGAAATGCCGTCAATATTCTGCGCCCCGCCAACCCGTGAAATCATCGCGTCCAGATCAATGACTTTATCGCCGGACTTAAATTTATGTTCGCTGCGCTGGTGGTCGATTTTAATATTTTCAATTGCATCCGGGCGCAACAGCGGTTGCTTTATCAGTTCCACATCATCACAGAGGATTGAGCTCTGCTCTTTGTCCATACCAGTGCCGACAATAAACATAACCGGACCTTCCGGGCGTTTTTTCAGTTCAAACTCCGCAGTATAGCGGGTATAAACAGAGTCGGAGACGGTTGCAATTTTCTTCGTCTGAACATCTTTGCCGACAACATCAAACATCGAGAAATAGGCTACAGCCGGTTTGCCGTTCGCGCTTTTCAGCCAGGCAGAGAGGGTGTATTTGCCGGATGCCAGACCGAGTGTTTCAAAAAATGCGTAAACCCTTCCTTGACCGGAGGCGGAAATCTTCAGTGCATACTTGCCGGAGCGAGCGCGTTCATCCAGGATGATTTCTCCACCTTTATCATAGGTTTTTTCACGAAATACCCAGTTGTTTGGAATACAACCTTTTAAACCGCCCATGGTGTCCCCGGTGAAATCTTCAAAACCGGGATTCAAGCACGGTGATTTAATCTGGCTTTTGGCTTCAAGCACCTTTAACGGAGTTTTGCTGACGATATAGGCAATCGCCGTCGGCGGCAACTTAGCGGTATCGCCGTCGCGAGTAACTTTAAGTTCGCGTCCGAGCATATCTTGCGCACTGAGGATGTCACCGGACAGTTTCAAAGTCGTCCTGGCATCAATTTTACCGATAGCAGTAAAGTAACTGCCGTCAGTGCGTTTAAAACTGTGCTTAAGGTCAAATTCACGCACAGCGCCATCCGGCAGCACACCTTTAAACTCATCGCATTTGCGCAGCTGATTCTGAATCACCGCCAAAGTCTGTAGAGCAACTTCGGGCGAGAGGGTAAAACGGTTCGTAAAACCAAGATTAAAATTAATGAATTTGTCAAATCCTTTTTCGACAAACCATAATTGAATGGCGGCGGTTAATTCACACTGTTTGCGCGGGTCACTAATCTGAAACCACGCCTGTTCCGTCTGCCAGAACGGCATGCCCGGCGCCTTCGCATTAACTGCCTGCTTCAACTTGTCGACACCCAATACACCCTGATACGCATGCATATTAAAATAGTCAATATAATCGGTCACGCCCATTTTTATCAGGTCATAGGGCATGTTCACGTCGCACGCGGACATCAAACTGAATCCGCTGATTAATACTTTGCATTCCGGGTCGGCTTTTTTCGCTGCTGTCCATACGGCTTTAACCAGTTCAAAATAATCTTTGGTCGAGCCGGAAAAAGATGCGGGCGCACCCGGGGGGTGAAAATCCACTTCATTCCAGACTTCCCAGCATTTTACCTTGCCTTTATAACGGGATACGGTCTGATAGACATAGTTGCTCCATTCCTCAACACTGCGCGGTTTCCAGCGCGCCGGCATATAAGCGAGGTCATGCTGTACAGTTTTATATTTCGGATCTTCTGCCGCCCATGCTGGCGGATTAGCCAGAATGGCAAGAATGTTCACGCCGTTTTTTTCCGACTCGGCAACCGCGGCATCGGTAAGAGTCCAATCAAAGACGCCTTGTTTTGGTTCAACGTTAAACCAGAGGAAACGCCAGTCCCGGTTCCAGTGGATACCGAGTTCTTTTGCAATTTCCAAACTGTCGCTCAAATGATGCCCCATGTAACCGGCAAATTTTCCATCTTTAACATTAGTCTCATTGGCGGGGTAAATCATGTAAGTGCTTTTCCATTTTTTATCCACCCCGTCCGGACCGGTAATCGTGATATTCAGATTGTAGAATCCTACCGACTGTACTGGCAATGCAACCCGCGAGTCGAAAAACTTCCCTGCCGGCGGTAATGCTATCGCCTCATTAACAGTTCCCGCGACCGCACCTTCGAATGTTGTCGCGGTTATGCTGACCTTGTAAGCCGCATGAGTTGAGGAAAGATTCAATCCTGCCAATGTAATCGCGGCATTCTCCCCCACCGGTGACATAGAGTCGGCATAACTCCACACTGGCATCAACAACGAACCGGCTTTACGACTGAAATCAGTTACAAAATATTCCGGTTTTTTGTCTTTACTCCATAAGAATGCGGTCTTATCAGCCGGCTTAAAACTATCGGCGGGATTGGCGGACAAACCTGACGCGGGCAACTGAACCGTTGAGATTCTTGCCGCCTGAATATTGAACGGTGTATCGGTTCCGATTTTGAATAATGCCGACATCGGACTTAGCACGCCATCTTTAGGAAAATTACCTTTGCCATAAAGTTTGCCATTGACATAAGTCATCATACCGGCAGGTCCCCAGGTCAAGGCGATATTGACCGGAACTCCTGCCTGGAGAAAATCTTTATTCTTGTTGTCGGCGGAATATCTGTTATTGCCGATACGCGCCACAGCGGAAAAACTGTTTACCCCGCCACCGCCAGCCGGGGTAAAGATTCCCAACAGTGTATTATTACCCTCTTTGAGTGGTTGTCCCGGAGCAAGCATAAACGCGAAAAAATATTCATTCTGAAACTCCGCACCAGCTCGCCTCGGTAATGCCGTCAGTTCAATGGTGCCTTCCGCAGGATTGATAATGCCCGGAGAGTAATATTCTGATTCTCCGGCGGTCGCGGGCGCTGTGCCGGAAATGGGACCGGCATTAACAGTAATGGTGACAAACAACATTGCTACGGCTAACAGTCCATAAAATTTCTTCATCGTTCAAGCCCTTTTTTGTTATGATAATTTGATAAAAATCAAGACAATTTGACATAGATTAAATACTATTTCTTTTCGGCAACGACTGCTACCAGACATAACAGTCCATCAAATCCGGCTTTAAATTCAACCGCGGTTATCTCTTTATCCGGCGATGGATTATTCCATACCGGCAGGAACAGACCATATTCGCTTAAAGCTTCATTTACAAAGACTAAGTTCGGGGTGATCCTGCCTTTGACATCACCCATCCACCAGTCACGAATATTTTTATTGTTCTCCAGATTGAAAACCTCACTGGTGCCATCACGGAAAACAATATTTAAACTTCCCAGCAAATTTTCTTTTTCCGGAACATACATGGCGCCGACGAGAAAAGCTATCCGGGTAAAATAACCGGAGAGAGAAAGACGGAATGTCTTTCCTGTAATTCCGCTCCATTCATTGCTACCGGACAAGATGACAGGTTTACGACTGACTTCTACATTAACGCCATCAATATTCTGCGTTCCGCCGATCCGGGAAATCATATTCTGCAAATTGATTTCCCGCTTGCCTGATTTAGGATTCAACAATCCGCCCGGATTGTCAGTATTAATGTTTTGTGTTGATTCAGGTCGCAGTAATGGTTGTTTCTTCAGCTCAACATCATCACATAGTATTGAACATTGTTCCTTGTCCAGTCCGGTACCGATAATAAACATAACATTGCCCTCGGGACGTTTTTTGATTTCAAACTCCGCGGTATATTTAGTATATTTCTCTGGAGAAATGTTAGTAAACTTAATGGTCTTTAACTCTTTTGCCCGCGTGTTGAACATCGAACAATATGCCGTTGCCGGTTTGTCATTCGCGCTTTTCAGCCATAAAGAAAAATTATATTTTCCCGGCGCCAACCCGAGCGTTTCAAAAAATGTATAGACCCGTCCCTCCCCGGAGGCGGAAATCTTCAGGGCATATTTTCCAGTACGCGCACGTTCGTCCAGGATGATTTCTCCTCCTTTATCATAATCTTTCGTGCGCAATACCCAGTTGGTGGCTGAAACACTTTTCAATCCACCGGTGGTATCACCGGAAATATCTTCAAAGCCCGGATTCAAGCACGGCGACTTGATCTGGCTTTTTGCCTCTATCACCCGTATTGGAGTTGTGCTGACAAGATAGGCAATCGCCGTTGACGGCATCGCTAAGACGGCGCCATCACGAGTAATTTTCAGTTCTCGCCCGAACATGTCTTCAGCCTGGATAATATCGCCGGAAAGGCGAAACGCCGTTTGGGCATCAACTTTACCAATGGCGGTAAAATAATTGCCGTCAGTACGTTTAAAACTGTGTTTAATATCAAAATCCCGTACCGCCGCATCAGGCAGAAGGCTAACAAACTCATCACTCTTCCGGAGATTATTCTGTACGACCGCCAGAATTTGCAGCAATGCGTCCGGCGAACGGGTATGAATATTCGTGAAAGTGGCAGTGCTGAAATTGAAATATTTGTCAAACTTCTTTTCGACAAACCAGAACTGGATAGCAGCGGTCAATTCACATTGTTTGCCCGGATCGGAAATTTGAAACCAGGACTGCTCGGTCTGCCAGAACGGCATTCCGGGAGCGACGGCATTCACCGCCTGCCGCAACTTGTCAACGCCAACAACACCCTGATATGAATGCAAATTAAAAATATCAATGTACTTCGCCGCGCCCATCTTCAACAAATCATAGGGCATATTCACATCACAAGCCGAAATCGTGGAAAAACCACTGATCAGTATCTTGCATTCCGGATCCGCTTTTTTCGCCGCGGTCCAGGCGCCTTTGAGCAGTTCAAAATAGTCCTGAGTTGAACCGGAAAATGTTGCCGGCAGACCTGGCGGATGAAAATCCACTTCGTTGTAAATTTCCCAGTATTTTACCCTGCCTTTGTAGCGGGATACGGTCTGATAGACATAATTATTCCACTCCTCCACGCTACGCGGTTTCCATCGTCCTGACATATGGGCTTGCGGGTGGGGAACTTTTTCGTAATTCGGATTTTCCGCCGCCCATAATGGCGGATAACCCAGCACGCCGAGTACCTTTACACCATTTTTTTCCGCTTTGTCCAGTGCTTTATCGGTGCGGCTCCAATCAAATACGCCCGGCTGCGGCTCAACGTTAAACCAGAGGAAATAATTAGTGCCGTCGTTCCAGGAACGTCCCCAGCGAATGCCGATTTTCGCCATAACTTCTGCCTGTTCCAGAGTATCATGACCCATATATTCGGCAAATTTGCCGTCTTTGATCTTCAAATCATCAGCCGGATAAATCATATAGGTACTTTTCCAGGTAGTATTGTTACCGTCTGGACCGGTAACCGTAATACTTAAATTATAGAATCCGGTTGATTTTACCGGCAATGCCACCTTTTGTTCCGCGAATTTCGCCGCTGGAGCAATTACTACCTCTTGAATAACAGTTCCGGCAGTAGCGCCTTCAAACGTCGTGGCGGTAATGCTGACCTTGTATGCCGCCGGAGTGGAGCCGAGATTAAGTCCGGCAAAGACAATCGCAGCTTTTTCTCCAGCCGGCGACATGGCACCGGCAAGTTGCCACAACGGCATCAACACCGGGCTGACTTTCCGGCTGTAATCAGTAATTAAATATTCTGCAGCGTTACCCTTTTTCCACAAAAATGAGGTATCAACCGCAGGCGCGAAACCTTTTGCCGGGTCGGCAGTCAAACTTTCCGGAGGCAATTGCCGGGCAGTTATTTTCGCCGCCTGAATGTTAAAAGGGGTATTAACGCCGATTTTGAATAACGCCGGCATCGGTTTAAGCACATCATTTTTCGGGAACGATCCTTTGGCATAGAGCTTGCCGTCAACATAAATTATCAAGCCGGCTTTGCCCCAGCTCAATGCAAGATTCACCGGAACTCCCGGCTTGAGAAATTCTTTACTTTTATTTACCGCGGAATAGCTTTTATCGCCACAACGGGCGATCGCGGCAAAACCGATGGTTCCTCCTTCACCGGCAGGAGTATAGAGTCCAAGCAGATTGTTAGCTTTAATGGGTTGCCCGGGAGTCATGCTGAAAGCGAAAAACCATTCATTCTGAAATTCTGAGCCGGGGCGGTTTGGCAAGGCGGTGAGTTCAATCGTTCCTTCCGCCGGATTAATAATTCCAGGAGCAAAATATTCCCCTTTAGCGGCAGTATCCGGCACCATCCCGGTAATTGAAAGTGCGTTCAAAGTGGCAGACATTAGCAACACGGCAAAAAACATCCACCATTGTTTCAACATAGATAGAATCTCCGGGTTGATATAAACACGATTATTATGCAACAAAGCCCTTTACAACAATATATTGCAAAAGGCTTTCAAATACAAACCGGTAACTGAACTTACGGCAGGATAGTGGTGCTGTTAACATAGAAGATGCCGTCATGTCTGACCCACATGCTACTGTCATTTTTAACAGCACTTACAGACGGACCATAAATCGGACTGCCGGGATTATTCAAGAGCTGACTCGCCGCCGCTTCACCTTTAGCGCCACCGCTGGCACGCGCCGCAACCACATGACCATCAACGAAAACTGCATTGCACTCCGTATTGTTCAAGTGTGACGGCATGGCAATCGGACCAGTAGTTGGAGCCGTATAGGAGTTATTAATCCGGTAGTAACCACCCGGATTCATGAGATCTGCGGTACGAGTGGCAGTGGCAGATTCAGCAAAGGCAACAGTGCGTGAAGCCTGGCGACACAAAGAAAGCTTGAACGGCCCTAACGGTCTGTCAGAAGATAGATATATGAAATTGTAACCGTAATTACAGCTACCCCAGTCGGATGATGTTTGCCCTGCAAGAGTCACACTTTTACTTGGGTTACTCCAGAAGTCTTTATAATACTCTAAACCGCGATAGTCACGGGATGGACAAATCAACTGTTTTTTGGTGAGGTATTTGTTATAGGTAAACACTCCCGGCCAATATCGCATATTACCTGCACTATCAGTAGCATTGGAACAAGGCAGATATTCTGCGGAATTTGAAATATACAGATGCATACTCAAGCCAAGTTGTTTGAAATTATTTTTACAAGTGGAACTTTTCGCCACCTCTCTGGCTTTGGCCAGCGCCGGCAATAACATTCCGGCTAGGATCGCGATGATCGCTATCACGACCAGCAATTCGATTAATGTGAAACTTACGGCTTTGCGACTTTGTTTCATTATAGAACCTCAAATGTTAGTCAATGGTTAAAATCTGCAAGATACAATTATGAACGATTCGACAGCAATTATATCAGATTTTTTTTGCTTTGTCAATAGTTTTATTCAAAAAAAACAAAACATTTCCACAATATGGAATATCGGCAAATCAATTAAACCGGAAAAAGACAGAATAATGAATGTTGTTATATTATATTGACAGGATGTGATTCATCATTTAAAGATGACATATTATTGATAAAAAAAAATGGACATGACCAAATAAAACGGTAGATTAAAAGCCTCCGGCAACTTTATTTTGCAGGAGGCAATTAAAACAATATTTGAGAGTGGCTATTATTGATTAATAATAGAAGAATCCGTCATGCCTTATCCATAAACTATTGTCATTGCGATAGGAAGTTCTGTCAACCCAAGGACCATAAATTTTACTGCCGGGATTGTTCAATAACTGCATCGCCGCTTGTTCACCCTTGGCGCCACCATTTGCTCGCGCTCCAACAACATGACCGTCAACGAAAACGGCGTTGCATTCGGTATATCCCAGATGTGCCGGCCAAACAATCGGGCCACCTGCCGAGTTAGTGTAATAGTTGTTGACTCTGTGGTACCCAAGCGGATTCAAGTTTCCATCCTCGCGACCTGCTCTGGCTGTTTCCGCAAACATTACAGTGCGGGACGCCTGACGGCAGAGTGACAACTTGACGGCCGGCTGCCCCCTGACAGCAGGAGCAACAGGAGACAGAAACAGAAAATTGTATCCGTAATCACATGACGACCAGTCCGTAGAAGTTATGGCATTAGTAGTTGGAGAACTGGTATTTTCCCAAAACCGCTTGTAATACTCATCACCGCTGGCAAGTCTTCGTGTTCTCGCTGGACAGGTAAGCTGTTTTTTCGTTACATATCTGCCATGATATAATACTGCCGGCCACAAAGGTGGTACTCCAATATAACTATCTGGCACAAAGTAATCGTTATTACCCGAAAGATAATTATGCATTGCCAGGCCGAGTTGTTTAAAATTGTTTTTGCAACTGATGCTTCTAGCCGACTCTCTGGCTTTATTGAGCGCCGGCAGTAACATGGATGCGAGGATCGCTATGATTGCTATCACGACGAGCAATTCAATTAATGTGAAATTTAAAGACTTGCGACTTTTTTTCATTATCAGAACCCCAAATTTCGTTAATAGTTAAAACATAAAAACACAATTATACACAATTAACACTACTTATTATACTGGATTCACATAAATTTGTCAATGGTTTTTACCAAAAAAAATAAAACATTTCCACAATATGGAATGTCGACAAATCAATTAAAACGGAAAAGGGCAGAATAATGAATGTTGTTATATTATATTGACAGGATGTGATTCATCATTTAAAGATGACAGATTATTGATAAAACAAAACGGACATGACCAATAAAACGGTAGATTAAAAACCTCCGGCAAATTATTTTGCAGGAGGCTATTAAAACAATTTTTTAGCGTAGTTGTTATTGATTAATAATAAAAGAATCCGTCATGTCTAACCCACAAGCTATTGTCGTTGCGATAAGAGGTTCTGTCCACATATGGACCGTAAATTTTACTGCCGGGATTGTTCAATAACTGCATCGCCGCTTGTTCACCCTTGGCGCCGGTATTTGCCCGAGCTCCGACAACATGACCGTCAACGAAAACGGCGTTGCATTCAGTATATCCAAGATGTGCCGGCCAAATAACCGGACCGGTTGCCGAGTTAGTATAAGAGTTGTTGACTCTGAAGTAACCCAGCGGGTTCAAATCTCCATCCACGCGACCTGCTCTGGCTGTTTCCGCAAGCATCACAGTGCGGGATGCTTGACGGCAGAGAGCCAACTTGACGGCCGGCTGCCCTCTGGTTGCAGGCGCTATTGGAGACAGATACATAAAATTATATCCGTAATCACATGACCCCCAGTCCGTTGAAGTTATGAGATTAGTGCTCGCAGAACTGGTATTTTCCCAGAAACGCTTGTAATACTCGTCACCACTAGGTAGTCTCCGCATTCTCGCCGGACAGGTAAGTTGTTTTTTCGTTAAATATCTGCCATGATATAATACCGCCGGCCAAAAAGGTGCAACTCCAATATAACTGTCGGGAACAAAGGAATCGTTATTACCGGAAATATAATTATGCATTGCCAGACCAAGTTGTTTGAAATTGTTTTTGCAACTGATGCTTTTTGCCGCCTCTCTGGCTTTATTGAGCGCCGGCAACAGCATGGATGCGAGGATCGCTATGATCGCGATCACGACCAGCAATTCGATTAATGTAAAATTTACGAATCGGCGACTTTCTTTCATTTTAGAACCCCCAATTGTGATATTTGTAAAAGATTTTCATACAACTATGTACAATTCATTTGCTGTTAATTATAACAGATTTACAAATGATTGTCAATAGTTTCGCAAAAAAAACCTAAATTTTTTGGCAATTTTGGGAAATTTCTGGTGATGCACTTTAAGAAATTATAGGTCATATAGGTCAAAGGGGTCATATAGATATAATGGAAAAATGGTTAATGGCTGGAAGATGACAAATTATTGATGCAACAAAATTGATATGACAAATAACGCTATAGACAAAAAGCCTCCGGCAAATTTATGTTGCCGGAGGCGATAAAAAACGATATTTATAACAAACGTCAATAAAACATTATAAACTGTTCAATTGCCGTCCAATTAATTACGGCAGAATAGTGGTACTGGAGGCATAGAAGATGCCGTCATGCCTTACCCACATGCTTTTGTCGTTTTTCGCCAAAGCCACATACGGACCGTAAATCGGGCTACCTGGATTATTCATGATTTGACTCGCGGCAGATTCACCTTTAGCACCACCGTTGGCACGCGCTGCTACCACATGTCCATCAACAAAAACTGCATTGCACTCGATATTGTTCAAGTGCGCCGGCCATGCAGTCGGACCGTCTGCGGAAAGAGAATAGAAATTATTAACCCGGAAGTAACCGCCAGGATTCATAGTATTGGGACGATTCTGTGCCGCAGCTTCAGCATAGGCAACAGTGCGTGAAGATTGGCGACACATCGACAAATTAAACGGTCCCAACGGACGGTTGGAAGAGAGATAGTAAAAATTGTAACCATAATTACAGGTAGTCCAGTCCGTTGATGTTAACCCGGTTGGGGTTACGCTACTGCTCGGAGTATTCCAAAAAGTCTTATAATACTCCAGACCGCGGAAATCTCGAGACGGACAGAGTAATTGTTTTTTGGTCAAATATTTACTATAAGCAAACACGCCAGGCCAATATCGTGTGGTGCCCGCCGTATTAACGGCATCAGCGCAGGGCAACATGTCCTTGGAGTCGGAAACGTAACCATGAAATGACAACCCCAACTGTTTTAAATTGTTTTTGCAACTGGCACTGCGCGATACCTCTCTGGCTTTGCTCAATGCCGGCAGCAACATTCCGGCGAGGATAGCTATGATTGCAATCACGACCAGCAATTCGATTAATGTGAAATTTACTGGCTTGCGACTTTGTTTCATTTTAGAACCCCTTGATTTTGTTAATTTTATAGATTGCCAATACAAATATGAACAATTACAATTATATCAGATTTTTTCTGATTTGTCAATAGCATAACAAAAAAAATATTCTTTTTTTGCGATATATCATAAAAATTGCACGAATTCCAGGCATGTAGAATTAAGATTGGGTATATTTGTATATATTGGGGTGCTGACAAAAATGGCAGATTACCGGCTATGCCCAATATTACTCTTGGCGATTTATGAAAATGCATTGTCTGGAAACTTAAAGAGGCTGCATTTTCGTTTCATCGATATTCCACCCGCCACGGAAGAAAAACCAGGCAGGAATAAAAAAGAAAACAGACAGAATATCTATGATGGTAATAATTTTTAGCATTATAGCGGTTAAAGAATCAGCAGTCAACCCGGTCATCAATTTTCAATAGAAGCAGCAGGCCGGCGACAAAAAGAAAACCAATGCTCAAAAATCCAAGACTGGATTGCCCGGTTAATTGAATCATAACGGCCATTAACAATGGTCCGGCAACAGTAGCAAATTTGCCGAAAACATTATAAAAACCAAAAAATTCTGCTGAATTTTCTTTGGGAATCAATTTGCCGAAAAATGAACGGCTCAACGACTGCACGCCGCCCTGAGACGAGGCAATCAGCATCGCCAGTACCCAGAACATAATCAACCGGTGTTCTTTTGACGCCAACATAGGAATGGTACTGCCAACAAAGGTGATTACCGTGTACATTGCAATCCCCACCGCTAACAACTTCCGGGTAGAAAATTTGGACGCCAAATAACCGTATAATAGCGAACACGGGCAGGCGACAACTTGAATTCCCAGCACAATCAGCACCAGACTGGTCGCGCTCAACCCGAGATCATGACCGTATGGAACCGCCATCTTGACAATCGTCCCGATACCGTCAATATATAAAAAATAAGCGCCAAGAAAAATCAGTACGTTACGGTATTTCCGCAATTCCCGGAAGGTTGCGCCAAGTTGACGGAATGAACCGCGGATTGAGTGCCCAAAAACTTCGGAATGATATTTCTGTTTTACATGAAGCAGCAACGGAATGGAAAAAGCCGCCCACCATATCGCCGTGATAATAAATGCCCATCTCGCCGCCATTGCTGAATTCGCGGTTCCCGCCAGATAAAAGATGACAAGAATCACTATCATCGGAATGACACTGCCAATATAACCGTAGGCAAAACCGGATGATGACACCCAGTCCATCCGCTTGTGAGTAGTAACATCAATCAGAAACGCATCATAAAAAACATTAGCCCCGGAAAACCCGATAACACTGAAAACAAAAAAAATCAGAGCCAACAACCACTGACCGTGTCCAATCGCGGTAAGCATCAACGTCGTAGCCAGTCCCAGCGCCAGAAACACGGCGAATAACCGTTTTTTCATTCCCGGCTGATCAGCAAGTGTGCCAAGCACCGGCGCCAATACCGCAATTACTAGCGAAGCTACGGCATTGGCAATGCCCCAGTTCGCCGTCGACACGGCGTCAGGAATCCCGCTGGAGGCGTAAGTCTTGAAAAATACCGGCATAATCGTAGTTATAATAACCAGCGAAAATGCCGAATTAGCGACATCATAAAAAATCCAACTACGTTCCTCGCGCGTCATGTTGAACACGGATTATAACCTCAGTGTTACAGGCAAAAGAATTTTTTGGGTTGTTCGTAAGCGATGCCGATGGCAAGTTGTTCGCCGATTTCCTGCGGCATCTGTCCGTATTCCACCATCCTGCCGATTACGTCGGCAAGGACACGGCGGAACATCTCAAACCTGGAGCCGTAAGAGAGCAGTTTGCGCGAATCCGACACCATGCCGGCAAAATTACTGAAAAGATCAACACTAGAGATGTATTCAAGTTGCCGCCGCATTCCAATCGGGGTGTCGCATAACCACCATGCTGAACCAAGCCGTACCTTCTCTCCGAAAGCCCGCGCAGTAGTCGCAAGCAGGGGTTGATGTGCCGGGTCAAGGCAGTAAAGCACAGTTTTCAACCTGCCGTCAAAACGGTTGAGGAATTTATTCAGTGGTATCATTTGATTCTGATAGTGATTACAAATGTCACCGCCACTATCCGGACCGATGTTTTTGAACAGGACATCGCGGACGTCACGTACAGCGCCGAGATGAAGCTGACATACCCAGTTTTTTGCGACATTCAATTCTGCGACTTCGCCAAGAAAATAACTCATGAAATTTTCGATTTCCTGACAGGAAAGTTTATTGCCGTTTCTGGCTTTGCGGTATGCGGCATCGGCATCCTCATAGGTGGCATTCGCCGCAAGAGCAATCTCAATGCCGTGGTCACTGGCAACACAACCATGGGAAGCAAAATAGTCATGGGACGCGCTGAGCGCCGCCATCAATTCTTTTACACTGTCACATTTGAGATTGAAACGCTGTTCAATCTTTTCAATATATTCGTGCCAACCCGGGGCAAATATTTTCATTGCCTTGTCCGGGCGCCAGGTGGGACGAATTAACTTGCGACCGGCGGCTTGATTGACGGTATAATGTTCCACCAGCAAATCAACCGGATCATCGGTTGAACACATCGTTTCGACGCCAATCTGCTCCAACAGTTGCATGGGACGTTTATTCGGGCGTGACAACACTTCATTGACCTCTGTCCATATTTTTTTGCCGGTATCAGGACCGAGTAAATCGCAAATGCCAAGATAACGCAGTAAATCCAGATGAATCCATTCATAAACCGGATTACCGGCTACTGCAGGAAAGTTTTCCGCCATTTTCATCCATTTTTCTTCCGGTGAGCGCGAACCGGTGAGATAATCTTCAGTAACACCGCATTTGCGCAATACTTCCCAAACGTAATGGTCCGTAGCGGCAAAGAGTCTCCAGGCGTCGGAGTAATTTTGATTTTCGGCAATTTCCTTAACATTCGCATGATTGTGCGGATCGACAATCGGCAGTTCCTTGATTTTATTATAGATCTTGACTCCGGCATCGTTTCCTATCAAATATTTCTCACCTAAAAAACCCATAACTGACCACCTGAATTTATTTTTTTAAAGTTGTTTTTTTACTATTTGTCTGCCGTTTCCGGCAGGTATTATTATATCACCATTTCAAATAGTGTAAAATGTATAAAAGACTATTTTGCGGTTTTGTACGGTTGTGCCACTGTATTCAAAAACAAACTTTGTTGTCATTGACCAGCCGTTGCAAATCCTGTTCAGACAGCGGCTGATAACCGCACGGCTCCATACTGAATGAACCGCGCCCTCCGGAAAGTTTGGGCAACGCTGCACTGAAGCCGAACATTTCGGCAAGCGGAACATGACAACGCAGATGACGCGCCCCGGTCAAGTCGTAAATACCTAGAATTATTGCACGTCTCTGTTGCAGATAACTGTTAATTTCGCCGATAGTGTCCACTGGTGCGATAATATCGAGTTTCATTACCGGTTCCAGCAGAACAGTACCGCCGGCAATGGCTTGTTGCAATCCGTCCAGCACTGCTCCCGCGATTGAACCTTCGCTCGTATTTTCCGGATTGCCGCGAATCGCCGTAATCGAAGCATTGATTTGAATGAGAGCATAACCGAGGTTGCCGCCGGTTTTTAAACCATTCAGCAAGGTATCGGTTGCGGCATGGAGCCAGGCCTGGGAAAGTCCTGTTTTATTTTTAATGGTTTCGTGGACTGCGATTCCAGGTTCGTCCGGAGTTACATCCAGGGAGATGTCAACTTCGGTATGCATTGGCTTTTCTGCAAGAATTTTATCAAAGACACCGGTAACAAGACTACCCGATTTCAGCGTTTCGCGGAAAGCAACACGAGGTTTGCCGAATCTGGCGTCAAGGTGAAATTCGCGCAAAATACGGTTTGTATTGATTTCCAGATGCAGTTCCCCCATGCCTGAAAGAATCAATTGTCCGGTATTTTCGTGGCGTTTTAGTTTCAATGTAGGATCTTCACGACAAAGCAGTTCAAGCGATGAATACAACCTCTCCTTATCCTTGCTCGACTTCGGCTCTATTGCGATGGAGATGACCGGCTCCGGGAAAGTTATCTGTTCCAGTGACACGGGATGGTTGACGGAACAAAGAGTATCACCGGTTCCGGTGTTGCCGGGACCGATTACGCCGACGATATCACCTGCCCCGATGTTTTCTACCGCCTCAATATTTTTCGAGTACAATCGCAGCAACCGTTTAATTCTGACTTTTTCTCCGGTGCGGCTGTTCAATAATGTATCATTGACATTGAGCTTGCCGGAATAACTGCGCAAGTAAAGCAGATCGGCGCTATCGCCGGCGATAACCTTAAAAACCAGTCCGCAAAAGTTTTGACTATGAAAATCTATTTGTTCCGGATTACCGGTTTTTGAATTAATGCCCTGGCAGCTGCCGCGGTCTTCCGGACTGGGCAGATAATCAATCACCGCTGACAGTACCGGTTGAACTCCAATGTTCTTTTTCGCGGATCCGGCGAATACCGGACATATTTTTCCGGAAATAACAAGGGCTCTGATGGCTTGACGTAATTCTTCCTCCGGCACTTCCAACTCCGTCAAATAGTACTCAGCAATATTATCAGAAAAATCGGCAACTGCTGCAATAATCTGTTCTCGGGCTGCAGTGGCTTCATCTTGCATTTCCAATGGAACCGGTTCACTTGTAATGACCGCACCATCGTCACCGGTGAAGCGCAACAGTTTCATCGTCAGCAGATCTATAACCGCGATAAATTCGCTTTCAATACCAACTGGAATTTGCAGTGGCACGGCTTTGATTGCGGGGAATTTTGTTGTTATTTCCTGCAGAACCCGGGTGAACGATGCGCCAGATCGATCAAGTTTGTTAATAAAAGCAATTTTCGGGACGTGGTAATGGTCAGACTGCCGCCATACTTTTTCACTCTGCGCCTCAACACCTTCCACGCCGCTGAAAACTACTATCGCGCCGTCACAAACCCGCAATGAGCGTTCCACCTCGGCAGTAAAATCTATGTGACCAGGAGTATCAATTAAATGGATTAAGCCTGAACCATAATCCGAACACCAGTTAAACGATGCTGCGGCGGCAACGATGGTAATACCACGACTGCGTTCTTCATCCAGATAATCCAATACGGTATTTCCGCTGTCAACTTCGCCGATCTTGTAGGTTCTGCCGGAATAATAGAGAAAGCGTTCTGATAGAGTAGTCTTGCCGGCATCAATATGAGCGATGATTCCGATATTACGGATATTCTCCAATGCCTCAGACTCATTCATCGTATCAAACCCTGTAATTTTGTTGATTACTCATGATGCCGCTCGCAAACTTGCTGACAGAAACTCTATCCCGCAATCAAAAAAAATCAAACTGAATTTATTCAATGTATCGCAGTGGAAATGCAACAAATAATATGAAACGGTAGTGTTTCAACGTTAATAACCGGGAAAAAACAGGAAGTAAATGAATGATTTTTAAGTAAAAAATGGCATCCCCAGGGGGATTCGAACCCCCGTTGCCGGGATGAAAACCCGGTGTCCTAGGCCTCTAGACGATAGGGACATCTTTTCTAGCAAGGCTATATTTTACATCACAAAACAAAATTTACAAATTTATTTAGCAATTTTTTTGCTTTTTATCGGGGGAAATAATCTTGCATGGATGGTTGAGCAAGAGATTCTGAATAACCTGATTATTCCGAATTTAGCAATGATGTGATTACAAAGCATCCCGGATTTATTAATCTAAATTTGATTTGTTACAAAGCGCAGATTAATGTAACATATAGGTTGTTATTATGGTTCACTTCAGAACTGGTTTCTGGAAAAACGGACACGGTAAATACCGGAGGCAGATAAAATGGTTTCATCCAGCGATTTTTCAGCAATTTACCGCAGCAAACTTGTCGAGCCTGCCGCTGCAGTTTCACTTATTCCTAAAAGTGGCAATCTGTCTTTTGGCATGGGTCCGGCCAATCCGCCGCAATTATTGTCGGCGCTGGCTGATAGAACAAGGGCAGGAGAAATCGAGGATTTGCACATCCATTACCAGTTGGCCAGCACACCGGCGGAACCTTTATTTGATCTTGATTTTCTGGAACGAATTCATCTTCACCCTAACTTCATGTCAGAAATTGACCGGGATTTTATTAAACGCGCTGGGAGCGGCAAAGTATTAGATTTTATGCCGTCTTACCTGTGGCAGTTGCCGGCAATGTATTCACGTTATATTCCGATTGATGTTTTCATGATTACTGTTTCGCCGATGGACAATCACGGTTATTTCAGTCTTGGCACTTCCTGCGATTATTCTTCCACCGTGGCAAAAAATTGTAAAATTCTACTTGTTGAAGTCAATAATAATATGCCGCGAGTGCTTGGCGACGGATTAATTCATGTGTCAGAAGTAGATGCTATTGTCGAAAATCATGTCCCATTGATTGAACTTCATGACCGTCCGTTGACTCCGGAAGATGAAATCATCGGCAAAAAAATCGCGGAAATGATTCCGGACGGCGCCTGTTTGCAGTTCGGCATTGGCGGCATTCCCAATGCCGTCGCGAAATTTCTTACTAATCATAAAAACCTCGGCATCCATTCGGAAATGTTGACTAATATTGTTGTTGACCTTTACGAGGCCGGAGCTATAACTAATTCTCAGAAGAGCATTCATCGTTACAAAACCGCCTTTACATTCTGCTGGGGCAACCGCCAGTTATATGATTTTATCAACGATAATCCGGCGACGGAAAGCTATCCATCCTGTCATATTAATGATCCGGCAGTTATTGCACAGAATGATAACGTGGTTTCAATCAATGCGATGATTGAAATTGATTTATTCGGTCAAGTCAACTCTGAATCTCTTGACGGTCATGAGTTCAGCGGAGTCGGCGGCCAGCGGGATTTTATCAGCGGAGCATTCCGCTCGAAAAACGGACTTTCCTTCCTGGCGTCATGTTCCACGGCGAAAAATGGTACCATCTCGAAGATTGTGCCTCGACTCAATGGCTTGATGTCAGATTCGCGTATGGAGCCAATGTATATAGTTACTGAGTACGGCATTGCAAACTTAAAAGGAAAAACAAGCAGAGAACGTGCGCTGGCGTTGATTGAACTTGCGGCTCCGCCATTCCGGGAGTCATTGCTGAACGAAGCAAAGCGCATGGATTTGGTAAAATAAATTATAGCATTCACAAAATAGACACTCATTAACTTGACACACAAGGAGATGGTATGAACGACGAAATTTTAAAACAGGAACAGGCTGGATACGATAGTCTGACCGCAAAAGTGACAGCAAAACACCCGGAAAGAGAACATCTTAAGCTGAACAGAGTTTACACTCCGCTCGACATTGAGGACTTTGACTACGAACGGGATTTAAATTTTCCCGGTGAATATCCATTTACTCGCGGAGTTCAGCCAACCATGTATCGCGGCAGATTCTGGACGATGCGGATGTATGCCGGATTTGCGACAGCGGAAGAATCCAATAAAAGATATAAATTACTGATGGAACAGGGGCAGACGGGACTTTCTGTTGCTTTTGACCTGCCGACGCAAATTGGCTACGACTCCGATGATTCTGTTTCAGAAGGCGAAGTGGGTAAAGTTGGAGTTGCGATTAATTCACTGGCGGATATGGAGATGTTGTTCGACGGAATTGCACTGGATAAAGTGTCCACGTCCATGACAATTAATGCCACCGCCTCAATTCTCCTGGCGATGTATATTGCCGTAGGCGAAAAACAGGGTGTTCCGATGAATAAGCTAAGCGGAACAATTCAGAATGATATTCTGAAAGAGTATATTGCCCGCGGAACTTACCGCTTCCCGCCGAAGCCATCCATGCGCCTTATTACTAATATTTTCGAATTCTGTTCAAAAAATATTCCGGAATGGAATACGATTTCAATTTCCGGCTATCATATTCGTGAAGCTGGTTCGACCGCGGCGCAGGAAATTGCTTTTACTCTTGCAGATGGCATAGCTTACGTGGATGCCGCGCTGAAAGCCGGTATGCATGTTGATGATTTTGCCGGACGGTTGTCATTCTTCTTCAATGCCCACAATGATTTTCTTGAAGAAGTCGCCAAATTCCGTGCCGCAAGAAGGCTATGGGCCAAAATTATGAAAGATCGTTTCGGGGCAAAAGATCAGAAATCCTTGATGCTGCGTTTTCATACTCAAACCGCCGGCTCCACCCTCACGGCACAACAACCGGAAAATAATATTGTCCGTGTCGCGCTGCAAGCCGCTGCCGCAGTCCTGGGCGGAACGCAGTCGCTTCATACCAATTCCAAAGACGAAGCGCTTGCCCTGCCCTCGGAAAACTCCGTGCGGGTGGCATTAAAAACCCAACAAATTATCGCCTGTGAAAGTGGACTTGCCGATACAATCGACCCGCTGGCCGGTTCGTACTGTATTGAGGCGTTGACCAATAAACTTGAAAAAGAGGCAGCCGGATATATTGCGAAAATTGATGAACTCGGTGGTGTCGTTGTCGCAATTGAACAGGGATACATCCAGCGTGAAATTGAAAACAGCGCATTTCAATATCAAATGCAGATTGAAAACAAAGAACAGATAATTGTCGGGGTTAATGAATTCCACATTGATGAGCCTCCGGCAGCCGGTCTCACGCGTATTAATTCATCCGTCGGTGACATGGAGAAAAACCGCGTCGCTAAACTGAGAACAGAGCGTGACAATGCCCAGACAACTGCAGCTCTGGATGCGCTCAAACAGGCATGCGGGAATGAAACCGTTAACGTCATGCCGTTTATACTTGACGCAGTAAAAGCCTATGCCACTATCGGTGAAATATGCAAAGTAATGAGTACAGTATTCGGTGAATATAAAGCTCCGGAAACTTTTGAAACTAAAGGAAAACTATCATGAGTGAACAGATTCGTATTTTAATTGCCAAGCCGGGGCTTGATGGTCATGACCGTGGCGCTAAAGTCATCGCTCATGCACTTCTCAACGCTGGTTTTGATGTAACCTATACCGGTATCCGCCATACCCCGGAGGAAATTGCTGAAATCGCTGTACAAAAAAATGTTCATTTTGTCGGTCTGAGTCTGCTTTCCGGTGCCCATAACACGCTTTTTCCTGAAGTCGTAACATTACTCAAAAAACGGGGCAAGGAAAATGTCGTGGTGTTCGGGGGCGGAGTTATTCCTGCTGAAGACATTCCCGGTTTAAAGGCGAATGGAATCGCTGAGGTCTTCACTCCGGGAACTCCGACGACTACGACCATCGAGTTTATCAAAAAATCTTTTCCTCAAACTGTCAATTAACGGTTAACATTTCGCTTAACTGTTAATTCAAAAAGTGAGAACTGGTGAGTTTGCCGGTATTTTGATATTCAATCGTGTAGTTGTCACGGATTAATCCTGCAAGGTCCGGAGGCATTATCCCTGGCAATTTCCTGCCATGATTGGCACTGCCATTCCAGCAGTATCATACCAGCCGGAGGTAAATGTTCAATCCCGTCAGTTGACAATTCATTTACTACGTCAATCATAGTCGGATTGTGACCAACAATAAATAGCGTGTCAATTTTATCAGGTGCCTGACGGATTATGCTAAGCGTATCGGCGTAGTCGCCAAAATAAAGATTATGCTCAAAAACAATCGCTTTCGGGGGGAAATTCACCGTTTTCGCAATCGCAATTGCAGTACTGGCGGCACGTTGTGCCGGGCTGGAGATGAGCATGTCCGGAATAATCTTTGCGGTTAATAAAATTTTACCTGCCGCAATAGCTTCTAAGCCTCCGGCAACAGTTAATTCACGCTTAAAATCAGTAACGTTACTGTGTTCGGCGTGAGCATGGCGGATGATGACTAATCGTTTCATACCAATTGTATCTCCACTGTTCAAACATGAATTTCAAAGCAGCCAACTTGTAATAACAATGTCAATTAATATAGTAAAAATTTACCGCCGTCAATCCTTTTTCAATTGAAAATAGATGGCCAGCGGTGAGATTGTTGGTTATCTGCCCTGATGTTTGAACCTTTTTTGCGGTTTCTGTGGTTCTGCGCCTTTCTCAGTTGCTTCGGGTTTGGCTATGGCAACGAGGGACTGTCTACCTTTGGCTTTGCGCTGAAAGGTTTCAAGAATAATTTCCGCTTCGCGGAACGGCACAGTAACAAAAGTGAAAGTATCAAAACACTGAATGTTATTTATTTTGTTATTTTTGATTTTGGCAGCATCCCACAATAAATCAGATATACTTTTCGGATTGTTGCCATCCTTTTTGCCGAGAGCGATGAAAAGTCTGGTTTTGCCTTGTCCGTCCACCTGCTGCTGAATTTCCGGCTCTTTGGAATTTTCTTTTACTAAATCATCTTTATACATCATCTTAAGCATTGCAGCGATGGTATTTTCAGGATCCTGTCCGTCAAGCAGCTGTCTGGCAAAGTCCAAATAACCAAGATGGTGTTCCTGTTCCATCACATCTTGCAGTTTTTGCCGCAGTTTTGCTTTTTTATTGTTGACGATATCATTCAGAGAAGGCAGTTTCCGCTTGGAAATTGTGGTCTGCGCAACTTTCTCAATATAGGTGAGCTTGCGATATTCAGCCGGTGTGACAAAAGTAATTGCAGTCCCGGTTTTACCAGCACGTCCGGTACGTCCTATCCGGTGAATATATGATTCCGGTTCCTGTGGTATTGAAAAGTTAATTACATGAGTAAGATTAACAATATCGATACCGCGTGCCGCCACGTCGGTGGCAACAAGTATATTAAACCCTTTACGCTTAAAACGCTCAATAACCTTTGTCCGTTGTGCCTGAGAAATGTCGCCGTGAAGCGCTTCTGCACTGTAGCCGCGTCTTGATAACTTTTCCGTCAATTCGTCGACATCATTTTTTGTGCGGCAGAAAAGCAGGGCATAAAATTCATCCTCGGAGTCAATAATTCGTGTAATAGCTTCGAATTTGTCCTCGCGACGAACTTCAAAATAGATTTGTTCAGTCAGGTTGGCGGTAATCGGCTGACGCGCTACAGTCAATACCGTATAATTACGCATGAATTTTTTTGCAATGCCAATAACCTGTTGCGGCATGGTGGCGGAGAACAGTAACATCCGTTTGTCGGTCGCGGTTTGAGATAGAATCGTTTCAATGTCTTCAATAAATCCCATATCCAGCATTTCGTCTGCTTCATCCAGTACGGCAAAACGAATATGTTCAAGCGAAAGTTCTCTGCGATTAAGCAAATCCAATACGCGTCCGGGTGTACCGGCGATAATGTCAACCCCCTGGCGTAAACGCCGGGTTTGCAATTCGATGGACTGCCCGCCGTATATGGGCATGATCTCCAGCGCTTTATTGCCTTTCAATGAATTCATCTCTTCGGCAATCTGAACCGCCAGTTCACGGGTCGGGGCGAGAATCAAAGCCTGCACATGCTTGGCTTTTCTCTCCAGTTTCTCAATTATGGGAATGCCGAATGCGGCAGTTTTGCCTGTACCAGTTTGCGCCTGAGCGACAACATCCTGATCTCCGGCCATCAATACCGGAATGGTTAGCGCCTGAATTGGCGACGGTTCTTCAAATCCTTTTTTTGCCAACGCTTTAAGTGTCGGCTCCGAAATTCCCAGCTCTCTGAATTTAATTAAATCACTCATTTTTCCTCCCTGCGGCATTTTCAGAATGTCAATTTTTATACTGAACTCGCCATTGGTTCAACGATCATTTTCGCCCGCCTTTTTCTGATTATCCCTACTTTAGCAACACAAAAAGCAAAAATGATCAAAGCCAAACCTCTGCGGCTGACATCAGCATTATATATATTCCCAATCTCAATACTTATTAGAAGATTCTGGCAGGAAACAAAACCGGTCAGGGACAAATCCGCAAGTAAACTCTTTAATATACCGTCTTAAACCACTTTTACAATTATATATTGTTGGTATAAGGAATATTACGGTCGTAAGCCCGCAATCAATAATTGTTTTAAAGCTTATGGATGTGACTGTGAGAGCCAGGATATTAATGCTATAGAGTAATTTCGGAAATGATTGCACCGTAAGTAAAATTCATTGCTCATCGCTTACTGGGAATTTCAGTTTATTCCCTGCTCTGATGTTGAGACGAGGCATAAAAATGTAAAGATGTAAAGATGTAAAGGTCTCTGACACTTGCATTAACGCAGTTTCAATGCTAGATTAAATGGTTTGTGATTGTATTGAAAGAATTAACCGGGTCTGATTTTACAGAACAAAAATATGGCATTGCAAGCGAAAAAACATGTGACGTCAGCAAGTTTGTTTCTAGCGGGTTTATTCTTGTTGTTTATCCAGTTCGGTTGCGAAACTATGAACAGTCATCGCGGTATGGGTGAACTTTCCGATCACTTTGCCTCGTGCGGACTTAAAATTGATCACATTCAGCCGATGGAAGCCGGAGTAGTGAAGGCGACTCAAGCGATGATTATCGTCATTGACGGCAAAGATATTGGCGTTTACAAATATGATATGTCAGTTCCAGTACAAAAGCAACGCGTTACGCGTATTGCCAGTGATGGTTTTATATATGTGATGGGAATAAAGTATCCGGTACTGGTTAAAGGATCGTTTGTCATTCTCGGTGCTCAATCGCATCCGCAGAAACATGAAATAATTAAAGCGTTTAATAGTTTTAAATAAAGCCGTGGATATTTTCGCGGCGAAAATTTTGGCATGTAACAATGCCGGAACCAATCTTCAAAAGAAAGGAAAATTGTATGGCTTCCACGAAGACATGTAAGAGTTGTGACAAGAAGTACGTTTACTACTTCGGAGGCAAAGCTTCTGAAGGCGATGCGTCTATGAAGGAATTGCTCGGCGGCAAGGGCGCAAATCTCGCGGAAATGGCAAAATTGAATATGCCGGTTCCTGCCGGTTTCACCATCACCACCGAGTGCTGCGTTGACTATTTCAAGGACGGAATGAAGAATCCATCATGCCTGGAATCTCAGGTCATGAACGCCCTGAAAAACGTCGAAAAAGCAATGGGAATGAAATTTGGTGATGCCACCAATCCCCTCCTGGTTTCATGCCGTTCCGGCGCCCGCAGTTCCATGCCTGGAATGATGGAAACCGTGTTGAACGTCGGTCTCTCCTCCAAAACGATCCCGGGATTGATTAAAAAAACTAAAAATGAACGTTTCGTTTATGATGCCTATCGCCGTCTGATTATGATGTACTCTGACGTTGTTATGGAAAAGGCAGAAGGCATTGAAGTTGCCGAAGGCAAAGGTATCCGCAAACAGCTCGATGCCATCCTTGACGAACTGAAACATAAGAAAAAATATAAATCTGATACCGATCTCAGCATAGCTGACCTGAAAAGTATTTGCGAAGTATTCAAGGCAACAATCAAGAAAGTTCTCAAAAAGGAATTCCCTGATGATGCCATGAAACAGCTCTGGGGCGGCATCGGCGCCGTGTTCAAAAGCTGGAACGGCAAAAAAGCAATCTCCTATCGCCGTATCGAAGGTATTCCTGATGAATGGGGTACAGCCGTAAACGTACAGAGCATGGTTTTCGGTAATATGGGCGACTCCTCTGCTACTGGTGTGGCATTCACCCGTGACCCTGCCACCGGCAGTGATATATTCTACGGTGAATGGCTCGTCAACGCCCAGGGCGAAGACGTCGTTGCCGGAACTCGTACTCCGAATCCGTTGAACAAAGAAACCAAGAATGAACAGAATAAGCATCTGAAGTCCATGCAGGAATCAATGCCTAAAACTTATAAAGAACTGTTTGATATCCGTAACCGCCTGGAAAAGCACTACAAGGATATGCTGGACATTGAGTTCACAATTCAGGAAGGTGTCCTCTATATGCTGCAGTGCCGTGTCGGCAAACGTACCGGTACCGCCGCGCTGAATATGGCGATGGATATGCTGGCCAGCAAGTTGATTGACGAAGTGACAGCGGTAACCCGCGTTTCTCCGAATCAGCTTGATGAATTGCTCCACCCGATTCTCGATCCGAAGGCTGAGAAAAAGGCCATCCAGATCACCAAAGGTCTGCCTGCAGGTCCCGGCGGTGCTGTTGGTCAAATTGTTTTCACTTCTGAAAAGGCTGTCGAACTGGCGAAGAAGAATATCAAAACCATTCTCGTCCGCGAAGAAACCAATCCGGAAGACGTTGAAGGTATGCGTGCCGCAGAAGGCATTCTCACCGCCCGCGGTGGTATGACCAGTCACGCTGCTCTCGTTTGCCGCGGCTGGGGCAAATGCTGTATCGTTGGTGCCAGCGGTATGGACATTGACGAACATGCCGGCGTATTGAAAGTCGGCGGCAAAACCTTCAAACAAGGTGATGTCATCAGTATGAACGGTACGCTTGGTGTTGCTTATGTTGGCGCAGTTGCCACCATGGACTCCAGCGAAAATCCGCGTTTCCAGAAATTCATGTCAATAGCTGACAAATTCCGTACTCTTGGAGTTCGTGCCAATGCCGATACTCCTGAAGATGCCACTCTCGCACGTTCTTTCGGTGCTGAAGGTATCGGACTGTTCCGTACAGAACACATGTTCTATGGCAAGAACAGCGAAAAACCGCTTTTCTGTCTGCGAAAAATGATTCTCAGCAATACCGTTCCTGAGCGCGTCAAAGCGCTTGCAGAACTCTTCCCGTTCGTCAAAAAAGATGTGAAGAACACCATGAAAGCGATGGCAGGATTGCCGGTAACATTCCGTCTGTTAGATCCGCCGCTGCATGAATTCGTCCCGACTAAGGAAGAAGCTCAGAAAGAACTGGCAAAATCACTGAAGATTAAGCTTGATGATATCAAAAAACGCGCTGATGCACTGCACGAATCCAATCCAATGATGGGACATCGCGGCGTCCGCCTCGGTATCACCTATCCGGAAATCAGTGAAATGCAGATTCGCGCCATCCTCGAAGCCGCGGCTGAATTGAATCAGGAAAAATGCAAGTGCAAACCTGAAATCATGATCCCGGTTACCTGCGATGTAGCGGAACTCAAGGCACAGAAAGATATCATCACCCGCGTTGCCGAAGAAGTCAAAAAGAAATTCAAGGTAAAAACACTTGAATATATGGTCGGTACCATGATCGAAATTCCGCGTGCGGCATTATTGGCCGGACGTATGGCTGAAGAAGCCGAATTCTTCTCTTTCGGTACTAATGACCTTACCCAGATGACTTTCGGTTTCAGCCGCGATGACATCGGGGGATTCCTTGGTGATTATCTCGACAAGAAGATTCTCGCGAGTGACCCGTTCCAGACCATTGATCAGGACGGTGTCGGCGAACTCATTAAGTTCTCAGTTGAACGCGGTCGCGCTACCAGAAAGAACCTGAAAATCGGTATCTGCGGCGAACAGGGCGGAGAAGCCAAATCCGTCGAGTTCTGTCACCGCGCCGGTCTGAACTATGTATCATGCAGTTCCTACCGTGTGCCGATTGCCAGACTGGCTGCTGCTCAGTCCGCAATCAAAGCCGCTAAGGCTGCGAAAAAGAAATAATATTCTTGAATAGCATTCGCCGCAGGACGCAAGTCCTGCGGCTTTTTTATTTTTAGTGAGGCGATGGGGTAATGCAATAACCGTTAGATACAGGGTAAGGATAAAGAATTCTCTTGATGTAGTTCAGTAAGAACCAAATACAGGAATTGCATCCGGGTGAATATACAGTGATTATTTATTTGCCGGGTCAAGCAACCGCTCATTACGGCGGATATAATAGATCGTCAACAGCAAGTCAAAAAATACCATTGAAGCATTCAAGACATACAGCCAAAAGACATTGTCGTAGCTGTAATAAACTTTATGAATACAACCGGCGATGTAGCCGGTCAGAACAAGATAGAGGAACGGCACGCTTTTGCCGACAGGGTTTTTGGTCTTGTAGGTCTTATAAATGGCCATTGGCCAGCTTGCCCCGAAACAGATGAGCATTACTGCTTCAAAAACACTCATTTAATTCTACCCTGTTCTTTTGATCTGACTTTTACCGGACGGAAAATCGCGCTGCCGCGAGTCAAATCAATCTGTGCAAGTTGAAGTACAATAGCCTCTCCGCACTGATATGATTTTTGACCGCGCTCGGACTCAAGCGTACCACTGCTTGAACGCCGGAATTTCCCCGGCATGTTTTCAAAGGGGACAAAGCCATATATACCGAGTGATTGAACATCAACCATCATTCCATTGGAAGTAATTTTGGCAATTACGCCGCTGTGCAAGGTTTGTTGATTGTCCAGCATTTGCTCCTGAAGATAACGCAGTTTAAGCCGGTCGCCGGCGCTGTAGCAGGCATCGTCAATGGTAATTTCCTTCATGGAACAGGAATCGGCAATCTTTTCCATACTCTCGGTATTACGAAGTCTGGCATTAATCTCATTATTCCACAACTGCTGATGAACCGCCAGATCGGTATAACGCCGTATCGGACTGGTGAAGTGCAGATAACGGTATTTACCCAATCCGAAATGCAAACCGGCTTTTACCGCATAGGAAGCTCGCGGCAGAGAACGCAGAAATGCATTTAAAATAATCGGACGGCGTGGATTGTCCGGCAGATTGCGGAGAAAATTACATGCGGCACGGCGGCTGGTCAAGTCGCCGGGAATAAGTCCAAACAATGCAATCATCATTCCGGTGAATTCATCCAGTTTCTCGGGGTCAGGTTCGGGATGAACGCGGAAGATTGCCGGTATATTTTTTTCCAGCATCTCTGTTGCGACTGCAGTATTGGCGGCAAGCATACACTCTTCAATGATCTGGTCGGATTCACGTTGGACCTTATTTACCAGACCGATAATTTCATTTTTCTCTTCATCGCATAAAACTCTTATTTCAGGAATAGCCATGTCAAGGAAATGTTCTTCCGACTGCCGGTGCGCGCGCATTTTTCTGGTAATTTCCACAAGAATGGAGATGACATCGGCGATTTTATTATTCCAGTTATGTTTGCCGGTATCAATGTATTCCTGAACTTCATCATAGGTCAGGCGTTTGTTGACTTTTATAACGGTATGATGCCGGCGATGGCTTAGAATTCTGCCGGTTTTTCGGCAAACGGTAAAGATGACGCTATGCGCGAATGAATCAACGCTTTCGGTCAGACTGATACGTGCGGTAAGTGATTTGGGCAGCATCGGCAGTGTACGCCCGGGCAGATAAGCGGTAAATCCGCGGGTGAACGCTTTTTTGTCCCAGGCGCTGCCGGACGGAATCCATGCCGCCACATCGGCGATATGAACTCCTAACTCGATAGTTTTTTCGTCATTTATATTGGCAAAGGTGAGTGCATCATCGAAATCTTTGGCATCAGGCGGGTCAATAACAATGCATGTCCGGTCACGAAAATCCTCACGGTCAATTTCCGCTGGAACAATTTTTATTGCGGCGCGGTTTTCCTCTTCGGAGTATGGCGGAATCAACTGATGTTCGGTACAGATCGCATCAAGGTCAGAGTTTATTTCTCCCGCTTTTCCGATTTTTTCACCAATACTGCCCTGTAATTTGTTTCCGGCGGCATCATAATTCATATTAATCTTGACCCAGTCCCCGCGAGCGGCACCATTGAGTCCGCCGGTGACTTCAATCTCTGATTGAATACGTTTATTCAACGCCCGTACTTTATGACCTGAAATAAGCTCTCCGACGACGAAAGAGCGTTTGCGTTGGATAATTTCAACGACTCTGCCGGCAGCGCCGAGATTCGGATTGTCGGAAGGGCGTTCCGGTAAAAAAGCAACCTTAACCGTATCGCCGTCCATTGCGCCGCAAAGAAATTGCGGGGGAATGAATATATCCTGCGGTTTTTTCTCATTATCTTCGGCGTTGCTACTGCTTGCCGGAGTTACAAATCCGAAACTGCTGGACGTGATACTGATTGTCCCGGTAATGCCTTCCGTTTCATTCTGCCGTTGTTTTTTACGTTGTATAAATTTTCTGGTTTTACTTTGTCTCATATAATCTGTTCTTCTTTTTCCATTTCTTTTTCATTTATTATTTCGGGAGTCAACGGAATAGTCAGTACCCGGCTGGCCTCGGCCTCACTGATGTTATCCACATTGTTCAGGGTGTTGCCGATGATTCTGGTATTATTCCTTGCTTCATCCAATGCTTTATCGGCATCTTGTATCTTTTTTTGAACTTTGGCGAAGGTTTCGCCGAACGATTCAAATTTACGTTTGACCGCAGAAAGGACCTTCCATACTTCGCTGGTACGTTTCTGGATGGCGAGAGTTCTGAATCCCATCTGGAGACTGTTAAGCAGGGCGGCCAGTGTTGTAGGTCCTGCCAGTATCACCCGGCAGTCACGTTGCAGCGATTCTGACAGTCCCGGACGGCGCAACGCTTCGGCATACAGTCCTTCGGTCGGGAGATAGAGTATGGCAAAATCCGTGGTGTAAGGCGGTGCTATGTATTTATCTCTGATATCTCTGGCTTCCTGACGCAGGCGCGCCTCCAACTGTTTTGTTGCCACCTCAACGCCGGCAACGTCACCTTTTTCGGAAGCGTCGATCAGTCTTTCATAATCCTCACGCGGGAATTTTGCGTCAATCGGCAGCAGAACCGGTCCGTCACTATCGTTTGAACCCGGCAATTTGATGGCGAATTCAACCGTTTCCAAAGAACGCGGCTTCGGCTTGGCGTGAACGACATACTGTTCCGGTGTCAATATCTGTTCAAGCAGAGTGCCGAGCTGGATTTCGCCCCAGGTGCCACGAACTTTGACGTTTGACAACACCTTTTTCAAGTCGCCTACACCAGTGGCGAGCTGCTGCATTTCGCCTAAGCCTTTATGTACCTGTTCCAAACGTTCGCTTACCTGTTTAAAGGATTCGCCGAGGCGTTTTTCCAGGGTGTCATGCAGTTTTTCGTCAACAGTTTTGCGCATTTCCTCAAGTTTCGTACCGTTTTCCTGTCTCACTTTGTCCAATTGTTCGGTAACAGTCAGCCGGACATTTTCGAATTTTTGTTCAAGCGTGCCGCGTAAAGTTTCCAGCAACTCTTTCTGCTGACTCGCGAGCATACCGATCGCGGTTAAATTCGAGTCGTTGAAACTTTTCAGTGAATCGGCCTGTTCTTTGCGTTGCGCCTTGGCACCTTCTTCAAGCGAGCGGGTCATGTCAGAGAGAATTGCGGCGAAACGTGCCAGTTGTTTATCCTGAGCTTCGCCAAGTTCTCCAATTCGTTTAGTAAGGGTTTCGGTGAATAACTGTTGATTCCGGGTTATTTCTTCCCGTTGCGCCTGGGCTGACTGAGTTAGAGTATTCCGCAGCAAATCCAATCTTTCCGAAAAATCTTTAAGTTGCAGTTGCTGTCCGTCGCCAAGACCGCGAATCATTGATGTCAACTCAAGCCGTAATGTACTGGCGGTGTCGGATGCTTCCTGCCGGTTTGAAGTGAATTCACTCCTGATTCGTGCTTCCATTCGTTCGAGTTCGTCATTGGGCAGGGAATTATTTGAACGACGTGAAAGAGTCACGATTATGACGATAAAAAATATTGAAACTATCGCAAGAACTGCAATACCAAAAACTAACATAAACTGCTCCTTCATCTTTCTCTAAATATTAATTACTCAATACAATATAACCTCATTATCCTAATCTGCAATTCTGATTCAGTAATAATCGGAGACAAGAATTACGTTCTTGCATCAATCAATCAAGCTGAAAAATTTATGATATATCTTGCATTTCATGATTAATATGGCATATTTTCCTCTAAAATAGTTACCGTAGTTCAGAAAGTCCTTTGTAAATCAACTTTATCCAGCGAATAACAGGAGAACTTGCGAATGTGTAAATTATTTAAAATGAAGTTTCCGCCTGCGGGAATAATCTTTTCTGGCATAACCGCTGTTTTTGCCTGCGCAATAATACTATTAGTCGCCGGATGTAAAGAAGAGAAAAAATTGCCTCCTCCACCTCCGCCGCTGGTTTCGGTAATATCTGCCGTTATGGGTGAGATTGCACCAAGTCAAATGGTGGTCGGGCAAGTCAAGGCTTATGATGATGTCCGCCTTCAGGCACGGGTTGCCGGTTTCCTGGAAAAACGTAACTTTGTTGAAGGTCAAGTCGTAAAAGCCGGGACATTGTTATTTCTGATTGAACAGGCGCAGTACAAAGCTGCGGTACAAACTGCAGTGGCTGAACAAATGCGTGCCGCGGCAGTACAAAAAAATACTACCTCTGATTATCAGCGGCAAAAAGACCTTTACGAAAAAGATGCGGTATCACAACGCGTCTATGAGGAAGCATTGTGCAAAAAAATGCAGGCAGATGCTGCGGTTATTTCGGCACAGGCATCTCTGGATAAAGCTAAACTAGACCTGAGTTATACCGAAATCATTGCTCCGTTCGATGGACGTGTTGGTCTGGCAAATTACAGTGTCGGCAATCTCGTCGGTCCTGAAAGCGGCGTTCTCGCCGACATTGCCAAGCTCGACCCGGTTCGCGTACAGTTCAATTTCAACGAAATGGATATCCTCCGCCTGTTCCGCTATAAGAATGAATCCGGCAAACAGGCGGATATCGATGTGAAACTTTTTTTCCAGGATGACAAGCCCTATACCGAATCCGGCGAAATCACCTTTTGGAACAACCGCGTGAACCCGTCAACGGGAACGGTGCTGTTGCAGGCAACTTTTAAAAACCCGGATTTTATTCTTGTCCCGGGAATGTATGTCAAGGTGAAACTGGTGCTGAAAGAGGCGATGCCGATGATTGTCATACCGCGTGGCGCGCTGCTTGAAGACCAGTCCGGAACTTATGTGATGATTATTGATGGCAACGGTTTAGTTGAACAGCGCCCGATTGTTATCTGGATGGAACAAGGTATGGATATCGGTATCAAATCAGGTATCAAGGTCGGCGATACCGTCATTGTTGATGGATTGCAAAAGGTGCGTCAGGGAATGCCGGCAAAAGGTGTTCCAAAAGCTCACGATCCAGATAGCGCCGGCGCCTCTGTAATGCCGCCACCGGATAAAATTCCCGCGGTAGGAACTAAGACCGCAACACCGCCTCCTGAAACTCAAAAACAAAAACCGCAGTTACCGGTACCGCATGAAATGCAGATAAAGGGTGAAACTGATAAAGCTGCAAAACAGGGGCGTTTATGATTAGCAAATTTTTCATTGACCATCCGCGTTTTGCCATGGTGGTGTCGATTGTAATTACCATTGCCGGAGTTATTTCAATTACGGCGTTGCCAATTACTCAGTACCCGGACATTGTTCCATCGCAGGTAACGATTACCGCCAACTATCCCGGCGCTGACGCGCTGACAGTTCAGCAGGCGATTGTTGAACCGATTGAAGCCCAGGTTAACGGGGTCAAGGATATGATTTATATCTCCTCGACCAGTTCCGATTCCGGCAGTGCCATGATTACCACGACATTTGCTCCAGGCAGTGACGGCAATTTAAATACGGTTAATGTTCAGAACCGGTCAAACTGGGCGTCTGCTCAGTTGCCCGATGAAGTGCGTCGCCAGGGTGTCGTTGTCAAGGAACGTTCCAGCAATATGTTACTGGTTATTACGCTGTTTTCCCCGAAAAGTACCCATGATGCGCTTTTCTTGAGCAATTATGCTTCAATTAATGTTGTCAATGAAATCAGCCGGATTTCCGGCATCAGCGATGTGACAATTATCGGTCAACTAAATTATTCGATGCGAATCTGGGTTGACCCCGATAAACTGGCCAGTATGGGTATAAGTATTGACGAAATTACCAACGCGGTAAAAGCGCAGAATGTTCAAGTTGCCGCCGGAGCAATCGGCGATTCTCCCACCGGCAAGCAGCAGGTTTATCGTTTTAATGTCCAAACTCAAGGACGGTTGCTTTCAGTAAAAGAATTCGAAAATGTCGTAATCCGCCAGACCTCAGAGGGAGCGACGGTAAAACTTGCCAATGTCGCCAGAGTTGAACTAGGCGCTGAAAATTACAGCGTTGACGGTAAATTGAACGGCAGTCCTTCCGCGCTCATCGCGGTTTATCAGTTCAACGATGCCAATGGCATTAATATTGCCAATGCCTGCCGGGCAAAGCTGGAAGAATTGAAGAAGACATTTCCCACAGACCTGGACTACGGTATTCAATATGACACGACCAAATTTGTCAAATCGTCCATTGATGAAGTCGTTAAAACTCTTTTTGAAGCGGTGTTGCTGGTCATACTTATTTCCTTTATTTTTCTTCAAGACTGGCGATCAACGACGATTCCAACTATTGCTATCCCGGTTTCACTCATTGGTACGTTTGCGGTATTGCTTGCCGTAGGTTATACGATCAACCTGATTACCCTTTTCGGACTTATTCTTGCCATTGGTATTGTTGTCGATGATGCAATTCTCGTCATCGAAAATGTCAACCGGCTGATGAATGAGGAAAAATGTTCGCCCAGAGATGCTGCGATTAAGACGATGGAGCAGGTAACCGGTCCGATCGTCGCGACAACACTGGTGTTGCTGGCAATGTTCATACCAACATGCTTTCTGCCGGGAATCACCGGCGAGATGTATCGCCAGTTCGGGGTTACCATTTCGGTTGCCGTTTTGATTTCTGCGGTTAACGCTTTGACGCTCAGCCCGTCATTGAGTGCGCTCCTGTTGCGCCCGGAACGTGCTGGACATAAAAAATTGTTGCCATTCCGCTGGTTTGACTGGGGATTCGGTAAAATTACCGGAGGATATACCGTATTGGTAAGTTCACTTTGCCGGAAAGCGTTTATTATCTTCATCCTATATCTTGGAATGACAGTGTTTTCCGGAAAATTATATCAGCAACTGCCGTCAGCGTTCATGCCGCCTGAAGATCAGGGGGCGTTTTTCGTCAATGTGCAGCTCCCGGACGGCGCATCGCTTCCGCGAACACAAAAAGTAGTGGAAAAGGTTACCGAAATCATTAAGAAAACACCTGGCGTCACTGATGTTATTACCTCCAGCGGTTACAGCATCATCAACAGTATCAATGCCACCAACAGCGCCATGGTGATTGTCATTCTTGATGACTGGTCAAAACGGCTTGCCCCTGAATTGCGTGTTGGCGCGATTATTGCCAGCTTGCGCGGCAAACTTTTTCAAATTCCGGAAGCTATGTGTATGCCATTTCCGCCTGCGACGATTCCCGGACTGGGTAATACCGGGGGTTTCTCTTTTGTTGTCCAGGATACGACGGGAACAAATCCGCAACGCCTCGGCGACGTAGTTAATTCAATAATAGTTACTGCTAATAATAATCCCGTTCTCACTGGTGTTTTTAGTACTTTCAGCGCCAATGTCCCTCAGGTATTTCTTAAAGTTGACCGGGAAAAAGCATTAAAAATGGGCGTGTCAATGCAGAGTATTAATGATGCGCTGGAGGGTATGCTTGGCTATACCTATATCAATGACTTTAATAAATTCGGCAAAGTTTACAAAGTTGAAATTCAAGCCGAATCACAATTCCGTTCTGATATCGCCGGCATGAGTTCAATTCATTTGAAAAATAACAAAGGGGAAATGGTACCGCTTGATACCCTGATTGAAATCGATACCAGATTCGGCCCGCAATTCCTTAACCGCTACAATATGTATTCATCTGTAACGGTTACCGGCTCTCCTTCTCCAGGATACAGTTCCGGACAGGCAATGAAGGCAATGGAGGAAATTGCGGCTCAAAAACTTCCTACAGGAATGAAATTTGACTGGACTGACCTCTCCTATCAGGAACGCCTTGCCGGCGGTAAAGTCGCGATTGTGTTTGTGCTGGCGTTGGCATTTATTTATCTGTTCCTGGTTGCGCAGTATGAAAGCTGGTTGATACCGTTTTCGGTGATGCTGTCAGTGCCGATTGCTTTTCTTGGTGCCATCTGTTCTTTGATAATACTCCGTTTGGATAATAACATTTACACACAAGTCGGGCTGGTGCTTCTCTTCGGTATCGCCTCAAAGACAGCCATTCTTATTGTCGAATTCGCCAAAGAACTCTGTGAACGGGAAAATATGTCCCCGGTTGATGCTGCAATTCATGCCGCAAAACAGCGTTTCCGTGCGGTAATTATGACCGGGGTGTCGTTTATCCTCGGCGTGTTGCCGCTCGTCATTGCCGAAGGCGCAGGTGCCGCCGGCAGGCGTTCTCTGGGAACGGTTATTTTTGGCGGTATGATTGTCGCCTGTATCGTTGGAACGGTATTGATTCCAACCTTTTTTGTCGTATTCCAGTCTATTATCAACTGGAGCAAAAAATCCGGCGGGCAGAACAAGAACCAAACAATTGCACAACCGGTTCCTGTCGTAACAGAAATCCCTGTCGCAACAGAAAAGTAATTACGAAATTTGAATTGTACCATTCACAGTAAAACTGTAATTCGCGAGAGGCTGGCTTTAATCAATAATCGCCGGCGAATCCGGCCTCATCGGCGAGCAGAATTTTAAGCTTGGTCAATGCTTGATTTTGAATTTGCCGTACGCGTTCACGTGTCCGGCCGATTTCCTGGCTGACTTCTTCAAGTGTACGTGTAGGTCTGCCATCAAGTCCGAAACGCATCAATAAAATCATTTTTTCACGATCTTCTAGTCCATCAAGCAAGCTTACTAAGCGGTCGACAGATTCAATATCGCCAAGAATCTGTTCCGGAGTGGAAGCCCTGCGATCCGGAATGATATCCTGAAATTCGCCGTCTTCTCCCTGTTGAATCGGATCATGAAGGGAAAACGTGCGCAAATCGGCAAGCCTGAGTCCGGCAACGGTTCGTTCACTGAATTTAAGATGCAGGGCAATTTCGGCATTAGTTGGTTCCCGGCCGAATTCTTCGGTCAGACGCATTTTTACTGCCTTTATTTTATAAATTTTCCCGGCAGATTGAACCGGGATGCGAATTGTTCTGCTCTGGTTGGCAAGAGCGCGGCGCATGGATTGTTTTATCCACCATGCGGCGTATGAGCTGAATTTTGCGCCTTTTGCCGGGTCAAATTTTTCAACCGCGCGCATCAAGCCGATATTGCCTTCAGAAATAAGATCCTGCAATGGCAGTCCCGCCCCTTTGAAATCGTGTGCGATTTTGACGACCAGACGCAAGTTGGCATTGATCAGGGTTACGCGGGCGTTGTCGCGTGCCACAGCATCGGTACCGTGAATGGCTTCTGCGAGGTCTACTTCATCTTTTTTGGTGACGAGGGAAATCTGATTGATCTGCCATATATAGATGCCCATCGTGTCTTTGAATGAACCGCAATCGGTACTGGAATCCAGTTTTTCCCGGCGTTTGGCCTCTTTTTGAACCTTGGTGACAGGTTCATCTACTTTATGCCGGGTAATTTCTGTTTTAATACGAACTTTCGGTTTGGCCTCGATCTCTTTAGCTAATTTTTCAGTTTTTGAAATAGGTTTTGTATCGGATTCCTTAACCTGGATTTTAGCCAGATGGGTTTTGACCTTTTTCTCTTTCACGTTCGGAGCAGGTATGGTTACCAGGGCATGAGCGGTAACAACCGCAGGTTTCCTTCCACGCCCGCGAACAGTAATTTTAGTTGCAGGAATAACAATGGTTTTATTATCTTTGACTTTGACTGTTTTTGCCGGAGTCTTGACTGTTGTTTTTGCGATTATCTTTTCAGGTTTTTCTTTGGTCTTCCGGATGGCAACTTGAATTGGTTTTTCTTTTTTAAGCTTTGCCGGTTTTGTTTTCTTTATTTTTGTTAGTGCTCTAACAAAACTGTTATTTTCTGAATGTTCCTTTTTGACCGGTTTTCCTGTTGCGTTACGGCGTGAAACTATCATTGGCAGGTTGTTGCCGTCAGGCAAAATTCTTTCTTTTGTCTTTACCATGTCAACCTTTGCTGTTTTGGTTTTAATCGCTATATTTGCTTTTGCTTTTTTTATTGTCATACGACCGGTTTTGACAGGAACGGTCAACTTAACTTGTTTTGCCGGTTTATTCAGAACTTTTTTAACGGAGACTTTTACTTGTGTACCACCGCTTTTCCTACTCATGCCGCCTCCTGTATATTGTTAATCAATAACTTCAAATGCTGTCAGTCGTACCGGAACCAGAACGATTATGTCCGGAAAATTTTGCCGGACTGATTTATCATAAAATTCGTATTATAGTCGAGAAAATTATCCAGATACTTCATTACAGGCCTGTTCGTCGTAACGGCGAGACAGAAAACGGCAGCATCCAAAGGTTGGCGCCCCGAACTTCCGGCATATCAAAGAAAACACTCTCCTGTATCCTACATACCGCCACAGGCAATTTAATATAGCATGTGAGAAAGAAAAATCAAGGATGACGCATCAGCCGTTCACTTTTAATATTTGCATATCAGAAAATACCCCTCCATATATATAACGGTGTCAAGTGGACATTTTGCGTCCTTGTGGTTTAACTTCATCGTTAATTTGACAAAAATACTTTTTTACATAGAGAAAGTGTCCTTTGAAAGCCAAGGAAGGGTTGGAATAAAATGAAGATCAGAAACTGGATTGGTTTAATATTCTTTCTGTACGTAGTGTGCTCCTAATTCCTATGCGAAGCATATTCCTGTGGGCGAGTTGCAACTCATTTATTAAATATTACCAAAAAAGCTGGTGATGTCGAACCAGAAATCTCTGGTGTAATGTACCATTTTTTCCTGAAGTTTCTTTTCGTGAGCGTTCATGTCGAAGTTTGGATTTATTACTCCCAGTGGTCCTTCAAATTCTGCTTTTAATTCCTCCCAGTCTTTTTCGTTGAGCGCGGTTATTTCAAAGGAGAGTTTGTCAAAAACTCTATCTTTTTCATGTATGCACGACTGCTCCAGAAGCTTCCAGCGAATACCGGAGAATTTTTCGCCTGGCGGACGGAAGATAATCAATTCCTCATATATACGTTTTTCAACAAAAACGTATTCTATGCTAATTCCGTTAAAACAACTACCCGGAGTAACCAGCGGATCATCTTTGACAATTATACAGGCGTCGTCTTTAGTATAGCCCCAACCTCCTTGAATAGGCAGACCGCCGTTCAATGATTTGTAATCTTCGGCCAGAATTTGTCGCGGTGATTCTTTGCTGGAGATTGGTTCAATAGGCAGCATAGTGATTATCCTTTAGTTATTGTGTTAGCAACAACGCTTTTTTGAATTTAATCATTCCGGATTGATATTTATCTTCCAATACAGTTGCTGCGTCAATAAAACCGGTCAAAATCGGGGAATTCTCTTTTGCATCGGTCCCAAAATTCCTGTCCGTCAATTTCTGGCAGATGCTTAAGGAAAAAATCCTTGACCTCATCCTCCATTACGGGTATGGCTTCTTTGAACTTATCTGCAAATTCCAGCCTGACCGGGCGTCCTTGACGAGAATAATTCATTGCCTCAAAGATATATTTTGGTTCGAGGTGGTTGTGACATGCACTATGGCAGTTTCCGATGAACTTCGGATACTGGGTTAACTTTCTGAATTGGTCATAATATTGGTGAAAACAGGAATAACATACCATATCGGTCAATACTGTAAAAAATAATGCCACACCAAAAAATTCTTTGTCGGTCTTTGACAAGAAATTCAAGTGTTCACAATCATGATTAAGCCGGTAGTATTGAATTTTGAAAGTTTTTTCGATAAGACAAAAGTGAAATTTACTTGATTCAGGAATTGTGGAAAAGAATTGAATAATGTCGTATCTGAATTTTGTCCGGTAATATGTCGCGAAGTCGCTCATTTAAAACCCTCCTCATGTGATTTTTCAATATACAGAGTAGTATATCTCTTTTATCATAAAAACTTGCATGTCTATAATAATAGCAAGACCAGGAGGACATTTTGCGTCCTTTTGGCTTGATTTCATCGTTATTTTGATAACATTTTGCGTTTTTTAAATTGGAAGCAAGCGTTACGCGGGATAATTTTTTGAAAATTAAGGAAGATTATGAAAAAAGAAGCTAAGGAATGAATTTGATTTAAATAAATAATCTTCGTGGTGTAGCGCATTCCTTCTTCCTGTGCGAAGCGCATATTCCTGTGAACAGAGCAAACCTTATCGCGTATATTATACGACATATTTCCCGGTTGTCTGCCGGTCGGTGATACTGGCGGCGGTAACGGCAGCAGTGGTGAGCCTGGAGAGTTCTTCGCTACTGATAATGAAAGGCGGCATCAGATAAATATATTTGCCGAATGGACGCAACCAGACCCCGGCGGCTGTGAAAGATTGTTGTAATTGCGATGCGTCAACCGGGATTTTTGTTTCAATTACGCCGATTGCGCCAAGGACGCGGACGGCGGCTACTGCCGGCAGTTCCAGCGCCGGTAAAAGTTCACGCCGCATCTGAGCTTCAATGTTTTTGACATTGTCCTGCCAAGGGTATTCTTCAAAAAGCGTTAAAGAGGCATAAGCGGCTGCACAAGCAAGGGGATTCGCCATATAGGTTGGACCGTGGAGAAGTATTCCGGGATTGCCGGAGGCGATTGTTTCGGCGACATTCGTCGTCGTCATTGTTGCGGCAAGAGTGAGACAGCCACCGGTAAGAGCCTTGCCAATACACATGATATCCGGTGCAATTCCGGCGTGTTCAGCCGCAAACATTTTGCCGGTTCTACCGAATCCGGTGGCGATTTCGTCAAAAATCAATAACAAATCAAATTGATTACAAATCATTCGTAATTGCCGGAGATACTCGGGAGAATAAAAACGCATTCCTCCAGCGCCCTGAAAGATTGGTTCGATAATTACGGCGGCGATTTCGTGGTGATGTTGTTCGGCAATCCGTCGCAATTCGGCAAAGCTGGATTCGTCCCATTCTGCGCCGTAATCAGGGGCGGGAACCGGCGCGAAGAAATGTTCCGGTAAAACGTCCCGGAAGATGGAATGCATACCATTGACCGGATCAGACAATGCCATCGTGGCGAAGGTATCGCCGTGATAACCGCCGCGAACAGTCAAAAAAAATTGTTTCCCGTTTTTACCTTTTGCGTTTTGGTATTGAATCGCCATTTTTAAAGCGATTTCGACACTGACGGATCCGGAATCAGAATAAAATACGGTATTGAGTGGCGCCGGAGCGATTTTGATAAGCTGTTCCGTCAATTTTACGGCTGGTTCGTGGGTAAACCCGGCGAACATCACATGGGAGAGCTGGCGCATTTGCGCCTCTATTCCTGCTATAATGGAGGGATGATTGTGTCCATGAGCAGCAGTCCACCAGGAAGATATACCGTCTATCAGTTCACTGCCGTCCGCCAGTTTCAACCGTGTTCCTGCTGCGGATTTTACCATTGACACCGGTGGCGGATTGGCCATACCGGAGTAAGGATGCCAGATATGTTTCCGGTCGGTGGTGAGTCTTTCTTTCAGATTATCAGGGTTCATGTTAAAACCATCCCTGGCAGCAAGGGTGAAAAATCTATTTGCGGCTGATTTGCAATGGAGAATTCCGGCAGGTCAACAATTTGCGGCGGGAAACCATACTTAACAAGATAGCGCAACAGCGTGGTTCTCGTATTAGCGGTAATAACCGGATTATTTTCCTTGAAAAGGTTAAATACAATACCGGTTACCGGTATTTTCCTCTTGGCGGCAATTTCAAGCGACATCAATGCATGATTGATACTGCCGAGTTTCGGGGTACAGACCAGAATCACCGGATAGCGGCGTTCAGCCAGGAAATCACTGATCAAGTAATCCTCTGATAATGGGACATTCAAACCTCCGGCGCCCTCAATCAATACCGGGTGGTAAATTTTTTCCAGAAGACGAGTATCCTGGTCAATCAATGCGGGTTCAATCGTACAGCGCTCCAGTTCTGCGGCAAGATGCGGCGAGGCAGGGAAATTAAAAACATAACGGCAGGTCTGTCCGGATATGTCTTCCGGAAGGAGTGAAACCCCGGCTAAACTGCGGTGAACTTGAATATCTTCGGCAATGCCATGACATCCGGTTTGTACCAGTTTTTGTGTAATGGGGCGATATCCGGCGGCAATCAGAAAACGGGCGAGTAATCCGGTTACGATTGATTTTCCGGTGCCGGTATCAATTCCTGTTATAAAGTAAACTGACATGATATAATTCTTTATAAAACGTTATGCCGGAGTCGCTGATTGGCGGAAACGGTTTCAAGTGAAATTAAAATAATACAAAGGTCAAGCCAAGAAAGAAGAGGAGAACGGCGGCGGCGCTGAAAACGACCCGGTTGCGGCGAACCCCGTCATAGATTTTTACGCCACGGAATCCGGAAATTCTGGAATAGCTTTGGGTATGAATATACCGCAACAGATTTTTCCTGGCGACATGTTTTTTCATCGTGGTTGTTCTGGAGTTTTTGCTTTCCATGATCAACCTTGATTAAATCCGCCCATTGAGAACATGATTGCCACGGCGAGAATGACCGACCCGAGAAGAAAAGCTATTACCACCGGCAATAAAAAAATAAATCCAAAACGAATAATCTGAGTAAAACTCATCGAGCTGATTTCGGGCAACACGCTGCTGTTTCCGCTGTTATTACCGTTGTTTGCGTTATGATTCTCATGTGAAATAAGTTTTTTATAACGCGCCTGCTGCCGGATAAATTCGAGACGGCAATGTTCTATTTTGCGAATTACCTCACCCATAGCGGCGTTGTCTGTTTCCGGATTGCCAATTTCCAGCGCTTTTATTTCGGTGGTCATATTATTGCAAATGTCTAATAATTGTGCAGTTTCATCATTTAAGATTTCATAATGACTTTGATTTTCGGTCAGGACTCCGGTCGCCTCAGCCAGGCGGTGGAGTAAATCGCGGCGCGAAAGCACATATTCTTCATGGCGTTTCTTCAGTGACTTTGAAAAATTATGGTCGCTATCGTGGTGATCTTCTTCGCTATGGCGTTTGCGATGGTGGTCATCATGATGACTGTCACGATGTTTGTCCTGCCGGTCAACTGCCGGCGGAGGCGATACTGGTGCCGGAGTTGCTACTGGAGTGTCCGGGACAGATTCCGGAACTACAACGTTTTTTTCTGCTGTTCCAGTGGCAGTATTCTCAACCGGGTTTTCGCTTTTCTGATATTTTTTCAAGAGGTCACGCATGTGAATTAAATTGTCGCTGATGTAATCTTTTCTGCTCATGCTTGACACTCCTGTTCAGTTTAGGTGCATTTTTTTTGCCACAAAATCGGCATCCTTATCGCCTCTACCGCTTAAGTTTACGAGAATAGTAGCTGTTGACGGCAATGTTGCAGCAAGTTTTGCCGCATAAGCCGCGGCGTGAGCACTTTCCAATGCCGGTATAATTCCTTCAAGTCTGGACATTTTTATGAACATATCCAGACATTCCTCATCGGTACAACTATGGTATTCCGCCCGTTTTAAGTCTTTAAGCAGGCAGTGTTGGGGGCCGACGCCGGGATAGTCCAAACCGGAGGCAATCGAATGAACCGGAAGCGGTTCCCCTTTTTCGTCCTGAAGCACATAACACTTAAAGCCGTGGATTTGTCCTTTGGAACCAAGCGTCAAAGTTGCCGCGTGTTGCGTGGTATGCAAACCATGTCCGGCAGGTTCCACGCCGACCAGTTTCACGTCAAAGTCATGGAGAAAAGCGCTAAAAATACCCATAGCATTACTGCCGCCGCCGACACATGCGATAACATAATCCGGCAACCGGCCGGTGATTTCCTGAATTTGAACCCGTGCCTCGCGTCCGACAATGCTTTGGAAGTCACGCACCATCATCGGGAACGGGTGCGGACCGACGACTGAGCCGATGGCGTAAAAGAAATTCTCAGGATCTTTCAGCAACTCTTCAAAGGCGCTGTCCACGGCATCTTTCAACGTTGCAGTACCGCGGGAAACCGGAACGACCTTGGCGCCGAGTATTTTCATTTTTACGACATTCGGGTGTTCTTTTTTGATATCGACTTCGCCCATGTGGATTTCACAGGGCAGTCCCATGAGAGCGCATGCAGTTGCGAGTGCGACGCCGTGTTGACCGGCACCGGTCTCAGCGATAACTTTTTTCTTGCCCATATATTTTGCCAGAAGGGCTTCGCCGAGGCAGTGATTGATTTTATGAGCGCCGGTATGGTTTAAATCTTCGCGTTTCAAATAGATCTGGGCGCCACCGCTGTCTGCAGAAAGGCGACGGGCATGATAAATCGGACTTGGACGACCGACATAATGCTGATAAAGGGCGGCAAGTTCATTTTGGAAATCCGCGCTGTCACGAATTTTCAGATAAGCATCATTGATGTCGTTCATTACTTTGGAGAGAAATTCGGGAATAATTTGCCCGCCGTATTCACCGAAGAACCCATTGCGGTCAGGCAGATTATCGTGATGCAGAATATTTTTCATGATACATTCCTTTCAAGACATAAACGACGGGTGAGAAATACCCGATCTTTAGAGTTTGGTGCAAAATCCTTTTGTGGTTTGAACAAATCTGCAAAACCGTAGGTTGTGAAGTCAGAACAATAAGGCTGTAACAGTACCGTTATTTTTTCTCGCCGGCGGGGGCGGGAACGGCATTGTCAATTTTTTTAACGGCAGGCACTGTTTGGGTTTGAACAGATTTTGCCGCAAGTTCAGCATTTATTTCTGCTACGCTTTTTTCTGCAGGTTTGCGACCTGTAATCGTTGCCAGTAGTAAGGTGAAAAACAGGAAGAGAGAGATAAGAACGACTGTTATTTTAGTGAGATGACTGCCGGCATAAGCGCCGAAAACAGATTCGCCGACGCCGCCGAACGAACCGCCGAAGCCGCCACTTTTTGATGGTTGGATCAGGATTATCCCGATTAACAACAACGCGATAATAACTACCACGGTATAGAGTACGATTGTCAACACTGCCATGATTTTCACACTACGTTAAAATTAATATAATAGCAAACAACGAGTATAAAAAATACCGCCGTAACTGCAAAAGTCAAATAAACAAGCCGATTTCATCAGTAAAAAAGCCCGAAAACAACGATTTTCGGGACGAATATCGGCTGAAATACTTGTAATTATTAAGAATGTCTGCTAGTTTTACGGTTACTTAATATCGATCATAATTTTCACTGGACAGGTTATGTTGCAAATTGTAACAAAATGGATGGCGTTGTTTTTTGTTGGCAGCGCCGTTGCAATCGTGTTGATGCAGACCGGTTGCGGTATGCTTAAACCAGCCGAGGAGGAATATCCTTCTGATTTGTCAATACAGCAATTGCAGCAGCGGATGAAGGTTGCTTCTGATCCTGACGGAATTTTTGGTAAGTCCAATTCTTATGTCCAGAAGCAGATGCTTGAATCCAAAAAGACCTTCGGGTCGCCTGAGACACTTATCGTTGAAGTTAAGTTTAAACGGCCTGACATGTTCAAGACCACAACACTGAAAGACAATCAACCGGTCATGTCGGTTATTTTTAATGGTAAAGAAGCCTGGCTGGTAAATTACGATGCCAAGACCGCGGTAAAAATTGAAGGTGAAAAATTCAACCGTCTGAAACTGTTGTTCGCGCTTGCCCGTCCGGACAATACCTATACTGAAATTTTTCCTGATGTCAAGTTGACGCAATGCCGTATAAATGATGAAGAATTTTACAAACTGAATTGCGCCGATCCGAAGGTTCAGAAAGAACCGTTTATTCTTTATGTCGGCAAGAATAATTTCTTGATTAAAAAGCTTGAAACGGTGGAAAATCTTAACGGAGATTTATCGAAATATACCGCGGTGATGGATTCTTACTATCTGCATGATGGTGTGATGATCGCCAAAGAAGTTACCGCTAACGATAATGGATTGCATCAAAACTACAAGGTAATTTATTACAAGTTGAATGCTACGATAGACAGCGCGGAATTCGCCCCCCCTGCCTGGGAGTAATTTTATCAATCCGTCAGCCGGCGCAGAATATCTTTTCTGTTACAGATGTTGCTTTTTCGTTTGTAAATCCACTTATTAACGCTATATTAATCTGTTGCAATTTTACAATTAAATTTTTAAAGACAAAAATATATCACAGATAATGGTTGCAAAAAAAGCCAGCATCCAGTAACACGGAGACGAGCATGACTAGAGATGAGGTTAAGGACGCGATAGTCGAGATTATCAACGATATTTTGCCGGAAGGTGACTGTGCCGGAGTTAATCCCGATCTGAAATTGCGGGACCAGCTTGACTTAGACTCCATGGATTTTCTTGACATTGTCATGGAATTGCGGAAAAAGTACAAGATTCAAATTCCTGAGGACGATTACCCCAAGTTGGCTACATTAAGCAGCTGTATCGAATATCTGGAACCCAGAATGCAACAACTCTAATCTGGCATCTGCTTGATTATGATTTTGTCTGTCATAATTTTGCTTTATCTGCCTGCGTTCAATTCCGGAGTAACTCTGCGGTAATGAATCTGTCACGATTTGAATAATCAGTTAATACCCTGATGTTGTCGAAAGATTGCAGATTGCAAAGCAGTTCACGGAAAAATACGCCCTGGTTTTCCCCGATTTCAAAAATTATCTGCCCTCCGGGATTTAAAAATGTCGCGGCGGCATTAAGTGCACGCTCAATAATGGCAGTTCCTCGGGCATCAGCCAGCAACGCCGACTCAGGTTCGAATTCACGAATTTCTTCCGGTAACTTTTCGTATTCCTCCGCGCCGATATAAGGCAGGTTGGCAACGATGTAATCAAAAGTCTTTCCCGTAAATGCAGAAAATAAATCACCAGCAAAAAACGTAACATGGTTTATACCCCACTGCCGGCGATTTTTTTCGGCATATTCAAGCGCGACCGGACTGATGTCTACGGCTGCAATCTGTAAATCCTGACGCTTGGCCGCAATAGCCAGGGAAATTGCGCCTGACCCGGTTCCCAATTCACAGATTTTACCATTTGCGGGTGCGGTTTTACAGACTTTCTCAACCAGCAACTCGGTTTCCGGACGCGGAATCAACACTCCGCGACCAACGTGAAGCCAGAAATCCATAAAATAAGCCCGGCCGAAAATGTATTGTAACGGTTCATTGTTTTTCCGGCGCCGTGCTGCTTCTTCAATTTTTTTGCTGGCGCAGTCAGGCAGCGGTAACCGGTGCTTAAGTACCAATTGCGCGGGGGGAATGTCTAATATTTCAGCAAGTATGTATTCAGCTTCGTGGCGAGGCTGTTCAACTCCGGCGCGGGTTAACTGATTTTCGATAGAGAGGATGCTCTGGTAAATGCTGCAACCGGCATTGTTGCCGGCGTCTTGATTAACTTTTGGATTCATGGAGAATATCAATAAATTCTTTGTGAGAGACTTCTTCAAGGGCTTTGCCGCGCGCGGAAAGTTTTTCATTTACCTTGATGACGGTAACGGTCATGCGTTCGTGTGTTTCCTCCGAGCCTCCGACAAGGACAAAGTTATCTCCTTTAGTTACTCTGGAATGTCCATCTTTATTATCCATTCCAAGTCCCATTATCATGGCGCGCGCCTTACTGTTTTTTCCTCTGGGAGCTACCATCATTCTTTTCCTTATAAATCAGCTTTATTCCGGTCAAATTTTTCGTCAATTATATAATAGTTTTTAACGACTATAGCTGTAATATACATTAAAATATCAGAATCTCAACCCGTGAAAGAGTATCAGACAGCCTCTGGTATTATTCGTTATCAATAAAAGGTTATGCAGGGCGGGTCAAATTTTAAAGTTTAAGGTTTTCTCGTTATCTGTATTGCGATTCTCCGATTTTGTGCTAAATTAATGGTTTGCGTTGTATTTTCCGGCGCCGGGCGACGGTATTTAAGGAAAAACAGACATTCTAAATTTTATACACTGGTGTTTTAAGAATTATGGCAGAACTGAAGTTAATCAGAAATTTTTCTATTATTGCGCACATTGACCACGGTAAATCCACCCTGGCTGATCGTCTGCTCGAAATCACGAACACAATCAATAAGCGGGACTTGCAGGCGCAGGTGCTTGATGACATGGATTTGGAACGCGAGCGCGGAATAACCATTAAATCTCACCCGGTGCGAATGAATTACCCCGCGGACGACGGTAACATTTATGAACTGAATTTAATTGATACCCCGGGACATGTTGACTTTACCTACGAAGTAAGCAGAGCGCTTTCGGCTTGCGAGGGAGCTTTACTGTTAATTGATGCAACACAAGGCGTCCAGGCTCAGACCGTTGCAAATGTTACCCTGGCATTTCACCAGAAACTGACCGTAATTCCGCTCATTAATAAAATTGATATGCCCTCGGCTGACGTTGAGCTCTGCTACCAGCAAATGGAGGAAGTCCTGGCCATTCCGCGCGAAGAAGCATTTTTAATCAGCGCGAAGGATGGTTCGGGCGTGAAAGAAGTGCTTGAAGCAGTGGTGAAACTAATTCCGCCGCCGGTACCAACTGAGGACACCGGCGCAAGCGCCTTGATTTTTGATTCAAATTATGATGCTTATCGCGGAGTCGTAACTTATGTGCGTATTTTCAACGGTGATTTTTCCCGTGGCACAAAATTGCGTTTATTCAGTACCGGCTTAGAAAGCGAAGTTAAAGAAGTTGGATACTTTGGCCCGGATATGAAGCCGTGCGAAATGTTAAGTACCGGTTCCGTAGGTTATTTTATTCCCAATATCAAGACGCCGGCGGATACCCGTATCGGCGATACGATAACAGACGCAAAACAGCCCTGTTCCTCTGCGTTGCCGGGATTCCGTCAAGTTACACCGATGGTATTCAGCGGGATTTACCCGATTGATACGGCGGATTATGAACAGTTAAAGTTGAGTATGGGTAAGTTACAGCTGAATGATTCTGCGTTCATTTATCAAGCTGAATCTTCAGCGGCGCTTGGTTTTGGATTCCGCTGCGGGTTTCTCGGGTTGTTGCACATGGAAATTATTCAGGAGCGGTTGCGGCGCGAATATGATATGGACATTATTGCCACCTACCCCAGCGTTATTTATCATGTTTACATGAAAGACGGAACCATGGTGGAAGTTGACAACCCGGTGCATCTGCCGGATCCGTCAACCATAGACCGGATTGAAGAACCGCTGATTAAGGCTAAGGTTATGTCGCCGAACACCTACATCGGCGACATAATGAATTTAATTATGGGCAAACGCGGCATTTGTACCGCAACCACATCGGTTGACGGTCATCACGTAATTATCACCGCGGAACTGCCGATGCTGGAAATATTGATAGATTTTCACGACCGCCTAAAGTCCATTACCCGTGGTTACGGAAGTCTGGATTATGAACCGCACGGATATCGAGCCGACAGACTGGTGAAAATGGATATTATGGTTAATGGTGAGCCGATTGATGCATTTTCGACAATTGTCCACGTTGACCATGCACATTCACGCGGTAAATCCCTGGTGAAAAAATTGCGGGACGTAATCCCGCCGCATATGTTCCAAATCGCGATTCAAGCAGGCATCGGCAGCAAAATTGTAGCGCGGGAAACGATCCGGCAAATGCGTAAAAACGTGATTGCAAAATGCTACGGCGGCGATATCACCCGGAAACGTAAATTGCTGGAAAAACAAAAAGAAGGCAAAAAACGGATGAAACAGGTTGGGCATGTCAGTATCCCGCAGGAAGCGTTTGTCGCCGTGCTTAAAACTACTGATGAGGAATAATCCGTATGTCTTTTTTGCAGAAACACGGCATCAACAAGCGAGTTAAACAGTTTACCACGCACTGGCGGTACTTGTTGCATGTCGATGATGACTTGTTGAACGAAAAACAAAAAAACACGATAGTCCAACAGATAAACGCTGTGTCTGGATCAACTCCCGAAAATGTTTCTGCAGTCATAGATGATGCCAATACCACAATTCTTCGCGTGCTGCCCAAAAAAAGCTTTCCTTTGTTACGGGAATATCTTGATGTGATTGCGGTTGCGGTAGTTGTGGCATTCGGTATTCGAGGTCTTTTTTTACAGCCATTCAAAATTCCGACCAGTTCGATGCAACCGACACTTTACGGTATTCATTTTATCTCAGACAGTAAGCGTTTATCCAGTTTTCCGGCGATGCTTTCATATCCGTTATTTGCCTCCAGAAATGCCGATTTAACGATAAAAACTGCTGGCCGTTTTGATTATAATTCAGTTCGCTACAATTCCGGTGTGTTTGATAAAACGTCATTTGTAATTGGCGACACGAGCTATACGCTGCCGGGAGAGCCGGTCAAGGTATTTGAATATTCCGGAGTGATGCCGGATAAGTTTTATTCGCTTGGCGAAAAATTATGTAAAGGTTGGCTTTCGCTTGGCGATCACCTTTTTGTTGACCGGTTTTCACATCATCTCACCGGTTTGTCCCGCGGGGATATTGTGGTTTTTAACACTGAAGGCATTGTGTGCGGGGGGATTAAACTGGCGGATAATGGATATTATTACATCAAGCGTCTTGTTGGTCTTCCCGGTGATAGACTGAAAATTGTCAATAACAAGCTATGGATAAAACCGAAGAATGAAGATAAATTTCGCGATATTACAGAATTTTCGCCAAAATTTGCTAAAATCTATAGCGGCAAAGGCGGGTATCACGGTCATTTGAATCTTCTTGGCGGCGAACCTGCTGAATATCTCGGCGATTCCGAATCAACTATTGAAATTCCGGCTGACTCTTACTTCATGATGGGGGATAACTCTATGTTCAGCTCTGACAGTCGTCGCTGGGGTACAGTACCCCGGAAAAATATTGTCGGTAAAGCATGCTTTGTTTTCTGGCCGTTTTCGCGTCGCTGGGGAATGACTGACCGGGCGGAACCGGTAGACGTACCAACTGATCAACCTGGCCGGCACACTTTTAAAAGTATGTCCGTTCAATATTAGATTGCAACGAAATATACCGGCGCCCGCCGTTTTTTGAAATCCAATTTCCCTGCCAGTTTCTGACTACTCTGGAATGTTTTATACCGGGGCATCCGGACAACGGTGTTTCCACATTGAATGAAAATTATTCCAGCGCCCAAAGTTTACGCCATTATTTTTTTTCAGGCTTTTTGAATTTTACCAGCACACGTTGACCGAGAATCAGGTCTTTCTCATTAATTGCCAGAATACATTCTGTTGTTCTGACATCGTTTTTCTCTTGAGGTTCGTCAAAAGAAAGCCGTTTAGGACCGAGATAACTGCCCATTTTTATAACTTTAGCGGAATATGTTTTGGTTTCATCTGAATCCGGGATAATATCGGCAACGGTTCCCAGTTTTATTGATTTTATAAATTTTTCTTCCACTTCTGCCCTGACGATAAATTGACCTTCCGGAACAAACAGAAATAACACGGTTACGTTCAAAGTACTGATGCCATAACCGGGCCTGGCATCACAACGCAAAATTTTGCCATCAGCCGGAGCACGGATAATCTTTAACTCCATATCGTATTCTGCTTGCTTTTGACGTGCGATTGCTACTTGCGCTTCAGCCTCGGCAACCTGTATTTGTGCTGACAAATGTCCGACGAGGTCGTTAGTTTCATCCCAGCGCTGCCGGGAAATTACGTCCTGCCGGATCAAACTTTCACTACGTTTTTTCTCACGCTCGGCGGCCTCCAGTGAAACCTTGAGCGGACCTGTTTTTCGTAGCGCTAGTTCCGCTTCTGCTTTACAATAAGCCAGATTAAGTTTTTCTTTAATATCATCCAGTTTACATAACGGTTGACCTTTTTTGACTTTCTCGCCTTCCTCGACGAGTAAATCTTTCAAAACACCATCCTTGCTTGCAGAAAGTTTTACAACGCTTCCGTCGACATCTATTCTGCCCCGGGCAAAAGCGATATATGGAGAATCCGTTAAGGCGTTATAATTTCTGACTGGCTTCTTCGGTTTTTGATTATAAATGTAATACGTCCACAGTCCGCCGGCGATCAATAGCAGCATGATTGACGTTACGATAACAGCCATCTTTTTTGATTTTTTTCTCATTTTGATTTTTCTCCTATTTCGTCTTTGGTAATAATTCCGTCTTCGATCAATATCACCCGGTCGGCATGCGGCAGCAACCGCGGGTCATGAGATACGGCGAAAATAGTAGTTCCGTGAATTTTCGCCGCTTTATGCAACAAACTGATGACAACTTGACCATTTTCTTTATCCAGAGCACTGGTGGGTTCATCTGCAAAAAGGAACGCCGGTCGTTTAGCCAGAGCCCTCGCAATGGCAACGCGCTGTTTTTCTCCTCCTGACAGTTGTGCCGGACGTAAATTCATTGCTTTTTTTAATCCTACCTCGGTAAGAATATCTGTTGCCACGGTTTCGGCCTCATCCATATCCCTGTCAAGATATTTAAGCAGAATCAATATCTGCTGTTTGGCGGTCAACGATGCAAAAAGATTAAAACCTTGAAAAATAAAGCCGAAATTGTGGAGGCGGAACCGTTCTATTTCCTTTGGCGATAGTTTCCAAATGTCGGTGCCATTAGCACACACGCTGCCGGAGTCAGGACGCAGCAATCCGCTGATTACTGAAAGCAATGTACTTTTTCCTGAGCCGGAAGGTCCCATAATCAACGTCAGTTTACCCGGGAAAAGATCAAAAGTATTGCCTTTTAAAACGTGATTTATCACTTTGCCGCTACCATAAGAACGTTTAACGTTCTTCACCAATATTGAAGGTTTTAATTCTTGATCATTACTCATCGCAACAACTCCGCCGGTTCAGTTTTGTAAAGCACCATTAGTGAAAGCAAGCCTGAAATAAGCGATACGAACAGCAGACATACAGTCGATATCAATATAAACCACAATGGTATTTCAAATGCCAGTTTATAGTAAATGGCGATAAATGAAAAGATAAAAGTCATTATCCAGGCAATAACCAACCCGGCCAACCCCACCCATAAAGATTGTTCCAACACAACCATGGCGAGGGAACGTTTTGACACACCTAACGCCCGCAGTGCGGCATATTCATTCAGTGAAGCCAACAATGCCGCCCGCAGGGATTGATTGGTTATGGCAATACCGATAAACAGCGCCAGCAAAGATAAAAAAATGAAAGTCAAACTGTTTGGTGACTCCAGCAACTGCCAGCGTTGTGATTGCCAGAACAAATCTTTCTTTGTCCACACTTTCATTTTGGAATTCTTCCACCAGGATTTGTTCAGTTCTTCCGCAACGACTTCAGCCATCTCCGGTTTTTTTAATTTGACCATCAGATATTGAACCTGAATATATGGTGTTATCGTCTGAAAGGTTTGAATAGAGCAGAATACAAACCCACTGCGGTCGTTTTTGTAGCCATCGGCAAGTCCTACTATTTTTACCCTTTTTTTATTGACTTCGGTATAGTCTCCGACCTTAAGGTTCAGGTTTTTTGAAAATGAGCGATCCACGACAACTGTCATCGGTTCATCCAGAAGCGTGGCAAATTTATCCATAAAATAATCCGGCATCAACAGACAATCTTTGTCCGTCTCAACACCGAAGAGTGGAAACCAGAGGTATTCCCCGTCTTCGGTCATGCCTCCCGCCCAGGTCCGCAGGAACGGTTTTATTGAGGCAATTTCCGGGTGCATGCGCAGGTAAAATTCCTGTTTCTGATCGACATTTGCGCCCCATTCAAAGGTTTTTAAATTCATGTCCGACACCCAGATGTCGGCACGTGAGTTATTCAAAATCGCCGTCATCTGCAATGAAAAACCTAACATAAGACCGGTTTGGATATATATCAGCAATGCCGAAAATCCCAACGCGAATACCGCCGCCAGATAGCGACGCCATTCATGTATCAATCCTGACCGTGCCAATGAAACCATTTTTCACCCGATTGTGCTCAAAAGTTCATAATACAATAAAGGAAGACGGGACGTTAATCCCGTCAATGAACTCAGAAATTAAATTCACATCAAAAGGAACCGAGTACATTTGATTAGAGAAACAAACTATTTAGCGTAATCCACCGAGCGGGTTTCGCGAATAATTGTAACTTTAATCTGTCCCGGATAGTTCATCTCTTTTTCAACGCGCAGACAAATATCTCTGGCAAGCACTTGAGCTTCGCCTTCAGAAACTTTTTCCGGAACAACGACAACTCTTACTTCACGTCCGGCCTGTAGCGCGAAGCAACTTTCAACGCCCTGGAATTCGTGAGCTATTGTTTCGAGTTGCTCAAGTCTTCTCAAATATAATTCAGTTGTTTCACTGCGTGCTCCCGGGCGCGATGCGCTCAAGGTATCACAGGCATTAATCAAAATGTCATACAGATTAGTTGCTTCCACTTCACCATGATGTGCGGCGACAGCGCCAATTACATCTTTGGCTTCGTTATGCTTTCTCAGGAAGTCAGCGCCGATGGCGGCATGTGAACCTTCAACTTCATGGTCTATAGCTTTGCCGATATCATGGAACAACCCGATACGTTTCGCTTTTTGTTCATCAAGACCGAGCTCTGAAGCGATTATGCCCATAAAGTAGGCGCATTCCAACGAATGTTGTAATACATTCTGCGAAAAACTGTAACGGTATTTAAGTCTGCCCAGCAGTTTGATAACTTGCGGGGAAACGCCTTGAATACCGGTTTCAAGCACGGCAGCTTCGCCGGCGGAAAAGACATCGTCTTCAATCTCTTTCTGCAATTTTTTGACTAATTCTTCAATTCGTGTCGGATGAATGCGACCGTCACCGATAAGCCGTTCCAGCAATCGTCTGGCAACTTCCTTACGGATGGGGTCAAAGCATGAAATAACAACGGCTTCCGGAGTGTCATCAATCAGAATACTGACGCCGGTAGCGGCCTCAAGGGCGCGAATATTCCGGCCTTCACGACCGATGATTCTACCCTTCATTTCATCACTAGGGAGCGGAATAGTGGCAGTGGTTCGTTCGTAAGTGCAGTCAGACGCGTAACGCTGGATTGCGTAAGTAAGGATACGTCTGGCCTCTTTTTCCGCCTTCTGTTTTGCTTCTTCGAGTAAATCGCGAATGGCGATTCCTGACTCGTTTTTTACCTCATTTTTGAGTTTTTCCATCAGTATCTGCTGTGCGGTTTCGCGGTCGAGCATTGCAATGCGTTCCAGTTCATCAATTTGTCTGGAAATTTTCTGTTGCAAATCCTGCTCGCGATTGGCCAGGCGTTCGCGCATTGAGTCAAGCTCTTTATCCTTGCGCTCAATAACTTTTAAACGTCCTTCTATGACGTCATTTTTCTTCTCGAGATTTTCCTCGCGCTGGCTGATCCTTTTTTCCGAGTTGAGTTGTTCCCGGCGGCGTTCTTTCAGTTCCACTTCGAATTCCTCTTTTAACTTGAGCAATTCGCTTTTGGCGGTAACTTTGGCTTCGCGCTTGATGTGTTCGGCCTCTTTTTCGGCATCCACTCTGATTTTATCTGCCGAGCGGGATGCTGAATTGCGTTGCAGTTTTTGAAAAATAAAACTGACTACACAGCCGATTACACCGCCAACGGCAAGTCCGATGACTGCATAAATAACTTCTTTCATGATTGCGTCTTTCTTGTTTAATGTTTGTTAAATCTGACAATGCCTGATTCGGTTACCACGATGTCCAGAGGACAGTCATGTATTTCCGCCGGTATCACCGGAATCCTCTGACATTGATATCCGACACCTATTCTAATCCCGCCACTGTTTTTCAGTAACCGGTCATAGACCCCTTTACCGCGGCCAAGCCGCGTTCCATGTTCATCATAACCGACAAACGGTATCAACCAGACAATTTGTTGCGTCGGCAACATTTCCACTGCTGGCAAACCCGATGCCGGTTCCATGATCCCATATCTGCCCTGTACCAACTCTGTTGTTAAATCATTAATCTCTGTCATTTCGTAATCGTTCATGCCACCAGTTGAGCGGGGCAGAAAAATTTTTTTCCCGGAATGAAGACATTCGTTAAGAAGCGGGCATAAATCCGGTTCAAAACCGTCTGAAATAAAAGCCGCCAAATTTTTTTCGTCTTTTATTTCCGCCATTCCGGCGAGGAGATTTCTGATTTTAACATCAGCGTTTTTTCTATATTCCGAAGTCAAGGTTTTACGATTTGACAGGCATTTGCTCCGTAAAGTTGATTTTTCATGAGCTTTATGCATGGTTTTGTCGTGTCCCCTCTGTACGGAACTGTTTCCAATAATTCATCCTTTCTTTAATTTTTTCCTCATAGCCGATGCCGGCAGGGAGGTAGTAACTTTTATTTACCCCGAGATAGTCTTGCGCGACATACGACCCGGCATAATCATGCGGGTATTTGTATCCGGGGAGAGTTGAATCTTTTGACGCACTGCTTGAATGCGGGTCACGTAAATTAAGCGGGACCGGTTGAATTCTTTCTTTTTTCACATCCTCCATTGCCGCATCAATGGCAGTATAGGATGCATTGCTTTTCGGAGCCGTAGCGCAAAAGGTTACCGCCTGAGCCAGAATTATCCGTGCTTCCGGCATGCCAATCATCTCAATTGCCTGCATGGCGTTTACGGCCAGCGGCAATGCCCGCGGGTCGGCATTGCCCACATCTTCTGAGGCAAAAATCGCAATTCTCCGGGCAATAAACCGTATATCTTCACCGGCATGAAGCATTTTTGCCAGCCAGTAGATAGCCGCATCGGGATCGCTGCCGCGCATACTTTTTATGAATGCGCTGGCGGTGTCATAATGAGCATCATCATCATAATTAATAAATTTACGCTGGATTGACTCTTCGGCGGCAGGCAAGTCTATTGAAATCACTCCATCGTCAGCGGCAGGAGTCGTCAAAACAGCAATTTCCAAAGCATTCAGCGCTTTTCTGGCATCGCCTTCACAAATTTCCGCGAGAAATTTCAAGGCATCTTCAGCGATGTTAATTTTCTTTTCAGGAAACCCCTGGCTGTCAGTCAGCGCCCGCCGCAATAACGTGGTAATGTCGTTACTGGAAAGCGGTTCGAGAGCAAATACCAGAGAACGCGAAAGCAATGCGCCAATAACATAAAACTGGGGATTATGGGTTGTCGCGCCGATTAAACGGATATTACCATTTTCCACGTCCGGGAGCAAAGAATCCTGTTGCGCCCGGTTGAAACGGTGAATTTCATCTATAAACAGAATGGTTTTTCTTCTGGAAATTTCACGCCGTTGTGTGGCAATGGTGATTTCGCGGCGGATGTCGGCAACGGTGGAAGTAACGCCGGAGAGCCGGACAAATTCAGCCCCGGTAACAAGAGCAATAATTTCCGCCAGACTGGTCTTTCCAGTGCCTGGTGGTCCGGAAAGAATGATTGAAGTAAAACGATCGGCATCAATGGCGCGGCGCAATAATCTGCCATGACCAAGCAAATGCTGCTGTCCGGCATAATCTGCCAGAGAACGCGGTCTGAGACGCGCGGCTAACGGCAAATTTCCGCTATCTTTTTCTGAAATAGCTGAAGGAGAAGCCGATTTTATATCAAAATTGAGTTGTTCCATCTCTGTCCAAACGACAGCAGAAAGCTCACATGTTTCCAAAATTGTATGGCGGGAAATCGGGATTTAACTAACAATATTAATCATTGTTGTAAATAATGTATCTGCGGGCAAGCCGGCAAACCAGAACTTTCATCGACATTATTCCTGACATGATTCACTTCGCTAAATCCCTCTATTCAAGCCGGGAAACAACACCCGGCAAATACTGCCATACTAATTGAATAACTCTGACGAACTTTCGACAGTCCCTCTACGTTATCGCTTAATACATATATATTAAAATGTTCATCCCTGTGTTTGGGGACAACCATCACTGGTGTATAATATAATACTGGTTTGTTGTTTTTAAAGGCAACCTTATTAAAAAAACAACTTTTTAAGTTTAACATAATCTTAATTCCGTGAGAGAATTTTATTAATTTCCTCACTTTTATTTTTTGA
>CAYMSF010000001.1:0-139527 GCA_964392985.1 uncultured Victivallaceae bacterium | reverse complement strand
CAGTCAAAAAATAAAAGTGAGGAAATTAATAAAATTCTCTCACGGAATTAAGAATATATTTATTGGATTCACTGTAAGCATATTTGCCACTTCTGCAAATTGAGTTGCTGGAAAAACAAGGTGTTAGTGCTATGTTAAACGGTATGGTATTTACATATATTGTTTTAGTACTCCGGGCAAATTCATGACTAAAAAATCAGGAACTTAACTTCTCTGGATTATGGCGACATTTTAATGATTAAAAAGATTTGCATAATCTCGCTGGAAAACAATTCAACGGTCAACGGGTTGCGTGCGCACCTGCATGATGTTGAGCAATATCACATTCAAAATTTTTTTTCTGAAATTGTCAAAGAAGGCGAATCTGTCGGTGAAACGGTAAATCAATGTTTTTTAGATTTGAGAGCTAAAGAGTGCGATTTGATTGTCCTTACAGGCGCCATAACTGGTTCGGGATGTTTTGAATTGTTCATGCCCAGACTTTCTCCCAGAGAAATGTCGGCAGCGCTTGGATTTGAATTATCCCGTTATTTCCCTTGCGCTACAGCAAATATAATTTCAAACTACCGAATAATTGAACAGAATGATTCAGATTCATCAAAACGTACACGGTTGCGCGTCTTCTTTGTACCAAAGTTGGAATGGGAAAAATGGCTGGACAATATCAACCCGGACAAAATTAAATTTGACACTTTCATCTACCCGTTTATGGCTGCGGGCAAAAATTTTGCAGACTTACCGTTAAAATTGTCGGGGATTGATTCAGAATTTTATTTATCCCGCCTTGACGAGAACGGCATACGTCAGATGCATTTAGACGATGAACAGATGAACAGTTCAGAACTCTTGGCAGTACTGCAGAAAAAATTTCAATTTCCCGGTGATGCGCCAACGGAATCACTTTGCAGTTGTCTGCTTATTGCGGATTATGTCCTCAGCGGTGAATACAAGAAAGAAGAGAGCATGTCCAAATTTCCTGTGCCGGCAAGGTTTATTCCACAGCGATTGCGCGTTATGAAAATTATGCTTGCGCTATCCGGACTGGTGGCATTTTCAGGGATTGTATTGATGTTGTGGATGAATTGGAGCACTGCCTATGATCGTTATGATGTTATCCGCAACCGGGTTGCCGCGATAACTGTTGAATTGGAAAAAAATAAAAATATTGAAATAAGAAATACTGCACGCAATAAAGATGTTCACAAATTTTTGACGATGATTCCACCGCGACTGGAAATTGTTAAAATACTTGGTTTCCTGGCACAACATCTGCCAAAAAATATTTGGATAAGTGATTTTGTACTGGTCAACAGTAAACTGTTTATAACCATGAAATCTCCTTCAGACCCCGATACCGCATTATCTCAACTGAACAATTCACCTTATTTTGTAGTCAGCAATTTGCGAAAAAATCGTAATCTTGACGGCAGTTACTTCATTTATTTAACTTTAACCGCAAGCGAATAGAAAATCAATGAATAATACAAGAAACAACAAGTCGATGAAACAACGGCAAAAAATGTTGATTGCTATTTGCGGCATATTGTCAGGAATTGCGGTGTTGATACTTCTGATAAATTTTCGTGAATTCTGGCCGGGCGAAGATATGGTTGCCAACTTGAAAAAAACACACAAAAAGTTACAAAAAGAGCTGGATGAAGTTATTAACAGGAATAAAATTGCAGAGACTGAAACGGAAAAACTTGATAAAGAAAGTGTGTTTTTTCTTTCAGTAGATTCTTCTACTGCCTCAGATTCTTATATGCGCAAAAAAATTGAGGAAATTGGGAAAAACTCCGAAGCCACCATAAAATCGCTTAGCGATATCCGCAAAAATCCACTCATAAAAGGGTACTATGCTTTGGAATTGACTATTACCGTGGAAGGGAGGCTAAAACAAGTTGCAACTTTTATTAACGAACTTGAAAACAGCAAGCCCAGACTTTACTTTCAGCAATGCAGTATCCGTCCAGCCGGTATTAGAGACCAAGGAAAACTTGTTGTCGGTTGCACTCTTCAATTGATATGCAAGGAAAAAGATGAGGCATCGCCATGATGAAAATAATTTATTCAATTTTGATTTTATTTTTCAGCATATTGGCAGTATTGTGTTTCAATGCATTTTTTTCAATGTTGCGGAAGACGGCGGTAGAACAGAAAACAGCGCCACCGGTTAACAAAAGCAATTTGCGGCAAACCGCCAATTTGACGGAAAACAAAACTGCGGACGGGCATAGTTTGTCATTGTTGTTAAACAGTAATATTTTTAATCCTGCCCGTGGTGAAACTTCAGATTCACGGTCTGGGAAAAAACAAATTATGGGCATAGGAAAAGGAAGCTTTATTTTACAAGGAATTTACAGTTTTGGTGGTCACAACGGTGCGATAATCGTTACTAATCAAGCTCAGCTATCACAACGCGGGACAAATAAGCAAAGTAAAACAATAGCGATTAAAAATTTTTATAAAATTGGCGATGAGGTTGGCGACGGTTATAAGTTATCGGCGGTGAGTGATAAAAGTGTTGTTTTAAAAAACGAAGGCGATGAACTGGTTTTAAGCCTGAGGAAAGATGATAATGATTCATCAACAGAAACTGGTCAGAAACAGGGAGCAATTGGACAATCGATGACCATGCCTGACCGGGTGGAAGACATGAAACCAATGCCACAACCTCTTACACTACAATAATTTTTTAAAAGGATGCAATAATAATGACTATTTCCGCTAAATCGGAACACTTGAAAATTATTAGCATGTTGCTCGCAATTGTATTTGCTGCTTCATTGCTTTGTTCATGTGTAACCCCGAAAAACAAAGAGGAACAAAGTCCTAAAAAAACGCAGAAGGAAACGGCACATGCAAAGTTTCCTGAGGACGCAAGTAAACCTGATTCATCCCCGCGTTCTGAGGAAGTTTCCCCGACACTAACGGATACAGGGAAAAGCAATGTTATGATTAGCGAGAAGAGCAAACGGTCACCACAGGATACCTCAGGGGGAAGTAAGAAATTTTATCAAGGCTTTTTAAAGAAGAAAAATATTAATGCTCCGCCGGAAAAGGTTGTTATTGACTTTAAGAATGTTGATTTGTCTGACGTAATTCCGCTATTCGCGTCAATTTTAAAATTTAATTATATGATTGATCCGGATATTAAGGGAGTAGTCAGCATGGCTTTAAACACAACCATGACTGAAAGTGAAATTTGGAATTTATTTGAACAGTCGCTTGAACTGTGCGGAGCATATTGCAGTGAACGTGACGGAGTTGTTCATATATTGCCTTTCTCCAAGATGCCCCAACAAAAACAACTGGCGGTAGGGGTGGCAAAACCTGGTGGTAACGCGGAGACACTGTTGTATCATCTGCAAACTATTTCTCCAGCGGATGCCGCGAAACAAATAAAACCGTTCATGACCAGTGGCGGCACCGCGATTGAAATGACCGCGCAAAATTCAATACTTCTGGTTGATACAATGGGCAATATTCCTAAACTCAATGAATTGCTGCAGTTGCTTGACCAGAAACCATCAGATCGATTACACCGGATGGTTTTGCGTTGCAATTATGTCTCAGCTTCCCGTCTGATTAATGAATTAAACGAAATACTGCCAGTACTCGGTTTCCCTGTCAGTTCTTCTCAAAAATCAGATTCTGGCGCAATTCAATTGATTGGTGTTGACAGGTTGCAATTAATAGTTGCTACAGCAGCGAACAATGAGGCACTTGATGAATTAAAGAAGTGGATCGATATCCTTGATAGCAGTTATGCTGGAGAACAGGAAAAAATTTATATTTACAAAATTGTAAACAGTAAAGCATCGGAACTTGTTCAAGCGCTTTCTGTAATTTTCAAAGTTGAAGGAACTACTATGGCATCCGAAGCGAAATCCGGCACAAATTCAACGCCTAATTATGCCGGCTCAACTGGTTCCGGGGCAAAAAGTTCAACAGTTTCCATGCCTAATTCGAGAAATTTTTCTTCAACATCTCCGGCGATTTCATCATCATCAACCAATCTCAGCAGAGAGAGAAAAGATTCCGGTTACAGCAGCATTTTTGAAATTCCGGTAAGTATATTTGCTGATGCGATAAATAACCGTTTAATTATTCGTACCACTCCACGCACCTATGCGATGCTTTCCGCTCTATTAAAATCGCTTGACACCGTTCCTGATCAGGTGTTGTTACAAGTATTGGTGGCAGAAGTAATCTTAAGTGACTCAACCAGTCTTGGCATAAAGTATTCATTTAATGAAAACAATGGAGATGTCATTAACTGGGTTCAAACCAATTATGCTGCAACGAATCCTGCAGCAAAAGATAAACAAGGTCTCTCTTATCTATTGCAAAGCAATAGTAGTCCTGACAAAAACGTCTATTTAAATGCATTGGCCGGGCTAACTGGAATTAAAGTAATTTCCAGTCCTCAATTGCTGGTAACCAGTCACAGTGCCGCTAAAATTTCTGTTGGCGACAAAGTACCGATTATAACCTCAGAGATTACCGATACTCAATCATCAACAGATCCGAATAATACTGCTGTCAGACGTGCTATTCAGTATTACGACACAGGCATTATTTTAAATATTACCCCTCATGTCACCAAGGGGAAACTTATTGAAATGGAACTGGAACAAATTGTTTCTGAAGCTGTAAAAACCACTTCAAGCACCAATATTGACTCGCCGACGATTCAAGAAAGGACATTGAAAACTGCAATGTCATTACGTAATGGCAAGACACTGATTATCGGGGGATTGATCAAGGAAAGATATGAAGACAGAATTGAGTCAGTACCGGGATTCATAGACGTTCCTTTTTTGCGGCGCTTGATGAGCAGTTCCAGCAGAATAGTTACGAGAACAGAAATGCTCATTTTTATCACCGCCAATATTATTGAGGAAACTACTGATCTGGAAAAAACCTTACAACGGTATCGTGATTCGATTGCAGTACTTAAGAAAGTTCAACCTGATATTAAACTTTCGGATGAACAGGAAGTCGGAAAATGGTTCTGGTGACAAATTTATGATTAGAGGTAAGTTAAATAATAATATTCTGAAAAAAATTGAATCCAGATTGTCAATAGTTTCGCCATCATATTTGGAGATGGTCAAAACAAATGAACGGCGTATTCTGGATTTTTCAATTTGCGATAGCGGTCTATTGTCAGAAACGGAATTACTGGACATTTATCTCTGGGCAACTGGTTTGCCGACAATAGATGAGGATAGCATGATTGAGCCGGTGCAACCATCATATATGACCATTGAATATATGATTGCGAATAACTGTTTACCTCTCGCCGGGGATGACAGTGAGCAACTTAAGTTATTAATTTTCGAACCATATCAGTTGTCAAAACACCGCTATTTTCTCAATAAATTATGCAATAAAATTCCTGATTTTTATCTGGTAAGACGTAGTATGCTTGAGCGTATGCTGGCAAGAGTAAGTTCGAATACAGACAATAATATCCGCGAAAACGGTATTGATTCATTGGCGGAACAAGACGAAGAAACTCTAAAGTCAATGGCGAGCGAGGCAAAAATTGTTCGTCTTGTTAACGAAATATTTTTACGCGCTGTCGAACAACGCGCCAGCGATATCCACATAGAACCACATGAATCGGAATTATGCGTGAGATTTCGCGTTGACGGGATTCTTCATAATTATGTAAACTATCCACTTTCACAGTACCCGGCAATTGCTTCCCGCATTAAACTGATTGGTGGTCTGAATATAGCTGAACATCGCTTGCCACAAGACGGTCGTACTAATTTCATTTGCGGGACCAAAGAATTGGATATACGAATCAGTACGATTCCAACGATTCTCGGGGAGAGTATTGTATTGCGAATTTTACGGAAAGACACACTGGCTTTTGATTTGGCTAAAATAGGGATGTCTAAACCGGTATCGGATAAATTCAACAAGTTAATTAAAATACCACACGGTATGATTCTTGTCGTCGGTCCCACCGGAAGTGGGAAAACTACCACATTATACAGTGTTATTGACCGGTTGAATGACGGTAAAAGTAAAATTATCACAGTTGAAGACCCCGTAGAATATAAGTTCCCCGGCATGAGCCAGATGCAGGTAAATCCTCAAATCGGTCTGGATTTCGCCAGTGGTTTGCGTCACATAGTCCGCCAGGACCCGGATATTATACTTGTGGGAGAAATCCGCGACAAAGAAACAGCAAGCATTGCAATCAATGCCGCGCTTACCGGACATCTGGTATTCAGCACACTGCATACCAACGATGCTGCCGGTGCAGTTACCCGTATGATTGATATGGGCATTGAGCCATTTTTAGTGGCCTCATCTATTTTTGGCATTTTGTCGCAGCGTCTGGTAAGGGTTGTGTGTAAAGAATGTCACGGTTCTGGGATTAATTTAAACTATACAGGTAATAAGTGTAAATTTTGCAATGGTACAGGATTTAAAGGTCGCTCAGGAATCTTTGAACTTCTGATAATAGAAGAAAACATCAGAGAGGCAATTTTACGTCGTGCATCCAGCACAGAAATCACGCGAATCGCAATTGCCAATGGTATGACTCCATTAAATGATGATGGTCTATGCAAAGTTAAAGATGGCATTACGACAGAAACGGAAATATTAACTGCAACCCTTGATTTATAAGAAGCAGGATACAATGTCATTGTACAAATATCGGGTAGCGGACGGTAACGGAGTTTTATCCGAAATTACCGTTGACGCCGAAAATACAGATGAGGCGTTGAACAGATTGCGTTCTCGCAACATGATTCCGGTAAAATTTCTTGGGGTTATGAGTGATTCAAGGAATATTTTACCGGCAAAATTTCTCCGTCATGATTTCAATGCTCTTGAATTTACTGATCGTTTATATCCTATGTTGCGAGCGCATATCCCCCTGGAACGGGCACTTAGAATTATTGCCGAAAGTTATCAGGACAGTATAGCCAGACAAATCGTAAACAATCTACGTCAGGGTTTGCACGAAGGCAAAAGTTTTTCCGATTTAATAAGAAATCAAGGAGCTAAATTCCCGCCGATGTATGCCAACCTGCTTGAGGCAGGAGAACAAACTGGATGTATTCCTGAGGTTATTGGAGAATTGCACAAATACATGACCGACAGCAGAGAACTGAAGGATTTTCTAGTAACCTGTTCTATCTACCCGTTGATAGTGCTCGCGGTGACGTTTTCAGTGATTATCCTGCTTTTTTCTGTATTCATTCCTAAATTTTCCCGTATTTTCATTGAGATGGGAAAGGAATTGCCATTACCGACACAAATCATGCTTGGCGTCAGCAATTTGTTGACTGACTACTGGTGGCTGTGGTTGACCATTATTGTCGCAATAGTTATCGCCGGCATTAAAATTGCCAACAATCCGGAAGGACAATTTTGGTTGGACCGGCAAGCACTAAAATTACCACTGTTTGGCACCTTGATTAAAACAGTTGACATAAACCGTTTTATTAAAACTGTTGCCATTTTATTAAACAATCATGTGCCAATACTTGATGCAATTGAAGTCGGACGGAAAATCTTGCAAAACCGGGTTATTTATGAAAGTTTCAACAGTATTACTCACGAGTTGAAAAGTGGTTCAAAACTTTCCGAAGCTCTAAGCAAAAGTACTTTTATCCCGATAGACACAATACAACTATTGAAGGTCGGCGAGGAATCAGGCAATCTTGGCAGCATCCTCAGTCAAGCAGCAGATGATCATGAACGCCGGATGAAAGTTAAAATCAAAAAATTACTTGCATTATTTGAACCAGTCGTAATCTTATTTTTGGCCGTAATTATTTTAATGGTCGTATTGTCGATTTTCCTGGCAATTTTCGAGATGAATGAAATATAAATCACATAATTGGAGCACAACAACATGAAAAAACATCATCAGAAACGTTCAAATTTCACCCTGATTGAGATTGTAACAGTTATAATTATTCTGGCTTTACTTGCGGGAATTGCAACTCCGCTCTATTGGCGCTATGTGAAAAACGCTAAAATCACGACGGCAAAAACTCAAATTAAAATGCTGGAACAGGCGATTTATGATTTTAAGCTTGACATGGGCAGTCTGCCTGATTCAGTGACTGGTCTCAAAGCGCTTGTTGAAAATGCCGGCAAGGAAAAAAAATGGGATGGTCCATATTTAAAAAGTTTACCTAAAGATCCATGGGGCAGAGAATATCTTTACATCATTCCCGGTCAACATGGAGAATTTGATATAATCACTTATGGCAGTGATGGTATTGCTGGCGGGGAAAAAGAAGCAGCTGATATTGGAAATTGGGAATAATTTACATCGGTACATTATGCAAACTTCATGACAGGCAGGAATATGCGTCGAGAGTTCACATTGCTTGAAATAGTCGTGACCATTTCTATGATTGCAATTTTTTTCACTTTGTCAATCCGGATGATTTCACGAGTTCCATCTCACGCGACATTGCAAAACTGCATTGAGAATGTTAAAAGCGTTTTTACTTGCGCTCGTTCACGTGCTATGACGACAGGCGTTACTCAAACGGTAATTTTTTCACGTGAAGATAATCGATTCTATCTTAATTGTCCGGAATGGAATGGCAAAGTAACTCAGTATTATGTACCGTCATCAATAAGTGTCGTTATTAATAAAAGTACGGCAACATCTGAAGATTCCAACTTTACCTACTACTGCTTTGCTGACGGCATTATCAGTGGTTATGATTTTAAATTTATTACGGCAAAAAACACTATTATGGTAAACTTTTCACCGCTAACCGGGAATATATTTACTGATGATGAAAAGACAGGCAATAAAAATGGCTACAGGTAAACTTAATTTTTTCACTTTACTCGAAGTAATTATTGCTATCGCAATTCTCTCAATAGGGATAGCATCTACATTAACTGTCATTACAATGTCAAAAAAAAGATTACATAAAACCGAACGGTTGTGGATTGAACAGCATCTACTCACACAAGCAGCAGAATATATAATGTTGGCACCGCCTCATTCCTCGATTCCACAGGAAATATTTTCCAGCCAGGATTATGGTATCAAATGCGAGTATGCACCGGCATCAGGAATGCCGGAAAATGTGCGTACCGAAATAGGTGATTGGCGACTGTTGGCGGTTAAAATTCAACTTTTCAGGAAAACCGACCAGCAAATCGTTAACAGTATTATTATTGACCGGATTGTCAGGAGTAAGGATTTATGAGTTCACGCTGCCATCATATTCGTCATTTCACCTTACTCGAAATAATTGTTGCTCTTTCTATTCTTGCCGTAATTTCACTGATTGTAGGATTAACGTTGCGGGCATCAGCAAGCACCTGGATGAAAACCAGCCAACTTGCAGCGAAACAGGAATGGCGAAAAAATATTGATCAGATTGTAAATAATTCTTTTAAGAATGCAGTATTTTTCACCTGGAGAAATGAAAAACTGGCTGATATTATTATTTTCAGTGGTAAGCCATCGTCAGTATTACTAACCTATTTGCACCGCATTAATACCAATGACAGTTCCGGCATCAGGTTCATACAGTTATTAAAAGAAGACGACAAACTCATTGCGAAATATCGTGACACCCCAATTCTTCCATGGGAAGAAACTAACGACATCGGAGTTAACCGTGAAATAATTCTTGAGAAGATAAAAAACGTATCTTTCCTTTACGCCGATATTTCAATTGAAGACAATAGTGTTAAATTTGTTGATAACTGGGATACCCGAAAAAATTATATTCCCAAAGGCATTCAAATAACTGTAGAGTTCGAAAATGGCGACAAAGAATCATGGTTCAGACGTACCGCGGGATCTGGATACTTACAGCAAAAAGTATTGCGGTAACGCAAGTAAAAATCATCGTGGCATTGCATTGATTACAGTTTTATGCCTGCTCTCTCTGCTTTCAATTATTTCAGCCACTATTGTGACATTGTCTCAAAGTTCTTTAGCTCTTACTTATGCATTTACTGACTATGAAAAAACCATGCTAATAAGTGATGGAGCGGCAAGTAGAATTTACTGGCTTATAGCTTATGACCGTATACTCCATCCTGAACGTATCATCGCAGTTGACAAATCCGAAAGTGCAGGAGAATACATTGCTGATGGAACCGAGCACATTATTGACTATTACGGGTGCCCGGTTAGCTTCACTATTTCCGATATGATGAGTGGAATTGATATTTCCGGATTCAATCCTTCAGGAAATTTTGACAAAAACACAAACGGAACAGTGCCGGACGAGAACGATCAGCAACTAATCACATTCAAAAACCGGCTAATGGATTATATTGATATTGATAGCCTGACCAGGCTTGATGGTATGGAAAAAAACGACTATTTATCGCTGGAAATATATAATTTACCCAGGAACAACCGACTGCAATATCGCGAAGAAATATTGTATATTCCAGGCTCTAAAAATTATTTTCCAATTGATGAGTTTGGTCGATTATCGTCGGCTAGAATTGTTATTCCACAGCAAATATCTTATAGTAATCCCAATACACAAATCAATATATTCAATATGGATGGCGAACAAATATCATCGAAATTTAAAACTTCAGAGGATGAAACGAAACTCATCCTGGAGGCCATAAACCTTTGGCAAAAAAGTAAAATACCGCTACGCGATTCGCTCCCACTTGAGGTTTTCTCTAAAATCAAAGATACATCTTCCGTACGTGAATCCGGGTTCTATAGTATTACAATCAAAGCGGCGTCTCAAAATAACCGGCAGGGAAGAATGCTTTCAGTTTCAATGTATGTCTCTCCATTAATTTCTCCTCAGGGAATATCAGTTTATGAATGGACATTCTATTAATACGAATTCTTAAAACTTTTTCAAACTTTCTGCCATACATAAAATATCGTTAATGCTTTTTTGTTTTACACTTGCTATATCATTAATCTTACTGGCCAACAGCAAATCCTCGTTCCAATGCATTGTTATTCTCATTTATTTCCTTAACATGATTGAAACTGTCGGCGACGACCTTGATTTTATGAACTCCATACGGGATGGCACCAGGCTCAAGGGTTACTTGTAACGCAGTAAATTCGCCTTGATTAATATCATTGTAACATATCGTTCCTGCAGATTTTCCATCCACAAACAGCGTTGCTTTTTGTACCCCGTCTCCAGACTTGGTCGCCCCGATGCCAATGTTAGCAATTTTGAAGAAAATGGTAACCTGACTGCCTGCGGACGGCGTTGTTGAAATAGTAATATCCTTTACTATTAAATCCGGACGATTCTCAATAAAAAAATTGGTGAAGTTAAAACTGTTTTGATTTTTTGTGTTTTCAGCTGTTCGTGACTCAACCATAACGAGAATTTTATGTGGAACGCCAGATGTAACAAATTTACCGTCTACTGCAAAAGACAACACTTTGGACTTGCCCGGTGCGATATCACCAGAGTCCATCGAACCGGCTTTAGTGTTATCAAAGTAAATTGCTACAGTTCGATTACAATCACCAGATGTGGCAGGACTAAGATTTTTTATAGTAAATTTAATTTGTAAAGACTTACCTGAAACAGGAACATCAGTTAATGCGACATCAGAAACGGTCAACCCGACACTTTTTGCAAGTTTATTTGACTGATTTAAACACAAATAGCCATTACCAGACAGGTCTATTCCATTACCGAAATGACAAATTATATAATCATTAAATTCGTTGCTTCTCGTGTTAGTCAGAGAAGCGCCCTTGGTATTTTTTATTCCGTTGATTCCGCAAATTAATTTTACCTTGTAAGCAAAACCTGAAAAATCACCGGTGACAATAATTTTATTGCCTGTTTCTGAGTATTCAATTTTATCTGCAATTACAGGAATATCATTACCATCAAAAACCTGAACTGTCATACTGTTAATGGTTTCCGGAATAAATTTATCAAGATGAGCCGGCAAACCAGGACTACACAGCGGGATTTCAAATTTGGAATTATCATATATCACCCCGTTGAGGTTTTCCTCATCCACCCTTGGTGCAAATGGCGTACATTTTGGTTCAAACACTAACATGTGACCAGTATGTCCTCCACCACCATTCATCGGATACTGTGCAAAAACACCAAACCGTGATTCGGCCATAGTAAAACCATCCAACAGCATAAACATTATTGGTTCAAGTTGAGAGTAACCGCGATATCCGTCACCCTGCCATGACCCACTTTCCGCATGGTATGGACCTTTCAAGCCGGAATACCACGACAATTCACGTCCGATTCTATATTCCATGTCTTCATACGCCAAGCCGCCACCGAAAGCACAGGCGCCATTCACAGCAAAATCTGCCATAATATTTTGTTTGAGTTGATAACCCCGCACAGCATACAATGAACCTTTACCGTCCAGGACAATACTGTTCAAGTTGTCTATCTTTTTCACATCATCACAAATTTTATTCCATGATTTGCCGGAATCAATAGATTTTGCTATCACCGCTTTGGAACCGCCTAAACGGGATAATGCCGCATATAATACACCAGCTTGAGATGGACATCCAACAATTGAACGAATGATAAAATCCGGACAAATTTCCGCATCCGCCACATTGAAAAAATCCGAATTTATTAATTCAATTTCTGCACTATTTGCCGACTTTTCGCAAAGCCGCAACAAGTAGTTTTTACGTTGAAACGACTTGCTTTCTATCGAATTTCTGTACTTTATTCGACAAGGCAAATCAATTAGAACACCGTTACCCTCAACCGCTAACAAACTAGTCATTGTCCTTGGAATATCCAACACAACTTCCTCAACGTTCTGATTCGATTCATTGATTTCGGGAATAATTTCGCTAAACTTTATAGATTGCAATATCTGTCTTATGCTTAAATCATATTTAATTAATTCAGCGTCCTCAAATAAATTTTTACTGCGATTATCATAGCGGAACCGTCCTTTCGTCAACCATATGATATTGGCCGAAGTCTTCGTCATCTGCGGTAAAACACCAGGAATATGCGGATCAATAGTATAAGATGTCATCACTCCGGTGTCCTTGCTGTATTCAAAAATGTCTGTCGCCGCCCCTGGTATGGCAGAAGAAACTTTAACATTAAAACGGTAATTAGGGTCATAATAAAACGAAAAATATATCTTATTATCATTAAACGGGTCAAGATAAATATTCACATCTGAAGCATAATCACTCTGCAATCCATAAACGTCATGCCATTGATTGGTTTTTAAATCATAATATTGAATACCATTGTAGTGTCCAATCCAGATTCTTTCCCAACCTTTATCATAAACCAGTTTTACCACTCTGTTGTTTTTTAAAGAACTTCCCGGATCGTTAGCGTTAATATGTTTTATAACAACACCGGAATTGGCATCAATAATGGCAATGCCACCTCCATAATTGCGCATGTGCTCCTTGTGTACATCATCTGTTGCACGCGCATCAAAATCATGGGAGACATTCAACTGTGGTTCACCGGTACCGCACCATAACCAATTGTTTACCGGATCATATGCCACGCAAGTCATGTGCCGGAATTTCATATCGCTGCCGTCACTTTTTTGAAAATCATTTATAAGATTTGTTGACAGGTCAAGCTTAAGCGCACCACCTGCAGTACGGAAGTTTTTGTTTGCCGCCAATGAACGATAACCCATAACAACTGACCCCGGCAAAAATGTTGCTCCACGATAAATAAATGGATAATTATCCATAAGGTCACCATCGGCATAATAATTATTTCCACGCGGCCAAGGATAAAACGTCTCCCAGGGAATATGGTTCAAAAAAGCAAACATTGCATTTTGGGCAACCTTATCAAATGTCTGTGTTATACGACATTCATCTGGCGTCGTAAAGTCCTGATTCTCCGGCGGAATCGGGCAAGGCGATACTATCTCAATATTCCCTCTCAAATTAAACTCATCAAGAAATGTCTTATTATAGTATGGACTGACCGTCAACAGTTTTACTTTATTGTCATGCTTGTATGAACCATACGCCGGAGCACCGGTATTGTCTATAAGGTTTTTAATATTTGACAATCCAGGACCATCAAGGCGCGAAACAATGTAGTAGCCAAACTGATTGTGTGAAAACTTCCGTGAAAGAACGTCTAAATTATTATAGTAATAAAATTTATTATTGGTAAAAAAATCTGGAATTAAGGGATTTGACGCTGATTCTGACAGATTATACATGATAAATGAATCAGTTAAGTGATATGGACGTGGATTGGTATCACTTTTGCCAATATCGTTTTCCGCATATATTGGAATGCCGCGAGTCAAGACGATGAAGTTTATTTTTTCAGCTAATTTTACAAGTTTGCCATTTTCATCTTTTGCAGACTCATCAAGCTTTGACTTAACGGCATTCAGTATTAAATTTTTTTCAACCATTGTAGCACGTGCGTTATCGCCTTCGTCGCTGACACGGTCTGGAATACTAACCTTAACAATATTTATTTCCGGAATATTTCTTGCCTTTTTGAAATAAGTACCGATTTCAACCGAGTCTGGTGATTGCAAATTTACAACAACTAGCACGTCATCATAAGACGGCATTGCATAAACACAAACCGTAGATAATAATGACAACGCAATTGCTGAAAATTGAATTAATTTGACCATTTTGATTATTGTAATATAATGATTCCTGGTTATGCCGACACTTGAATAGTAATACATTAAAAAGTTACTGCAGATATTGTAACCTTTGTGGCACATTTTGTCAAACAGACGTTCATGCAGATTTCCATAAAACATCAAGTACGACGATGTAAATTTTTATTAGCAAAAAAGAATACGCATTACAACAAACGATGAATAGTTTTTAATAAAATATAATTCGCATAATATTTGCTACCGTAAGCCTGCGGGGAAAAGTTTATAACGCATCAAAACTGCAACACGTTTCCAGACACGCTAATACCGAAATGTATTAATAATTAACACGAAAATGTATATATCATGCGCTCATTTACGGGAATTGAGAATATTTCATTAGCAACAAAGCTTTCAAAATGGTTCAAGCAAGGGTATATTAACATTATAGACAAAGATTCACGCTCGGGAAATAGGGATAGATTGAAATTCAACCGATCGAGTATGATGATTTTATAGTATAAAAATACTGGAGCAAAAAACAAAATGAGAATGAGCAAGTTAGTGGGGCGACGCATCAAAGAAGATCCTAAAGATGCGAAAACCGCCAGTCATAAATTTCTGATTCGCGGTGGATATATTCGACCGGTTTCAACAGGTATTTATTCATTACTTCCGATTGCAAAGCGCATTACAAGTAAAATTGAACGTATCATCCGTGAAGAAATGAACGCAATAGAGGGCCAGGAGGTTTTAATGCCGGTTGTGTTGCCGGCTGAATTATGGGAAGAATCCGGGCGCTATAAAACAGTTGGCCAGGAATTGTTACGATTCAAAGATCGTAACGGCAAGGCAATGTTACTTGGTATGACTCACGAAGAGGCAGTTGTGCATATGGCCAGAACTGAAATTACCAGCTATAAACAGCTACCGGCTATGCTTTACCAGATTCAGACCAAATATCGCGACGAGGCCCGTGCTCGCGGCGGATTGATTCGTGTGCGAGAATTTACCATGAAAGATGGTTATTCCTTCCATACAAGTCAGGAATGTCTCGAATCGTATTATCAAAGGGCTCATGAAGCATATACACGTATTTTTAAACGTGTGGGCATGAAAAACGTTTTGTCAATTGAATCTGATTCAGGTATGATGGGTGGTAAAGTATCTCACGAATTCATGGCAATTTCTGAATTTGGTGAAGATACAATTTTTGTTTCCCCTGACGGCAGTTACCGTGCGAACCGTGAAATTGCAACGGCTAACTGGAAATTTACCAAAACTGAGGCTTTAGCGTTGGAAAAAACGCATACCCCTGATCGTGAAAGTATTGAAGATGTTGCGGCATTTTTAGGGTTAAAAAATGAAGATACCGGGAAAGCGGTATTCTATCAAGACAGCTCAGACCGTCTAATCTTTGCAATGATTCGCGGTGACTTTGAAGTTAACGAAACAAAATTACAAAATCTGTTAAAAATCAATGAATTAAAGTTTGCCGGTGATGAGTTAATCAGGGCGACAGGTTGCGAACCGGGATATGCGTCACCATTGGCAATTGATGGAAAGAAAATTACAATAGTAGTTGACCGTTCAGTAGCAGAATCATCCAATCTGGTTGTCGGCGCCAATGAAGCCCATTATCACTATAAAAATTTCAATTTTGACCGTGATCTATCCAATTCTCCCGGCATTATTATAGCTGATATCGCCACAGTGCGCGAAGGCGACCCCTGCCCGCTTACCGGAGAACCTCTCCGTATGGAGCGCGGGATTGAAGTGGGTAACATATTCCAATTGGGAACACAATATTCATCTGCAATGAATTGTTGCTATCTTGACAAAAATGGCAAAACCCAGCCGATGATTATGGGTTGTTACGGCATCGGTATCGGACGAACAATGGCATCGGTAATTGAACAATCTTATGATCAATGGGGACCGATATGGCCAATAACAATCGCACCATATCATGTCCAGATCTGTTCATTAAATCCCGGCGTTGACAATGTGGAACAGGAGGCGGATAAACTCTATCATGAATTGAAATCTGCAGGGGTTGAAGTTCTTTACGATGACCGTGGTGAGAAAGCAGGATTTATGTTCAGCGATGCCGATTTAACAGGAATTCCATTCCGATTGATTATTTCGCCTAAAACACTGGCAGAAGGAAAAGTTGAACTGAAGCGACGCGGCGAAAAAAATTCAGAATTACTGGAACTGTCACAAGTATGCGACAGTATAAAAACATTATTGATTGCGGAATTCCAAAAATACGAATAATTAATTACAGTATCCGTTTAGTAACGATTGAATTAAAACTTGAGGTGGATTATGTGGGATTATAATGAAAAAGTGATGAAACATTTTATGGAACCTCAGAACGTCGGCGAGGTTGAAAAAGCAGATGCCGTGGGCGAAGTGGGAAACATTACTTGCGGCGATGCTCTTAAGCTTACGTTAAAAATTAATGCTGAAGGAAAAATCGAAGAAGCTAAATTCAAAACATTCGGTTGTGCCAGTGCAATTGCATCATCTTCAGTCCTAACAGAAATTGTCAAAGGCATGACTTTGGATGAAGCAGCCAAAGTAACTAATCAGGATATCGTTGATGTACTTGGAGAACTTCCAGAAGAAAAATTACATTGTTCAGTTATGGGAATGGAGGCATTGCAGGCGGCAATTGCCAACTATCGCGGCGAAATTGTAACACAAGATGATACGGAACATGAGGGTCGGGTTGTATGTAAATGTTTTGGAATAACAGACACCAAAATTCGAAAAATTATAAAAGATAACAATATCCGCACTACAACCGGGGTTACAAATTATTGCAAAGCCGGCGGAGCCTGCGGCACATGCCTTGATGATATTCATGAAATCATAGAAGGGGTTTGGAAAAACCAATCCGAAAGTGTTGCTCCAGAAAATGCGCAATCTGCATTTTCAGCACTCTCTCTTGTCCAGAAAGTCATCAAAATCCAGGAAGTCATTGATAAAGAAATTAAACCGCTACTTGAAAGCGATGGCGGTAGTATTGAACTTGCTGATATTCGCGACAATGTAATACAAGTCAGACTCAAAGGCCGTTGCGCAGTCTGCCCGACATCACAAGTTACGCTGAAACATACAGTAGAGGGCAAGTTAAGAGAATTTGTTTCACCAGAATTGCGTGTGGAAAATATTTAGATACCGCAAAAATACTTTTCGGTTTGAGTAAATAAACATTGGTGTGTTATTTACTCTTATTCAAACCTGAATATTCAGCCAATGCTTAACTATAGGTGAGAATTTAATTACTGCCGGAACGATAACAATCAGCGCCATAGGAACAGAAAACAACAATATATGTATTGCCGGGTTTTGATATTCCATGAATGGCAGTCTTGACAGTTTTTCATGGCCGTTGCCATAATTAATATCGCCTCCACTCGTAATGTTGGAATTCATCGTCAGCATAATCCCGCAGAAAATCGTTCCGATTACCAAACCAATGGTGCCGGCAGTGCCAAGAATTAGCGCTGAAGAAACAGGTATGGCAAATACCGTAAAAGCAGTTACCAGCAATGTCTTGCCAGCTTTCGCATGGTTTTCGACAGATGGTCGCAATAAAGCATGAAGAAAGAACGGTAACATACCCCCGATAATCATTCCAGCCAGCAAAAACGGATTAAGTATGAACATTTGATTTTGCATCATAAAATCCGGGATTGTCATTATATTAATGACTTCTCCTGCCACATCAAGGTCATCAATGTCCGATTGCTGAGTTAGTTCAACACACCATGTTTTAGCTGTGATAACGAATACAGCAGGCAATGCCAAACAACAAATTGCTGTTGCAACGGCAGAAAAACTTCGACTCAAATTAGCGGGACTTTGTTCAATCGCTGACAGGGCACAAACATTGTCAATTGTTTCCCGCGGTAACGATGACATCTTTGCGATATTCGCAGAATTGGCAACCGCAGAGTTACATACCGCCGCCGCTAAAGGAATTATACTTCCGGCAAGTAATCCGGTAGCCGCGAGAGAAATCCCGTAAAAACCTAAATAAAAATCCTTAAACCCTCCCGCAAATCCAAAAGAGCAAAGCAGGGTGGCAGACAGAATAATGGCATTTTGACCCAATGGCGGCGGCAATGCCGGCAAATTTGAATTATTTAGAATGTTATTAATAGAATAATATTCGTCACTTTGTCCAATCAGAATGCCGGCAACAATCCCGGTATTCGCGGCAAAAAACATTCCCCAATCAATAAAGCCCATATATACCAAATAAACCATGGCACCTGCAATTGTAAAATTGGCACCGGCGAAACAGGCCAACAAGCATCGGCGCATATTTTGCGGGGATTCAGACGCCTTAAATTTTACCATGCTTAAAATTATGATTGAAACAATCGTGCCAATTCCAGTAATTAACATCGGGGTAATAAATCTCCCGGCTACTTCATCAATATCCCCCGCCGCATTTGGAAGAACCGTTCCGATGGTACATGTAGCGGCAATGGTAGTTACAAATGCAGCGAAAATATTCGCAACAATGCCTAAAACATAATGGTGTCTGTTGCCAGCGCCGCTGATGCCGGAAAAAATTGCCTGCACACTGACTCCAAACGAAAAAAGAAGCAGAATATTAGAAATAAATATAAATTTATCCTGAGGTGCCGAATCGGCTGGAACGATGCAATGCCCCATCCAGGAAACGCCTGATTGCAAATTATTGGCAGTATAAAGGATTGAATCAAGCGTCCAATACCATCCGCAAACACCAAATAAAGCAATACCTATAACGGTCAAGCCTGCGGCGGAACCGGCACGCAAACCAAAATTCAAACCATCGCTTTTACCACCTTGATGACAAGCCTGAACAATCGGAGCGGCGGCAGAAGATACAAGCTTTAGACATACTTTGTTTGAAAGAATCACTAGAAGGCCACCGGAAACGAACGCCAACGGTGCCAATAATGACTGCAAGCCGGAAATTGACATTGCCAGCAGGGCTATGAAAATAAAAGTAAACAACGCAACCCCTGCTCGATACTGTGCGCCGATACCATTGGCGATGTCTGAGCTGATAAAATTTGCTATATCATGTATTTTTTCGTCACCGGCATCAGCCTTAATAATCTTCTTATAGAACGACGCTGCAATCAATAGTGCCAATACTGATGAAATAGGAACTATCCACCATAAATCAGGAATCTCATCATCATAATTAGCCATTGAGTTTGCGGTAATTTCACCATTTAAGAAAGCAGGAGATAGTTGTTGTTGCGGTGGTGCTGCCACCGGTTGAGCCGGCGCAGATGGTTGACTGCCACTTTGCGCGCAAAGTGTTCCAAAAGACAAAAGTATCAAAGCTATAAACATGTTCTTCATTTCAAATACCTCGCAACCAGTTTTTTCACACACAAATAAATGCAGATATATAAATGTAGTTTGTAGAAAAATAATTGCAAGTTAAACCAACTAATGATAAATTATCTTTTCAGTAATTTAATTATGTGTCTGTTCTTAGAAATACATTCAACAAAAATGTAATTATTTTAGCATGTGACGATTCGTGTATAAATAATACATAATTTGACTGCGAATAAATCACTGGTAAAGACAAACATTCACATAATAATTTTCCTGTAATGTCAGCTGTTAAGAAACATATAGTTTAGTTTTAGTACTTTCCTGCACAATGCATGGATAGTATAAAATAAGCAGAATGGCACAAAAATACATCAGTATATAATGTCAATTAAATTATAATTAATTTAAGGATTCGTGTTCAACAATTAAAATCATGCGGCAATTTTTTCCGCTATATCACAATACGTATCAATTTATATAATATCTAACAATTTGGAGCAAAAAATGACCTCAGACCAGGATAACTTGGCACAAATGCCTGAATCAATCAATCAAGATGACATCTTCGTCCAGCGCTTAAACAAGGTGGAAGAATTAAAGTCAACAGGTGTCGAACCCTTTGGAGAACGTTTTGATGGCATCGAACTCATTAGCGCGGCACGCAACAAATTCAATCCGGATTTAGAGGATGGAATAGAGCAGAAAGCAACATTGGCGGGAAGATTGATGGCGATGCGCGTAATGGGCGGTTCAATTTTTGCTGACATCAAAGACAGAACAGGAAAAATTCAGCTGTTTGTCAACAAAAAGGAACTTGGCGAAGAAACGTTTAAAACGTTTAAAAAGCTTGACATTGGAGATTTGCTGGGAATCAGCGGTTTACTTTTTGTCACAAAAATGGGTGAATTGACTCTGAAAGTTAAAAACTGTAAATTGCTCTGCAAATCGCTCAGGCCACTTCCGGAAAAGTTCCATGGACTCACAAATATTGAACAGCGTTACCGGCAGCGTTACCTTGATTTAATAATGAATGATGAAAGTATGGCAATATTTCAAAAGCGTTTCATCATTATCCGCGAAATCAGAAAATATCTTGAGGAAAAAGGTTTCATAGAAGTTGAAACACCAATGTTGCAACCACTTGCGGGCGGTGCTATTGCCAACCCGTTCAAAACATACTATGAAGCGCTCAGCAGCCAAATGTTTATGCGGATTGCCCCGGAACTATATTTAAAACGCCTTCTCGTTGGCGGCTTTGAGAAAGTATTTGAACTGAACCGTAATTTTAGAAACGAGGGCATGTCAAGAAGACATAATCCAGAGTTCACAATGATTGAAATTTATCAGGCTTATGGCGACTGCCGGACAATGATGGATTTAATTGAAGAAATGGTATCGGGAATTGCCGAAAAAATATTAGGCACAACCAGCATTGACCATGGTAATGGTAAAATTATTGAATTAAAACGTCCATGGAGACGCGTCAACTATAACGCTCTAATCGAAGAAAGGCTTAGCGCCGACTGGTTTAGTATTTCTCAGGAAATGCGCTATGCAAGAGCCAAAGAAATGGGAGTGGAACTTGAACCCGGATTGCCGGAATTCAAGGTTACCAATGAAGTCTATGAAAAGATTATCGAACATACCTTGATACAACCGACTTTTGTCACCAGACTGCCCGCGCAACTTGTGCCGTTGGCAAAAGCATGTTCCGACGCCCCGGAATTTGTTGATGTATTCGAACTGGAAATTAACGGACAGGAAGTAGCGCCAGGCTACTCAGAACTTAACGACCCGATTGAACAACGCAAACGATTCATGGAACAATTTGAGCGGGAAAAGCAACCGGGAGATGCAGTTTCTGACAAGGTTGACGAAGATTTTCTCGTTGCGTTGGAACATGGGATGCCACCGGCTGGCGGTATGGGAATAGGCATTGACCGGCTGGTAATGATGCTGACTGGAGCTGAATCAATTCGCGACGTAATCCTGTTCCCGCAAATGAAAATAAAAAAATAACTAATTCGTCTATTGGCATTTAGGAACACAGTGCATTAAAGAAAAACATTTGTAACATATACCGTTTCGCGTGCCTTTAGACGAACAAATATCTTAACCTGCAATTAATAAAATCATATCTTATGGTTGAAATAGCGATAATCGCCTTGCTATTGTGCTAATCTGTAGTATGTTCTAGTTGCAGTTTTTAATCGGAAAATTGCATTAGTTAATTTTTAACGAAAGCTCTTGTATAATTATTTGTTATGTGTCCAAATTTCTGAATCATACAACAGTAACAATTCAGAATTGTAAATTCTTCATTTGTATTAATTTAATAGTTTTTACGGTTCACTAGTTGGTTTATATTTTGTATGTTATTTTGAGTTTTTTATATTTTTTGTACGGTAACAGGGCGGAAATTATATTTTTCAGGGTACATATATCGCAATTTATTACAAGAATTTCCAAGGATTTTCATCTTGATTGCATTTTTACGTCGAAAAATAAAAAGTTTGTTTGTTAAAAAAAGTAAACAGAAAAGTAATTTCGATTCAGTTTCATCGCCAAACCATCAAAGAAAGCATAAACATTCATCTGCCACAAAAGTTAATACAGCAGAGCGCCCCCTCCCCGACTCTTCTGACACCTTTAGAGTACCAGCAAAAAAAAGACCTGTAAAAATAAAGACGGTACAGGGCATAAAGCAAAAATTACCGGTACTTAACTTAAAACCCAAAAGACATCCAGAAAAACCCCAAGCATTGATGGAAGTTCCACCGCTTGACGGAAAGATGCGGTTTGCTGAACTCCAGATACATGAGGATGTCCTTTACGGTATTCAACAACTCGGGTTCAATTATTGTACCCCGATTCAAGAGAAGACATTACCGATATTACTTGATGGTAAAGATTTAACAGGTAAAGCCCAAACCGGAACGGGTAAGACCGCCGCATTTCTAATTGCAACTTTTACTCGATTACTAAACTCCCCGCTCAATTCACGTTTACCAGGACATTGCAGGGCTCTAGTATTGGCGCCAACCCGCGAACTTGCTATTCAAATTCATAAAGATGCACAGGATTTAAGTGTTTTTACCGGCTTGAACAATGTTGTAGTATTTGGTGGAATGGACCACGGCAAACAACGCGATATGCTTGGCAGGCCAGTTGATATATTGATTGGCACACCAGGACGAATCATTGATTATTCAAGGAGTTGTCACTTAAACTTGTCCAAGACCGAAGTTCTTGTCATTGATGAGGCAGACAGAATGTTGGATATGGGATTCATTCCTGACGTCAGCAGAATTGTCCGCCAACTTCCTGAAGCTGGTTTGCGTCAAACAATGTTCTTTAGCGCAACATTGGAGCCTGAAATTCTTCGCATGGTGAATAACTGGCTGAAAAATCCGGTAACAGTAGAAAGCGAATCCAAACAAATGGTTACTGATTTGATTGAACAAATTTTTTACACTGTATCTTTACAAGAAAAATTTACCTTATTGCTGTGGTTATTACGTAACGAACAATATGAGCGAGTGCTTATTTTTGGCAACAGAAAGGACCATAATTCATCACTGGAGAGAAAACTTGCAAAAAACGGCATCAAGTGTGCCATGCTCTCTGGAGACGTCCCACAAACAAAAAGACTTCGCATCCTTGAAAGATTCAGAAGCGGAGAAGAACGTATATTGATTGCAACTGACGTTGCGGCAAGAGGAATACACGTTGATGATGTTTCAATCGTGGTTAATTATGATATTCCAGAACGCCCGGAAGATTACGTACATCGAATTGGACGTACTGGCAGAGCCGGACAAAAAGGAAAATCTATCAGTTTTGTTTGCGAATATGGAGCGTATGCAATTTGTGACATTGAAAAACTCCTCGGAATGCCAATAAAATGCATTATGCCGGAAGATTCAATGTTTGAACCTGTTCGGTAATTTATAGAAAGTTATTATTGCTTTGTTTAAAATACTCCAGTAAATAATTGTTATTGATTAGCAATAATGCAATTTAATCCCATGCTTTAATTCAAACTGAGTTTAGAGTGACAAAAACATGGTTGATATTGCTCAATATTTGTAAAAACAATTGTCAGATTGTAAAGCAAAATTAATAAATTTTTATTTTGCCATAATATCATAATTTTAATGACTGTAAAAAAAATAATTTTCTGCTATATTATTTGAAGCGTTATATGAAATTGTTGGTTGTTGATACACAGCCTCATATTTTCAAAGTAAAATCTAGGTATTGTGTCAAGTTAAAATAAAAAATCGGGTTAATTATCGTGGCAGTTAAGGCACCAAAAACAGATCCGAAAAACCGGAAGGGTCGCGATCAGGCAATCCGGATATCGATTTTTCTCACAATACTGATCATGATTGCGGCATCAGTAGTTTTGTTCTGCAAATCTGCAACCCAAACATTTTTTGCGGGCAATCGCCATTTTATTTTACAGCACGTCGAGGTAAAAAGCTCTGGATGGTGGGATGGGAAAAATAAATTAATAGCCGAAAAAATTGGTTTAACTATTGGCCATGATAACATTTTCAGTTTAAACCTTCGCGAATTACGCCAACAATTGCTCGGACGTATAGCCAATATTGAAAATATAAGCATTGTCAGGGTATTGCCGGATACACTTTGCATCCAAGTCGTAGAACGTATTCCAAGGGCATTTCTCACAAACAACCGTTCATCCTGGGTTGTCGATGAAAAGTGTGTCGTTATGAATAAAAAATATTGTAATAACGTCAATAGCGATATGCCTGTCGTATTAGGCATAGATACCAAAATAAATATTGTCGAGGGAATGGATATACCTGAAATTCAGCCGGCGCTTGACTTGATTATGCTCACAATCAGAAACTTCCCGGATCTGAAAATCTCAGCAGTCAGTGTCCGGAATCAGGAACAGTTGACGGTAAAACTACAGTTCAAAGAACGTCCATACGAAGCCGTTATGCCACGAAAAAAACTTAATTTCATGTTAATTGTCTTACAAAGTGCAATTATACAGGCTCAGGCTAGCGGCGATACACGTTGTTCTTTTAATCTGAATTATAATGGCAATGCGGTTTTGAAATAGTTGCGACAATTATTTTTATATAATATTTGATACGTTCATTTGAATATAATGAAATAGTTTTTCTAAAGTCACCCCGGTCTTGTGCCGGGATTAATATTTACAATAAAAAAATCGAGGCATTATGAAAAAAGTCTTAATTCCGACAAAATTGGATAAGTTTGCGGCCAAAATTTTGGTTGACAAGGGATTCAATGTTGTTTTAGACGCAGAAACCCCAATTGATAATTTAACACAAATGAATCCTGACACCGAAGTGTTAATTGTCAGAAGCGAAAAAATTACTCAGGCAATAATTGATGCATTACCCAAACTGCGTTTAATCGTACGGGCTGGTGCAGGTTATGACACAATTGATACCAAATACGCAAGACGTAAAAACGTTGATGTGATGAACACCCCGGGTGCAAATGCTAATGCTGTTGCAGAAGAAGTTGTAGCAATGATGTTGGCAGTATCCCGATTTATTGTTGATGGTGATGTTACCACGCGTGCTGGATTATGGGAAAAGAAACGGATGTTGGGCTCAGAACTTACCGGGAAAAAAATAGGTATTTTAGGACTGGGAAATATTGGCAGATTACTTGTTAAACGGCTGACAGGTTTTGAAATGTCAATTTTGGGTTACGACCCCATGATCTCTCCGGCAATGGCAGAGAAACTTGACGTGGAATTATGTTCAGTAGAAAAAATTTTTGCGGAATCAGATTTCATATCTTTGCATATCCCGGAAAATAATGAAACCAGGGGAATGATTAACCAGAAACTATTGAGTACTATGAAAGATGGAGCCGTACTGATTAATTGCGCCCGTTCCGGAATTATTAATGAGAATGACCTGAGGGAAGCCAAAAAAAATCAAAAAATATTATTTTGCACTGACGTTTACCCCAAAGACGAGGCCGGATTAAAATCGGTAACAGACATTGCTGATTTAATGTTGCCACACCTTGGCGCAAATACAAAAGAAGCCAATCTGGAAGCTGCTAAGCGAGCCGCAGAACAGACTGTTCAATATTTTGAAACTGGTATCACCAGTTGTGTGGTTAACAAAGGAATTCCTGACGGGTTGGACGCCAGTTACCAGAAGTTGGCATTTGTACTTGCCAGCCTTGTCCGCAGTTATCTCGGTCGTAATGTCAACCCGACACGTATTGAAACAAGTTTTTATGGTGATTTGCGTCAGTTTGCAAAATGGATGACGGCGCCAATTACAGCCGGCATCGCACCGGAATTTGACCCGTTTCTTGACCATACTGAAGCGGAAAAATTTCTTAAGGGACGCGGAATTGAGTTGGTAAACCGTGAAACTGACGAAAATAAACATTACGGTGAAGCGATGACTATTGATTTCCTTGCTGGCAGCGAAGGAGTATCCAGAGTCAGTGTACGTGGCACAATTACCGAAAGTAATTTGATGGTTTCACGTATTAATAATTATGATAAATTATATCTTGAGCCATCCGGTCATAACTTGTTTGTTGAATATAGTGATGCCCCTGGCGTTATAGGCAAGATTGCCAGTATTCTAGGAGAAAAGAAAATTAATATTATCGATATCAGAGCTCCGCAGGATTTAATTTCCGGGCGCTCGCTGGCAGTAATAAAAACCAATGTAGAAGTCCCCAAAGAATTGATTGAAAAAATCAGCATTAAAGTTAAATCGATTACAGCTTTTCACTTTTCTTGTCTAAATTAATTTTCATAACATTATAATTCGCTGACATGGTATTATAATGTTATGATTATTTTTTTACAGTTGCGGTCACTATTTACTATGCAGATGCAGCGTAATTGTTTTATGATTTGAGAAAACGGCCTGAATAGTCTGGTCATTTTTACCGAATTCTACACGAGGTTCAATTTTATGTTAGGAATACGCAACTAAAAATCTATATGGATATTCAATTATTGATAGTCTGTGTTATCACTGGTTTCTGTGCAATGCTTTCCGGTGGTTTCTGGGGACTTGGCGGTGGATGGTTAATCATGCCGGCATTGTTGCTCTATGGAGTAAACATTGAAACTGCAGTTGCCGCGAGCTTAATGCAAATGGTGCCCAGTACATTGCCAACGGTTTGGCGTCAAGCACCTAAAATTGGGTGGGGACGCGGTTCCTGGGGATTGAGAGTCGCAATCCCAATGTGTTTTTTTTCATTTATTGGCAGTCTTTGGGGCAAACCCTTAGCCGATTTTTTATTCAAACTTTATGGTTCGTACAAATTTCAAGAATCGCTTTATCTTATCATCTTGTTAATTACTATTATCGCCACCCTGTTTTCAGTGGAGCATAAAGAGAATACGGCAAATGGATTGCCAGAATGTGGCCTGGGACGACAATTTATTGTTGGAATAGCCGGGATGATAACTGGTCTGATTTCATCACTATTAGGAATTGGGGGCGGTTCTATCGTCAGACCAGTATTAAAAATAGCGATTAATACCCCGGAGAAAATGTGTGGAATGATATTACGTTTATCCGTTACTATTGTGGCTGTTTCTGGTTCTTTATCATATTTTATCGGTTCCACCGCGCCTTTTTCTAATGCATGTTGGTTAGCCCTGGCACTTACTGTTGGCGGTTTGCCAGCATTTATACTTGGCACAAAAATGCATTCTGTTGTATTGATGGGCGGGAATGACTGGATGGCGGGGAAAAGTTTTGCCTTGTTTGCATTTTTTATTATGGCAAGTGTTTTCTGCAAATTAATCGGTTATATTATTTGGGGACGCATCATTATTGTGGTTGCCGGAACTTTACTTTTTATCTTTATCTTTGCATTAACCAGTTATTCCAGCAGGAAAAAAACATTAAACATTGCATGATTTTTAATTAATTTCGCTACTCAATAAAGCTGACAATACTCGTATTCACGACAATTCATCCTTTAAAAACAATTGTAAGAGTTACTATAATTTTAATATTACGGCATTGATGATTAAAACAGGAACAAAATAGGCCGTTACGAAAAAAATGTTAATGTGCTAAATTTTTGAAACCATTAATAAATAAATTGATGTTGAAATTTTATTATATGGCATCAAATTAAGATGTCATGAAAATGCTTTCAATACATATAATTTACAAGGATATGCCAATGCAAATAATTAAATATTTTTTATTACCAATTTTTGTGATAATCTTGTTCTCAGGTTGTCGCAATATCAGCGTTACCAGTACGTCGTCAGCAGAATGGTTTCAAAAAAATGGCAGCATGACCTTCAGAACTAATGAAATCAGTAATAATTGCCGTGTTTTTTTATTGTCCAGGCAATTAAGCAATCTTTATGATGATGATCCGGAGACTGCTATTTATCACATTTATCAGGATTATTGCAAGTCTCAAAACAAGTATTATTTGTATGTTCTAACTGAATTATGCTATGTATCGGGAATGAATGCCGGGGATACAGATAAAAAAACAGCATTTCACTGTGCCGCAGCCTATTTTGCCTCTCAATATTTATTTAATAAAACAGTAAATCCTGATTTACCGGCACCGTATGGTATGGATGTTTTCATCGTAGTAAGATACTACAATGCTTCACTGGACACTATAATTGAATATTTAAACAATAAAAATATTGCTTTTAACTCTACATACAGTCTGCCTGCGATAGCAGGATTAACTTTGAAATTTGAACCACCGTTAATTGAACTTTCATGTCCGGTTGATAAAACTACACAGCTTATATCATGCTATCGTTATAGTGCTGAGGGATTTTATGTTTATTCGTATACACCTGGAATAGGTGTCCCATTAATTGTTAAATCTGATATCTCAATTCCGGTCCCGCCACCGTTTAAATCAGCGCCCGGACGTTCATACCATGCAACATTTTTTTTGCGAATGGGTAATGCCGAAAACGGTATAATTCCATCTAGAGTTGAATTATACAACACCATCGCCACGGATACAGTAAAGGTTGGAGAAAAAAATATTCCACTCAGTTTAGATTTTACCACCCCGCTGGCTTACGACTTGCGCAAACCGCCAATCATTGATGGTTTTGCTTCAATGTTTAAAGCCGATGCTACCGATAATTTCGGTTTGTTCGCACTTGACCGGCTGGAAAAAAATAAAATTCCCCTAGTTTTTGTCCACGGTTTAATGTCAAATCCTCGAACATGGGCGCAGATGGTAAATATTTTAATGGATGATCCGGATATACGTCATAATTATCAAATATGGCTTTTTACTTATAGTACTGGTAATCCAGTATTGTATTCTGCATATTTGTTGCGTAAATCATTGACTGAAGCTAAGGCAGACTTCAAAACACCGGAAGCCGAGGCTAATTTTAACCAGATGATTATTGTCAGTCATAGCATGGGCGGGTTACTGTCTAAAACGCTGATACAGAATACCGGCAATAATTTGAAAGATAAATTCCTGCCTGCCGCAAAAATGGGAAAAAAAACATTAACACCTGATGAAAAGCAGTTTGTGATGAATATGCTGGTCTTTGAACAACTCGACTTTATTAAAGGAGTTATTTTTATGGCCACCCCGCATAAAGGGGCGGATATGGCGACTTGGTTTTATGCGCGTTGGGCGTCATCATGGATATCGCTACCGAGTTACTTAAAAGAACACGTCTATAATTTACGACGACTGGTTAACCCTGCAATTGAAGATGATGAAAATGACATCCACGTCGATACCGGTCTGGATAATCTTGTCCCGGAAAATAAAATATTACGAGCATTATCCGAAATACCTTTTGCTCAGAATGTTCCATACTATACTATTTGCGGTAATAACCAAACTGCCGGTATCCCAGGTGGTACAGACGGAATTGTGCCATATTGGAGCTCACATTTAAATACCGCAAAAAGTGAATTGATTGTAGAATCAGGCCACAGTGTACAGGATAACGCTGCAGCCATTGAGGATGTGCACAAAATATTACGGCAACACCTCCGTACTATCGGAAAAATAAAATAACAGGTTATACGTGACCAGACCGCATAAAATACTATTAAAACTGAAGGTTGTAACCGCATTATTCGTTTATTTATCGGTGTGTGCCTGGTGCAGTATGGTTATTTACTATCATTGTCCGTTTTTACATCAGTTATGTGCCTGGGCTTATTGGATTGTAGCAATTGCTTCAGTTGTGACCGTTTTATTTATAAAACGCAAACACCCCATTGTTTCAATTATTTTATTACTCATGCCATTACCTGTGATTGTATGGTGGTTTACAATTACACCAACAAACAACGCCGATTGGCAGATTCCATGGTCAAGAATGCCGGAAGTTGAAATTCATAAAAACATTTTAACCGTTAATAACATTAGAGACTTTAATTATCGCAGCGAAAATGATTATGAGGTGAAATATATTTCCGGTGATTATGATCTGGATAAGTTAGAAAAGGTTATGTTAATACTTTCATATTGGGACGGCAATACCGCGGTTGCCCATACTATTCTTGATTTCGGCTTCAAGGATAACCGTTGGCTCGCAATATCATCTGAAACCAGACTAATAAAAGGACAACAGCAAACTGCCCTCGGCGGGTTGTTTAAACAGTACGGAAGTCTTTATATAATTGGTACTGAAGCAGATTTGCTTATGTTGCGTACTAATTTCCGCAAGGAGCAGGTTTATATGTATCAATTAAAGATAACACCGGAAAATGGAAAAATACTATTCCTTGACTTAGTTGACAGGATTAACAAGCTGATAATAAAACCGAAATTTTACAATACTATTACCAGTAATTGTATGACATCTCTTATTCCAAGCCTGCGAAAAATAGCCATAAATCAAGATATTTTTCTTGATATTAGGTTCCTGTTGAACGGGTATTCTGACCAAATGATTTATGAAAACAGTAATAACGCCGGCAATATTTCTTATGAACAATTTAAGACAGAACATTACATAACGAAGCGGATGGAGAAAGTATCAGATCGTGAACGTTATTCTGTCATATTGCATGAAGGCAACCCGACGACGCCATAAAAACTTTACTTATTTTATAGCATCAATGCTTTTTTTAAGCATTTCAGCCGCGATTTGCGGATTGGCCTTGCCCTTACTAAGTTTCATTACCTGACCAACAAGGAATTGCAGTACAATTGTTTTGCCGGATAAATACTGTTCAACCTGAGTGGTGTTTTGCTCAATAACTTGAGAAATATAAGTATTTATAGCATCACTATCAGTTACTTGCAACATACCCTTTTCCGCAACAATTGTCTGAGCATCCTTGCCGGATTCAAGCATTTCCACGAACACGTTTTTGGCAATTTTACCATTAATAGAATTATTTTCAATCATTTGAATTAAACCGGCCAACTTGTCGGGAGAAACAGAGCATTCATCAATGCCAAGTTTACGGCTGGAAAGTTCCCGCATAAATTCTGATATAATCCAGTTAGCAAGAATTTTGGGAGTTTTTACTTTTTTCGCACAAGCGTCAAAATAAGCAGCAACTTTTTTTTCCAAGGTTAAAACGTGCGCATCATATTCAGTTAGTCCGTAGTCCTTGACAAATCTTGCTCGAGCAGCGCCCGGCAATTCCGGCAACAGATTTTTTAACGAATCAATTTCTTCGAGTGTAAATGTTACCGGCATAAGATCCGGCTCAGGGAAATAGCGATAATCGTGCGCGCTTTCCTTTGTCCGCATTAAGTACGTTTCGCCACGTTCATCATTCCAGCCGCGCGTTTCCTGCTGTAATTTGCCACCAGTAGTCAATACTTGTTCCTGCCGCCATATCTCGTAAACCAGAGAACGATGAACAGCCCTGAAACTGTTGAGATTTTTTATCTCTATTTTTGTACCGAAAACAGGAGAACCCACCGGCTTTATTGATATGTTCACATCGCAACGCATCTGCCCTTTTTCCATATCACAATCACTTATATCCGCATATTGCATAATTTGCTTCAATGCGGTTAAATATGCATAGGCTTCATCGGCAGAATGCATATCCGGTTCACTGACGCATTCCATTAACGGAACCCCGGCACGATTATAATCAACGCCGCTACAGGTATTGAAATGAGTCAACTTGGCCACATCCTCCTCAAGATGGATTCGTGTAACCCCGATATCTTTATCCGGAAGCTCTGCTCCGGAAAAACCCTTCCCGGAAATATGAACCATGCCACGACCGCAAAAGGGCAAATCGTATTGTGAAATCTGATAATTCTTCGGCATATCAGGATAAAAATAGCTCTTACGATCAAATTTGCTAAAATGAGCAATTTTGCAATTGCAAGTCAACCCGGCAATAATTGTCTTTTTAATTGCCTCATGGTTTGGGGACGGCAACACACCGGGATACCCCATGCAAACGGGACAAACTAAAGAGTTTGGTGGCTCACCATAAGAGTTGGGACAGGAACAAAACATTTTACTTTTTGTCCTGACCTGAATATGTACCTCAAGTCCAATTACTGCTTCATATCCAGCCATTGGTAAATCCTTATCATATTATTAATAAAACAAATTCATTTTAATCTAATCTTAAAATTGTTTTTTTCCAGTAAAATCATAAAATAAATAGTACACAACTTAGGGAATTTTGATTCAAAAAAATCATTACTGAAATCAATACTGATACCACCAGTGAGATTGAATTAAAAATGGTAATTTACAAAATGTAGAACATAATGCTGTCTTTAATAGTCAATCGCGGTCATGCAATGTCAATGGTTTATGAAAGAATAATATTTCACAACATGTTCAAAATTAGAAAATTAGACAGGAATTGTCACGATGTGACAAAGAGGGGAAAATGGTCGGAGCGAGAGGATTTGAACCTCCGACTTCTGCGTCCCGAACGCAGCGCTCTAGCCAGGCTGAGCCACGCTCCGACATAAAATATCCTAACTATCAAAGATACTGGGCGATTAATGTAATCGCCCATTTTAAAAAAACAACCATTAAAATTGTTTATAATCGTTATTTTTTGATAGAAATAATAACATTTTTCAATGCCCCATCACCTTCGCTCGCAGTCGTAATTTCAGTATCTTCCTGAAGAGTGATGTGGATAATGCGACGATCATGAGAATTCATTTTGGGAAGAACAACCGGTTCACCCCAACGTTTGACTTCTTTCGCGGCATCATTAGCTTGGCGCTGAAGGTTTTCTTCATGGGCCTGACTGTCTTCTTCGAAATGTTCCTGGCGCGGACGACTTTCAGAACGTTCGCCATGTTCACTGCGCTCTCTGCGACCGTGCGGTCTATTTTCATGTCGACGGGGTTCTCTGTCATAACTGCGTTCTCTTCTGCGTTCTGAATGTCCCTCGCCATTTTCTACAGCAACGCCATCATTATCGCCGTGAGGTTTTCCGCCTTTTCTTGAATAACCATCAATATCAAGCGATATTTTGGGACAATCGGTATCGGCATTGAACATCATGCGGTTTAATAAAAGTTGCAGACCTTCCAGGGTCTGACCCTTTCTTCCGATAATGCGACCGGCTTCTTCAGAACTGATAAGAACTGCGAGTCTTGCTCCCTTTTCTTCAACTTTGAGTGATGCTTCCAGTCCCAGATAATCTAGCATCGTGGACAGTGTCTTTGAGACATTGCCTTTAATCTGTTCCATTTTTTCTTGACTTACCATAACTTGGTACTCCTTGTTACGCTTTAACAATTTTAAGCGTTTTTTAAATTTGGTTTGGCATTTTTGTTATCTGCCGTTGTATTATCTTTGCTGAACTTCTGTGTGGCATAAAGTTGCAAGATGCTGAATATTTGGCTTACCGTCCAGTAAAGTGTCAAACCGGAAGGAAGACTGTAAAGAACAAACAGCATCACAATCGGCATAAACATTAACATTTTTTGTTGCATCGGATCTGCCGGCGACGGTGTCATTTTTTGCTGCAATACCATTAATGCAGTCATCACCAGAACCAACGGATTCAATGGCAGAAGGTTAAATAAAACGGCAATAGTATCCGGAAGGGTTAAATCTTTTGCCCATAGAAATGAAACCTGGCGCAACTCAATTGCCCCATCCAGCGTTGCATATAAAGCGAAAAATACTGGAATTTGTAACAGAATGGGAAAACATCCGCCAAGAGGGTTTACGCCTTCCTGTTTATATAACTCCATTATTTTAGCATTCATCTGTTGAGGATTATCTTTATGTTTAGTCCTGATTTCGGTTACTTTAGGCTGCAGTTTCTGCATCCGTTTCATCGAGTTATTAGCCTTCTGGGTAACCGGCCAGAACAGGAGGCGCACAATAATAGTCAGTACAATGATGCTCCATCCATAAGAGCCGCAAAATGATTTAAGAAAAACCAGAAATACAAGCATCACCCGGGCCAGCCAGTCCAAAGGCCCCCAGGAAAGATGCATAACTTTAGCAACAGAGGAGTCAAATTTTTGAAATTCGGATATTACTTTAGGACCGGCATAGTATTGGAATTTCAGTACGAGTTCTTTGCCGGGTTCGATGTTGATATTTTTATAGATGCCGCTGGCGCCAGCCAAATAAAATTCTGTACCCGGTTTATCTGGAACAGTAAATTTCTGTCGATGCATGAAAACACCGCCATCGAATGGTTTTTCCGGTAAGAGGACACAACAAAAATATTTATTAGTGATGCCCAACCATTGAACAGTATCTGTTGGCGCAGCGTTAAAATCATTATCTTTAGCGTCAGCATTGACTGCGATAAAATCGCCATTGCTTTGCATCAGGTCCACGCAATGTGACTCGGAAGTAATGGTATCGCCGGCAAGGTAATGCAAAGGTGGAATACCGCCGCTATCAACTAATAACTGTTCAAACAATAACGGTGATTGACTCAAATTTTTTATGGTAATCTGATAGGCGGTGGAATAATTATCTGATATTGTCCATTGCTGGGTCATGAGGAATGCCTGACCTTTGGAGTCAACCATTTTTCTCGTAGTACTGAAAGCCTTGTCAGTGCCGCGATTGTTATCGAGCAATTCCTGAATTTTCCATTCTCCGGATTTGCTATAAACTGCAGTTGCCCCCGGAATCGAACCATTACATAAAGTTACCTTGCCGGTATGAGAATATAATGGAAATTTTTCCAGTTTAACTGAGGCAACAACGCCACTTACCGGATCAATGGTCATAGAGAAGAAACCGTTGGAGATAATTTGAGGCGGGATATTGCCAAGCAATGGTTGGGTCTTGTCAACAACTACCGTCTCAGGAGTGGTCGTTTTAGCAACAGTTGGTAACAATTGTTGTGGTTTTGGTTCAACTTTGTCAGGAGTTTTTTGCGGAAGCTGTTGCTGACTAGTTTTGTTCTCTTCCTGTATCCAACCCATTTTCTGGCATAACGGATTCCAGGAAAACAACACAATGATACAAATTGCAAATACTATTACTGTTTCTTTATCAAACTTCACAGTGACTATCCTTTATAATTTTCCATGACCTCGCCATGAACCGGGTTGCGGAACCGGGTCATCTCCACCATTGCACCATGGCTGACAACGTACTATGCGCCACGCCGACAAACAACATCCTTTAATAAAACCATGCTTTAACAATGCTTCAACTGCATAATGAGAACAAGTAGGCTGAAAACGACAACACTTAGGGAGTAAAGGCGAGACTGTCCATTGATATATTTTGACGACGAATACCGCTACTGCGGTAAACGGTGATATCATTTTACTTCCACAATCATCCGTGCTCTCTTTAGCAACCTTTCCATCTCTGTCTGAACTTCCTGCTGTCTGGCCTGCATCATTTGTTGACGCGGAATCACCGCGATATGGGCAAAGCCGCTGATTTTTGCTTTTAACAAGCGGAACGACTCCCATATCAGACGTCTTGCACGATTCCTGATTACTGCTTTGCGGTTGTATTTTTTTCCGCATATAACTCCGGCACGTAATTTCCCGTCCTGGGAGTCTGCCAGCACCAATAATAACAAAACTCCCGGATACTTTCTGCCATTGGCCCTGATGTAATCAAATTCTGATTTCAGTTGAAGCTTATCTGAAGATTTAAGTGTCTGTTTCAAACTGAAAACGGCTCTCTTAATTTAAAAGCGGAAAATCTGAATCCAAACCATTATGGCTTGAGAGTTACAATGCCAATCTGGCACGACCTTTCTGACGACGACGACGCAATACCGCACGTCCATTACGTGTGGCCATTTTTGCCATAAAACCAAGCTTACGGCTTCTTTTTCTAGTCGACGGTTGATAAGTTCTTTTCATTATCAGTTTCCCTTTTGCATGTTTATTCTGTTAAGATTAATCTAAGTATGTCCTGCCTGTAGACGTGACATCTGCGATCGAAAGTTAAATTCATGTAAAATAACTCGATTAAGTTAACATTTTTTCTTGATTATTCAAGCATGATATAATAAAAACTTCAAAGTTTATCGACTGTTTTTATTTTTGCGACGCGGGTGTGATTCATGATTAAGAAAACAAGACTATGCAAAACTACAGAAAAATGAACCAATGTATACCACAGGTGGCATGATATTAGCGTTTATTCTGCATTTTTTTCGATAAATCCAACACTGCTTCATTCATAATCTGTTCCATTAGCGGTGCATACATTTTGGCGTCATACCCCATTCCTGCATATATCCACTGAACAATGTAATCTGACTTCTCGGAAGTATATTCCCAAATTACCCTGTCAGTGTTATCCTTGAGCGTAAAGGTTAAAGCCAGTTTGTTTGTTGATGTTCCCGCCGGTGCCCCGAGGAACCAAAATATTTCACCAAAAATGCTCAATCCATATGAGAACTCACGCCCCTTATATTCAGTGGAAATAATATTGCCGGTTAAGATATAATCGGCTTTCACAGCTTCCCCGCCAAAAGTAAAAAAGGCGGTCTTAAAAAGATTAGAACGGCGCAGACTCATTGCCGCCGCCTTTGCCAAATCCTCAGATGCGTTAAAGTTATAGGCATCAATTGACAAAAAATCACGAGCGGCATCTGGACGCTGATAACAAATCCAACCATAAGGGACAAGTGGCACCAAAGACAAATACATGGTTGATGAGCTATTATCATTGGCACGGCTGTCGTCGAATGGCAATACTGCAATTGTCAGATTATGAATTGGAGTTTCCTGCAACCTGACAAGATTGCGAATATTATCGGGATATATAAATTTAGCGGTCGAACCGCAACCGGCAACTAAAAACAGCGCAAATACAGGAATACTGAAAAAGAATATTTTATTCATTAATGTCTTCATCGAATAAACCCCGTTACTGTTTTAGGACATTTACAATCTTAACGAGAATTGAGCTGGAGCGGGTGAAGGGAATCGAACCCTCGTTGCCAGCTTGGGAAGCTGGAGCATTGCCATTATGCTACACCCGCATGAGACGGTTAAAAAACTACCTTGATAAGTTATTCAACAAAAACAAAATTTCAAATGTTATTTCCAAAAAACATCCACAAAACGGATTATTGAATATTGTCGGCATATTGCTTTTTGATATGTCTGTTGATGTATAATTAAACGCGAGTTGTCATATATTTTCATATTCATGACTTGAATTTATAAAAAACAATGTAAATTTAACTGGAAATAAGTTATTTAACATATTTTTGTTATTTTGCCACAAATATCAAAATCAAACAATCTAAAAGGGGATAGCAAAAAATGAAAAAATTGTTATTGATGTTTTTTTTGGTGAGTATTGGTTCTGTTCTGTTCGCTGACGGACAAGTTGCAGTTAAACCGGTTGATCCATCAGTTGGCAAAAACGCAACAACTACAACTTCGACAACTACTGAAGCATCCCAGCCATCGGTTATTGAAAAATGGGACTCGGTTCAATTTGGTTTCTGGTTTGGATTTCCGCCGTCAACGCAAAGAAATAATGTTTGCGGAATAAAAATTGGCGCACCGTTTTGTGATGGTCCATACAAAGTCAACGGGCTTGAAGCCGCACTTTTCTGTGGAGCCACCGATAACATTAACGGAGTACAAGCCTGCACACTGGTCGCGGTTAGTAAAAAGCTTGAAGGCTTGCAATTCAGTATCGTGAATATCGGAAAAGTCATTAACGGCCTCCAACTCGGTGTTGTCAACGTTGCCAGTAAAGAATCTTTCCAGATTGGTATTGTTAATTACATTGAAGGCGGTAAAATTCCTTGTCTACCAATAATTAATTTTAAGTTTTGAAACAATAAAAAAATAAAGGAGTTGGTCAATCATGAAAAATTTATTTATTTCAACTATGATGTTCCTGGTGTTGTTCAGCGTTTCGCTTCAAGCAGCCGACGTAAAAACAAAAGATGGCAAAGACCCCTTGAGTGATTGGACTTTTTTCCAATTGGGTTTCTGGTTTGATGTTCCATCATATACGAGAAACTCCAATGTGTACTTTCTTAAACTCGGGTGTCCGACCAGCTCAGGCATAGGTTGCGTCAAGGGGAATGAACTGGCAATATTCTGGGCGGGAACAGACTATATCGAAGGGCTTCAAGCCAGTTTCATCGTATGCGACAGCCGGAAAATGGATGGAGTTCAAGCATCTTTGGGTTTTTGTCAAACCAGAGGAAATTTAAATGGACTTCAAGCCTGTGCCGGTGTTAATATGTCAGAAGCCACTAATGGGTTTCAGCCTGGAATAATTAACTTGTCCGGGGACATCAACGGACTTCAGATGGCGGCAATTACTATCAGTAAGGATGTAAACGGCGCGCAGTTCAGCATCATTAATATGTCAAAAAAATTAAACGGTTTCCAAGCCAGTGCAGTTAATGTTGCAGACGGCGGAGATGGAGTTCAACTCGGGGTTGTCAACATTACCAATAAACGTGGCATTCAGTTTGGACTGGTTAACTACACCAAAGACGGTTGGGTTCCGTTTCTTCCTCTAATGAATATGTCATTTAAATAAATATCACTAAACCTGCAAACGCCGGCAATTTTCTGCCGGCGTTTATTATTTGGAACACATAAAATGTTTAAAACTGTTGATCCGCAATTCATGAACAATTTAACCGAAACGGCAAAAGCCTCGCCACGCCGCAGAACCCATTATAATTTTCATCAAAATCTGGAAGACCAGTTTCACCGCCTTTGCATCGCGGCAGAACCAGGCACTTATATTCGGACGCATCGCCATTTTGAAACAAAAAAATGGGAATTATTTGTTATTCTGCGTGGTGCCGTCGCTGTTTTTTCGTTCGATGATAACGGTGTGATAACACAAAAAAGTATTCTGCGTGCAGGAGGTGAGTGCCCGGCAATTGAAATTCCTTGTGACCAGTGGCATGGTTTCATATCGTTGGAAAACGGAACAATTATACTGGAAGCTAAACCGGGACCCTACGTCAGTCCTTCAGAAAATGACTCTGCAGCGTGGGCCCCAAAAGAGGGTAGCACCGAAGCAATTGAACTGGAAAAATGGTTGCAGACTGCCAGCATTGGCGAAACATGGCGTGGTAAGCCATGAAACCAAACAATCCAATATGCTTAGTGCCTTTTCTGTGTATTATTCAATAATAGGTGCAATCAGTTTTCATGACATATCAACGCCGCAAGTACGATGCAACTCTTGTTTTTTGCCGGATTTAAGTTATATTACGCAACTCTGAAAAATATCATGGGATACCGTATCAACAATAATTGTGGAATTATATATATTTGCAGAACCAATGGCGGAATTAAGACGTTACTGAATATAGTTATTCCCGAAGCGATTAATTTAACAATTTATCAGGATGCAGAAAAGTAATCACCGACATAGATGTCCAGATTACACTGAAAGAAATACCGGTTCATCATAAATTGAACCATAATCATGAATACTACTGAATCAAATATTCCCAACAATAACAAGTTACTTTTCCTTTGCATTGCCGCCCTTGGAGTAGTTTTTGGTGACATTGGCACAAGCCCGCTGTATGCTTTTCGTGCATGTTTTACCGGTGATGTTATTGGAGTAAACAGCGCCAATGTACTTGGAGTATTATCTTTAATTTTTTGGGCATTGTTCATGGTTGTGACCTTGAACTATCTTGTATTTCTTTTTAAAGTTGATAATCGCGGAGAAGGCGGGATACTGGCATTGTTGGCGATGCTGTCTACACGTGCACCACGTTGGGCGTTTATTATTCCGCTTGGTATTTTTGGTGCATCTTTACTTTACGGTGATGGAATTATCACCCCGGCGATTTCAGTGCTAAGTGCGATTGAAGGGCTCAAGGTTGGTACTCCTCTTTGTCAACCTTACATTGTCCCTATCACAATTACAGTATTGTTTTTCCTCTTCTTTGTGCAAAAAAACGGCACGGCTAAAATTGGATCAGTATTCGGCTTTTTTATGATTTTATGGTTTCTAACGATGGCAGTACTGGGAATAATTTCAGTCATCAAGACTCCTATGGTATTAGCGGCCTTCAATCCATACTATGCAATAGCACTACTGTCAACCACTCCGCATATAGCATTTTTGATTCTTGGCGCTGTCTTTCTTTCCATCACCGGTGCCGAAGTACTTTATGCTGACATGGGACATTTTGGCAAAAAACCAATCAGACTTAACTGGTGTTTTCTTGTCTTTCCTGCGTTGATGCTAAACTATCTTGGTCAAGGAGCATTCATTCTACGCGAACCGGAACAAGTTGAAAATCTGTTTTACCGTCTGGCGCCGCAATGGATGTTATATCCGCTTGTCGGTCTGGCAACACTGGCAACCGTAATCGCGGCACAGGCTGTTATTTCCGGAATGTTTTCATTGACCAGTCAGGCAATTCAACTTGGTTTCTGGCCAAGGATGTCCATCATACATACTTCAAAAGAAAAAATTGGTCAAATTTATCTGCCGGAAATTAACTGGATTCTCTTTGCCGGAACAGCGTTGTTAGTTTTAATTTTCAAGAATTCAGATGGCCTGGCCGGGGCATATGGTTCTGCAGTATCCGGCACAATGCTTATCACCTCGATTATAGCGATTGTAGTCATTCCGCAATTATGGTCATCAAAAATTCAGCGTTATTGTATTTTAATGGTTGTATCTATTTTTCTTTGCACCGATATAACTTTCTTCACTGCAAACTCTTTAAAAATTGTTCATGGCGGTTGGATACCATTAACGATGGGTCTTTTTATCTGTGTATTCTGTCTGATATGGCGTAGGGGTCGTGAATTGATGCGGGATAATATTGTCCAGCAAACAATGCCGGTTAAGGTTTTCGCTGAAAGTCTGCGTCTGGAACCGCCGTTGCAAGTACATGGACTTGCGGTATTCCTTAGCGGCAATGATGGTGTCCCAAGGATTCTTCTACATAACCTCAAGCATAACAAAGTATTACATGACAAAACTATTATACTTAAAATAGTTGCACATGAAGTCCCTTTTATACAAAAATCTGACAGATCTGAATTCAAAGTATATGACACAAAACTCGGTCTGTACGGAGTAACGTTAAACTATGGGTTCTGTGAAAATCCCAATATTCCTGAGGCATTAAAACAAATCGTTGTCCCCGAAGTTAATTTCACTAAAAGTACCATTTCATACTTCATCGGCAAAGAATCAATTGTATTCTCTAACCGGAAAAAAAGAATGTGGAACTGGCAAAAACGAATATTCCTGATTTTGTCGAGAAATGCCCACGACATTACTGCTTATTACGGTTTACCTCCCAATCAGGTAACAGAATTTGGAATTCAAGTTGAACTGTAATAATATCTGATGACCATTGAATAGAAATAACTCTATCCATGGTCATTTTTTTAGCATATTTTGGGGTTGTTCTATAATCGGAGCCAACGCCACGCGAAAACCCAAACCGTTATACTTATAGTCTGGCGCTATTGCATTGCGGTTTGCTACACGGCAATCAGTTTCCATACAGTCCCAACTGCCGCCACGAGTTACGCGATAATCGCCGACTAAAGCACCTACAGGATTGGTTACTGGGTCAGAAACGTAGTCAACGAACCAGTCATAACACCATTCCCAGACATTGCCGCTCATATCATACAATCCCAGTTCATTCGGACTAAAGATTCCAATATCCTGCGGTGCAGGGGTTGTTTTGCCGAAACAACCGACAGTAGAAAGATTATTGCTACCGGAATAGATGAATCCCTTACTTTGTTTGCCGCCACGAGCCGCGTATTCCCACTCGGCTTCGGTAGGCAAACGATACTCATATCCTGGCGGTATTCTTCCCGCAACCCTTTCACTTTCAGAAAGTTTACGACAAAAATCCATTGCCGCCGTCCAAGTGGTAAATTCTACAGGTCTATAAGGATCTTTGAATTGACTGAGACTGATACCATCTATTATTATACTGAATTGCTTTTGAGTGATTTCATACCTGCCAATCCAATATTCACGAGTCAAAGTCACCTGGTGCAGTTTTTCGTCAGAATCACGTTTCAGTTCTGCCGGCGCACTGCCCATGGTAAAAGTCCCTGGTGCAATGTGAACAAGTGACAATTCAACGTCTTCAGAAAGTTTTATCACTCTATCACTTATGTTAGCAGCAATGACTGGTCGCGTTCTGGTACGAATATCCTTTATTCCGCTGTTTGAAGCTACTACTCTGACATTACCAGGTTGGATGGCGTTGAGTTTTGCCTTTACAGCAGATAATTCTTCCTGCAGTTTGCTTATGTTGGCATGCATAGCCGCTGATAATTTTTCATTATCTGCCTGTGCCTCATCGATTTTAGCTTTAGCTGAAGTTAATTCTGACTCCATTTCTGAAGTTCTGGTATTAAACACCGAAATCATTTTTGCCGTATCGGCTTTAAGCATCTCAATATTTGACTTTGCGGCAACAAGTTCTGTTTCCGCTTTGTTTTTTTCCAACTTAAAAAAGAGTGCAACAGTAAGAATAACCATAACACCGAGGAATATTCCCATGCCAATTATTTTTCCCCGGAACTCTCCACGCTGTCCTGCTATATTTTCATCCTGCATATTTCATCTCCTTTTCATCGTCTGACAAATTTTAAAATATATTTACACCATCACATGGACATAAATATCGCACAAGAATCACAGTTATTAAACTATGATACAATAATTCTGTCTTCTCTGGCAACTAAATAACCTCAACAACCGCCGTCAAAAAGTGCAATGCAGATAAAAAATTATCAATGATGTGAGAAAATCCGTTCCGGCGCATAGTAAAGAGCAATATTCAATTCATTTGCCCTTTTTATCACATCGGCGTCACGAAGGGAGCCGGATGGACAGATGATGGCAGTTATTCCGGCATCAGCCGCAATTTCAACAGCGTCAGGAAACGGGAAAAAACCATCACTGGACATGACTGAATCATTTAAACTGTTTTCCCCTTGATACTTCTGACGATATTTGACGATTGCCTGTTCAACTGCCCCTACCCGATCCTGTTCTCCAGTGCCGACGGCAAGTGTTTGACCATTTTTAGCAATTACCACGCCGTTTGAACGAACATTTAAATTGACATACCATGCAAACAACAAATCATCAAGTTGTTCTGATGCAGCTTTAATTTCAGAAACTTGCCGCCCCACCCTTGAATTTTCCGCTACTGCCGAATGCAAATCATCACGACTGCGAATTGAAGTGAGCAGCGGTTCGGCAATGATGGCAGAACCGTCAGACAATATTTTAACGGTGTTCATTTCAGCGGTAGCTTCACCGGTAAAGCGTGGCAAAAGTGTCAGATCACCGCACTGCAATATCCGGATATGTTTGTTTAGTTTATAAGTTTCACCGTCATTGAAAATATCAAGTACGCCTGAATCGTATTCCGGTGCCACCACGCATTCTACAAAAGTATCCATAATTTTCATCGCCGTGGCACGGTCAACGGCAGTATTGAAAGCAACGGCACTGCCGAATGCAGCCCTGGCATCCGCATCTCTCGCCTTAAGATAAACGGAACAAAGATCATCGCCGTGACGGTGAACCGCCGCACCACTGGGATTTACATGTTTCATAACTGCACATGCATGACGATCAAAATATTTAACAATATTCAAAGAATAAGAGATATCTTCAAGGTTGGTTTGCGACAGTCCGCTCTTGCCATCCTTCAGCACCCTCAGATCGCCAACAGGGCAAATTGTTTCAACAGGTTTATAGTATGCTGCTGATTGATGCGGGTTGGTACCATATCGCAAATCCTGAATTTTAACATACTGTCTGCCGTTAATAACGGTTGTTTCAGGAAATTCGCCTTGATTCCGGGACAAATAACTGTTTCTATTAAGTTCTGCCATATAAATATGTTCTCCATTTTTTTAGTAAAATAAAATTACTGCATTTTACTAAGTTATCAAATGGAGCTATTGTGTAAATGTGAAATTTATTGATGTTATTTTTAAAGGACTGCGATATCATGAGTTCCAAAGGAATTTTTATAACTTTTGAAGGACCGGAAGGCGCGGGTAAAACCACGCAAATCAAACTTCTGGCGCAATTTTTCCGGGAACGCGGCGTTGACTGTTTGATTACCCGGGAGCCAGGCGGTACAACTGTTGCGGAAACACTGCGTGAAATAGTCAAACACCATAATAGTACAGAACCGATTTTTCCTGAAACGGAATTACTACTTTTCGCTGCCAGTCGGGCGCAACATGTCCGCTTCTTGATAGAACCTGCACTTAATCAAGGTAAAATCGTACTTTGCGACCGTTTTATTGACTCTACTACTGCGTACCAAGGCTATGCAAGAGGGTTGAACTCTGACTTTATCCGGATATTAAACCAATACGCAATGGGAGAATGTTTTCCAACTCTGACTTTTCTTCTTGATATGCCACCGGAATCGGGTTTTCGCCGGATTGCGCGACGGGCGGAAGAAATTGGCAGGCATGACAGGCTTGAGTCTGAGACCGTTAAGTTTCATCATCTGGTAAGAGAAGGTTTTTTAAAAATTGCTGCAGCAGAACCGGAAAGAGTCAAAATAATCAACGCCGATCAAGACCAGACACAAATCCATACCAGAATTCTGGAGTTTATAAATAATGCTTTTCCAAATTTATGAAAAAAAGTTCCCGACATTAATCAGTTGTCTGAAAAATGCAAAAGTCAACAATAAGATGTCACATGCTTTTCTTTTGCACGGTGATACACCGGAAATACGTCATGATTTTGCCATTGTTCTTAGTCAAATAGCTATTTGTCCCAACGCAGTTGACGCAGGAATACCCTGCGGGGAATGCCGCATTTGCACGCAATTGGAACGGGGTATTTATTCCGAATTATACGAACTCACACCATCCGGCAAAGTATGGCAAATTCTTGTTGGTGACAGAAAAAATCCCGACCCCAATACAGCGCGGTGGTTCGAAAACCAGTTTTATCTGACAAGCACGGCTTCTGGAAACAAAAAAGTCGGGATAATTTATGATGCCGACCGGATGAATGCCGAATCCCAGAATGCCTTTCTGAAAACGCTTGAAGAGCCACCGGCAAATTCTTTTTTCATTCTCGCGACTGGAAATCCTTCGGCATTACTGCCTACGACTCGTTCGCGTTGCCAGACATTAATGTTGCTCGAAAACCATTGTAACTTTAATTTTGAAAAATGTCATGAACTTTATCAAGCTTTATTTAATCTTTGCTTCAATACGAAAAAAAGTATTGTAGTTGCAGAACAATCTGCCGCAGCAATTATAAATATTGTTGACCATTTACAGGAGTATGCTGAAAAAACTGTAGAAAAAACATGGGCGGAAAAAATGAGCCAGGCCGCTGAGTTGGAAAGCCCGGTGAGGAAACGTCTGGAAAAGCAATATGAATCAGCCATCGCGGGAGAATATCTTAAAACACGTCACTATTTTATTGGCGCAATAAATACATGGATTGGACAACTTTACCTGTTGGCTTGCAACGCACCACGACACACATTAGCCAATCCGGAAATTTTTGAAGGGATGTCATTGCCGGATGTGATAAATGAAAAATGGGCGTTAAATGCGCTGAAAGAGGCGGATAACCTGGCGTTTAATCTCTTGTTTAACGTAAATGAAGAGCTTGCATTCCGCTCTTTTTGTCTGAATTTAGCGTTTAAGTGCTGAACTACATTAACGATTGGGCATCAACGTCAACGTATATTTCCACCCCTTTATTTTTACACTCATGCAGTACGAGTTGTCTAATGTGATCCCTGATACGCTTCAATTTAAACCCTCGAAGAATAATTTGGAATCGATATTTGCCCTTGATCCTTTCGATTGGAGACGGAGCCGGTTCAGATATAACCATTTCCTGATGACAAACCGGTCGGATTTTTTCCATGAATTCGTTAGCAATTCGCGATACAGCATTCAATTCCTCACCCTTGAAATGAATAGCAATCAGATGGCCTGCAGGCGGGTAGGACAGTGCTTGCCTGACACTCATATCATATTGATAAAACTTTTTGAAATCCTGCGCCACCGCAAGTTTTATAGTTTCATTTTCAGGATTAAAAGTCTGGATGATGACCTCGCCGTGAATGTCGCCGCGTCCGGAGCGACCAGAGACCTGAGTCAGTAATTGAAACGTTCTTTCACAAGCACGAAAATCCGGAATGTGTAATCCGTGGTCAGCATTTATAACTCCTACCAGGGTCACATTATGGAAATCCAGCCCTTTGGCAATCATCTGAGTACCGATAAGAATATCAGCCTCGCCACGCCTGAAACGTTCAAGCGCCTCCTCATATGAACTGATTTTACGCATGGTATCAGAATCCATCCGGATTATTCTGGCACCCTTAAAAATCGCACCCACCATCGCCTCAATTTTTTCAGTTCCAGTACCGGAATAACGAATATTCTCAGAATTACATTCGGGGCAATGTGAGTGAGCCTGAATAACATTGCCGCAAAGATGGCATGAAAGTGTCTGACGTTGACGATGATAAGTATAGGCAACGGAACAATCGGGACATTCGGCAACATAACCGCATTGTTCACAAAGCATTTGTCGTGCATACCCGCGACGGTTAAGAAATAAGATAGTCTGTTCACTGCGGCTTAGGCGTTCTGCTACAGCATTTTTTAGAATTTTGGTAATGATATTACTTTGTCCCGGCTCCCTTGAGTCCAACCGGTAATCTACTACATTCACTGTCGGCAATACACGATTCTGAACGCGTTGCATTAACTCTGCCAGGAAATATTTTCCATTCAGTGCATTGGTATATGATTCAAATGATGGAGTTGCAGAACCTAAAACAACAACGGCGTGTTCAATAAATCCACGCATTATGGCAACATCGCGGGCATGATAACGCGGCGCCTCTGATTGCTTATAAGAATTATCGTGTTCTTCGTCTACAACAATAAGACCAATATTACGGAATGGAGCAAACAGGGCGGAACGAGCCCCAATAACTATTTTAACCAGACCGTCATTAATCTTACTCCATTCATCAAATCTTTGACCATCGGTCAGGTGACTGTGCAGCACCGATACCATATCGCCGAATCTGGCACGGAACCGCCGTACGGTTTGAGGAGTCAGAGATATTTCCGGAACAAGTACAATTGCCTCTTTGCCTCGTTCGATCACCATGCTAATTGCCTGGAGATATATTTCAGTCTTACCGCTACCGGTTATACCATGGATAAGAATCGTATTTTTAGGTTCTGGATTATTAATCATACTACTTATAGTATCAAGAGCTGCGGCCTGTTCAGCTGTAGGAATTTGGGGAATAGTTGGAATAATACTGACATCAGAGTACGGATCTCTCATGATGACGCGCTTTTCTTCACAAATGAGATTTTTTTCAAGTAACGTTTTGATTGTTGAGCCGCCAGTCTGAACCGAACTGAGTAATTGTTCAAGTTCCATCGACTTTATCGGGAGCAAGGTTTTGAGTACATTAATTTGTTTTGTATTCCGTTTGTGAGTCGCATTATCAATGATAAACTTTTCAACATCAGCAGAATTGGAAATGGAGTAAAATTTCATCGTATGATGCCGCACTTTCCCGCTTCTGACCGCACGCGGAAGCAGGGTACGGATAGTCTGTTCACGACTGCAACAATAATATTCAGCCATCCAGCGTCCCAGTTGAATTAAAGGTTCAGGAATTCTGGTATGAGGCTCTGAAACTGATTGTATCGGTTTCAATTCCTGCTGATAATCCGAGTGCTCAATAACATTAAGCACATATCCGGTCCTGGTACTGTTACCAAATGGAACTTTAACTTGAACGCCAATATGGACACGACCGAGTAGCGATTCAGGGATAATATAATCGAAGCCACGATCAAGTGATAAATCAACGACAACTCGAGCAATTTTCATCATATTTCAATTCTCAATACACACATTATAAAGTCAAACAAAAGCGTCACAAAATATAGTGTTTCCAACGGTAATAAACCAATCATATTTCATTTTTTATATTGCTTTGTTACATAAATAACGGTATAATATAATTTCATGACCAATCTTGCAAACACGGTATCAGAAGTGGCAATATCAAATGATTTGATATTAACAATTTAAAATAACAAACAGTCGAAGAAATGAACTGGAAATTAACAATTATTCAAATTGCACTACTGGGTGCGTTATACTGCGGACTTGTCAAGATATTACCGCAGGATGTGTTCTGGAATACCGACGGCGGCAATAAGTTTATCATTATGCAGAACCTGCTCTATAAAGATTCAATACAAATAGAAAACCCGGCAGCAGATTTGGATCCGTCGGGACAATTTTTCCCATACAGCAGTTTTTATTTCATTAAAACGGAGCGTGGAATTGATTCAATATTCAGTCCGTATTTTTCCTGGATTGCACAATGGTTTTACTGTTTATCAGGTTTCACCGGCTTATATCTTATCTCACTGCTGTCCGGTATTGGAACATTAGTAATCAGTGCATATATGCTGCGTGACTTGCACGCTCCGAATCGATCCGGAATGGGCATTATGATACTTGGCCTTTGCACCCCATTATTCTTCTACAGTATGACATTCTGGGAGATGAATCTCGTTACCCTTTTAGTAACAATTGCATTTCGACTGTTAGTGCATCGGGGAGAGAAATACACCACGCATCAAGTGCTGCTTACCGCAGGTATTATACTCGGCTTGGCTGCAATATTCAGAGAGGATATTTATGTAATAATTATCGCTACGGTAATTGCAATGTTGCTGTTGAAATACTCCTGGCTCAAAGCAATAACAGTTTCTGCCGGCAGTCTGCTGGTACTCATACCGGTGTGGATATGGCAACATTACTATTACGGTCACTGGCTGGGATTGCACGGCAGTCAATATTACCAGCACAATACCGGTGAAACCACTATTATACAGTTTCTGCTGAATCAATGCAGCGGTTATTACATTTATCTGCTGAAATTTAATTCCGGTGTTTTTTCCGACCACTGGTATTATTTTGTTTTGATTGCACCTTTCGCTTTGGCATTAATTGCCGGAGCATTTATAAACTATCGTAACAGAAAAAATAGTGTTGCATGTATTTTTATTGCGATTTTAACGTCGGCGGTTGTCAGTTCAACGATACTTACTGTAATGCTATGGTTGAATCCTGAACCTATCCTTGCAACGATTTTCACAATAGGTTTTTTAACAGCATCGCCATTTCTGGTCCCGTTGTTACTGGAGATAAAAACATTTTTCTCCGGAATTTCACAAAGATTGCGTTTTGCGTTACTGATTATCGTGCTGTACTGCCTGGGAATTACTCCGTTATTGACGCAAAATGATTTAGGAATAGTATGGGGACCGCGCCATTTCCTTTATTTGTATCCATTACTGTTACCGTTATGGCTTTATGCAATGGCCTTTCTAAGTCGCAGAAAGTATTTCTCAATAAATATGCGTCGAACAATTACTATTTGTGCGGTGCTGCTGGTATTGTTGAGTTTATTGATACAAGTCAAAGGTGTCGCCAATTTATTTTTGATGAAGACAAACATGCAGTATCTCAATCTAAAAATTGCTAAAACCAACGAAATAATTGTTTCTGATATTTTCTGGCTGCCGACTGTTAACGCAAAACAGTTTTATCAAAAAAAATTTTTGCAGTATAGTTCCGGCGAAGATTTAAATGTCATTATCAAACGATTGAAAGAACAACGAATTAAGGCATTCAGCATAGTTCTGGCAAAATCGGAAATGTACCGCAAACTGAACGGCTCTGATTTAAAGAAAATATTAACTCAAGTAGAAATATGTCAACCAGAATCAGTCGATCTGCCTGGAACAAACTTCATGTCGGTATTTATCGTGCCATGCAAAATCAAGTAATTTCATTACTCATGTAATGATAAAAAGACACTACACATGACTATTCAATAATTAAATTACTGAGCTTATAAATAATCCCGACACTATCATACATAGCTTTGGCGCAAGTGCTTGATAAGCAAAGTTCCCGTTGAAGTGATATTTTTCTGTCCTGACGTTGGAGTAAAAATAACCTTATTCGGTTCACCCGGTATAAGCGTAAAACTATTTTCAGAGAATATTCCATCGATATTTTTCATTTCCAGGTTTACGAAAAACACCGGTTTATCAGTTGTAAGTAATATCTCAAAATTGTTTTTGCATTTTTTCATTTTAGCCGTTATCTTCGCCAATGAAAGCTCACAACGTTTGTACTGAGTAAAAAAATGTTCGTTGCGGTGGCTATATTTACCCGACCCGGATGTCGCATTCAGACGCATATACATGAATCCAACTTCCGGGGAAGATACGAGTTTACCAACAGGATAAACCGCTATCTTTTGAGCACTGCCGGCATTAACTTTTGTTTTTAGTTTAATTTTTTTGGTTTCGCAACCAGAAAAATCCATGACAGAAATAGATATTGCACATTCCGCAACATCCATCAGGTCATTGGTCACCCATACCTCAACTTCCCCGCTCTTGTTTTGAAACGATGATATGATGATTGGGGCAAAAAACCTTTTAGCGTGGTAATGCAACTGCTTCCATCTACCAAAATAATCAATACTCGCCCATGACGCAACCGGCCAATTGTCATTCAACTGCCAGTATATTGCCCCCATACACACAGGACGCAAATGCCGCCAATACTCTACTGCAGTTTTGATTGCCAATGCCTGTTGTACCTGACTGAGATATACAAAATTTTCAAAACCGTCAGGAATGCGAAAATATGTCGCAAACATATTGATAATTTTGGAATTTCCGGCTGGATTGCGCTGATGATGTTCCATTACTGGCGACGTAACATTGAAATCAACCTCATCCGCAAACTGTCTGATTGTTTTCATTTCCGGAAATGACTGATAGCCGAATTCAGAACAGAAACGTGGAATAACATCGAAATAAGCCTCAAACGGTTTGCCGGAGTGCCATACTTCCCAGTAGTGCATATCTCCCTGCTTGTCGTCATGCCAGCCATCACCATAACTTTCGGGACCGTTGCAAGGAGAACTGGGCCAGAAAACACGTTCAGGATCAGCAGATTTAACCGCTTTCCCGATTTCCCAGTTGAGTTTAGCATAATTCAGCAGAAATTTTTCCCTGGACTGCTCGTTGGAGTACCAATGCACAGCTCCTGCCACTTCATTATCACCGCACCAGATTACAATAGAGGGATGACTGCGCAGCCGTTTGACTTGATATTCTGCTTCTTCCCGAACATTGGCTATAAAAGTATCGGTAGAAGGATAAAGGGAGCACGAAAACATCATATCGTGCCAAATCATAAGACCGAGACGATCGCAAATAGTATAAAAAGCATCATTTTCATATTGACCGCCACCCCACACACGAATCATGTTCATGTTGGCGGCGACAGCATCCTGTAACAAACGCTCAAAAACTTCAGGTGTCTGCCGTTGCGGAAAAGCATCAGCCGGAATCCAGTTTGCGCCCTTGCAAAAAACATCCACGTCATTGACGCGGAAAGTCATACTGACACCGATTTCATCTTTTTTATTAATCAGCTCAACTTTTCTCAGGCCTATTTCCTTTTCAATACAATCGTCTGGCGTTGCGACAGAAAGCTTGTATAAAGGTTGCGGTCCATATCCTGCCGGCCACCATAAATGAGGATTTTTTACGTCAAAAACAGTACTTACTATGTTCAAACCTGATTTCAATGTAACACAAATTTCCTCTTCCTGATCACCAAGGCGAACATTCAATATTGTCTGTCCTGATGCTTTTGCAAAGAGTTCAGTGATAACTTTTACACTGCATTTGCCTTTTAAATGAGACTGTTCGGTATAAACATGTTCAATTCGACAACATTCAACGCGTTGCAAGTAAAGTTCACCGTAAATACCCGAGGGAATCATGCAGATACCCCAATCCCATCCGGCATGACATTGTGTTTTACGAATAAGATTCATGTGTGCAACTTGGTTATTCCCGGTCCATTGCACCGGGAACGGTTGTTTTTCGGATTCATCTACGGCAACCTTGACTGGGCTGCGCAATACAATCTTTATTGTATTTCTACCAGGTTTTAAAAACTTCTTTACGTCAAATCTATAACGTCTGAACATGTTTTCAGTTGCCCCGGTCTTATTGCCATTGATTGAAATTTCGGCAAAGGTATCAATACTTTCTGCGTTTAAAAAGACATATTTTCCAGCCGCAAATTCTTTACTTACATGAAAATCTCGTTGATAAGTCCATCCGCAATCACTGACCCATTGAACTTCATTTTCATTTTTTTTGACATATGGATCGGGTATTTTACCAGCAGCCAATAATGCGCTGTAATTATCGCCGGGCACTTCAGCCACTATTTTCAGTTTATGGTCTTCACTTTCCAAATTCCATTTTCCTGCAAGGTCAATTCTTTTCATATTGATTCATAACCTGTAAATTAATTATTATAAAATGATTTATCTTAAAAATACATTCTGCAATGATATATTTCTACTACAATATTCATTTAAAAGATACTATATTGATATATTACAATAATTTTTAGGTGAAATATGATAAAACTTTCGAACAGTAATGTAAATCTTTCTGAACACAACCCGGTAAACCTTCAGGATACCACATTTTATCCTCACGAGATATACAAGGAACATTCACACGATTATTATGAGATGTTCATTATACTCGAAGGCATCATGCATCACAAACTCAACGCTGTACCAATCCTTCTTAATCCGGGTTCTGTATGCATTATTCGTCCTGATGATGTTCATACTATCGGCAATCTTTCAGATATCGATAAGTTGCATATAATAAATATTGTGTTACGCCGGGAAGTCTTTGATGATACATTACTATTTTTCAATAATTCAATAAATTTCAGTATTGAAGACAATTCCTGCTGTGTGACGAAAACTTCCGATATAGAGCGCAAGATGCTCATCGAAAAGGTTGAATTAATTCGAAAATTCAGTGAAAAATCTGATTATACGCCGATGAAAATTCTTTGTGTAAAAAGCCTGATTATTGACTTCATGTTAATGCTATACCAGCGAACGATGCTTTCATATGGCAATGCCCCCGAATGGCTGATATCTACATGTAGAGAAATGCAGAAAATTGAAAACTTCAACCGAGGGTTACCCAGATTTATAAACCTTGCAGGGAAAAGTCAGGAACATCTTACTCGATACATGAAAAAATACTACAATGAAACGCCGCAAGCATTAATTACCAGACTGCGCATTAATGAAGCAGCCAGGCAATTACGCAATACACGCAAAACAATTGACGAGATAATGTATGATACCGGTTTCAAAAACGTTTCATATTTCCGCAGATGCTTCTTGAGGCAATACGGAGACCCGCCGGGAAGATATCTTCGAAAGTCGCGCAGTATATTCAACCCGCAGCGTTGATATGGAAAGTAATTAACGACAATCTGAATAATGCCGCAATATTATCGGCCTGATAAGTCTGAAAATGCGAAACTATTGAATCGAAGTTAATTATAATAATATCGGAAAACGACTCAATGCCTGTAGATATTTAGAACAAATTTATGAATTTTATTATGCGAAAGAAAGGTCGCGAAAATTACTATTTAATGCCCATTTGTGCATAAGCTTTAAGTAAATCGCTTTTAGAGTCTCCAGCAGGAGTGTCATTTTTTTGTTTGAATACTCCAAGACTGACGGTATTGGTAACGTTATAATCTTTTCGTTTCAACTCAATGTATGAATTCGGGTTGTTGGGATTGCCAACGCGAACAACCAGACCACTATACCCGTAAACAAACTTTTCATTGTCAATTTTCTGCCGATAGAAAAAAATACCGCCTGGCAAAAATATGCCATTGGTGTTTCTGTAGTCCTTCGGGAAAACGTCAAAAACCGTAACAAGACCGCCTTCAATGCTAACCCACTCCTCGGGATTTTCAACACTGCTGTTATATTCGATTATAGGCATAAGTTGTCCAATCAAACATGACCAGTCTTGAGGGGAAAGATACCGGATCCTATCCAAAATATAAGACTCATTGTGGCATTCTTTCTTCCACTGTAAGTCTTCTTTACCGTTTAAAATATTAGTCTTTGCAACTCTTGAATAAGTTGAATTGTGACTTTTAAACTCAGTTATGTTGGCAACCCTTTTATCCATAATATTTAAATAATATTCCAATAATTGCATTTCAACTTTAAGACGCACCCTTACATAAACGAGACTAAAGATAACCTGCTATGTGCAATATTGCAAACAATTATAATCATATCAATCAAAATTATTACTAATTTTATGAGGGTAAAAACTATCCTCTTTTATATTGACTAAGAGAGGAAAGAATAGACGCATCAAGACAAACCGAATTTTAAACATCAACTTTTTAATTCTATTGTCGGGAAGAGAAACTGATATATAATAAAAAATGATATTTTTTATTATACTCGAGTAGACGCGTAAGCAGGATTGTACTGATTATTGAATTATCGACAATATTATATTAAATGTATATGACAGATTTAATTTCGTACTCAACACTGTCGTATTGTCGATAAACAATCCTGGTTGCAAGTTCGACTGCAACGATGGCTTTTTTGTATTCATGTGGAATGCGGTGAAGATGGTCACTGAATCGTTCACGAAAAACAGGAGGAAGATGGTCAAGAATAATTTTGTCGCATAACATTTCCGGATGTGAATCAAGATATTTTGAAATAGCAACATTTTTTGTGTTAATCTGTTCACTGAGTTGATCCGTAAGTTCAGTCAATTTCTTTTTGGAAGTATCTAACTGATTGAACAACCATTCCGCCTCTTTATTGGCGCTGTTCTTTAACAGTTCCATTATTTGTTTGACCAATTCTGGTTTAACCTCCTTGAATTCGTTTTTACTAAGTAGCAAACCGCTCAATATTTCATAGGATGAGGTTATAACCCCGCATTTATTTGCGGAAGCATCTTTAATAATATAGATTCCGGCATCCTGCAACTTGTCTCGAGCTGCGGGCGTGATAAACGAATTTGCCCCTTCGACGATGGCCTTAGAACTATTATGACCGTTGGGACAGTAATTTTGCCAGTTGGATATATCCAAAGTTGAAGGACGACCACCGCATGGTATAAAAATATCGGCATAGTAGTAAAGATTATTCTGGAACATACGCATAAATTCGTCACGGCTGAGAAATTTTTCATGCAATTTTCCATTTTTCCTGAAGAACCCGCGATGTTTTTCGATGCCATTAATATTCTCAATCGTACAGTAGATGATATATGCACCCTCGCCACTCAATTTTTCAGGATTAAACTGGTCAATATTCTTGATTAATGTCAAACTTACAAGTTCATCTCTATCCACCCCGGCCGGATCAAATAGAGCAGCAGAACCATCAGTAATTGCAATAATTTTCAGGTTTGGATATCGCCATTGCTTACCTGAACGCCCCAACAACAATTTCAATTCATTACCGGCGACATCGCCAAAGGGGCCTCCTGAAATTTTAATGGAAAATTCATCACATTCCGGATTTATTCCCAACATGCTCATAATCTTCAATACATACTGATGTAAACCAAAAGAAGTAACGCCATATTCCTTATGGTTTATTCCCTGGTCAGGCTTTCCTGATATCAAACCTGCGCCGAGAGTATATTTCAGTTTTTCCGCATAATTACTTATCCATTCAATCATTACATCAGACATATTTTCATCCGGCCCGATTTCGATGATTTCCTTACCGTGCAAATAATCAATTATCGCTGAATCCCGCAGTTTATGATTCTTATTGTAGTTAATCAGTGAAAGCAGTGCATCACAAATAGTACGCTGAACTTCAAATAAGGCAGGCTCGAATTGGCGGTTGTTTGCCAAATTCAACAAAGTAATCATCTTTGCGCCGCCTTCATAAATATCTTTATTTTTAGAATGCTGTGTATGAGCGAGCACAAATACTTCGCGGAATATTTCATCTCTGGCGAACTCAAAGTTATCTCTTCTTTCCAAATCATTAGCGCTGTTTTTCGGTATCACAGTACGCCAACCGCCTCTGGCAATTTCAGAAAATCTTACTTGAAATCCGATAGCGCTTTCACGAAAGAAGAAAAAAACACCCATGGGGCGGTCAGAAGGAAATGCATTTCGATAGTGTTCAGATATCTGTTCGTAAAATATCATAAATTCAGGATTCATTCTGAATGCCAGTGCTGCCTTATCTGTAACAAAAAAGTTTGTTTTTAGAATATTCTTGAAAAAATTAATGGTACTGCTGAAAACAGTTTTGACCATAGTGTCTTTTTCAGACATTCCGGTATTAATTGACTCAATTTCTTTTTCCACCCGGTGTAAGTGTAATAGCGTTTTGCGTTCAGAACGCTCAGTTTCCGGTTCAAATTTTTGATAAAAATAGGCCAGCATTTCCTTCAATATCCATGGATATAACGCAATAAAACGGGAAATATCGTTAGCATTGTAGGCATTCCGGTCAACAAAAGCTAATTGAGAATGAACGAATTCGGCGGCAGCGCGAATTAAGTTGGTATCAGACAGAGAAAACGCATGCCGGGTAACAAGTTCAAGATGAAACAAATCTGACATATCCACCCAGTTGCATAGTTTTAATTCATTTAACAACCGGCGAACCCGTTTTGAATCCGGGGTTATTTCTTTGTCCGAGGTTAGATAAAGGGTATTAACAATCACTGGCATCCGATTAAATTCATGCCCATTGCCCTGATGCGTTAAATCACGAAAATACGCTCGCTCAATATTAAAGCCATTCAAGTTGACGGCTTCAATTATTTTATAAAAAAAACCGCCACGTTGTGTCGCGCACGGACGCGCAAGAATTAATCGCAATTCACGTCCACCAGCCTTCTCAACTCCAACACGTATAAAATCATTATCCTGAGTTTCAATCGCCCATTTCAGACGCTCTGCCAGTTTTTCCGCATCCAGATCTGCTACGCCATACCAATTTATCCGGTTATAGATTTCGGTAAACTCAGGTGATATTTGTTTATACATTCGTTTGAATGCTGTAGCTAATTCCTTATATCCAATAGTCGGTTCTCCCCCGAGGTGACTGCCGTCAGAAAGCATATAATATTCAATGACAAGCGTTCTAGGACTGTTTCCAACAATGATTTTCTGTTTTGATTCGTGAACAACCGCGCCAGCTATATTGTGACAACGCATCATCCGGCTGGTAACCAGTAAATTATTCTCTGCGCTCTTCAAATAAATTAGAATTACATTGCTTTCACGCTCGATTTTTTGAATACCAGACTGTGTTTCAATATTAAACAAATACGGTAAAATCTGCTCAACCTGTGTTGTGGAAAAGGTCTTAAAAAAATAATCCGGCATAATTTCACAGAGCAACTCGTACCAGTAACGTAACTTCTCAGTATGTTTAACGATTATAGCACTTACCGCCTTGCCGTCATTTTTCATTACTCAATTCCTCCATTTTGATGTTGACTATACATGATTGTCATCTAACAGATAATCTGTTCTATAACTCATCTTTAAATTGTCATTAAAAATATAAATAAACCTATACTTTGTTAAACAACATTACAAAGTTCAATATAACATTAATATGATAAAATGCAAATTAAAATTTAACTACAATTAAGATTAGATATGAATTGGAAAATGGAATAAATAAGATACCGATTTTAGAATTGGTTTGATATCCTTATAAAACAATTTTTTAAAAAAAATTGGCATATTGTCATAAATTATTAGAATATAATAAAAGTATGCCGTATTACCTCAAAACATAAATTTGCAAAAAAATATTACAACTGTACCGTTTATTCCGGCTCTAATTCCAACGAGATTTGTTCTGCCTTGACACCTTTAATCAGGTTAAGTTTTCTCGTTAATTCTTTGCGTTTATCCTCATCACCGGTCAATTCGCAAAAGATCAATCCCTTTTCAGAACAATCCTGTAAAACACCATCGTGGAGTCCGAGACGTGTTTTGATCAAACATCCCCAGGCGGTGAGAGTTTTTTGTACGTCAACAGCTGCCGTCTTGCGGTTCCCAACGAGAATAAGTAACGTATGTCTTGCCATAACAACCTCCTAGTGGTATCTTTAAGCAAAAATTTAGCATTATGTTCGATGAAAACAATTTTGATTTTATGAATTTATTATTTAAACGTTTTTTTTAATAAAAAAATCTTTAAGCAGTTTGCGGTTAAACAGTTCTCAACGTACCTTATTCAATAGTAAATAATTACGGCTTAAATGTTAAATCAACCGGCAATTACAATTGCCGTAATAAAATTCGCAAACACATTTTACGTTCACCGGCAGGATATTATGCACGAAGGTTCAATAAATGTAAATTTAATCTTTGGAATCACAGCAATTTTGCTGGCCATGAGCGTTTTTTCCAGCAAACTTTCAGAGCGATTCAATATGCCGGCACTGCTATTGTTTCTTGGCATTGGCATGTTGGCAGGGCCTGATGGCATTGGCAAAATCCAGTTTCAAGATGCAAGTATTGCCAACATTACTGGTATTGTTGCACTGGCATTCATCCTTTTTTCCGGTGGCCTGGACACTAACTGGAAAACGATTCGACCAATTATCGGCTACGGTATAAGTTTGGCCACAATCGGTGTCTTGATAACGGCAACAATGGTTGGATTCTTCGCGTACTACATTCTAAATTTTTCTCTTGCAGAAGGGTTATTGCTTGGTGCAATCGTTTCATCAACCGATGCTGCTGCTGTTTTTTCCATACTGCGTGCACAGAGCGTCGGACTAAAGCGAAAATTGCAACCGATGCTGGAACTGGAATCTGGAAGCAATGACCCGATGGCAGTATTTTTGACCATCTTTATGATCGGCATGCTGAGCAATCCGCATGGTTCATACTGGGAAATACTACCGGTCTTTTTTTTAAAAATGCCGATAGGTGCCGTTGTCGGCATTATGCTGGGAAAATCACTGCCATGGCTTTTTAACCGGTTGAAATTAAATTTTGATGGCCTATACCATGTTCTCGGCATTGCAACTGTGTTATTCACTTACGGAGCCAGCGAAACTGCCGGAGGCAATGGATTCCTGGCGGTTTATGTCTGCGGAATCATGATAGGAAACAGTAACTTTTTTTATAAACATACTCTGACAAAGTTTCATGACGGAATTGGCTGGTTGATGCAAATAAGTATGTTTATTATTTTAGGGTTGATGGTATTTCCATCAAAACTGCCGACAATTTCAGTAATTTTCCCTGGTTTAATGCTGTCACTATTTCTGATACTCATCGCCCGCCCGGTTGCAGTATTCACATCTATGCTTGGAAGCGCGTTTGATTATCGTGAACGGATCTTTATTTCATGGGTCGGATTGCGCGGTGCTGCGCCAATTGTTTTGGCAACATTTCCTATGTTAGCCGGCTATAAAGATTCTGAACGTATCTTTAATGTAGTCTTTTTTATTGTCATTTCGTCAATATTAATTCAGGGCAAGACCATAATGTTTGTTGCCAAAAAACTTAAACTAAACAAACTTATCACCCCGAAACCGCGTTCTCCATTGGAGTTCGAGCGCACTGATGCCTTGGATAGTGATATGATCGAAGTCGATATTGTTCCAAACTCCCCGGCTAACGGGAAAAAAATTTCCGAGCTATCCCTGCCCGCTGACGCACTGGTTGTACTGATCCGCCGCAATCAACAATTCGTCGTTCCCAAAGGAAGCAGCATAATCGAGTCCGGCGACTGTTTATTGATTTTAGTGGAATCACCAGTGATATCAAAAGTAATCTCCGCTCTCGTACCGGGTAACACGACACAAAATATCGAATAAAAAACGTATTACACCGGAAATTTATTACAAAGTAATTTCAAGTCAATTATTGACAATACCAGCAGAATATTATTAATTTTTCATATTTTTACTTGAAAATTTTTACGCTGTATTGTATAATATACAAAATATAAACCGTTTTTTAATTTAATATTTTATAAACCGGTTTAAATAATTTTAAAAGGGAACAAACACATGAGTAACAAAGTCATCAAAGTTGGTATCGCCGGGTTTGGACGAAGCGGTTACGGAATTCACGCAAACTGGTTAAAAAGTGATAATGAAAAGTTTAAGATTGTTGCCGTTGCTGACGAAATTGAAGAACGCCGGAAAGACGCAATTGATCAATTCGGATGCAAAGTTTACAACAATCACAAGGAACTGATTAAAGCCGGCGGATTTGACTTACTGATAAACGCCACCCCGAGCCGTTTCCATGTAGAAACGACAATGTCAGCGCTTAAAAAGGGATATCATGTTTTGGGTGAGAAACCTTCAGCGACGACGGTAAAAGAATTTGACTTGATTGTTGCTACGGCCCAAAAGGCAGGCAAGGTATTCTATCCTTTCCAAAACTCCCGTTTTTATCCTTTTTTTCAAAAAATGTGCAAGATAATTAATTCCGGTGTACTTGGAGAAATTGTTTATGTGCGCAGTAACTGGAGTGGATTCGGACGTCGCTGGGATTGGCAGACAATGCAAGATCAGATAGGCGGTAATCTATGGAATACCGGCCCGCATCCAGTTGATCAAATGATTGTGCTGTTTGGTGAAGGCACTCCTGAAGTACACTGTAAAATGTATGCCAACCATTATCCTTTCAACGGAGACGCTAATAATTTTTGTTTATTGACCTTTACCGGAAAAAACAAACCGGTATTTGAACTGTCACTCAACTCATTTCAGGCCTTTCCGCAAGGGGATATGTACAATATCAGTGGAACATGTGGAGGACTTACCGGTGGACCGGCCGGCTTGAAGTGGAAATACTTCAACCCCAAAGATGCTCCGAAACAACAAATGTGGGAACCATGGAGTCTTAACCGTCAATATTGCAGCGAAACATTGCCTTGGGTGAATGAAACCTGGGAATACAGTGATGCTAATTCTAATGCCACCGGTTTTTCTGAAATGGTACGTTCTTTATACAGTAATCTTTACGAGGTTCTTAATAAAGGAGCTGAACCTGAAATAAAGCTCAGCCAGGTAAGACAGCAGATATATGTCATGGAGGAAGCACATCGTCAGAACCCGCTTCCCAAACGCCGTTAAAAAATCATACGAGAAGTAATCAATAACATAGATTACAAATAAACTTACGCATTACATAATTTTGTATGTAATGCGTTTTTCTTTGAAATCGTATAATTCAACTATTTGCCAGATGGTTCTTCAGTCGTATTCTTTGAGCGGTAATAAATGTGATTGTTTTCTACGGACTGTAATTGAAAATACCATATTAGTACGATATATTTTGCAGGTCGTTTTTTTGTTAATGCAAGTTTATGCATCAAGCAAAAAATATATTAAGCAACCGCACATTGAATTAATCTCAAAATTCAAGTTTTGGCAATCCAGATTTGTGTTTTTTAATTCAAGCTGAAAGGTTGCATATTTTTATAAAAATTAAGGTTATTAACAAAATGGCAAAATTTGATAAAATTACTGTACCAGCTGGCAATAAAATCACCTTAGGCGCAGATGGAAAATTGAACGTCTCTGACAATCCGATTATTGGATTTATTGAAGGTGACGGAATAGGTGCAGATATCACAAACGCATCCATGACGATGTGGAACAGCGCGATAGAAAAAGCATATAAGGGAAAACGCCGGGTTTCATGGATGGAAATTTATGCTGGCGAAAAAGCCAACGCTGTATATGGCAAAGAAGTCTGGCTGCCGGACGAAACAGTTGATGCAATCATGGAATACCGGATAGCAATCAAAGGCCCGTTAACCACCCCGGTCGGCGGCGGAATCAGGTCGTTGAACGTTGCCTTGCGTCAACTGCTGGATTTATATGTCTGCTTGCGTCCGGTACAATATTTTACCGGGGTTCCATCTCCAGTGAAAAATCCCGAGAAAACCGATATGGTAATATTCAGGGAAAACTCAGAAGACATTTACGCCGGAATTGAATGGAATGCAGGAACGGCTGAAGCAAAAAAACTTATCAAATTTCTCCAGGACGAGATGGGAGTTAAAAAAATACGTTTCCCTGAAACCTCGAGCATCGGTATCAAGCCGATTTCAAAAGAAGGTACGGAACGGCTTGTCCGCGCAGCTATTCAATATGCTTTGGCACACAACCGTCGCAGTTTAACCCTGGTGCACAAGGGCAACATCATGAAGTTCACAGAAGGCGGCTTCAAAAATTGGGGTTACGAACTGGTAAAAAATGAATTTTCCGATCGTGCAGTGTGTTGGTCAGATTGTGACGGCAAGGCACCGGCCGGCAAACTTATGGTTAAAGATTGTATTTGTGACGCATTCCTGCAGCAAATATTAACCCGCCCGGAAGATTACGATGTAATAGCAACGATGAATTTGAACGGGGATTATATTTCAGACGCGCTTGCCGCATGTGTTGGCGGAATCGGAATTGCTCCGGGAGCCAATATAAATTATATTAGTGGACATGCATTGTTTGAAGCGACACACGGTACTGCACCCAAATATGCGGGGCAGGATAAAGTCAATCCGTGTTCTTTAGCACTCTCCGGAGAAATGATGTTCCGCTATCTGGGTTGGGAAGAAGCCGCAGATTTATTAATTAAGGGAATTGAACGTGCAATCGGTAAGAAAATAGTAACCTACGACTTTGCCAGATTGATGGACAATGCCACGGAAGTGTCCTGTTCAAAATTTGCCCGTACTGTTGTCGAAAATATGGATTGATTATGCCTGAATCAGTTGAAGTAAGAAAAATTCATACGGCAAAAACTGAAGAAATTGTGGAACTATACCGCGATGCCGGCTGGTGGCATGACCATTATGTGGCAGAAGATTTCATTCCCGGGATGATTCGTAACTCCTGCTGCTTCGCCGGGGCATTTGACAACGACCGGCTGGTGGGAATGGGGCGGGCGATATCAGACGGTATCAGCGATGCCTACATTCAGGATATTACAGTGCTCAGCATCTATCGGGGGCGCGGTATCGGGAAATTAATTGTAAATTTCATCATTAATGATTTAAGACAAAAAAAGATTGACTGGATAGGCTTGATTGCCTGCCCTTATACTGAAAAATTTTATGCGGAACTGGGGTTTAAACCAATGACTAATCATATTCCAATGCTACTTGATGACAACGTTATGGAGAATAAAAAATGACGAAATCACATTTTGAAAATTTGTTTTGCCGGTATCCGGCACTTGAAGTTATAAAGCCTGACATAGACAAGGCATTTATAATGTTGCGGGACTCCTTTACCCATGGCGGCACTCTATTTGCCTGTGGCAATGGTGGCAGTGCTTCCGACTGTGAACACATCGCCGGAGAACTGCTGAAAGGATTTATACTCAAACGCCCGGTAAATTCGTGTCTTAAATCTGAGTTTCAGTCTAAATTCGGGACCGATGGAGCTAAGCTGGCCGGGAAACTTCAACAAGGTTTGCGGGCGATATCATTAACCTCCCATCCGGCATTTATTACCGCATTCGCAAATGATGTTGACGCTGAACTGATTTTTGCACAGCAATTATTTGTTCTAGGCAGACCTGGTGACGTTGTTATTTTAATGTCAACAAGTGGTAATTCCGCGAATATTTATAATTGTATAATGGTTGCCGCTACTCTTGGCATCAAGACAATATTAATGACCGGTAATCACGGAGGGCGCTGTGCTGGCGTTGTTGATCTGGCACTTAAAATGCCGGAACACGAAACATACAAAATTCAAGAACTGCACCTTCCGGTTTATCATTCACTGTGCATGATGCTTGAGGAGCATTTTTATGGGGCAGCAGAGTAAAAAATTGCGGCATGTCGCCATTATCATGGATGGTAACGGCCGCTGGGCGGAAATGAACAACCTCCCGCGCATTGAAGGACACCGGAAAGGCGCTGATGTCGTTATTGAAATTGTTAAAGCTGCCAAGGAGATCAATCTTGAGTATCTGACACTTTACGCTTTCAGTACAGAGAATTGGAAAAGACCAGGCTTCGAAGTCACCGGACTGATGAATTTGTTGAATGATTTTCTTACCAAACGAATTGACGAACTGATGGAAAACGGGATTAAATTGCGCACTATCGGCAATACCAGCCAACTTCCCGATAAAGTACAAAAAAATTTAGCAAAAGCAATCCGCGTGACTGCAGATAACCCGCATGGTACACTGATCCTGGCGTTGAGTTATGGCGGCAGGGGCGAAATAGTTGAAGCGACCAGAAAAATCGCCCGGGACATAAATGAGCAAAAAATCACGGTTAATCAGATTGATGAAACGATGTTCGCAAGCTATCTTTATGCACCGGATGTACCGGAACCTGATTTGATGATAAGAACGAGCGGCGAATTACGCATAAGTAATTTTCTTCTTTGGCAATTGTCATATTCGGAGTTGTACTTTACTGAAACGTTATGGCCCGACTTTAATCCGGCAGAGTTTAACAAAGCCGTGACAGCTTATTATAACCGTAAACGCCGTTTTGGCAACAGGTAATTAAATGTTTTATTTGCGCCTTATAAGTTTTGTTGTTCTGACGGTGACAGTTGTTTACTCACTGTTGTCACCGCATTGGAGCGGAAAATTAATTTTCACTTCATTTTCAACGGTTGCCGCGTTTCTAGTGATACTGGAAACTTTCAATATGCTGGAAAAAATTAACCGTAATGGATTCAAATTTACGACGGCCGCCACGGTTGCCGCCTCCATTTTATTGATGATGATATTCCCGACGGCTATTCCTGCGGTCATAATTTTCTACCTCGTTGGAATGTGGCTTAGTCTTTTGTTCGTCAAAACACGGCAGGATCATATAGAGAAAATATTAACGTCATTTGGCGTAATCTGTCTTGTTGCTGTTCCGTTAAGTTTTATGATAGCTATATATCTGCTGATGGGGCCCAAAGTTTTACTTTTCATGATTCTGGTCACCAAATCAGGTGATACCGGAGCATATATCACCGGGACGCTTTCCAATATTATCCTGAAAGGAAAAAATCACAAAATCGTACCAGGTATCAGTCCAAAAAAATCCTGGGAAGGAACAATCGGTGGAATGATATTATCAGTAGCTGTAAGTGTGCTTCTGGTAAATTACAGTCAGCATCCCCTGCCCCTTTTTCATGCGGTTGTTATCGGTATTTTTCTATTCTGGGGTGGATTTTGCGGTGACTTGACCGAATCAGTGATAAAGCGTTCCTGCGGAGTAAAAGACTCAGGGAATATTGTACCCGGTATGGGCGGGGTATTTGATTTTCTTGACAGTCTGTTGCTTAACGCTCCGATATTCTTTATTTATTTTGCTTATGTCACATTTTTTCCCAATACATAATAAGGTGTTAAGATGAAAAAACAAATTATCACTCTACTGGCTGAAAACGGCAGGATGAGTACGTCAGAAATTGCAGCCAGACTAGGTTGCAACGAGTCTAAAGTTGCCAAAACAATAAAAACACTTGAAGATAATAACATCATAAAAGGATATCGGGCGATTATCGATGATGAGGAACTTTATGGTACCTCCGTCGTCCGGGCGCTGATCGAAGTAAAGGTCACCCCGGAACGCGAAGGCGGTTTTGACCGCGTCGCCAAACGCATCGCCCGTTTCCCTGAAGTAACTAATTTATATCTGGTTTCCGGGGGATATGATTTGAGTATAGAAGTTAAAGGAGACTCTCTCAATAACATCGCCTCTTTCGTTTCCGGCAGACTGGCAACAATAGAAGGCATTATCTCCACATCAACAACATTTTTACTAAAAAAATATAAAGAATCCGGAAGGATTATGGACAGCGAGGAAGAATATGAAAGACTCAAAGTTTCACCATAAAAATAGAGTAGCAACTCATATCAGCGCATTGCCCAAAAGCGGCATTCGCGACTTTTTTGAATTGGTAAACACCATGGATGATGTCATCTCTCTTGGCATCGGCGAACCCGATTTCGTCACCCCATGGAATATCCGCGAAGCGACAATTTATTCACTGGAAAAGGGCCATACAAGCTACACTTCAAACCTTGGACTGCTCTCTCTGCGCAATGAAGTGTGTAAATATGTCGGCAAGAACTATGGCGTCGAATATAAGCCGCAAAATGAATGTATTATAACCGTAGGGGTGAGCGAAGCCTTAGACCTCGCTATCCGAGCCGTCATCAATCCCGGCGATGAAGTAATTTACCATGAGCCATGCTATGTATCTTATGCTTCAGAAATTAAAATGGCATTTGGTGTACCGGTGCCTGTGGCGACATCTGAAAGCAATGAGTTTGCAGTAAATCCCAAAGATATTTTGCGGAAGATTACGCCAAAAACAAAATTATTGTTACTCAATTTTCCATGTAATCCGACTGGTGCAACATTAAATGCGCAGCAAATGGAAGAGATTGCCAAAATTGCGGTAAAACATAATCTATTGGTAATCAGTGATGAGATTTACTCTGAACTTACCTATGAAAAGCGGCTGAAATCCATTGCGTCACTGCCTGGGATGCGCGACCGGACACTCTTCCTTCACGGTTTCTCCAAAGCATTCGCTATGACCGGTTTTCGTATTGGTTATGCATGCGGACCTGCGGATATTATTGATGCTATGATGAAAATTCACCAGTACAGTATGTTATGTGCATCGATTACTGCTCAAGAGGCGGCGATTGAAGCGTTGCAACACGGCGTTCCTGCCATGGAAGCGATGAAACATGAGTATTGTGAACGGCGAAATTTGATTGTACGCGGTTTCAACGATATGGGTTTACCCTGCCTTAAACCGCATGGTGCATTTTATGTTTTCCCGAAAATCAGCGGCACAGGTCTTTCATCAAAAGATTTCGCGGCAAAACTGTTAATGGAACAAAAAGTTGCAGTTATACCTGGTACGGCATTTGGCGAATCCGGTGAAGGTTTCGTACGTTGCAGTTATGCCTCATCATCGGAAAACATAATGCGAGCGCTTGAAAAAATAGCCTTATTTACCCAGAGTTTGAAAAAATAGTCACTCATTCTGCAAACGCAGATTTTATATCAATGTTTTTCAAACCATTGTGTCACTTTCACTAATTGACTACTCATTAATTATCGCAGTTTTATAATGGCTCACGGTTGTGCTGGCGGCAATATCCCGGTGGCACTCCTGTGACCTGTTTAAAGCTGCGGGAAAAACTGTGCGGGTCAGGAAAACGCAATGCCAATGCAATTTCTTTTAAGCTCATTGATGAATGTGTCAATAAATTCGTTGCTTTTTTTGATAACAGTAGTCGAACGTACTGTAGCGGCGTAATGCTTGTTTCATGTTGGAAGAGACGGATAAAATGGTTTTGTGATAAGTTAGCTATTGCAGCGAGTTTTTTCAGGGATAAATCACCGGTGGTAAGGTTGGATTTTATGTAACAAATAACCTCATTTATTCTGCTATCATAACCGTGACGTATATTACTGCCATCACACTCCATGCTATAACGCAGCAACAATAGATACAAGTAATGTTTACGAATTTCATCCTCAACGGGTGTATTATTAACATCCGCGGAAAATACTGCATCAAAAATATCACTGTAGTTGGCAATATCAATAATTCCAGGCTTCAACCTGGTAACAGTATCCAGATGATGTTCCGGCATGAATTTACATGCATTCAACTTACAAGGAACAAAATTTTCAAAACTATGTTTGAATCCTGGCGGTATAATAACTGCCAGAGAGTCGTCAAGTAAACTTGTTTTTCCTTCAACACATACTTTAATTTTTATAGGAGTATCAAAGTAGTGGTCAATTTGCCAATAATCATGGCAATGATAACTGGTCGCATGAGCACTGATTCTTGCCGTGTTTATTATTATAATTTTCATTTCATTACTTTCAGTTGTTGTCATGTTATCTGTCTTTTTAAAAGAAATTTCAAAAAAGATAACAATCTGCTATAAATTAAACACTTCTTCGGCAGTAAAGTCAAGTAACAAATAAAGATTTCTTTATTTCTGCACTCTATGATTTGAAAAAAACGAAAATTAGGACAGATTTATATAATTGTATTTTTATGTTCTTGCTTTGCCACCGAATAATTTTTCGGAGACAGATTGATTTAGGACACATTTAATAATAAGTTGCATGGCTGAACCGGCAACAGATTCATTTATATAATTATGTTTATTTCTCTTTTTACAATTTTATTGTTCACAATTATTGCGATTCTTCTGGTTATTTTTTGTTTTTTCCTCCAGGAAAAAACCAAAAGTACTGAAAGTCACTGCAAAGAACTTGCCCACCAGAAAGCCGAATCTACAAACTTTTTCAGTCTCTTCTGTAAAAGTCTTGAAATAATTGATGAGAATGACAATCCGATGAACTCAACTGCCCGTTATATTGCCGATATGGTTGAGGCTGAATCTGTCTGCATTTTTGAACTGCACGACGACTATCTGCGCGCAGAAGGAATTTGCGGAGCATTTCCGCTGGTTCATAATATCAGTCAATACTCCATGACAAAACCCAAATACATTCTTGAGTTGTTACATAAAGAAAAATTCAAGCTTGGTGAAGGCATTATTGGCGAAGCTGCGGCGGCACGCGAACCAATGTTGATTACAGATGCTGCAAACGAGCCTGGAATGGCTCAATTCCCCGACCGCAATAAAGTATCGTCAATGATGCTGGTACCCATGGTTGAAGATGCAGTTCTTACTGGAATAATCTGTGTAGTAAACAATCGCCATGCCGGTTCATTTACCATTGAACAATTCAGCCGTCTGCGTTCCATCTGTCCGCAAGTAGTAATCTCACACAAAATGTACCGTTCATACAACGACAGCAAAGAGCGTCAACGCCTTTCACAAGAGGTTGAATTTGCGCGACAATTACAAGCGTCGTTACTTCCAGAAGAGTTTCCTGACACCTATCCATTTCAAATTCATGCGCATACCCGTTCCTCAAAGGAAGTTAGCGGAGACTTCTATGATTTTATAATGATTGACGAAAATCGTCTTCTGGTGGTAATTGCTGATGCGTGCGGTAAAGGCATTCCAGCATGCATGTTGATGGCAATGACTAGAAGCTTTATCCGTTCACTGGTTGAACACTTTACCACGGTTGAAGAACTAATGATGGAATTGAATAAAAATCTTTACCGGGATACTGACGAAGAGCGATTCGTTACTTTGGCGTGCTGCCTCCTTGATAGACGAAACTCGTTGATTGAATATGCCCGTGCAGGACATACCGAATTGATAACCTTTGTTCATGGACACATCCGCAAAATATATCCTGATGGAACCGCATTGGGAATTCTTCCCTGTGAAATGTCAAAATATGACTCAATCTGTCTTAGTTTTTCTGAAGGAATGGGTCTGCTTCTATTCACTGACGGCATCACTGAAGTAATCAATAGCCAGGGAGAAGAATTTGGAGTTGCCAGACTCCAGAATGAATTTAAAAAATCCTTACTGAATGGTGATGAACCGGAAGACACTATCAATAATATTCTTATTGCTGTTGATAATTTCTCAACTGACCCTGACACATACATTGATGATCAGACAATGGTAATTATACGGCACTCAACTACTCCGGACATTGAAGAGATTGAAGACAGTGACCAGGCATAGTACAATTAAGCAATATTACATCAATATTTTACAAAACAATTAATAACTTGAATAGTATATATTCAAATATATGACCATTGGCCATCTTAAGTTGTAACTATCATCTGATTAATAAAAATTAGCAATAAACCATATAATTCAAATTATGGACATGCAATAATAACCAATAGAGTATCAATGTTTACAGGATTAATTGAAAGTACTGGAATAATCAAGTCAAGAAGCAGTGGAAAAACTGGCAAACTGGTCATTGCTCCAAAAAAAATATTTAATGAACTGTGTTACGGCGAAAGCATCGCTGTAAATGGGGCATGCCTGACTCTGGAAAAAGTATTACCCGATGGCAATCTTGAATTTCATTTTTTAGGAGAAACATTCAGTAGAACCAACCTTGGCAATATTGCCATAGGTGGTTGCGTAAATCTCGAACGCGCACTGCGGATGGGGGACAGAATTGGCGGTCATCTCGTAACAGGACACATCGACACGACTGCACCGCTGATAAGTTTATCTCGCAACGTTGATGATTACCAATTAAAGATTGCAATGCCGGAAGGCATGGAAGCAATGTTTGTAGAAAAAGGCAGTATTGCAGTTGATGGTATATCCCTTACTCTATCTGAAGTTACGCCATCAAGTTTTACCGTTTGTTTGATTCCTGTAACAATGAACGAAACGGCTCTAATTACGCGCAAGGTCAATGATTTGCTGAATTTAGAAACTGACTTACTTGGCAAATATATTTTAAAACAGATGTCATTATCCAAACCGGAATTACATTCGAACGTCACAATTGAAAAACTCAAAGATGCCGGATGGTGAGTTTATTTTTTAAAACCTGCGTAGTATTAAATCCGTGCATCAAAAAAAAGACAGGGTAATAAATGAGTAAAATTAAAGATATTGTACTGGATATTCTTTTCCCGATTGCACATTTTACCAGACGTCAACTATGGAAGATATTACGCCCGACAACCCTTGGTGTTAAGATGATGTTATTTGATAACCACCAAATATTGCTGGTAAATACACGTTACAGTTCGCGTTGGAGTCTACCCGGGGGTAAAGTAAAAAAAATGGAAATGCCGCGCACGGCAGCCATGCGTGAATTGGTTGAAGAAACTGGAGTGTCCGTCACAGAATGCAAAATGATGGGGGTATATTCCAATTTTAGTGAATATAAGAATGATACAATTATTCTCTACACAGCAGCAACAACGGGAAAAACCTGCGTACCGGGGTGGGAAATCAAGGAATGCGCTTTTTTTCCGTTAGACAATTTGCCGAAAAATACCTCTCAGGCGACGACACGCCGCCTGGAGGAATATAAAACCGGCAATATTATTGACACTGCCTGGTGATTAGAAATAAAACTACTGCAAAACTGGCTTGGCAGAATATAATAATACTAAATTAATCGTCATTATTTTCCATCAATTTTTTGCTGCGCGTACGTTTACGTTCCAATTCACTAAGGTAGAGTTTACGCAAACGAATATTAGCTGGCGTTACTTCAACGAGCTCATCGTCTTCAATATATTCCAATGCCTGCTCTAAACTTATTTTTTTAGCCGGGGCAATTTTCATATTACGGTCGGAGCCGGCAGCGCGCATATTTGTAAGTTGTTTGGCACGTTGAACATTCACTATCAAATCGCCATCTTTACAGTGTTCACCAACAATCATGCCTTCATAACAATCGTCGCCTGGCTCAATAATAAATGTACCGCGAAGTTGAAGTCCATCTATTGCAAACGGCACCGCACGCCCTTGCGCCATGCTCACCAAAGTACCATTGTTACGATGCGGGATATCTCCTTTATGAGGAGTGTAGCTGATAAAACGATGGGAAACAATCGCCTCGCCGGCACTGGAAGTCAAAGCCCGGCTGCGTAACCCGATCAAGCCACGGGTCGGAATGTTGAATTCAATTAACTGACGGATTCCCCGTGATTCCATGTGAATCATTTCACCTTTGCGCTGACCAACTAATTCAATAATTCTGCCGGCATATTCATCCGGAACATCAACAGTTAGTATTTCCAGAGGTTCATGCTTTACGCCGTCAATCACTTTACAAATAACATGCGGTCTGGAAACAGCCATTTCATACCCTTCCCGCCGCATGTTTTCTATTAAAATAGATAAATGCAACACCCCGCGCCCGCTTACCTTGAATGAATCGGTGCCGGTATCCTCAACGCGCAAAGCCACATCACGTTCAACTTCTTTAAAAAGTCGTTCCCGCAAATGCCTGCTACTGACAAATTTACCCTCTTTGCCGTAAAATGGTGAATCATTAACCTTAAACGCCATCGATACGGTAGGCTCGTCAATGCTAATCAAAGGTAAGGCTTCAGGCGTTTCCATGTCAGTAATCGTATCACTGATATCAATATCCGTGATTCCAACAATTCCGCAAAGGTCACCGCAAGCAACCTCGTTAACGTCTTTACGGTCAAGACCATCAAACACAAACATCTGCTTGATTTGAGCCTGCTTTACAGTTCCATCGCGTTTAATAATCACCAATTGACGCCCCCCCAATGCCAATACTCCGCGATAAACCCGACCAATGCCGATTCTTCCTACATAATCAGAGTAATCCAGTGTCGCCACTTGCATTTGTACCGGTCCTTGACGAATCTCAGGCGCAGGAATGTACTTCAAAATTGCATCCATGAGCGGAAAAATAGAGGTGCGTTCTTCTTTTAAATCGTTGACTGCCCAACCATTACGTCCGCTGGCATATAGCAGTGGGAAATCCAGTTGGTCCTCAGTGGCATCAAGCTCACAAAACAAATCAAAAACCTTATCATGCACCTCTTTAGGACGGGCATCAGGTTTATCAATTTTATTTATCACCACAATCGGTTTCAAATTCAATTGCAACGCTTTATCCAGAACAAAACGCGTTTGCGGCATCGGACCTTCAGCCGCGTCGACCAGGAGTAATACTCCGTCAGCAAGTTTCAATACGCGTTCCACTTGTCCGCCAAAGTCACTGTGTCCCGGCGTGTCGATAATATTAATTTTTACATCATTATAGCGCACGCTGATATTCTTAGCCAGAATAGTTATCCCGCGCTCCCGCTCCAAATCGTTACTGTCAAGAAAGCATTCATGAAATTCCTGATTGGCACGGAATAATTTAGCTTGTTTGATAATTTCATCCACTAACGTTGTTTTTCCGTGGTCAACGTGCGCAATAATCGCAATGTTTCTGATGTCCTGCATAATTTTGTTAAATCTTTTCCTGAAATATTGTTTATTCAACTGCAAAACATTTAATATAGCACATCTGCTGAATTTTGCATCTCCAACATGCAAAATACTTTGCGTAAATATTTATACTCCACAAAATAAAAAATGGGAGGCAATGATTACAGAAATCTTGTATTAAAGATTTCTGAATTAATAATCCAGCGGTTGCACTGTTTTCACCATGCCCAACTCATTTTGGATTTGAATTCAAATGATGAGCAGGAATCAGCAATTGTATAGTACAGTCACATTTCCGTGGGTATTTATAAGCAAGTATGCATGCAATACTGCGGGGAATTATACTTTCATAAGGTTGAAATTTTAAAATTTCAACCTTATTGAGTATACGCTGGCGGAGTATTTCGAATAGCGGTTATCAACCAGGCTATGGTTTCACCGAGGTCTTTCATGTTATTCATGGCCTCCTGATCATTGGAAACTTCACCTATCTCACGACCAACTCCAAAATTCCAGTAGAGTGAACCGGGAACAATCATCTGCGACATCAGAAACATGTGGTTGATTGAATCAAAAACATTGACCGCACCGCCGCGACGATGCACTGCAACTGCAGCTCCAATCTTATGTTTAAATATTCTACCGTTGGCTATGGCAACATAACCCGAACGGTCAATCAAAGCCTTCAATTCCGGAGTTACGCCGGAAAAATATGATGGAGAGCCGAAAATCATAGCATCAGCATCAATCATTTTGGTGATGCATTCATTGACGATATCGTTAGTAATAACACATTGCTGATTTTTATTTTGAGCACACTTTTTGCATGCCAGACAACCATGCACAACTTTGCCGCCGACTTGAACCAATTCGGTATCAATACCTTTTGCCGCAATTGATTCAAGAACTCTATTCAGCATTATAAATGTATTGCCGTCCTTGCGCGGACTGCCGTTAAAAGCGATTACTTTAGACATAACATCTCTCCTATAATACGTGAATTACTAACGAATGACAATAAACCATGATAAGTTAATATAATTTACCGGTTTGTCAATCTGCAATATATGCTTGACAAAGTATTAGCGGCGTTTATATTGACAAACGGTTATTGTATTACTTTGAGATAAAAAAGGATATTGACAATGAACAGTAAAAATATTATCGGTATGTTGACAGCCTGCACGATTTTTGCCGGTGGCATGATAGCGTCCTCCTATGTATTATCACGATTTTTTTTAAAAGTACAGCATGAAAATCAACTGGAAAGTAAATTGTCGGTAAAAGGTTATGCCGAAAAAAAAGTGCAATCAGATATTGGCGTATTTACGACGACGGTTAATTTTCAAGCGCCGGATCTAGTTTCCGGTTATAACTGTCTCAAAATCAATACTGGTAAATTATTGCAAAAAATCAAAGAATGTGGCTTTAACGATAACGAAATAACGATGAACAGCATGGATGTCAATAAGGTCTTCGCCAAAGTGAATGGTAAAGATACCAATGAATTACAGTACTATACATTATCGCAACCGGTATCTGTGCGTTCCAACAATATTCAATTAATCAATGATAAACATAAGGAGCTCTATGTCTTGTTGTCCCAGGGACTTGACATAACGGTTAAACCGCCGTCATATTTTATCACTGATTTGGAAAAATATAAACAGGAACTTATTTCAGGCGCAACAAAAAACGCTACCGAGCGCGCTAAAATCATGACCACAAACTGCAATGCAAAAATAGCCAGGTTGCTTTCGGCAAGACAAGGAGTTATTCAGATTACCGCGCCGGATTCCGCGGAAACCGCCGATTATGGTGTCTATGACACAGAATCACCTCAAAAGGTCATAAAAGTCGTGGTTTCACTCGATTTTCTCATTAAATAGTGCATTGGGACTCTCAAAGTTAACAATCAATGGTAACAAACATTATTATACAGCTTGATTTAATGATAAGTTTTGACTTGTTTTAGAGTAATTTTGAGCTATATTCCTTTGGTACAGTGGTTTGACTGCAAAATTCTTCCAGGAAAAGAGTTATGGACAAGATTATTCTCAAAGATTTAAAAATAGCAACCATTATCGGGGTATTTCCTGAGGAAAGGCTCAATAAGCAGGAGTTGGTTTTTAATATTGAACTTGGTTGTGATTTAAGCAGGGCCGGACTCAGTGACAAACTTGAGGACAGCATCGATTATACGAAAGTTGAAAACGCTGTTTTGACGCTGGGGGAGCAATCACATTTTTTCCTTTTAGAAAAAATGGCAGAGGAAACAGCAGCACTTTGTTTGAAGATGCATGGCGTTAAATCGGTTAACGTTAGGATTGAGAAGTCAGGTGCGTTAAAACACGGCAAAATCGTAGCGGTAGAAATACAAAGGAATAAGTAATTATGGGACTTAAAGATTATCTGTTCAAAAAACCAATGACATTATCCATTCACTATGTGGAAATTGAAGACGCCTGCCATATTATTTATCCGAAAGGTTATTTTGACGCTTACTCCGCTACACAAGCCGAAAAAACGATAATTGAAATAACTGAAAAAACTAACGGTATGATTTTTAATCTGAATGAAATGCAATATATCGCGAGCGCCGGTTTGCGAATCTTTCTGATTGTCGCAAAAAAGATGAAAATGAAAAATTGTTCACTGCATTTCTGTTGCCTGAATCCGGATGTCAAACACGTTTTTGAACTCAGCAGTTTTCAAACGATTCTTGACATTCACGATTCCGAGAATGACGCGCTTGAAAACTTGAAACGCAGAAAGAAAATACCGGTACAGAATGAATAGTATTGAAGGTTTAAACGATAGTGCCAGACAGAAGGCATTACGCCTTTCATTTATCGCCAGTTTATTTGATGTGCTAATTACGGCCCTGGCATTTTCTTTTTCCAATTCAAGCGTGTTGCTGGCTGACTTTTTAAAAACGACAATTGAATTTATTGCGGTTCTTCTTTCACTCTTAGCGATGTCCCGGATTCGGCGTGGTGACGATGCAAAATACCAGTACGGTCTGGGAAAATTGGAAAATCTCTCCAGCATGTTTGTGGCGACATCGATGACGCTTTCATTCCTGATAATCTCCTACATGGCTTTCAAAAACATCGTACACCCAGGTCATATTTCCGGTTATGGTTTATGGATAAGCATATTTTCACAGACAATCTATTTTTTCATTAACGGATTATTGTGTCTGAAGAATTACCGTGCCTCAAAACTTGGTGCTTCACCAATCATGGCATCGCAAGCGCGACTTTTCCTGACCCGGTTTATCGGTAATCTGTTTATTCTGCTGTCATTAATCCTCAGCATGACACTGAAAAATTATGCAATTGGTGTTTACATTGACCCGGCGGCATCACTCATAATCGCTCTCGCAATATTCCTCTCGACCATCGGCATATTCAAAAGTTCATTCATGGATTTACTGGACAAAACCCTTGAGGAAAATCACCAGATGATAATTTTAAGTGAACTTGCACTCTGTTTCGATGAATACGAGCAGATACATGGAATACGTTCGAGACGTTCCGGCAATAAGGTTTATATCGAAATTTTCATGGAATTTGATCCCAAAAAAACGGTCGGCGAGGTTACTAAGACTATTGCCAAACTTTCCTCCAACATAGCAGAAAAAATAAGCGGCAGCAGCGTGACAATAGGCATAACTCCAATAACTGAAAACACGAACTAGAACAGCTTTCAGTTACGGCACTGGGTCAGATGGTCACCTTTGCGGTTGCATTTATCGCGCAGGTCGCAAATGTCACATTCGATTAATGGTTAAATCATTAACCGCATAAAATCAACAGACGACATCGGTGACTGAGCACATTTTATTAAATCAATAAAACAGCCAATAAAAAATTGATTTTGTTGAGTAAAAATTATGTTATATTTTTATAATTGTATTATATTGAAATAATAGGATGTAAAACTTATCCACGGCACTGATTATCTACATGGAGACGACCTATGAATAAGGTTAATTACAACTGGCAGTGTGCAATGACATCAATATTAGTATTGGCAACGGCTTATGTGCTGCCGGTTTCGGCTGAAGAGCAGAAATCGACCGCCGCGTTCAACCCGGAAATGTTAAAGCAATTTCGTACTTACGACCGCAATGGGCCTAATTTTGCGGATATTTTAAAGGCGATTACTGCCTTTACGCCAACGACACCGGAACAGGTTGACTGGTGCTATCTGACATGCGACAACAACATTCGTCCTGAAATAAAGATGGTTGCCGAAAAGAAACTTGCGGCATTGCGTGATCCGGCGTTGCTGACTGCGTCCAGAAAACATCTCTTTGATGATGACAAGGACGTGGTGAAAATGGTGTTGAAAACCATTATCGCGACCAATGATAAAGCAGCGCTTTCAGATTTACGCAAACTGGAAACAATGCAGACCCAGGCAGCCAAACGCGTTTACTACAACGTGCGGCAAACCCGTGCCAAACTGCATGACCCGGAATTGCTTAAGGAGTTGACCGATCCTAAAAAACAAACGCCGGATTCCACTCTGGCGATGTATAATCGTGACTTGCTCAAAGAGTATGGGGACGAAGGCGCTAAGCTATTGTTAAATATGGAACAAAATTCGAAAGCGAGTCAAGAACAGGTCAACAATTATTTGAGCAAGATTAAAGATGCCAAGCAGGTGCCGGATTTATTGGCGCGCTACCATGACACCAGTATGTTCGTAAGCAAGGAGAGAGAAAACGGTCGCAAAGTCGCCATTCTTAAGAGTTTGATGAGAATTAACAGCCGTGAATGTCAGCCATTATTTCGAGAGATATTGGCAAAAACGGAAAAGGAACTCGATGATATGGGATTCTATGATATTTCGCATATGCGCATGTGCGTATGGAAATATAACATACAAGAAAACGAGAGATTTCAAGATCAATATATTGCGGATTTAAAAAAGGAAGATGATATATTCGCCCCATATTGGCCAAGAGGAAAAGATAAAACGCTCGAAATAGTCCTGATTATCGCCGGCAAACTAAAAAGCTCGAAAAAAGGTTATTTTGCAGCTGAGGCATTAAAAGGACTTACCGGACAACAGTTTCAATATGCGTATCCAGCTAAAAATGACTGGGCTCTTAAAGAAGCCAATAGAAGAAGCGGTAAGACATCTTTAACGCCAGAGCAAATAGAAGCCGAAAGGCAACGTGATTTGAAAAATATGAACGTGCATCTAGATAAGCTAAAGAAGCTAAAGGATAGTGGAAAGATGAGTCAAGACCACTATGATTCATATGCAAAGGAAAAGCTTGATAGCATAAAAAACAGATACGATGATTTATTGAAATCTGCGCAGAAACCTTCCGAATGGGAGCAGGGAATCCCGATGGATGAAGCGGCGCAATGGTTGACAAATTATTATCAACAGCAGCGGGTCAAAGGAGACGCTGTTCATGAAAGTAAATAGGTCGATATTGGTCTGCGCCAGTGTGGCGCTGGGGGGCATTGTAGAAGCGAGCGGGGTTTGACCACATTTTTATTAAATCAATAAAACAGCCTTAATTTATAGCTTTAAAGCAGTATTTATACAGATTAATTTATATTTTGTGCACAAATTAAATTATTTACAAATATTTCAGTGGTCAGCCTCGAATGGCGCCCAAAAAGCTGTTCCTTGGCTAATATCATAAACTAATTCATGTCTTGTAAGTCGGTAATTACCTTATATTTGTCCTTATTGTCTAGCCACCATTTTTCACATTCCTGACTAGATGCTGTGGATGAAACTTGGTTATCAATTAGATATGCAAATATTGGTATTAAATCTTTTTCTCCCAATTTTATTTTTGATATTATTTCAGGGATAATAACCACTCCCATATCTTGAATGTTTTTATAATTTTCGTCAATTTCTTTCGCAGTTTTTAATTTTTTAGCTTCCTGCAATGCATCATATTTCTTTTGGAATAATTCTACCGTCTTCTTGCGTCCATTTGTCCACCAATATACCCAAATATTTACATATTCCTTTTTGTCTTTTCTATAAGCTAAAGGTACATAAGAAAAATCCGGATAATCTGGGAAATGATATTCTTTAGTTTGTTTATCAAAATAAGACTGGATGTGCGTTTTGGATATTGTTGACACTATAGGCCCCAAATATCCGGCATTGCCATTTGCATGTATCTTTTTGATAAGCAACGGTAAAATTTGTGGTCCCATATTAACAATTTCTTTAAAATAAGAATTATCAATTTTAGGGGTAGAAAGCATAGGAAACTGCTTTTGACTTTCAGCTATAGATTTTTCCCATATATCAATTCTTTCTTCAAATTCTTTTTCGATTAGTTTGTTTTGAGCCATTATTTTCAAAGAAAAACAAAACAAAACACATAATATTAAACTATATTTTTTATTCATGATTTAATAACCAGCTGGGTCTGACCACATTTTTTAAAATAATCATACATAATTAACAATTTTCAATCAAAAAACATGCTGTTAAATCAATTATTCCCTGCCAAAAATTGAATATAAGTTCAATTTTCAGTGCCGGTTTCATCGGCAGCAATTGTTTTGCTCCAATATGCCTCGAGTTCACGGGAAATGCAAATTAATAATGGCTCATTTTTTTACCACTAAACATCACTAACTAAACACTAACCAACCGTGCGGTGAATTTATTTTACCAGATGGGTAAAAATTATTCACCGCAGGAATGTTACTAATTGCTGGTTTAACAAAAAAATAAAACAAGTTCGTGTTAGTGTTTTTGTTAGTTAGTGGTGCGGATTTTTTTGAATAAAATTATTTTTTTCTTGATTTTTGTAACTACATAGGTTACATTTCATATATAAATGAATTTATATTTCAGTTAAGGGCTGGCAATGATAAAAAGTTTTAAGCATAAGGGTTTAAAGCATTTTTTTGAAAATGATGATTTAAGCGGTATTCAGTCCAAGCATGCCAGCCGTTTAAAGTTAATCCTCGATTTATTGGACATGGCGGCAATAATTAATGATGTTAATTTTCCCGGTTCCAGGCTGCATCCACTGGAACCAAAGAAAGATAAGATCTGGTCAGTAACAGTATCAGGAAACTGGCGGGTAATATTTAAATTTGAAAATAGCAATGTATATATTGTTGACTACAAAGACTATCATTAAATCGAAGAACTGACCAATAACTAAGGAAAAAAATATGTCTGACGTAAATGAAAAAGTGTTAGCTGTAACCAGTCGGAAAAGATGTCCGTCCCATCCCGGAGAAATATTAAAGGGTTTGTATTTAAAGGAGCTTGACATAAACATAACTGACTTTGCCAAGGATATCGGAGTATCGCGTAAAGCAATTTCGGCGATAGTGAACTGTCACAAATCGGTAACGCCGGAAATGGCAATGCGCTTGTCCATCGCGATGAAAACTACTCCGCAGTTGTGGCTGAATCTTCAGTCCAACTATGATCTCTGGCATCTTGCACACGAAAAACGGGAAGTTTTTTCAAATATCAAACCGCTTGTTTGCGCAATGGCATAAAATTTATTGTGTGCTGAAAAACGCTGGAATGTTGTAAAACACTCATTCTTCCAGCACTGTTCAATTACGGCATTCGGACTGATGGTCACCTTTGCGGTTGCATTTATTGCGGAGGTCGCAAATGTCGCAGGAACAGAAGTCGTCATGCACATTCAACAATACCCCTGAAACTGATTTACCCGGCGTCATGAAACAGTATTCTCCCAGTTCAATGCCGATTTCAGCAGTATCGCCACCAAGGACACTGAATACTTTTTTCAATTCGGTCAGTTCCCAGAAACCGCTATCAGAAGGGCAGAATTCGACACATTTGACGAAATTATATTTATCCAGGACGTATTGACGCAGAAATGAGACGGCTTGGGTAAGGTACTCCTCTTTAAGCACCTCCAGCCAGTATGCACCCAGAAAATCATCTTCCGCAATTTTAACTTCATTAAGTTCTCTGCCGCAAGTTGCAGCAAACATGATGACAAAACCATCTTTTCTGGACTTATCCGCTACGATACGGCTGTTGAATTCAACTCCGGCGGCAATAATGCAGTCCTCGCTCCAGTGTTCAATCTGAATATGCCTTATTAACGCCTTCGGTGCTGCATATTTTGAAGCGGCAGTAGCGATGAGTTTGAACTCATTTTCCTCAGGACTTCCCTGCTCAATAGCGAGCCGTGCTGAGATTCTGTCATAATCAAGTGTAACAGGAATATCGGCAAATATGGACATTACTACTTTGCAACCTCCAGAGAAAGTACAGTACCCTCCAGCTCTATTTTCTCTACGAGCAATCCTTTCAAGTACAGACTTTCCGGAAAGTGGAGAGTGCAGACATGATCAGGAGACTGTGTCAAACGTTGCAGAATTCTGGCATCAAATCCAGCATCAAGCGCAGCGTCGGCAGTTATTTTCAGGAATAACTCAGAAGTCATCAAACCTGAACAGGAAAAGCTATAAAGCATTCCGCCCGGATTGAGTAACTGGAATGCCAGAATGGCAATATCCTTGTAACCGCGGCAAGCCTTCTCCAGTGAACGCATTGAATCGGCAAACTTCGGCGGGTCAAGGACGATAATATCAAATTTACGTCCTTCCGCCCGGAATTTACGCAAGAGGCAAAAAACATCGGCGGTAATATTTTCGTATTTGCTTTCTGAAATATTATTCAAGCGCATATTTTCGGTGGCAAGTTCAAGCGAACTCGCAGATGAGTCAACATTGGTTACAGATACCGCGCCGCCGACTGCCGCGGCAACGCCGAAACCGCCGGTATAGGCAAAGCAGTTCAAGACACTTTTTCCAGCGGCATGCTGCCGGATAATCTGCCTGTTTTCACGCTGGTCAAGATAAAATCCAGTCTTATGTCCATTAACCACATCAACTTTGAAGTGAATACCATATTCATTGATTTCCAGCAATTCCGGTGGTGTTTTACCAGCCAGACTGCCGCTGACTTCAGCCATACCTTCACGAGTACGGACAAAAGCATCGGAGCGTTCATATAATCCCTTGCATCCGGTCAATTTCAGTAATATCTCAGCAATTGTTTTTTTATGTGCCTCCGCCCCGGCGGCAAGGAATTGACCAACCAGCCAATCGTTATACCGGTCAACGATAACGCCGGGTAAACCATCGGATTCACCGGCAATCAGGCGGTATGCAGTAACATCAGCGGTATCTTTGAACATCTGCTGTCTGAACTCAAGCGCAGTTTTTATGCGTTTCATAAAAAAGTCGCGGTCTATCTTTTCTTCAGCATCAAAACTCCATGCACGAACAGAAATCTGCGATTCCGGGGAATAAGCTCCGCGAGTGAGCCATTCGCCTCCGGCAGAATAAACATCAACGGTAGCGCCAGGCGCCGGGGTACCATCAATGCGTTTCACTGCTCCGGAAAAAACCCATGGATGCCGGCGACGCAGGGATTTATCTCTTCCCTTTTCCAGCGTAATTTTTACATTATTCACAACATTCTCCTGGTTATTAGAGTAGTGATACTCTATTCGTTTTCTGATTTGGCTTTACGGCGCATCAACTCATATAATGCGGTGCGTGGATCCTGATTACGGTAAAGAACGGCATAAACCTGATTAATAATCGGGGTATCAATTCCTGCCCGACCGGCAAGACAAAAAGCACTATCAGCAGTCTTCACCCCCTCGGCAACGACCATGCCCATCGCACTTAAAATTTCTTCTATTTTTTTGCCGCGTCCAAGTTCTTCGCCAACATGACGATTCCGGCTGTGTCCGCTGCAACAGGTAACAATTAAATCACCAATTCCACTCAAACCGGCGAAAGTTCTGGGATCGCCACCTAAAGCGATACCCAGTCTGCTCATTTCGGCAATGCCGCGCGTCATCATTGCCGCCTTGGGATTATCCCCGAGCTTCATTCCGTCAATAATTCCGGCAGCTATTGCCATGACATTCTTCAAAGCTCCACCAAGTTCAACGCCGATATAATCGGTCGAAGTATAAACTCTAAAAAAATCATTCATGAAAATTTTCTGTACGGTTTCTGCCAATGCAATATCACTGGATGCGGCAACCACAGCCGTAGGAATCTGTCTGGAAACCTCTTCCGCATGGCTTGGCCCGGAAAGGGTAACATAGCGGGATTTGCCAAGAACATCTTCACAAATGCCACTCACGCGCAATAACGTTTCGTTTTCAATGCCTTTGGCAACATTAACCAGCAGATGTTGTGCCGGGATAAAATGCGGTTTTAAAGCGGATAATACACCGCGCAAAAATTGAGTAGGTGTTGCCAGCAGCAACAGTTCACTGTCTGCGACAGCAGTAGCAATATCAGATTCAAAACGCAGCGAGTCGGGCAATTTAGCTTCGGGCAGAAATCTGTAATTGATTCTGGTTTGTTTCATCTGTGCGAGATAATCAGGAAAAGGTCCCCACATTGTTACCTGATGACCGTTGAACTGAAGCACCATGGCCAATGCGGTTCCCCAGGCGCCATCACTTAATACGGTAACATTCATGATTTATCTCCAGTATCAGTATCACCGGTATTTTTCTTATCGAACCGGTGTTCTGTACCGTTAATCAACCGTCTGATATTACCGGTATGTTTGATGATAGCCAGAAACGCCAGCAGATAGAGAAAAATTAAGATATAATGCGATAACGGATAAACCTTGTAGATACTCAGGAAAGTGGCGGAGACAGGAAGAACAGCGGCTCCGGCGATGCTCGCCAGTGAAACGTAGCGTCCGATCAGATAAACAATCACCCAGATAATGCCGGAAATGATAAAAGAATATGGTGCCATCGCCAGCAGCGCCCCGGCGGAGGTTGAAATGCCCTTGCCACCATGAAACTTAAGAAAAACTGACCAGATGTGACCGACAACGGTGCCGGCCGCGGCAATAATCTGTGCAATATCACACTGATCGCTGATTACTTTCTGTTTAATCAACATCGTTACGATAAATACCGGCAGAAAGCCTTTTACCATATCCAGAAAAAAACAAATTTTGCCTGGTATTTTGCCGATTACACGCGTAACATTAGTGGCCCCGACATTGCCACTGCCAAGCTTTCTGATATCCTTGCCGTATAAACGACCGATAAGATACCCCCATGGTATACTGCCAATCAGGTAGGAAAACAAAAAAATCACGACATATACAAGCGCCATTCCCGTTGTCATTTCAAGTCCTTATAGTTTTCTGGAAAATATTTCCGCGGTTTTGTACAAAGAGAATATAGTGCAAGAATACCCAAAAGCAAGATGTTCTCACCCTCTGTCCGGACATCATATCATCTTAAAGAGAAGATTTTACCCGGGTGCTGAACAACTGTTTTTTTGATTTCCATTTTCATGAGCAAAGCCAGCAGAGTTCCGGCGGCAATACCGCTCTCCTGTGCAAGAGTGTCAAATGTTTTCTGTTTTCCGGTAAGCAAACTGATGATTGCAGTTTCATTAGTGTCAGCTGAAACCGGCGGCGGGCAGGTTTCAACCGGTTCATCAGCAACTTTGCCGACGTCAAGATAATTGTTTTCCGGTTCATGCATTCCGGAAAACCCGGGTAGAAAATCAAATTCCTCGAGAATATCTTCAAATGATTCCGTCAGTCTGGCGCCTTCTTTAATTAATTTATGACAACCGCGAGCCTGGGGATTGTCGGCGGCGCCGGGAACAGCAAAAACTGACCGTCCCTGTTCAATCGCGGTATTCGCAGTAATCATCGCCCCTGAATCAATGCCGGCTTCAACTATCAATACCGCCCTGCTCAGTCCGGAAACAATCCGGTTGCGACGCGGAAAAGATTGCCGGTTAACGGGAAATTTCATCGGGAATTCACTGATTAATGCCCCGCCGTGTTCAACAATATCACGTGCGAGAGGTATATGGTCTTGAGGGTGAATCCGCGCCAGTCCGCCACCAAGTACCGCGACGGTAATACCGCGGAGTTCAACTGCAGTTTGATGCGCAACCGCATCAACACCATAGGCAAGTCCTGAAATTATTTTCCATCCGGCATAAACGGCGGATTCAGTAAGGTAGCGCGTCATCTTTCTGCCATAAATAGTTATGCGGCGGGAACCGACTACGGCGAGCGAATTAACATTAAAATCCGGTAACCTGCCACGAACATAGAGACAAATCGGCGGATCGTAAATATCTTTGAGCAATGATGGATATTCCGGTTCAAGCAACGTGATAATCCTGGCACCGCCTCGTTCAACCAGATCAAGTTCCTCGGCAAGATTAGTTTCCTGCCGCCAGTTGGCAATTTTGGTGGCAAGTTCACTGCCGATGCCTTTGACCTGTTTGAGTTCGTCAACATTGCGTTCTAATACAGCAGCAGGAGATTCGAAGTAACTAACCAATGCCTGAAAGCGTGCATGACCGACGCCATTGAGCATATTCAAAACTATACAGGCTTCACGATCAGTCATGGCATTTTCCAATTGCGTTAAGAATTGCAGTTTTATCAAAAGAGCTGTTGATTTCCGCCAGTCCGATACGGCGCGGAATGACAAGTTTAACTGTGGAACCGACCTTTTTCTTATCCTGCATCATCCCGCAGTAAATTTCCTCGATATCCATGTTGGCCGGAATCCGGCAGGGCAACTGCAAAGCTGACAACAAATTCCGCTGCCGCGTTACCGTTACAGAATCAGTCAATCCGGCGGAAAACGCCAGTTCGGCGGCGATATTCATGCCGATAGCTATTGCTTCGCCATGGGCAATGGCAAAATTTGACACCAATTCCAGTGCATGTCCAAAAGTATGGCCATAATTCAATATGCCGCGCAAACCGTTTTCACGCTCATCCGCAGTCACAATTTGCGCCTTAAGCTGGCAGCAGCGCGCAATGATTCCTGTGTAATATTCCAGGTTTAAAGACTTCAGGCTGGAAACATTATTCTCCAGATCACAGAATAGTTCTTCATCCATAATAACGCCATATTTTACTACCTCAGCCAAGCCACATCGTACCTCTTTTTCAGGCAGGGTTCTCAGTGTTTCCGGGTCAATTATAACCAGTCGCGGCTGCCAGAATGCGCCGATAAGATTTTTGCCTTCAGGAAGGTCGGCGCCGGTTTTACCGCCGACACTGGAATCCACCATTGCCAGGAGAGTTGTCGGAATTTGGATAAAGTCAATCCCGCGCATATAAATCGCCGCCGCAAATCCTGCCAGATCTCCAACAACACCGCCGCCAAGTGCGATGACAAACGATGAGCGGTCCAGACGAGCCTGTGATAACGTACGGCAGATATTGCCGATTGTGTCAATCGTCTTCCTCTCTTCGCCTGCCTCAAAAGTGAAAACAGATGTATCGGCTCCGGCTGCGCAGATAATTTTTTCTGTATTCACACCATAGTATGCTTTCACATTTGAATCGGTCACTATTCCGCATTTTTTGCCATTAATTATCCGGTGCAAATCCTCATGGCAGGCATTGAGCATTCCCGGGGCAATTAAAATGTCATAAGAGCGTTCGCCAAGTGCTACTGTAATTTTTTTCATATTAGCTATCACCTTAAATTTTACCGCGGTTTGGAACTGCAGTGTTAATTGATGTCGTATTCATGAAGTTTGCGATGGAGTGTTCGCCGGTTGATGCCAAGTTTTTCCGCCGCACGGGTGCGGTTGCCATTAGTATCCTCCAAAGCCTTCAAGATAAGCATTTTTTCATTATGGTCCAAATCCAGCTCAACCGGGTTTGGACTTACCGGGATAGGACCGGTGCCGCTACGAATATTTAATGGCACATTGTCGACCTTAAGTAAGTGACCGTGGCTGAGTACAACCATCCGTTCAATACAATTGCGCAATTCCCGGATGTTGCCGGGCCACGGATATGTGCACAGAACATTCAAAGTTTTCTCGTCAATTGTCTGCTGACCTTTGCCATTTTCTTCAGAAAATTCATCAATAAATTTTCTAATCAGGATTGGAATATCCTCAAGCCGCTCCCGTAATGGAGGGACATGAATATTGACAACATCAAGACGGTAAAACAGATCTTCGCGGAATTTACCTTCGCTAACCTGAGCCCGGAGATTTTTATTGGTGGCTGAAATCAACCGGGCATCAGAATATATTGATTCGACACCGCCAACCCGTTCAAAAGTTCTTGATTCCAGTACACGCAAAAGCTTGACCTGTGTCTGCGGTTCAATATCACCGATTTCATCCAAAAACAAAGTACCGCCATCGGCAAGTTCAAATCTGCCTTTTTTTTGTTCCCCTGCCCCGGTAAAAGCGCCTTTTTCGTAGCCGAACAATTCACTTTCGAGCAACGTAGCCGGCAGTGCCGCACAATGCACCGGCAGCATTGGCCCCTTGCGTCCGCTGAGATGATGAATAGCATGGGCAATAACTTCCTTGCCGGAACCGCTTTCGCCGGAGAGGAGAATGGTGGAGCGTGTTGGAGCAACCTGCCGCACCGTTTCCATAACTTCACACATGATAGCGGATTTTGCGACAATATTGTCGATTTCAAATTCATGATGCAGTCTTTTCTTCAGCCGGCGATTTTCATCTTTAAGACTTTTTGACTCCAATGCGCGCTTAATTGCGATTTCCAGCCGGTCAAGATTAACCGGTTTAGTGACGAAATCAAAGGCGCCGTCACGCACCGCGTCAACTGCGGTTTCGATAGAACCGTATGCAGTGAAAACAACACAAGGCGGTGGATTTTTTTTCTTCAGGGTTGCTTGAAGAATATCCATACCATCAGCGCCGGGCATCCGCAGATCAGTCAGTACCAGGTCGTAATCATTGCGTTCAATCAGATTAAGTCCTTTGAGTCCATCCTCGGCAAGAGTAAGTTCAAATTTGGGTGACAAATAACGTGTCATCGCCTCGCGGGTATTGCGTTCATCCTCGACAATCAGAATAGCAGGCTGATTAAGTTTTTTTACCGTCATAATTTATATTCCTTAACATTCAACTTTTCCACATTTCGGCAAACAAATCAATATCGGCACTCGTTGCTTTTATTACTTCCAAAACAAAATGTTTGACTCCTGAATCGCGACAAGCACGAACAAACCGCGGCAAATCCATCTGATTCGGTGTCGCGAGTGGCAAATGACCATCACCCCACTCTGTACAATTGGTTGCGGCAGTATATGCCGAGGCATGCAAATGTACCATCTTTACCTTGCCAGTATTGAGAAAAGCGGCGGTTTCGGCATGAAAATCCCGGCCGCAAATAAATGCCGCCGCCCATAAATGGCTCGAATCCAGACAAAGTGGATGATTCAATTCAGCAGCGCTGTCGCCGGCAAACAAATTCGCAGAGCCATAAGCGGGAAAATCATTCTCAATACAAAAAATCAAATCAGGATATTCCTTTGATATTTGCGCCAGACGTTCCTTGACCCGGCCACATCTCATAAGATATTCCGTGGTGCCGAGAAAATTCACGCCTAAACGCGAAACACCGTCAAGAGAAAGTTCAGGCCGGAAAATTGTTCGCATGGCGGCATCGTAGGATACGCCGCGTCCAAATGCCGGTATCGGCTTATCCGTCATGGCAAATCCATGAAATACAGCACGCTTAATCTGGTGACAACGCATTATGCGTGCATTGCGCCGTATTTCATCCATGCTTAAAGACGCATCCTCCGCCGCCAGATTGATTGAGTATTCAGAAAGTAATGGCGCATGCGCGCTCATTGGCACACGAAACGCGACAATCTGGGCAATTTCTGATTCAGGTGAGGTATTATGAAGCTGAATGCCGAAATTGAAACCATGTCTTTTACATGCTTGACGGCATTCGGATAATTTCAGGCACCCGCCTGGTCCAACAAACGCGCTTGACGTTACTTCCACTAAGATTTTTTCATCCATTAGCTTTCATGTCCTGTTCGAAAAATATTTATTCCGGCGAATTTTCCGGTTGATTCTGTTGTGTCACGGCCTCGGGAAGGACTCTGATACGGCGGTTGCGGCGCGGGAAGCGGATAACGATACTGGTACCTTTACCGGCGGCGGTCTGGAGTTGTAAATCAGCACCATGTTCCCGGATTATTCTTTCAATTATCATCATGCCTATTCCGGTACCACCTTTTTTGAAAGACTTGAACGGCTCAAAAATTCTGCCGATATTTTCCTGCGAAATTCCCTGTCCATTATCTGAAATTTCCAATTCAAGCCATTCCTCATCATAAGAGCAAATGACATCAAGTTCTCCCCCCTCCGGCATTGCTTGAATGGCATTTTTAAAAATATTATAAAATGCCTGCTTAAGCTGCCCCGGGTCGCCTTTAATTTTGGGCAGTATTTCCGGCCACTCGCATCTGACATTAATAGTGCGCATCTCAATTTCCTGGCGCATGAAGGTTAAGGTGTCAATGATTATACTCTTCATATCGAGTGGCATCATTTGTAACTGTCCCGGTCGGACGGCATGAAGGAATTGATTGATTATATTGTCAAGTCGCTCTACTTCATTTTTGGCTGCAGTTACCATTTCTGTAGCGACCTTGCGGTCAAAACTTTTGGTTTTTTTATCCTCAAGCATCCGGATCAACAGTTGAAGATTCAAATACAAACTGTTAAGTGGATTGCCGATTTCATGCGCCACTCCGGCGGCAAGCATTGAAATCGCCGCAATTTTTTCAGTTTCCAGCTCTTGAATGGTATGCTCATGGCTTTCGGTAACGTCCCGTAAAATGACGGTTGCATAGCCGCCACCATGCTCAACCGGCACCAGGTAAAATTGCAGAAAACGGTGTGCCGGATACAAAATTTCAATTTCCTGTCGGGAAATACGACACCATTCTTCCTCATCCTGCTGCAAAATCCGTCGCCAATCAACGTCATGTAAAAATTGAGAGAGTCGAATATTTTCAAGATCATCCGGCAAACCCAACAACTCTTTAGCCGCATGATTATAATAATTGATCTTCAAATGACGGTCAACGACGAGTATCCCCTCTTGAATCGCATTAAATACCGTTTCCAGAAAACCCTTATCGCGCGACAGCCGCAGAATGTAGGCTTGAACACTATTTGAATCGATTGAGTCAATCCTCTCAAGAAAACGTTCCAGAAAATTCTTTTTCGCTTTCATTAACTTTTAATCCGTGCTTAAATTAATATCTCAGAAGTGAACATTTTAAGTACATCAATGCGTGATAATGGAAACACAAAAACACTTAGAGACAATTTGTCTCACTAAAGGCGAAAATCAAGTTTTTTTGTCGAAAAAACATAAAAAAACAGAAAATATTTTTGTAAAATATACTGATTAGACTAAATTGATGTTTAATACTTTATAATAAAATTATACTTGTTTAAGTTTTGCGAGATGCAGGCAACGTGACGCGATAACTGTAACAACAAATGTGTCTATACAGGAATTGTTTATATATTGTCGTTGAATTAAGCTTTATTTCAGGCATATTACGCAATAATTAATTGACGTTTAAGGGGACAAATCTATGAAAAGCAGAATGTTTTACATCGGGTTGAATTTGATTGCTCCGGGTATGGGGCAATTGGCATTGCGTTGGTATTTTCGCGGAATAGTCGAACTGATGTTAGCATCAATTGCGGTTGTTTGGAGTTTTTTTGTGTTATTTATGCCGTTATTTAAGTTTTTGTCGGATTCAAGCAACCAGAATATTCACTTAAACTATCCTGCTTTGTTTCTCTCTGTTTTCCTTCTCGTTGGAGTTTGGGCGTGGAGTATTGTTGAAATTATTCTTTTCTACCCCGGTTCTATCAAAGGTGATGAGCCAACAGAGCAGGAAAAAAGTTAATTCTAACATATCTCAGTGATAATATTGTATTTACTCACGTTAATTATCAATTGGAATTGATGACTCATGGTACAAAAGCACTCGTTTAACAGTATATGTAAAATTTTGTATTGTTGCGCTGTACTGCTACCGGCGACGTCACTCATTTCGGCGGATGAACGCACCAAAGATCGTGATTTTAATCAGCTTGCAATCAAAAATTGGGATGACGGCACAGAACGCCCCAAGGTTGAGGACAACCGCGACAATATTACCATGGAACCGCAGAGTTCAAAAAATGCGGACAAATCAATCATGGAAAATAGTCTGGCATCAAATATTGCCGACAAAAAAACACGAATTGAATGGAAACCTAAATGGTATTTTGAAGGTGCCGGCAGTGTTAGAATTGCTTCTCCCGTAATCAGCGCCGACAAAAGTGTTATCGCACTAATTGAAACCGCCGGCAAAAGTGTTGGTCCTTTTGCCAGCAGAATTGTGTTGCTTAATGCGGCAGCAAAAACCGGTCTTCCCTGTCTGCGAATCATTGAACTGCCGGAAACAAGAATCAACAATTTATTACTTATCCCCGCAAGTTCAATGGCATTGGCAATAGCAGAACCACAGACATGTTTCAAACAAAGTTTGCGGGTCATCGCCATTGATTTAACTAGTGGGGAGCGAAAATCCATGACACCTCCGGTCGCCGGCAATATTACCGGTTTGGCTGCAACCGAAGATATTGTGGCACTGAAAACTTCAGAGTCGAATCAGATTTTCCTGTTCAATCCTGATGATTTATCCCAAAAAACCGGTAGCATGACCAGTTCTTTCAGCGGTGGTTCGCTCACATTCACTTCCGACCATAAATATCTGACATCAGCAGGCAATGGTAAAGTTGAATTTTTCAATCTGGAAAATAAATCAGTCACCGTGGACCACGAAATCAAATTGCCAGAAAAAATCTCTCCCAAAAAGATTGTCTTCTGTAATCCCAAAGGTACCAGTTTTGTGATTATCAGTACGGAACACAGTGCCGGCTGGTATAACAACAATACATTCAAGCCTTTCGGCCGCAAAACCGGAAATATTATAATTTACGATGCAGAAAATCAGGTTATCGTACTGGAAACAGCAGTTAAAAATGCGCTGGAATTTTATAAATTCCCGGAGATGAAGTTACTTAGTTCAACTATACCGAAAGAGATGCGTCCTGCGCATACTGGTGAACCGTTGGCGGTATTACCGTTCAGAGACTCCTATCTGGAAATTGATGATCACGGCAATTTTACATTTTTGTATAAAGTAAAGCAACGCTGGCAGAAGGATATTATACTTTCTGCTTCCAAATAGTTTTTCCTTTAATAAACAATATATTAAAGTTTAATTCTTAAGCAAATATTTTCATTGATAAAATTACACTGGGAGAAGATGGGATGTCAGAGAAAAAAACAGATAACGACAAGGAACATTTTTTAAACAATGACAGGCGTCATACTTTTAAAGTAGAGATTTTTTTTGAAAAATTACTCTGGTCATGCCGGTTCCTCGTTCTGATGGCAGTAATCTCCAGTATACTCGCATCATTAATTCTTTTTATTATCGGCACGTTTGATATCGCTAATGTGATTATCAACATGGTAAAAGCTATGTTCGGCGGACCTAAAATTGACTTGCATGACGCAGTGCTTGGAACAATTGTCGGAAGTATTGATATTTTTCTGATTGCCGTGGTATCTTTAATTTTCAGTTTCGGTCTTTATGAACTTTTTATCAGTCATATCGACGCGGCAGACAAAACCGAATCATCGAATATTTTAAATATAGGTTCGCTCGATGTTCTGAAAGATAAGATTGGTCAGGTTATTATTATGGCCCTGGTGGTTAAATTCTTTCAATTGATTCTTTCCATGAAAATAGATAAGATTCCTGACATGGTGCCCTTTGCCGGCAGTATAGCATTGTTGTCGTTTGCACTGTTCCTCATGCATCTCGGGAAAAAAATGTTCCACGGCAAAGATGAACACCACTAATTTAAAACAGTTAAAAGTAAAACAGGAGATAAAATAAGATGCCAAAAAAATTCGCCCCGGTATTTAAAGTTTTACCGGCGGCAAAACTTATTGCCGCACTTAAAGCTAACACTGCCGAGCTCTATAACTACCTTGGCAATGATATCTATATTAATTCCGACCGGCACTATCTTGACCGGCAGAAAGAACGTTTAATCCGGACCGTTGAATGCCACATGGAACGGATGGGCAATATTCCGACGGTACTTATGCGTGCACCGGGACGGTTAAACGCATTTTTGGAATATCTGGATATGTGCGGTGGCGACCACATGTCCACCACGATTGATGGCGACATTCCAATGGCAGTTTCATTCCGGGAAGATGATATTTTAAATCTGTATAATACCAACCCCTTGTTTCCTGCTACTGAGATTTCTCTTAATGAGGAATTCAACCGTTTCCGCAATGCACCGTGGACAGGTAATAATGTTAGCGGACTGGAAGACAATTGGGACAACCGTTCTCTACTTTTTCCATATTACGGTAGAAAACAGGGAGATTGGACAAACTATGTCATCAGTCCGTACCTGCGGGCAATGTGGGACAAACAGGGGATTAAACTTCGTGGTGCAGACATGACTTTCGGTCCTGCGACCACTCCGTTCCGTGCAGGGGTAAGTTCTTCTTCAGCGATGGTAGTATTATCATTTTTAGCGATGTTTTTTGCCAACAGTGATGTACTTCCGCATTGGACGAACAGTCAGGTATGCAAGTTTTTGGGTGAAGCGGAATGGTATGTTGGCACCCACGGCGGCGCTAACGATCAGATGACCATTCTATTCAATCCGGCTAACAGCGTCAGTTACAACAGGCACTCCCGTCATGATGTAGTTACTGATTCACTGCCGTTTTTAAATGGCATTCATGTTGTGCTGGCCAATTCGTTATGGGAAGTGAACAAGAGTGCCGGCGGCAATCAGAGCTTCAATATGCGCAAAGGCTGGATTAAAATGAGTGAAGATTTTGCCGATCTGCTCATCAAATATGTAATCAACGCTTTAGAAAAAAAGGAAAACCACCATCATCAATGGCTGGAACACTTGATAGAACGGCGTTTTGGATTTGTTCCTGAAAGGAAGTTGGAACTGTTAAATTCCCAACCGGAATTATGGCATCAAATTGAGCGTAAATTCAAAAAACTTGGTAGTTTAAGCCCCGATATCCTTGATATTCCCAATCAGGCAATAGAAGAATTCATCTCCCTGTTGCCGGTCAAAGTAACCCCTGATGATGCCGCCAGAATTTTACAAACCGATTGCGCTGCCATCATCAGGACCTACACCAGCCCGAAACGAAAAATTGGCGGTTATCATCTGCGCACAACCGCCAGGTTTTTCTACCGGCAGAATCTGATTGGCAGACGACTGGAAAATATTTTTACCGGAGTTTCTGAACAAGTTAAAACCGGTGCGATTACTGAAAATTCACCGGCTTACGATCTTTACCGCCGTGAAGTAGGCACATTGGTCGATGAACTGCAGGATGCGTTGAGTTTTGACTTCCGGGTATCAATCCCGCAACTTGATTTATTGCTAAGTATCGCCAAACGTGGTCCAGGATACCTCGGCGGAAAATTAACCGGCGCCGGCAAAGGCGGTTGTGTTTCCATCCTGGTTCGTGCCGAACATTCAAGCGCTATGTGCGATTACCTCGACCGTGAATATTATGGGCGCCCGGAATGTTTTGAATATTACCGGATGGTCTTAACCGATGATATAAAATTCTCTGAAGCCAACAGTATGGAACATGAGTCAGCCATTGAACGGCTGGAAAACTTGAATATTGCACTTGCTGCAGTTTCGGAAAACAGACGGGTGGTGACATTCAGTCGCGGCGCATGCGCCATCACGGTATAATACGGTATCAGGCCAAAGGTTTATGCAATGGTTGCAGGTTCAACCGCTGTCTGGCATGATTTACCGCCTGCCATAATTGCGGATCACGATAAAGCAGCTTAATAAGTCTGGCAGTACTGACGCCCAACGTTTCCGCAGTATCCTTGATATGGTAACCGCGTTCATGCAGTAAATCCATTATTTGAGCCAACCACAGCGGGTAATCCCGGTTATTCAAGCCTGTTTCCAGATTTTGCATTACTGCAGGGGGATTTGAACGCACCGACAATGCAATGACCAAACGCAGTTTTTTCAAAGCATTGCGCCGGTTCTGCAACTGACTGCGTTCAGAACAATCGGTTGTGCAGATTCCAGTGGGTAGATGAACGATTCTTATTGCGGTGGAGGTTTTGTTGCGTTTCTGCCCGCCTCTGCCAGAACCTTTGAACATTTCAAGTCTGGAGATAGCGGAAAATGCTTCATCAGACATTTCCAGCCATGAGTTACGCAATTCGACCGGTATATTACATAATTCGCGGTCATCCATGGATTATCCTCCCGCGATATTGGGATTACGCATTTAAATATTATCGTTAATCAAGGACAATATATCTATTGCTGCATCAGGACGTCCGAGTATTTTTCCTTTCGTCCCTTCTGAACTGAACTTTTGCGGTTCAGCCAGCCACCGTTCGATAATGGCAGTGATATTTTCCTTGTTACACTGACTATTTTCAATAATTTCGGCAGCGCCTGAATTTGCCATATATTTGGCATTGAAGTATTGATGATTTTCCGCTGCAAACGGATATGGCACTAGAAATGCAAATTTTCCAAACAGGGTAAGCTCGGCAATCGTACTGCCGCCGGAACGGCAGAAAACCACATCCGCTGCTTGATAAAAAAGATTCATTTCATTTGATGCCGGCAATGTCAAAACCGGAAAAAAAGCATCTTGATACGCACGGCTTACTGCTTCAAACTTGCCATGACCGGTAAGGTGAATAATCTGGAATTGCCGGTTTGAAGCCGCTAATAAAACTTCCGGGAGTGTTCGGTTGAAAATCTCCGCACCTTGACTGCCGCCGAAAATGAGCATCGACGGCAACTCCGGGTCCAGAATTGAACCGAATTTCTGATTTATCTCAAGCGTTGCCGTTTTTTTATCAAGAGTACAATCCAGTAATTCGGTACGCACCGGCATACCGGTAAAAACATAAGGGCAACGCAATTGTTCAGGGTTTACCGGCGGAAAACCGGCGCCCAGTCGTCTTGCCCAGCGACTTAACAGGCGATTAGCCTTGCCGATACGGGCATTGCCATCATGCAGAAAAAGTGGAATTCCAAGAGTAATCGCGCCAACGGCGGCGGGGGTGGAAGTAAAACTTCCCATGGCCAGTAGCGCATCGGGACGAAAATCTTTCAATTTCCGGCGACCACTCAAGGTTCCTGAACAGGAGTCGCAAATGAATTTATAAGCTCCACTGATACTTTCCGGTCGTGGCGACGCAGTCAGTTTTATTGACTCAATACCATTCAAAGCGGCAATGTCAGCCTGTTCCGAAGAATTTTTTCCGCTAAGAACAAGTAACACTTCTCCGCCTGACTTTTTAAATTCTCTGGCAATACTCAGTCCGGGGAAGAAATGTCCGCCGGTACCACCGCAAGTGATTGCCAGACGCTTCAGTTTATTGTAAGTCTTCATCTTTATTTTTTCCATAACCGGGTGACAAACGCAAATTTATCAGTAAATGATTTAATAATTTCGTCATTAAATCCCGGCTTTACCGTTTCGAATGCGATATTCAGCAATATGCCGACACTGATCATACACATCAACATATTACTGCCGCCATAACTGATAAATGGAGCAGGCATACCCTTGGTCGGAACAGCACCGGAAACAACGCCGATATTGATGATTGATTGAAGAGTAATCATCGCTGTTATCGCCAAACCGAGCAGCATTCCCAGCCGGGTGCGGGAATTAACGCTGATTTTCACACTCAAATACATAAACATAATGTATGCAACAATTACCAGACAAAGCGAAAAGAAACCAAGTTCCTCACCAACAATCGAAAGGATAAAGTCTGTATGAGATTCAGGCAGATACTTTGCCTTGAGTCTGCTTTCCATAAACCCGATACCAAACCAGTTGCCGGAACCAAGTGCAAGAAGTGAATTCCATAGTTGGTAGCCATCCGTTTGCTGACTTACTTCGGGATTCATAAATGAAGTCATTCTGGACCAGCGTTCCGCATCAAATTTCTTGATAAAAATAAAAATCACCGGTCCGAAAAGTAAAATTGGCGCAAGTACTACCGAAAGGCGCAATCCGGCGACAAACATCACAATCAGAATTACGGTTGCAAGTAATACTGTCGTTCCCAAATCCTTGCCATAGAGAACAAAAAACATCACGATAAAACAGGGAATGGCTGCCCTTGCCGGTGTCTCTTTTGAAAAAAGACTGTTCATAAACCGGACATTGTCGGCACAAAATTTTGCAATGTAAATTGCTATAGCCAGTTTTGCGAACTCAGAAGGCTGGATACTTAAAGGAAAACCGCCGGCATTGATCCTGATCCAGCGGTGCGCACCCTTGATTGCAGGAAAACAAAAATCAGCAATAATGAGCAAAATCGTAACGCCGATAATCCAGAACATAGCATATTCACACAGCCGCCTGTGACCGACTAAAAGCACCACACCGCCGGCAATAAAGCCAACGCCTGCCCAAGTCAACTGATTGTAGAAGTATTTTGTCCCGGCAATGCCATAAGAAGTGGAGTAGAGCATAGTCAAGCCGAACAGCAGCAGTATTGCAACTACAATTATCAGCAATGACGCGTAAGTTAGCGATTTCTGTCCTTGATGTTCATCATATATTTCAACGGTACTGTCAGCGTTGAGTATCTTTTTCATACTTATCTTACTCCACGAACGGGACGGGCGAACAGTGCCCAAGCCGTTTCCGACGCGATAAAACTGCCAACAGTAGTAAATCCGGCATCGTAACGGGAACGAATTGATGCAATGATAGCATCATCAAATTCTGCCAGCGGCGCGATCCGGTATTGTTTGGAAACCGATTCTCTTTCCTCAAGAATAACGTAAAGAATTTCTGCATTGGAGCAGATACCGCTAACTTGCATCGGTTTGCCACGGCGACATGCTCGATTAATTCTGGCAGAACAGCTGCCGGCATCATTTAAAATATCTTCAATGGCTATTTTGATAATTCTAATCATGACAAATAGATTTTGCTCTGTTCTGGATTGATGGATTTAATTTCATGGGTGCGGCAATACGCAACGGCATCTTCATCATCAATGACCACCCGGGGACAGAGTTCAATCATGACGGCAGGGTTGCCGGAATTATCCCGAGGAACAGTAACCCCGGCACGCTCCAGACGTCTTGCATCCCGGTCAATAAGCATTGCCTGACAACTTTCGACTGAATCAACACCGGTTTTATTTTTTGTCGGGGCGAATTCTTCGCGGCGATCTGCCTCGAGTATCATCGTTTTTGATGCCAACGGCAATGCATCAAAAATAAATGATTCAAGCTTGATGGCATTCGGCATTTCCGGAGAAACAATTTTGCCATTATCATCCAGATATGGCACTTTTTTATCGGCACGGTGCCACGGCATGTCCAAGCGTCCGGACGCCGTAAGCTTTTCAACAAATTTACGGCTGATAATATGAATAGCCGGACTTCCCGCAATAAATTTCAAACTGCCGTCAGGATTGCGTTTTATCGCAAGCTCTTCCGGCAGATCGCTATATTCGATAATTTGTGTTTTACCGTCGGAGACACAGAAATTCCCGAGTTTTTCGAACGGTTCAGTTTTCGCCAACATGATTGCGCTCATTTCAGATTCCTGCAAAGCATGCAGACCAAGAAAGAGCGGGTTAACAATTGAAACCAGCGGATTATCCACCTGAAAATAGGAGATGTAATCAATCCCGTCCGCCCTCATCCGGCCAAGTGCACCGGAACGTTTTAATGCCAGGAGTGTTCCGCCGTGTCCATCCGGTGCCAACGCGAGCGAGTCCTTCGCCGCGAGCAACAATTTACCATCATAGCCGATTGCAGGCATCACGCCTTGAGTAAAAAATATTACTTTATCAGGATTAATACCGAAAAAATCATGAGCTTCAAAAAAATCCTTGGTTGCCAGATCATTGAGTTTACTGGTCATGATGTACCACTGTAACTCCTGATCATACTTGGAATTAAGCCGTAGAATAGATTCCGCGAAATACTGAAACAACGTCTTATTTTTTACTGGAGTAATCGGATAAGTTCCCTTCGGACCGTCAAAACCCAATCGCGATCCCTGTCCGCCAGCTACGGTCAATGCCGCAACCTTGCCCCCCAAAAGTAATTCATGTCCTTTTGCCAAAGCACGATGGTACAATTCAACCTGTTGTTCATTTTTTGCCACCGCCGGGAAATATGGCGCCGGCTCTAAATTATGAGGAACATTGAGAGATGGTTTGCTTAATACATATTCCTTAGTCTGTTCTAAAAGACTGTCCCAGTCAATAGCTTTCAACTGACTGCTAAGTTGTTCCTGACTGTTGGAATCTAATTCATGCCAGAATTTCAACAGATGCTGCTGGTTATATTGAGATAACTTATCATATAATTCCTGATACATTTTTACCTGCTTTACCTTACTTCTTGATTAAATGTTTATATGCAATCAAATTCATTGCATATAATCTACTGAAAAAGCGCCTCTTTTCAAGCCTCAAATCCAAATCTGCAACCGTTCTTAAGCTTTTCTTAGATGATGCTATCGGTAAAAAGTGGAAATATGAATTAAAAATAGCCGGAATACAACAATATGTTCACTTAAATGACCATGATGTTTTCTGATAATACGCAGCATAATAATTTCACACAACCGGCAGAACCGGTTGTGCAAAAAAATAACGGATGGAGCATAAACAAATGACTTTCCCGTTTCCTCTATGGTCCTACATAATAAATATCCTTAAACTCTTTTACGAAATGCATATTCTGAGCTTCGGTTTTATCGCCAACTGTTTCATTGAATTTTTGCGCCGTGGCATGACCGTCAACAAATAGATAATTTGATATATCTTTGTGCCGGGTCTTCGCCATGGTATTTTCCCATTCGGTAACATTCATATAGCCATCATACCCCTCGTGATCAAGTGCTTCATCTCTCTCTGTGCCGGCAGGCAGATCTTCGCCGCCGCGTTCACCAACAATGATATTCCGCGAAGATTTTTTTAACTGGCTGCTCTTTTTATCATAACCAAACATACAATTAAATGTATAACTTTCACGCTTGTCAAAATCGGCATCAAATCCTGAACGTACTGCAGGATCGCCAGGACACAACAAAAAATTACGTTTCATGCCGAACGGATAAAGGTATTCAAACCATTTAACCGGATTTGGTTCACCAGAAATGCCTTCCTCGCCCCATGCACCTCCATGATGAATCGGGGGGAAGAATGATTGCCAGTCATTACCATAACCGGCAAAGGCCAATCCGCATTGTTTAAGATTATTCATGCACTGCGTAGCCCGTGCTTTTTCACGTGCACTGTTTAGTGCCGGCAATAACATTCCTGCGAGGATCGCGATGATCGCTATCACTACGAGGAGTTCAATGAGTGTAAATTTATTAATACTTTTCATAATTTTTTTCCTGAAAAATAACATGTTGAATGAAAGAAGACTCGATACTATGATTGATAACATCATCATTCAATCACAGATGACAAACTTAAGGCTAAACTATTGTGGAATCAGGAATAAAAAGGTGGTCCACGCGGGAAGCAGGCTAGATGTGTTTCAAAATAAATAAAATCCATAGGCATTGATTGCGTAACATCCGGAAAACCAGACAAAACAATCAATGTTGAATCATTGGCGTAATACTTGAGAAATACATAGGAACATATAGGGCAAGCGCCTTTGATATGTCCGACCTCTGCGTCAACATGATTCACAAATTGCGAAGAAACCGTAAAATACCTGGTTCCTTGACTGGAATGGGAATCATGATTATGAAACGCAGGATGCAGAAATTCGGAAAATAACATCACTGACAAAGCAATTGCGAATGCCGAATCTCTGATTGTTTTAAAATTAATAACCAATCTCAAGTCTCCGATTACACTGAAATTTACGATATCATTAAATCATAATCTTTTCAAATAAATATACAAATATTGATACACTAAATGCACATTAGTCAAAGGATTGCCCCCCAATTTCAACATTTATTTGATTTGGATATTTCCATGAAATACTGATTGAACGATTGAAGGCGATATTAATATTTTCAGAAGAAAGCACTGACGCTGGTAGACCGCTGGCAATAATTCTACCGTTATGCATCAAAATCGCAAAGTCCAGGTAAAGCGGTGCAACATACAAGTCATGACTGGTAATCAAAATGCCTATACCAGATGCGGCAAGAGTTTGGAGACTCTCAAAGAGATCCAACTGATGCTGCGGGTCGAGATAAGCTGCGGGTTCATCAAGCAGCAGAAATTGCTCGGCTTGAATAACGGCACGGGCATACATCACCCGGCGCTTCTCGCCACCACTAAGCTCATTATACTGCCGAGAGATTAGATGCCCCAAACGTGTTAGCTCAATACATTTTGCTATTTTTTCGGATTCTACGTGCATCTGGTTCTGCCAGAAGCCGCGATGAGGATAACGACCGAGGTGTAGTACCTGCTCAACAGAAAATGGTAACATTGAAGGAATCTCCTGAGCTGCAAGCGCCATCCTTTGTGCCAGACTTATCGTAGTAATATCACTCAAAGGATGCTCATCTATTAAAACCATGCCCGTATCTGGACGCAATATCCCGGCAAGACAATTTATCAGCGTGCTTTTTCCAGAACCATTTGGTCCGAAAATTCCAACAATTTTTCCTTGCTGAAGTGTTATCGAGACATGGTTTAATATCTGCGGTAAGTTTTTCCTGTATGAAAAAGAGAGATTTTCCGCCCTTAGTGTCATTGCCACAAATTTCCTTGCGCTTTAGCTAAAATCAACCAGACAAGTATTGGGGCTCCAATTAGCGATGTTATAATGCCTACGGGGATTTCAGCTGGTGAAAACACGGTTCTCGCAACAGTGTCAGCAGCAATAGTCAAAACCGCACCTCCTAATGCACAAACTGGAACCAGTTTGCGTAATTCAGGGCCGCAAATAATTCGGGTTAAATGCGGCACAATTAAACCAATAAACCCGATTACCCCGGCGACACTTACAACTGTTGCCGAAAGTATTGCCACAATCAATAACAACCACAATTGGAGACGGCGCAAGTTAATTCCTGAACTGATTGCAGTTTTATCACCGAGTAGCAATACGTTCATTGCAGGAGCAAGAATCAACATTGCCGCCAATCCAGACAGAGTCGTTAATGCCAGCATTCCTGAAGCGGACCATGACGCCCGCCAGAATCCACCCATGAGCCAGAAAACTATTCCCTGCAACCGTTCTCCGGCGAACAACAGTATGCCAGAGACAAGTGAACTAAAAAGCGCATTTAAAGCAACTCCAAGCAATAAAATGGTACTGGTAAAATTTCCAGCGCGCGAAGCTAAAAATTTGATCAATAACAAACTCGTAATACCACCGAAAATACCGCATGCAGTGAGACTGGCGCCATTCATACCGCCGATAAGCATTGCCGTCACAGCGCCAAGAGCAGAACCGTTAGAAACTCCCAGCATATAAGGACTGGCAAGCGGGTTACGGAATAATGTTTGCGCGGCTAACCCTGCCAATGACAGGGCCATCCCTGCCAATCCCGCTAATATTATCCGGGGCAAACGAGTATTAATTATAATTTGGCTTACAGTTGAATCACTGTCAAAGCCTAAAAATGTTTCAATAATGTTAGCGATAGAAATTTTAACTGCACCACAACAAAGCGCCAGAATTAAAACCGCGAAACTAATAAAAAGCAGCAGACTAAGCTGCCATAAATATGAACGTTGTGAATTTTTAGTCATAAAATTATAATAATTGTGATTTACAAGTAGAACTAAATAACTGTTACACTGTCAAAACGGTCATCTCTACCAGATAGTCCAACCGCAGTTTCCGGGGAAATATTTGAACTGTCAACCGTATTAAGGTACTGGCGGCATGCATTGACTACTTCCGCAACATTTATATGCGAAGGCTTTTTAAACGGTTGGCCAGGAACTGGAATATAACCGTTTACATGCAAAGGAATTTGTGGGGAAAGCCGGCTTAACCACTCAGCAATAGCTGTAATCTGTTCAATCTCTACCAAACCCGGAATAAGTATGACATTTGCTTTCATTTTTATTCCTGAATGAAATGCGGCTTTGAAATTATTGTAGATCAACGACTTGGGTCGACCGGTAAACTTAAAATGCAACTGTTCTTCCCATGTCTTTAATCCGACATTCGCCATATCAAGGTCAGCTAACGGCAGACGACTACCATTGGTGTGCCCCAATCCAGTCTCAAGTCTCAGTTCATGTTTTGCGAAATACAGTAATTCAGGCAAATCGGGAGCTAACGTAGGTTCTCCCCCCATAAAAAAAACTCTGTCTATCGCCAATTGCGCCAGCGCATTTTTAAATTCAGCAAGAATTGGAAACGCTTCAGGACGCGGAAATGACTGTCCCGGAACACCGGCTATACCACTACGCAATTTATAACTGCATATCGGACATTTAAAGGTGCAGCCATAATTATAAACCGTCGCAAAACGGTATTTCTGATTGAAAGTCATTTTGTAGAAAGCCATCTGTTTTATCCTTTATTTTCACTTAATATGATTCTTTTGATAACGGCAACAGACTCAGGAAGACCGGCGCCTGCAACAATAATTTGTCTGGGAACACAATAAACCCGTTTGTTTTTCACAGCATTCAATCCGGATAATCCTGAACGTGACGAAAATTCTGCCACCGTAGAGTAACCGTCCAGCAACAATACTATTTCTGGATTGTCTCGCAACAGTCTTTCACAAGAAAACTGTATAGAACCTGGTTGGGAAACGAGATTAACGCCACCAGCAAGCAGCAACAAATCATCAAGGTAAGAATCTGATCCGGCAGTCCGAAAAGGGGTATAAAGCTCCCAGTATACCGTTGCACGTGTTAATGTCTGATTCTTCGTTGCTCGCGATAGATACTGTTCTATCTCAATCGCCATTTTCTCACCAGATTCTCTCTGATTGACGCATTTGCTTACCAACCGCAGGAATGGTGGGATATCTTTTGCACCGTTTAACCTGATTCTGACCACAGGAATATTCAAGTTCGCCAGTTGTTCAGCCATTTCATCCTGATACCACCAGATAAACGCCAGATCAATTCTTTTTGCAATTACCCTTTCTCTGGAAATGGAACCACCATGAGCAAGTACTCCAACGTCAGACATTTCAGGGAACATTCTGGAGTATTCATCACATCCGGCAATTATACTCCTTTGCTTGAGACGTAATAACGTATCAGTTACAGAAGTACATGTCGTCAAAATCCTTTCAACTTTAGCTGGAGTCTTTACTTTACGACCGGTTATGTCGGTAATTTCCAAAGACTCTGCTGTAGCCAATTCGGTCAAAAACAACGTAACAAGTAACACAAGATAGAATGGCAGTATTCTCACAATGATGCATCCCAGTCGATTTGTGATGTTCTGTTCCTTGTATTGGAATGCCCATCAGCATAACCGGCGGTAAACATATAATGCGGGTGGCGAAATGCCACATAAGTATCTGGAGCCGCATTAACCACAGCACCGGGCGTATAATAGTGCGTTGCATTACCAGCGCTTCCAGCCACGTAATAATAAGCAGGTCTTGCATCTGACAGCAGTATCACCCGCGATGGATGTCTAACCATACTGGAATGAACTGGATACCAGAATGAATACATCTGGCCAGCAGAACCGCCAATAAAATTATAAGAATTAATCCCGTAACTTAGCTGCATCGTTGTGCCAGACGGAATACCTGGTTTGACATCGGCAGGACAAAGATAAACCTTGGAATTGTCGGTACCATTTTTTAAATATGGGGCAACAAAGTCCATCCAACGACGTTTCACACCTCCCCAATTGGTATAAGCCGCCGGATAATAACGGCTATCCAGTGCATATAATTGCGCACCTATTGCCATTTGTTTCATATTACCAGTACATGAACTCATTTTCGCGGATTCACGTGCCTGAGCCAGTACCGGCAGTAATAACATCGCCAAAATCGAAATAATCACAATCACAGCCAGCAATTCAACCAAAGTAAAATTTGTATTCCTAGCCATATCACTCGCCTTTCTTTTATTGACTTTTTTCATTTAACAGGTTACCTTACAATAGAACTTACAGTATTATTTTTTTTATAATCGTAATACTATTATAATGGTTGCCTGGGAAAAGTCAAGTATTATTATTTTGTAATTCGTAATATTTTATTTATAAATCGGAGATGAATATGGCAGAACTGGTAAGAATAAGTATTTCACTGGAAGATAATTTATGCGAAAATCTGGAGAAAATGACACTTGCCGCAGGTTATAAGAATCGTTCTGAATATATTCGTGATATGATCCGCGACCGGTTTGTCCAGGATCAATGGGATAACTCGGATGAAGTACTCGGCACAGTGACGATTGTTTACAATCACCACCAACGCGAATTAAGTGAAAGGTTGAATAATATTCAGCACCACAACCACGATCATGTCCTTGCCGCCACCCATGTTCACTTAACCCATGAACTTTGCGCCGAGATGATTATGGTCAGAGGACGGGCGGAAAGCATCCGTAAACTTGCCGATACGCTTCGCCAGCAACGTGGTGTGCTTCATTCCGGATTGACAATGAGCTCAACCTGCGAGCAACTGGACTAAACAGGAAACCTGAGCGGATGACAATATCAAAAAAAGTAGCAGTAATTACCGGCGTTTCCAGCGGTCTTGGTATCGCAACGGTTAAAAAATTCCGTGATGCCGGAATTATTGTCGCTGGACTCTCGCGGACAAAACCGGATACGGAACTTGACTTATGGATACCAACTGATATCACTATCGCTGAGCAACGAGCCAAAGCGATAGAAGAAATCACAAACCAATACGGCCGGATTGATATACTCATTAATAACGCCGGCGTCGGCGGCTACTCCACCTGGGAGGATTTGCAGGAGGATGAAATCAGAAAAATTTTTGAACTTAACTTTTTTGCGATGGTGGAACTGACCAGAATTTGTCTCCCATATCTAAAAAACACGCAGGGTTCCGTTATCAATATCTCATCCGTGGCCGGAAGACTTTATGTTCCATGTATGGGAGCATATTGCGCCACCAAAGCGGCAGTTACCGCATATTCAAATACCCTGCGAGTCGAATTGCATCAATATGGTATTCATGTAATGGATGTCACGCCTGGACGAATTGATACCGGATTTTCCAGTCGCGCCATCGGCAATCGTACCCCTCCCCGTTCACCTGGCGGTGGCAATCCGGAAATTTTCGCTACCAGATTGTTGCAAGCATCAATAAAACGAAAACGCTGCTTAACCTATCCCGGCTGGAACATTCTGGCGGTGCCATTTGTACTTGCCATCGCCCGCTTTTATGACTGGCAAAGCCTGAAAATTTGGCGATTGGAGAAAAAATGAGGAAATTTTTCGCGATATTTAGTCTGTGCCTTATTGTTACTTTTTTTAGCCATGCCGATGTTTTCACCCTTTGGCCAACAGGCGGAGCCGGCAAAAAAAACAGTAGTGCCGATCCTGAACAACTTTTAGATGGTAAACAGGTATGGAATGAAAATGTCACAATTAATGGCATCGATCTGGAGCTTAACATCGCGGTTATCGTTTCTCCGGTTGAAGACCTGCTATTTCAACTCAACAAGGCGTTTCCGGAAGGTGTTTTTGCTGCCAGCAGCAATACCATCCTTATCAAAAACAAACTTAATGGCGGCTGGGAAAAACGCATCCTCATCATTTTCCCTGGCGAAGGTTTTCCTGCCATCATGTTCACGATGAATACCCCGGAGAAATTTCCGGAGAAATTTAACTGGCCGGAGATGCTGCCCATGACTGGAGACGGCAAGCCACTGAAATATATGCAATTCCACAAGCGAGACACATTTTATGGTGAATACAAAACCATCAATTCTCCTGCCGCGGCATTGAGTGAGGTTTCAGCAAAACTTCGCGCCGATGGTTGGTCGCCATATACCGGGGAACAAAATAGTGAAAACGGCGGCAGTGGTGAGATTTTCTTAAAAACCAGACCCAAATCGCTCATGTTGATTAATTTCTCATCGAATGGTGTCGCCACGGTCATGACCAGACCGGCGAAATAGGCCGTTTTTTAACTTCAACTCTTGATTTTAGGCTGATTCAAACTATTTTAATAGCGGATGCTCGGGTAGCTCAGTGGATAGAGCAAAAGTTTCCTAAACTTTTGGTCGGAGGTTCGATTCCTCTCCCGGGTACCAAATTTAAGCTAAAAATAACAAATTCCTGATATTCCTGTCAATTCTTGCCTACTCCTCTCCTGTTTTCTCCCCTAAAAGTGCTCATAAGCTAACCATAAGCTAACTGGCATCTGCAAATTACATCTGTTACTTAATCAATAGTAACTTCATTTTGTCAAAAATTTGAGTATTCTCATATCGACCGCTGAATAATTCCTGCCCTGCGCCTGCAGCCAACACGCTTACCGGCATTACTGAGTGATTGACACCACCCCACTTTACTCCGCTGCGGCGATCTCTGATTGCACAAGCATGACTAAGAACTTTAACGTAAGGATCATCACCCGGTTGTGAATTTTTTCCGCACTCAACCCATGCCGATTTAATTTCAGCTTGTTCCGTGTCGCTAAAATCAACAGCAAGCACTTCCTTCAGATACTCAATGACCGTAGCACTGCTTTTATCTCCAGGACTTTGTTTACGCAGTACTGAGCCAATAGCATTGCAACTAAGCTTCTGATTAATCAAGGCATTTTTTTTACCGTTGGAAGAAATTTTATTATTAAACTGCAAATTCCCGGTATCATGATCAGCGGTTACCACAATTAAAGTTTCATCCTTATGTTTCTGCATAAATTCTAGCGCAGTCTTAACCGCCTGGTCAAATGCGAATATCTCATGAATAACAGAGCCGGTATCGTTAAGATGACAGGCAGAATCAATTTTTCCGGAGCAGACCATGAGGAAAAATCCGTTAGGATTATCCAGCAATTCAATTGCTTTGGCGGTATACTCGGCTAAAGATGGGTTGTCAGTATTGCGCAAATCAAGCTGAAAGGCAACCTCTGATTGAATAAAGTTCTTATTAACAGCAGATGCAGCATGTAAGGCAGTTCTACCAGAACCGACAACATAACCACCAGATTTCAATTTCTGATTTTCCCAGTCACGTTTCCCATCCTTTGAAAGCAAAAGTTCACCGCCACCGAAAAAATCAAAACCGCTGGTAGCCATATCTGTGGTTATATCAGAATACATTGAACTTGCAGGGCAATGGGCAAAAAAACTGGCAGTTATTGAATTGTTTAAATTTGCCCCGGAAATAATTCCGACTTTAAGTTGTTGTCTTTTGGCCAACTCCGCAATACTGTCAAGCTGTTTACCGTTAGCGCTGATTCCCAACCTGCCGTTAAAAGTCTTTTGACCACATGCAATCGCAGTACCGGCTACGGCAGAATCAGTTATCTGATTTTCAAAATTCAAAGTCGCAACTTTTCCCCGAACGGGGAGACGGTTCATGAACAGTTTGGCGCCAGGTCGTGAAATTTGCAGACAGGATTCAGCTAATTCAATTGGCGTATCACCCATACCTTCGCCAACAAAAAGGAATAAGTATTTAACTTTAGTTGAGTTAAGAGTCTTTATGTCTGAAGCAAAAATTTCAATCTCAGCCCAAGCGACTATTAACAATGCTGCGGAAGAAATTAAAAATGTTTTTTTTCTTAACCAATGAAACATCATAGTGTCTCGTTTCAAACTCACAATATAAATCGAGCCAATGACAATCCGTTATCAAAAAAGAAGGACTCAGGTGTAGCAAAAAAGTGCAAATAACATACTGAAATTGCTATCTAACCAAACAATAAAATTTACCGTTTATTGTTTAAGTTTGTCGAGGTCTTGTTGCGCAAACTCTACAACTTTTTCAAATTTCGGAACGTTTTTTTCATCGACAGTCATAAGTGTTTCATGAGCGTCAACCACTGTTTCAGCAGTAGTCAAACGTGAATCGCCTGATTCACCCGGTTTCCAATCAACGGGTTGTTCAGAAGTTTGTTCTGTCGGAACAGTTTGTTTGGTAAAAATAAACAATTTATCTACGCCAAGCCCGACAAGTAATTGTCGATTATTTTCTTCAGCGTTAACAATCTCAACAATGGCATTAGCCTTTTTGGCTTTCAAGCCAATCATGGCTAAAACTCCCATGAAAGTGCTATCCATTCCTGTACAATATTTCAAATCAATCGAAATTTTATCAAAATCATTTTCCAGTGATTTGGCAAAATTCCTTAACGGCAGACCATATTCAAAATTCGCCCGTCCGGTAACCTTGATGCTATACGCATCAGCGCCATGGGCGATTAATAAATCTGACTTTTTCATGGTTATTAATGCTCTCCCTGTTATTTACGAAAAACCAACCATTGTTGCAATCATCCCGATACGATTACAATGACTCCAACTTAAAATTATTCATGCAATAACGAAGGTTCAGAACCAGCCTGAACAACACTCATCAGAAACTGGATAAACCACGCAAGATAAAAATCCAATCTTGCTAAATGTTCTATAAAATAGCATAACTTATTCTTTAATCAAAACAGCTTTTATTCTCCTGATGCCACGACTTGAACTTTCTTCTTTGAGAATCTTGAATTTTCCCATTTGTGCAGTTGTCGTTGCATGTGGACCGCCGCAAATCTCTTTGCTCACTCCGCTGATGGTATAAACCTTGACGATTTCTCCATAACGGTCACCAAATATACCAATGGCGCCTTCTGCTTTTGCCTGCTCAACAGTCATCTCTTTGCACTCAACCGGAATACCGGCATCAATTGCGGCATTAACTATTTTTTCCACTTCTGACAATATTTCGTCAGGCACACGATCAGGATGGCAAAAATCAAATCGTAAGCGTTCTGCGGTAATATTAGAACCGCGTTGTTCAACATGTTCCCCCAACAGTTTACGCAAAGCTGCATGCATAATGTGAGTTGCGGTATGGAGTTCGGCGGTGAATTCGGAATTGTCCGCCAGGCCGCCTTTGAATTTCTGTTCTGCGCCCTTGCGGGAAAGTTCCTGATGTTTGGCAAATGCTTCATTGAATCCGGCACAATCAACCGTGAATCCTCTCTCCCCGGCCATTTCGGCAGTAAGCTCCAACGGCAGGCCATAAGTCTCATACAGGAAAAAAGCATTTTTACCACTGATACTTTTTTTTGCAACGTGCTCAGGAACCCGGGCAATCAGTTTTTCAAACTCCTTGATTCCCTTCTCCAAAGTCAGTGCAAACTGCCTTTCTTCGGCCTGTAACTCTTCAATAATGCGATGTTTATTTTGAAGCAACTCTGGATATGCGGAGGAATAGTTCTGGACTACTACCGTTGCTATTTGCGCCGTAAAATCTTGTTTTAATCCAAGTTGACTCCCTTTTAAAATTGCGCGCCGGATTAATCGGCGGAGCACATAAGGCTGGTCAACGTTGCCGGGGGTGATGCCATCAGCGATTATAAACACAGAAGCACGGATGTGATCCGCAATAATCCGTTCTGCATCGGTGCGTCCGGTTGATGTGGCAACGCCACGCAAACGATCAATCTCTGCAAATATTGGTTGAAACAATTCAGTATCATAGCAACTTGCCTTGCCCTGAAGTACGGCAGTAACCCGTTCAACGCCCATTCCAGTATCAACGTTACATTGAGTCAATGGTTCATATTTGCCAGCGGCATTTTTGTTATACTGCATGAATACATCATTCCAAATCTCCACCCATAACCGATTTTTCGGGTCAAATACGGTAGGCGTTGGTTCTGTCCCTGTCCAGTAAAACATTTCTGTGTCCGGGCCGCATGGACCGGTCTGTCCAGCAGGCCCCCACCAATTGTCCTCTTTCGGCAATCTGGCAATTCTGTCAGCGGAAACACCAAGTTCCTGCCATAATTTAAATGCCTGTTCATCAAACGGTGCATCATCATCACCGGCAAAAACCGTAAAGGCCAGTTTTTCTAAAGGAATATTCAACCACTTGCTGCCGGTAAGGAATTCAAAGCTGAACCTGATGGCATCTTCTTTAAAATAATCACCCAGCGACCAGTTTCCCAGCATCTCAAAAAAGGTCAGATGAACCGGGTCGCCAACGGATTCGATATCTCCTGTTCTGATACATTTCTGCACATTGGTCAAACGTTTGCCTAATGGATGAGGCGTGCCCTGCAGAAACGGTACGAGAGGATGCATCCCGGCTGTTGTGAATAAACAAGTCGGGTCATTTTCAGGAATTAACGAAGCGCTTTTGATAACTTTGTGCGCTTTGGTAACAAAAAAATCAAGATATTTCTGTCTAAGTTCTGCCGCTTTCATAAATCACAACAGCCTGTGTTATATTGTTTTAAATCTTCAATTTATCATAGTTTATAGGCTTTTTACAATGCCTTGAAAATATTATTTTGCAAGCTATGAACCACATTTTTCCTCCAACATTCAGGAAAGAAGGTATAAATGATATTCCACTTAAAATATATGCAATAAATACTTGACAAATACCCTATAATATAATATTTTAATCGAGTTGGCAAAATATTATCATTAATATAATAACAGGTGTATGATGGCTCATGATAAAATCAGATTTGGAATCATAGGAACTGGTACAATTGCAGCGCTTCACGCTAAAGCTATAGCTCAAATCGATAATGCAAAACTTGTTGCTGTATTCGATACAGTAGCGGAAAGATGTCAGGAATTCGGTGAAAAATATAATGCTAAAGTATTCACTGACTTTAATGATTTTTTAGCTTTCCCTGAACTTGATGCCGTAACTGTCGCGACGCCAACCGGGTTACACGGAGATGTGGCTATACCAGCAGCCCGGGCTGGTAAACATATTCTTTGTGAAAAACCACTTGATGTAAATTTAGAAAAGACAGATGCTATCATTGACGAATGTGAAAAGAATAATGTTTTACTTTCTGCCGTATTCCAGTCACGATTCAGCCGTAACGTTCAGCTAATCAAAAAAGCCTACGCAACCGGAAGATTCGGCAAAGTTGTACTGGCAAGCACACAAGTCAAATGGTACCGTTCTCAAAAATACTACGATAGTGCAACGTGGCGCGGTACCTGGAAGCTTGACGGTGGCGGAGCGTTAATGAATCAATCAATTCATACCATTGATTTATTGCTTTACATCAACGGTGACGCGGAAGAAGTATTTGCCTATGGCGGCACGCTCAGTCACGAACGTATTGAAGTTGAAGATAATATATGCGCCGCAATTAAATATAAAAATGGTTCATTGGGGGTAATTGAAGTAAGCACTTCATGTGCGCCGGGATTTCCACGCCGGATTGAGATATCCGGTTCCAATGGCAGTGTAGTCTTGGAAGATGACAAATTAATCCGCTGGCAATTTGTAGATCAAACTAAGGAAGACTGTGATATTCTGGCGGCAGGGCTTGATTTTGATGGGATGAGCAGCGGAGCAGTTGACCCGATCGCCGGCATCACCCCGGAAGGGCACCGGCGGCAGATTGTTGACCTGGTTAATGCCATACAGTCCGGTACAACGCCATCACTGCCGGGCAAAGAAGGCCGCCGGGCAGTGCAATTGATTTGTGCCATATATGATTCAGTACGGACGGGTAAACCAGTTAAAATAGAGTAATCCGGGCAGAAAAAAGAGAGCAGGCATTATAACTCTTTCTAACGATGTACTATAAGACCTTGCGGTCCCGATGTAATATTGTTCAGAGATTAACCTGCTCTCTAACTTTGAGTATATATCCATATCACCAATAAGTCAATAGAATATTTTAAAATAATCATTTTTTAGTTATCTAACTGAATCCAATATCTCTAACAATATTAAGAGACTTATTAATAGTTATTCCTGTATATCATTTCTGACTTTGTCAAGGGAGAAAATAACTTTGTAGATATATGCTAAAATTGATGATAATTTAAAAAAAAAGAACCGGCAAATTTCATCAATCTGCCGGTTGAGTTGAATGTATCAGATTTTTATTGAATTTTATGAATCCAACAAACCTTCAATAAGTCCCAACGGCAATGCTGCCGGACGTTTGCATGTACTGGCAATGTCGATATGCCTGCCGGCGGCGCTTGACTTCTCAAAAGATTCCATAACTTCGACAACATGATAAGCCAATTCACCGGAACAGCGATGCTGCCTGCCGCTGCGAATCGCGTAGGCCATATCTGCCGCTCCGATACTGCGGTAATTATCAGTATAAATATGTGACAATGGGCATTCACTAATCTCAACTTGACTCTTGCCGCCGCGAGCGATTTTAACCGGACCGCCAAAGGTATTCGGGTCAGGAACAAATAGAGTTCCTTCGGTCCCGTAGATTTCAATTGGATTATGTCCGTGTCTCCATACATCAAAACTGGTAATCATGTTGATTACCGCACCATTTTCAAACTCTAATACTCCGGCGAGATGGGTCGCAATTTCAACCGGAATAGCTTCACGTTTGATACGTGCCTGAGGGCCTGCAATACGCGTTTCAAACGCCTTGGTAGTAACGGCACAAACACGTTTTACCGGTCCAAGAAGATTAACCAGCGCGGTAACATAATAAGGACCAAGATCAAACATCGGACCGCCGCCTTTTTCATAGAAAAATTTTGGTGACGGATGGTAATAACGTTCCGGTCCATACCCCATGAATAACGCAGTACCGCCAACAGGACGGCCGATCCAGCCATCATCAATCAGTTTACGGCAAGTCTGTTGACCGCCGCCAAGAAAAGTATCCGGGGCACTACCTACACGCATTTTTTTCGTTTTTGCTGCGGCAATTACCTTTTTCGACTCAGTACAGGAAATGCCGAATGGCTTTTCGCCGTATGAGTGTTTGCCGTGTTCCAAAGTACGCAATGCAATCTCAGCATGAGCCTTTGGAACGGTAAGATTAAGGACAACTTCAACTTCTGGATTCTTCAATAGCTTTTCTACTGAAACAGCTTTGACATTGTATTCTGCAGCCTTGGCTTTGGCTGCTTCAGGGTTGATGTCAGCACAAGCAACAACTTCAAGGATGTCAAATTTAGTTGCCGCACTGAAGTAAGCGCCGCTGATATGACCGCAACCGATAATACCTACTTTAACTTTTTGCATTTTATTGACCTTTCAAAATTTATTGTTTGTTTCCACTTGCCAACTTATTAGAAATCATGTACTTATAGCTCTGCTCTATCGCCTCAAACATATCAGTATCACAACGGTCAAGCTCAACTACCAGCCAACGGGTAACATTTTCGTCGGCGGCTGCAACAATTTCTTTTATATTATTACTGCCGGAACCGACGGCAACCATTGCCGCGGCTTTGATTTCCAGGATATCACTGGTGCTGGAACTTGACGCGGCCTGGGTTCCGCCTTTAATCAGCGCACCATCTTTGATATGCAGCAGAACACAGCGATCTTTAAATTTCTTGACCTGCTCTGCAGCGTTTTCCTGACCAAAATTTGCCGCCCAGTAGGTATCCAGCTCAAATTTAACTTTCGGACAAAGTTCGGCATAAATATCATAAATAATCCGGCCGTCGATACGGTCAAATTCCCAGTAGTGGTTGTGCTGGAACAAGGTAATACCGGATGCGGCAAGTTTTTCCTGCATTCCGTTGACACTGTCAGCCGTAGCCTTAATTGCATCCATATCCTTGAATTGATCCGGACCAAAACCACATGCAACTAAGTCAGTACCAAGTTCTCCCGCAATTTCCACCAACTGGTTAAGATTCTGTGGATTAGCCCAGGGACTGTGTGTCGATGATATAGTCATCCCCAGGTCAGTAACAATTTTTTTAAGTTCGCGGGGCGTCAGATTGAAAAATCCGGCCGGCTCGACGCCTTTATATCCGATTGAAGCGACCCTCTTCAATACCCCGACAAAATCTTTTTCAGCTTCTGCGCGCAATGAGTACAATTGTACTGAAATTGGTTTCATAAACCTTTTGCTCCATTTTTATGTGATTATACTTTAAAAAATACTACATAGTGTTATCTTACATGTAATAACTATTTTTATCAATTGACAAAAACTATTTTTTATTGACTGCAAATATGATAAATAATAATCCATCAGCAAATATTCACGAATCGAACGAATATTCAGCCTTATGTACCATTGGTTACTATGAAGCACCGGCAGGTGTTGAAATTAAACCGCATACTATTCCGGAAGGCATGGAACGTATTGAAATTATAACCGGTGGCAAGGTCTTTTTTGAACAAAACGGACAAGAATATCTATGGGACAAGGGAACTATATTCTGGCACTTGAGTGGAGAGCAGACGATACACAGAACTCCGCCGGACGCCCCGTATCGTTGCCTTGTCGTGGATTTCAATGTAAAAAAACGCATTAGAATACTGCCGCGAGTAACCGTCATGCATATACCGGATACTGTTGATGACTTGACACGCGAAGCGATGCAGGGATTCCATGACAGACAATGCAACAAACATATACTGGGCAATTATCTCTATTCAAAAATATTCTGGGAGGCCTATCGTTATACTTTGACCCCGAGTATTCCTGACTACCCGCCACCAATACAGCAAACGCTGGCATGGATTAAGCAACACGATATTTCGGACTGTTCAGTAAGGCACATGGCAAACGTGGCGGGTGTAAGTACGCCTTATCTGTTCTCACTATTTAACCGTTATATTGGAGTTTCTCCATATCAGTATCTACTGGAACGCCGCCTGCAAAAAGCAAGAGAAATGCTGGCCACAAGAATTTGCAATATAAAAATTATCGCAGCAGAATGCGGATTTGAAAATATTGAATGTTTTTACCGCGCATTCAAGAAAAAATGCGGAATGCCTCCGGCTGAATATCGCCGCAGGCATCTCCCCTACCGCAAATTATGAGGACATTGAAATGAAATATATATACATCTTTATCATCATAGCAATTTTAGCTTTTACGGTAAATTATTGCACTGGTGCAGAACCGTCAGGCAATAGCGATTGCAACAACACGATTGTAAGAATGAAATCAGCGATTGATCCTTCAGACAGATTGAATGAGACAGTCTCTATCATGCTTCGTCTGGAAAACATTATCAGCGGTAAAAATATCCGCAGTGTGCAAACAATATATTTCGCTGAAAACTATAAGTATCACTCTGAAACTAAAGTTGGAATTATGCCGGTTGATATCAGAGGATTCAACGGCGTAGTTTTCTGGAAAAAAAACGTCGCCGGCGTTGTTACTCGAACCAACAGTAAAAATTCTGCAGCGATGCGTTTCCTTATCTCTTTCATGCGTCCTGGCGCTAAATTTGAAAAAATATTCACCAGAATAGTACAGGATAAACGTAAATATCGTGTCAATGATTTGGAATGTATCCTGTTGAAATGTTACCCGCCAGAGGAATACAATCTTCCGCAGTACCTGATATATGTTGACACACGAGAATACTTAATCAGGCGTACCGTAATCGCAGCGCCTGAATTTGATCAGACTATTCCGGTAACTACCGACTTCCATGATTATCTAAACTTTGGACAAATTAAGCTGCCGTCAAGTTTTACTGTTTACTTACCCGGGGCAACCATTAAATCCAGAACATCTAATGTTCAAATAATGAATGGTGTCCCGAACGTCAAATTCAGCCCGCCCGAACAGGGATTATTCTGACCACTTAATCTTTTACGAATTTTACTTTCGTCAAGTATATGCGGGAAAACAATAAAAGATTATTTCACCCGATACTGCGCACTTTACTTTAGAGGATGCACGAACCACCATCGACAAGGGTCTTCCGTACCTGCTGGTGATCAACGCGTGATGAATGTCAACATTCGAGTTTAAAGCATGCCATGCCGCAACACCTGCCACCGAAACGGTTTTGCCGTTCCACAATTACAACCTTTGCGCCGAGTCTTGCCGCCCTTACCGCAGCGAGAACACCAGTACAACTTCAGCCGGCAACACAAATGTCCGCGTTATCGATTATTGGTATTTCTTCTGAAGAAATTAATATTGTTTTCATAAACTCCACCCGCTTGTTAAAGTGTTACTGTTTTCCGAATGATGATGTACTCAAATCACAGTCAGAATCATTTTTTTCCGATAAATCGCAATATTCCAGCGATGAAAGTAAGCGGATGAACCGGACAACCGGGAATATACAAATCAACTGAATGTTTACCAAAAAATTTACGATCAATAGCCTCAGAATCATGAAAAATTCCACCGCTGATGGCACAGGTGCCCATTGCAATTACAATTTTTGGTTCAGGAACAGCATTTAATGTATCTTCGACGGCGTAAGCCATGTTGACAGAAACCGGTCCGGTAATCACAATACCATCAGCATGGCGCGGTGAAGCCACAATTTCAATACCATATCTCGACATATCAAAGTTAACATTTAAACAAGCATTAAGTTCCATTTCACAGCCATTGCATCCTCCTGCGGAAACAGAACGCAGTTTCAATGATTTGCCAAATATATTTTTGATTTCTTTTCTGACTTTAATTGCGTTCAACTGGTAAAGATGCCGGTCAACATTACTGTCGACCTTCAGTTTTTCGCGTTCTGTCGCCGCTAGTTTATGAAAATTTGAAAAAATGATACCATGCTCGGGGCATACTTTTGCGCAATCACCGCAGAAAACACATTTACCCATATCAATATGCATCGGTCTGTTTTGAATGGCTCCGGTAGAACAGGCATTTACACAGGCATCACATTGACGACATTTAACTTTATTAAGGATCGGGAAGCCACGGAAACGCGAATTTATTTCCGCCCTTAGTGGATTTTTGATATACTGACGTCCTTGATTAACGCGCGCCTTGATAGTATCCAGCATGTTAATATTCCTTATTATAAGTCGTGACCGCAATAGGAGAGGTCGAAACTTTTATTGCAAATTGGAAAGTCACTTATGCCTTCATTTCTTACCGCCACAGCCAGTCCGAACCAGTTATTAAATGAAGGATCTTTAATCTTATAACGCGTCACTTTGCCGTCACCACCGGTAATCATGAGATGAATAAGTTCACCGCGCGGTCCCTCAACCATAGAGACGGTCATAGAGTCCGGCCGCGGCATTGACGGTTCTGTATAAATTGCCGTACCTCGCGGCAGACTGGTCAGCATATCCATGACAAGATTTAGTGAACGCTGCATCTCAAGATAACGGATATATGATCTGGCAAAAACGTCGCCACTCTCCAAAGTCAACTTATATGGCGGATAATATTTAAAATAACCGTAAGGATGGTCGGTACGAACATCAAGTTTAATACCGGATGCCCTGCCAACTGGTCCGACAAGATTAATTTTTTCTGCCGTATGGCGATCAATCGTCCCTGTTTGCTGGAATCGTGAGAGTATGCCCGGCAGATTAAAAGTGCGTTCCCCGATAATAAATACCCGTTCTCGAATCAATTGCAACGTAGTATTAAGCGCGACAATATCAGCAGACTCAAGGTTGTAATTAACTCCGCCCGGAACAACCAGACCGTGCCCGAACCTGCTACCGCAAATAGCCAGCAAAGCATTAATTGTATAAGTTCGTGTTGCACCCCAAAAGGTATTACCGGTAAGGTCGCCGACATCCCCGCAAAGTCCGGCGATAGTGCTCAGGTGCAAAGCAATCCGTTCCAGTTCCTGTCCAATAGCGCGAATAGCATTGGCGCGTGGCGAAACCTCGATTCCGGAAGAACTTTCAATGAGTGATGAATAAGCGGTGGCATTGGCAACAGTACTGTCACCGGCGATAGATTCGGCCAGGATATGTTTTTTACAAATGTTCCCGGCAGTAAACATTTTTTCGATATCGCGATGTTGATAACCCAGCTGAATTTCAAGATGCCTGACTGTCTCACCGGTACAGATGAACCGGAAATGTCCCGGTTCTATCACCCCGGCATGGACTGGACCGACTGCAACTTCATGAATAGTCTCACCCTCAATCGCATAAAATTGATATTCTGTTTTAGTTTGAGAACTGCCCGCACCAGCTAGACTGAACCTGACCGGCTTCAGCCAGGGATGCCCTTCCGGCATAATTCCGGTATCCTCATAAAATTCACGCTCAAAATAATGAAAAGCCGGTAAAGTGTTTGTCAAGCTCGGATAGGATTTGACTTTATCAGGAAAAATGACACATGCCGCCAGTAATTCCGCGCGTTGATCATCAGCAAGAATAATCATTAAACGCGTACCGCCGGCAATCTTTTCACCGAAAAATGCAACCGGACGGCGGCCTTTTGCCATTTCCGTCGCTACAGAGGAATTAAGATTATCGGTTTTCAGAACAGTAATACTGTTCAATCCTATGGTACTATTATTATTAAATGCTGTCCAATCCATGCTTTAATCCCCGATAAATCTTGCTGCTTGCTCGACCAGCTTTATCAAGCCGGCAGGCATGAATACGCCAAACAGTGCGGCAAAAGCAATCAATGTCCATTGTGAAACGTAACCAAATATCGAACAGTCAGGTATGTTGTCAATATCAACTCCGGCGCTGCTGCTGCTACCGGAAACCATACTGATTATACATCTGGCCATGCCAAAGATTATGACGGTCAGCAATACGCAGAAAATCACCGTCAATATCACGCTGCGCCCCAGCAGTTCCCTTAAAATTATTAATTCACTGATAAATGAAACAAATGGCGGGAACGCACAAATTCCAGCAAAACAGGCGATAAACAACCAGGCATTACCGGGCGATACCCGCCACATACCATGTACAGAATTAATCCGTTTAGTACGGTAGATATGAAATACGTTGCCTGAAGTAAGAAAAAAAGCAGCCTTGACTAAAGAATGCCCCAGCATCTGAATCAACGCAGCAAATATTCCGGCACCGCCAAGGCCTAAACCTATAGCAACAATTCCCATATTTTCAACAGATGAATAGGCCAGCATCCGCTTATAATTTTTTGCGCGCAGGATGAACACGGCCGAGACAAGCAGCGATAGAAACCCCATTATTAATAACAGGGTGCTTGAATATTTACCCAATTCGGCATGAAGCATTACATTATGAACACGCAATATGGCCAGAAAGGCTGTATTGACCAATGTCGCAGAAATAAGCGCCGCAGCCGGCGCCGGAGCTTCAGCATAAGCATCGGGCAACCAGTTGTGCATTGGAGCCAAACCCATTTTGGTGCCGAATCCAAGAAGTAGAAACGGGAATGAAAGTTTGAGCCAGAATGGATCAATACTTTTGGCATTCATATCCAACGCATCCCAGAACAATGCAATTTCGCCGTGAATGCAGCCAATGGAGAGAAGAATAATTCCAATAAATGCAAAGGAGATGCCGATGGAACAGATAAAGATATATTTCCATGTTGCCTCGAGTGCCTCTTTGCCGGTGTAATAATAAATCAGAACCGCACTGAACAACGTTGCCGCTTCAAGAAAAACCCAAAGCACGCCAATGTGTGTACTCAATAACACCCCATTCATAGAATCAACGAACAATAACAGAAAAATGTGATATTTCCAACTTCGTTCCGGATGTTTGGATTCACCTTTATGAGAAAAGAAGTCAATGTCGTAAACGGCTACACTCAGAAATACAATGGATAAAATCAGCAGAAATAGACCATTAAGACGGTCAACCTCAAAGTATGGCGCAAAAACTTCCGGATTTTTCAGCAAATATAACGATGCGGTCAAATGCAATACCGCATAAAGAATAGTAAAATAAACGTGCAAGCTGCACATTTTTTTGATATACAAAATCACCAGGCACAGCGCCAGGGGGGCGATTAAAAGAATTTGAATCATTTCAACCTCGCAAGCCTTTCAATTTATCAATATGTTGTCCGGGAAATGTGGTTTTAATCATTTTTACAAATATTCCCGCCAGCAATACCCAGACAAAAATATCGAGCATTACCCCAAGATTAACAATGAATGGCATTTCCCGTGCAACCGAGAGTGAAAGCAGAAAAATACCATTTTCCAAAAATATGTAGGCAATAATATGAGTAATCAGTTTCTTTCTCGTCATGATAATAAATAACGCAGAAATAATTACCGCCAGCGCGCCGCCGAAATATACCGGATTGACTGGTTGCTTTGTACTTGATATTAAATATGATGAAACGAAACCGCAGGCAATAATCGCGCTGACAATCACTAAAGAATAGAAATTTGGAATAGAGGGTTCAGTTTCACGGTCAATTTCATTTTCGCGCAGAATTTTAATCAGAAACCATGGAATAATTATCATTTTCAATACCAGTGTTTCCAGAATAATAAAGCCGAAGGTGGCATAAGCGGTAATTGCCACACTCTTCACTGACACCGCAAATAACAACGCCCCCTGCACCGCCAGCATTTTGATATAGGCTTCAAGTCTGCTGCTGACAGCGACATACAACATTGTCACCGCAAATAAAATAATAATAGAATTCTCGAAATTCATTGCAGTATTCACAACGGTCTCCCGTTTTGCATCAACACGATAAAAACAATAATCATTCCCAAAGCGATAATCAAAAAGGCAAACTGCGGCACATGCGTCATCCTTAATCGTGCCGTCACCGATTCAACCAAACCTATCAGCACCGCGATTGCAATTGCAATTGCGGCAAAACACCCGGTGGCGGCAATAATACTCATGCCTGGCGGCACCATTAACACCGCCATCAAAGCGATAATAAGATACATTTTCAAGGCCGCGGTATAGCTCAAAAAAGCCAGATCAGGTCCGGAATTATCAAGAATCATTACTTCATGAATCATGGTCAATTCCAGATGTGTTTCCTGATCATCCACCGGCATCCTCCCACACTCAACGAGCAGAAATAAAAACAGACCAATTCCGGCAAGAATTATTAACAGCCCGGTACCACTGCCCTGCTGATAAATAATCTGCCCGATTTCATCAAATGATTTAACTCCGGCAACCCATGACAAAGCCGCCATAATCATAAAAAATCCCGGTTCAGCCAATGCCGAAAATGTCAACTCACGACTGCATCCCATCCCCTCAAAACTACTGCCGGTATCCATTCCGCCGATAACAAGAAAGAATTTACTCAAAGCCAGCAGATAACAGAAAACGATAAAATCACCGTTAAAACTGAGGATGGCCTGTTTCCCTGCCATCGGCATTACAATGGCAGCAGCTATAACCGCAGCCAGCGAAATGGATGGCACCATCTGAAACCATGGCGAAACGGTTTGACTGATAACTACACCTTTTTTTAATAACTTAAAAATGTCATAAAATGGCTGGGTGACTTTAGGTCCCTTTCTACCACCCCATATTGACTTTATCCGGCGAATAATTCCGGACAGCAATAGCGGGAACAATAATATCAGACCAAGATTGATTAAAATGATTGCCATAAATTTACCCGAATACCACCCATATTAGCGCGCCAATTAAAAATATCATACCATAAAACAAATAATGTTGCATATTTCCATCTTGAATCCAGGAGAAACGCCCAAATAGAAATACAATCCGTTCACCCAACGGCCGGATTACCCCGAGTTCAAAAATATCCTTGATTTTAAATATATATGCATTTGCATCAGGAAATAATCCTTTAACCTTCCCGCCACCTTCCACTTTCTTCATCGCCGGTTTAATCAATTCAATGAAAGGCATCGAAAATGATGCAGCGGTATATTGCATACGATTTGATATGTGATTATAGCCGCCCCCCCATGTTGGAGCATTTCTTTCCCGGTGACGGCACAACAGCAATGAACGTATTCCGAACAGTATCATACTCATGATTATCATTGTAATAAACAGTATTGCAATGGATTGCAACGGTTTCCCCAGTTCCACGGTTATTCCCGGAGCAGGATGTCCAACAATCATCTCGGCAGGAAATTCAACGCCATGTAACAGTATTCCGGGGAAAAGCCCCCCTAGCAGACAGAGAATCGCCAGAAAAACCATTGGCATCAATGCAAACCGGGAACTCTCTGTAGCTGATGCAGACAATGAACTGCGCGGCGCACCAAAAAATAAAATCCCAAATAATCTGGTGAAACATAATACTGCAACCGCACCAACGAGTGCCAACAGGGTGAAGGAAATGGTTGCGGTGAATATTATCCCTGCATCAGAGATTCCTTTGCTGCTCAACATTGCATAATAAATAATAAATTTACTGACGAATCCGTTGAACGGAGGCAGACCGCAGACGGCCAGACAACCGGCAAGGAATAAAATACCTGTACCCGGCATCTTCCGGTAAATTCCACCAAGTAAATTAAGATTGCGAGTATGAGTTTGCAGGTAAACCGACCCGGCACCGTAAAAAAGCAATCCTTTAAACAACGAGTGATTCAATACATGCAACAACGCCCCGCTCAACCCCAGCATAGCCATGGCCATATTGCCGTACGACATTCCCAGCAGTCCTACTCCAATACCCAACCCGATAATCCCAATATTCTCAATGCTGCTATATGCCAGTACACGCTTGAAATCATCTTTTACCGCGGCATAAAAAATTCCAAACAGTGCGGTTGCCACGGCCATCAACGTTACCAGATAACATATCCAGAGTGACGGTACACCCAAAACGGCGATCATCAAACAAATACCAAAAATTCCCATTTTAATCATTACCCCGGACATCAGTCCGGAAACATGACTCGGCGCGGCGGTATGGGCGGCCGGCAGCCAGTTGTGCAACGGCAGAAATCCTGCCTTAATACCAAATCCAATCAGAAACAGAATGAAAGCGCAATCAGCCACTGGACGATAAGCTTCGGAATTTAATAAAACATGATATGCATCAAAATCATTACTGCCGGTCGTGCGCATCAAAACCAAAAATCCCATCATCAAACATACAAGGCTTATATGCATTGTCACCAGATAAAATATTCCGGCAGACAAAACCTCCGGCTTTTCATGCTCAAAAATAACCAGAAAAAACGACGAGAGTGACATTATTTCCCACAAAACCAGAAAAGCCACCGAATTTCGTACTACCGTCAAAACAAGCATTGCCACAATCAGTAATACGAGAAACAGAAAATGAGCAGAAAGCGGGTAACCTTTCCTGGAATAAGGCAATAAATAGCTGCAACCATACCATACAGAAAATAATGCTCCAATGGCAATTACCAGAATAAAAAAGGCCGCCAGCGGGTCAAGCCGCAACACGATGTCATTAAAAGGGAAATTTGCGGCGATTGTAATTGTTTCTGATTTTCCGGAATAGAGACATTTGACCGCGGCAGTCGAGACCATTAATCCACCAACTATACAACCGGCGAGAATAATCAGTCCTTTATACTTACTGCGAACGGAGAAAGACAAAACTGCAAAAGTAAGATATACCGCAATCCCGGCCAAAAATAAACTCAAAAAATCCATAACGCTACCGCTTCCATTTTGATTTCATGGATTCAATATAAGCGATAATTTCCGTTTCTGAAGCGCGCTGCAACAACAGCCCCATAAATTGTTCTTGAAGGCATAACGAAGAAATTTTGAATAATATTTCAAGATGACGCGGCTGATTGGCGCTCAGTACGATGAACATCACATGCACCGGTTTGCCGTCAGCAGCGCTGAAGTCGACCGGTTCGCCAAGAAAACAAATTGCCACACTTTCGTTGGAAACGTCAGCAACAATCGGCGAACGCGGATGCGGAATAGCAACTCCACAACCAACGGCTGTCGGCATGATTGCCTCGCGATTAAGCAGATGCACAATCGTTTCTTCACGGTTAAGTTCCGGTGGCAGAGTCACGGTACTCATCGCGTTCCGGATGGCATCTTCGACGCAATTGCCGGCAACATGGTAATAAATGCCGCCACGGCGTAAACATTCCGATAAATCAACACCACTTTCCGCGGCTCTTGCGGAAAGCGCCTCAGCCGGGGTTATATCGCGATTAGTCAGCATCCATTCGTTCAACTCACCGCGATTGAAACGATATTGATTATTAATCCGGTAATACGGAATTTTATTTTCGTTTATGCACCGGAGAATCGTCTTTTCAGGAACATGCAACAGTTCCGCCACATCTTTTATTTTCAGGTCCATGTAAATTTATATTTCTTGCCATTTTTATCAAAACTAATCCACATCGGCTCGGAACTGAGCAAATTAATCAATGCAGGCAATTCTGAAAGAATAAAAACAATGACCCGTAACCTATTACTTAAATCACGATTTTTCAAGCTGACATCACGACACAAACGCAGTTCTTTTCGGGTTTTGCGACCTGCCTGTTTATTATAGTAATAGTTATTATACATAAAACTGTTACACCGTTTGCGAAGAGCATTCAAGTAACAATATGTATTTCCATATCTGAATTTAAAACCGTACTTTGGTATAAATATCTCCAGATTTTCTTTCGCATGCTTTATTACATATTATGAAAAAAACTCAAGACTTACAATAATTATTTTGCAAAGCCTCTATTAATGCATCACTTTTCACGCGATTGATTTTTAATTTTAATTCAAACACTTATCCGTTACTGAGTCGGAACTTCACGCAGTTTTATATCCTCAAACCAGACACTGCCTTCAGCTTTAAGAATCAGAAGTTTCAAATATGAATTATTTTTACTGTCATTGGTTTTCGGTCCTGTGGTAAATTCAAATCCCAGTTTAGTCCATGGCATCGTACCGGTCAGGGAGTTTTCCGGAAACCAGCAGTTTTTATCATCCCAAATGTTAACCCTGACGCCGCCGCGTGGCGAAACCGGCTTAATGTCATCAAGCCTGACATTAAACGTCAGTTTATATTTGGTATTCGGCTTCAATCCCGGCAGCCCCTGAGTTAACACAAGGCTTTCATCACTTTTATTCTGCAATTTAATGCTTTTACCGCCAGGCGTTGGACTGGTGGAAGGGTCAATCGTAATAGACTGTCCAGTTTTGAGTGTAACCGGTGGATTCCATTTTCCGAACGCTCTTCCGTTCTGTGGTATTTTAGCGAAACTACCATCAATAATTGAGGTGTCATTAAATATTCCGAAAAACAGTGTTCCAAAGTTATCAATTTCATGGAATCCATTTTTCAAGTAAGGACTCCAGGAATAGTTGGAACTGCCGCTATTGAGAACGCGATTACGATTGAAATTTGCCGGAAAACCTTTAGGGTTCATCCCATCAAAGCTCTTCAATGGGATGGCAATTTCCGCAATCCAACCATCATTGTTTTTTGTCGTTTTAACAATTGCGTCGCTGTTCCAGTTCCAATCACTCATTGATTCATTTGAATTTTTATTTACTTTCAAATCGGACAGACATCCAAGCGTATTAATCATCAACTGACAGTAATTTTTCAGGTCGCCGGATGGATTAAGGAAAATCTCCACGGAAGAGTCGTTATACATCTTTTTATCATCATTTTTTCTCGTGACAACGACAACCTGGTCCAGCATTGGCTCTTTGCAATCAAATGCCACATAAAGATAATCTTTATTCTTTAACACTTTTACTGTTGTTTTAACCGCATTATCGACCTTACCGAACGGAACTAATGCAACCTCATTGGCTGTCTGCCAGGCGGGATCATCGAGTTTGCCATCTATATCAATGCCCTTATCCGCGGGAACATCTTTTACACTGAACACTAAGCCGGAGATATCATTTTTCGCGTCACTATAACTTTTTGCATGTTTAGCCAGTGTGTCTAAAAAATCAACACGCATATATTTAATTCTTTTCAAGGCATCAACATCTTTGGCAGCAAGTTTCTCCGCCTGGTCTAACATTGCAGTCAGTGACATAATTTCCTGTGGTGAATAGATTTTTTCCCAGATTTCATACTCCGATGCAGGGACTACTATGGGTCCCTCTGAAGTACTTGCCACTTTTCTAATAACCTTATTAATCCAGAGATATTCGATGCGCTCAAAAAACTTTTTCATCGGTTCTGCGGCAGTACCATACATCAATGTATAATATTCATTCAGTATCTTTTCCACATCGGTGGAATTATCCCAGCATACCTTGCCGAACACATAATAGTTCAAATGATTGAATGTGAATAAATCGCTTTTGGTTTGAAGGAAAGCGCCGGTGAGATAAGGCGATAAAGACTTGTAATAGCTGGCGACGGCCTTCGGTGTGGATGTCGGTATCCCGGGTATATTCAACCCGGCAAATTTGCCGGCATAATTCCACAACCATACTTTGTGTCCCAACTTTTTCGTCCAGTCAATTATCTCCTGATTATCTCTTTTTTGTACCTCAACACAAGCTTCTCCCCACGGGCCAAGTTCAGCCACCATTACCAGCACGTTGTCCGGAATTTCCCGCTTCGGCACCGGAGCATAAAAAGTATATGCCATCATCGTAATATATCCGGGAATTTTATTCTCTTTAATCTTAAGCGCTGTATCAATAGTCGTATCCCACAAAAAATCTGAAGTTGCCTGGTCACCGCTGCTGAAATGTTTCTGACATTCGGCACAGCGGCAGAAATACAATCCATCCTGAGGCATTGTATTGAAATATCCTTTCTGGTAGCCGCTTGGAGGCCATACTTTTTTACCGGGGATACGGCTTTCGACCGGTTTTCCAGTGAGGAAGGCTTCCGCGTCTTTATAAATTTCCTGACGAATACCGCTACTATAGCACAATTGTCCAGGAAACTGCATGCCTGACTCAATATACCGCTTGCCATTATCCATAACCGCAAAGTATTCCGGATTGGTTTTACCAAATCTCTCCAGATAATCCAAATCCCTTAATCCATGACAATTAGGGATGTATTCCGTCTGCATACGATAACGGCAGGCTATTTTATTTTTATCATAATAATCGGTATTACTCTTTTGACCCGGCCATTTCCCGTCATAGGTGGAATAACTCCGCGCAGTATAATCAGGGCAATCCACAATATCCATAGACGGAATTTTTAAGTTTTGTTTTTTCTGCACTATTGTTCCTGTATCCCCGGGAAAATAAAACCTGACTCCGGAAAAACGTTCCATAAAATCGTAAACACCAAACAACGTTCCGCGCTCATACATTTGTCCCCATATACCGTATTTAAACTGTTCATCCGGTTTCTTATCTTTATCGTCTCTACCGGCGATAACAATTACATTACCGAAGTTTTTAATGATAAAACCGTCACGAGGCAAAGACTTTACCTCCACGCCAAGTTTCCGCGTAAATTCATTATCACCGACAATCAACGCCGTCTTACCTGATACCGGCATAGTGGTAATTGGTATTTTTCCGCCAATGGTTCTTTCCAGAAATGCCTGCAATTCCTGAGCCGCGTATTTTGCCACATTGCCGGAACTTTCCGGAACAACTATATCAAACTGCGCCGCACCGTTTTCCGCCAGTGTCAGCATTTTTGATTCATCAAGTTTAATGGAACGCTTCACTTCTCCAGCATAGCCGGCTGTAACTACACAGACCGCAACACAAGCAAGAAACATGATTTTAAATGGATTTCTACTCATCGCCCCCTCCAGTTATATTTTGATTAGGATATTGAATATATAAAACTACTGAAAAGAACTCAATCAATGAGTCCTTTTAAAAACTTCATGGGCAAACGTTAGATTTATTCTTTCCGTTCTGAGATTAATAAGCAATCCTGTATATTTTAAAATCCAGAAATGCATTATTATATTTTTAAAGCAATTGTGCCAGAAGGCTCACATTTCTCGGGCATTTCGTCGACCGTAACGGAAAATCCGCGTTCAATTCTGCACATCAGGTACAGTGTTCCAAACAACAGAAAGTTTGTAATCCCGTTTGCAATGCCGAACACAATCGCGCCGCTTTCCATATTCAGAGAGATTGTTACCAGCACCTGGCATATCCACACACCAACGGCAAGCAGGAATTTACTGCCAAGAATAATCAACATGCCATGGTGAGGAATACCGTTGTGCAAAGGCGAACCTGCTTTTGCTGCCGCCACGTCACGGCGGATTTTTTGTTTAAGCACCATCCAGCATATCAACCCCAAAACAGACAACGGCAATACTGCCAGTCCATACCATTTGAATGCAAACATTTGCTGCTTGGAATACATCCACCACATCAGGAATGGAATGCTCACAACTGACAAGCCCATTATTCCGTCAAAAAGCATAAAGGATATATTCAGCCATCTGGTCTGTGGTCCGATTATCGGCACTGCCGGCATTTCCTCAAAACCCTTTGGACTCCATGGCGCAGGCGGCTTGAAATGTTTGTCGCCGCCCAGCCGGTACCATGCCAGATACACCTTCACCATGAATATAGCACTGACTCCGGAAAATACTGTAATCCATAAAAAAATAAACCGGTAGGCATAGTCTGATCCGTGGCAGAGGTTTCTGACCAGGTCTATAAATAGTCCTGCCAATACTCCTGAAATAACAGTAAATGTTGAACGGATCATTGATTGCGCTGAACAGAACTGTCCAAATCTTGACTTGGGAAATATCCGCATTTCTTTTGGCAGTCCGGCAACAGCCACCAATGCGGTCAGAAATGTACCAATCAGGACATTGCCCATATTCAGCCAGAAAAAGTAATTACCTGGAATTGTAACAAAAATCCATACCAGCGACATCGCGTTGCCCAGTACAGCAAATACCGCTCCGTAAACGCAGATACGCAACGGATGCCAACGGTCAACAAATATTGCCATAAAATACATCGCCGCCATCATTGCGATTGAGCCGATTGCATTGATTTTGCCAATCTGATCCAACGACAAGCCCATTTCGCGATTGAAGAAAATAGTGAACGTGCCAATCGCCGTGGCGACGTAGGCAAATGACATCGAAAAAAATTTCAACCAGTAAAACTTATGTGAAAAAGACTCACTGAAAAAAGTCCTGAGACCTTTCAGCCCCCTGCATGAATTTTCTTTTTCGCCCTCCAGCGGCGGATACTCCCCCTCCTTGATCATCATGCATGCCATGCCGAATCCAACAAAATACAATACGGCGGCTCCAATAAAAATTTCCCGCATGTGAGATTCAGCAAACTGGAAAATGAAGAAGTTATACAGCGCTCCGGCTCCAGTGCCGACTATCTTGAACACTCCCATGAAGCGTGCCAGAAACTGTGCTGGAACCACATCGTTAAACAGATACCAGAATACAGAATTAACAAACATATTAAAAAATTGAAACATTATCAGAAAAACGGCGATAAGTGCGATAGTAACAGTTGCCGGGGTAAAACTCCGCAAAAATTCAGAATTGCGCTGCAACAGTCCGCAAATATCATCGCCTATTCCCATTAGTACCAGACTGCAGCAGAGAAACGGCATAGTCCAAATAATGAAAGGAATGCGACGACCCCATTTACTGCGGTAACGGTCGCTTTTAAAACTGATATACGGGCATACAGTCATATTCAGCACACCAGGCGCTGTTGTCATAATCAGTCCCATCAGCCAGTTCGAGCATCCCAGTCCCTTCAATTTCAGTGGCAGGATGCTCGGCACCACAGACTCCATCATGGTAAAACAGAAATCACCCCATAACAGCCAGGCAAAAAGGACAAACAGCCCTACCTTGGTATAGGTCAAGGTTCCGCAACGGTAAATTTTGTTGTCTTTGATTATTTCAGACGTCATGGCAGTACCTGATGTGGAAGGCGCGAAACATGCATTTAAAATCAATCTTTTTTACAAATAATACATTCTGATAATTCATAATAAACTCCCGGTTATTGAGTGGAAATTTCGCGCAGTTTGATATCATCAAACCAGGCAGTACCTTGAGTTGAGCCGATTACCAGATTTATATATGACTTACTTTTTATATTTGTTTGCGGACCGGTGGTGAAGTCATATCCCTGTTTTGTCCATGGTATTGTTCCAGTAAAGGAGTTCTCTGGAAACCAGCGATTTTTATCATCCCAGACATTCACCTTTACGCCGCCACGAGCCTTTTCCGGTTTAATGTCCTCGGTCTTGACATAGAATGTCAGTCGATACTTAGTATTGGGTTTTAATGCTGGCAATAACTGATACACCTTGGGATTTTCGCTGCCTTTACTCTCTATTTTAATACTGCCACCGCCCGGGGAAGGACTGGTGGATTTGTCTAACGAAACCAAGCCAGCCTTGAAAACAGCAACCGGAATAACCCATTTGCCAATATTATTTGCGACCTGCGTCACTTTGCCAAAATTGCCGTCCGCCACGATTGAATCGTCTTTATAAACACCAAAAAATATAGATCCGAAGCTATCAATTTCATGAAATCCATTTTTCAAATATGGGCTCCAGGTATAGCTGGAACTGCCATTATTGAGAACACGATTCCGCGTGAAATTTGCAGGAAATCCTTTGGCATTCATTCCCGCAATATTTTTCAATGGAATGGCAATTTCCGCAATCCAGCCATCACTGCCCTTACTGGTTTTAACGATGGCTTCACTGTTCCAGTCCCAATCCTTATTGGATGCAGAACCTTCCTTACAGGCTTTCACATCGGACAGGTTTCCAAGCATATTGACCATCAAATGATAGTAATTTTTCCGGTCGCCGGAAGGATTAAGGAATATTTCGACAGACGAGTCAGTATATAATTTTTTATCGTCGTTCGGCCTGTTGACGGCAACGATTTCGTCCAGCCTGGGCTCCTTACAATCAAAAGCAAGATAAAGGTAATCACTGCTCCTTAACGCTTTGACAGTGGTATTAACCTTTTCTCTACTGGCGGCGAATGGTACCATTGCTATCTCATTGGCGCCCTGCCAGACGGGATCATCGAGTTTTCCGTCGATGTTGATATTTTTATCGCCCGGAACATTTTTTACGCTGAATATCAAATCAGAAACGTCATTTTTTGTGCCCGCATACTTATTAGCTCCTTCAATGAGCGGGTCTAAAAATTCCTGCCGGATGAATTTAACTCTTTTCAATGCATCGGTATCTTTAGATGCCAGTTTTTCCGCCTCGTCAAATGTTGCCGTTAGAGATGCAATCTCCTGCGGCGAGTATATTTTCTCCCATAATTCATAGTCTGAAGGTCCCGCCGCTGAAGGTCCTTCGGCTGTATCTGAAACTTTCCCCACAACTTTATAGGCCCAAAGATACTCGATACGCTCAAAAAACTTTTTCATCGGTTCCGCTGCCGGACCGTAGGCAAGAGTGTAATATTCATTCAATATTTTATCCACATCAACATTATTGTCCCAGCACACTTTGCTGAATATATATTCATTCAAAATTGAAAGCATATACCTCTCACTGTTTGACTGTAAAAATGCGCCGCAAATATACGGCGCCATTAATTTGTAATAACTGCCAATTGCATGAGGCGTTGAGGGCGGAATACCGGGAAGCTTCAACGGCCCGTACCTGTTGACATAATTCCACAGCCAGACCTTGTGTCCGAGCTTTTTTGCCCAGTCTTGTATTAACTGATTGTCTTTTTTATGTATCTCACTTGCCCCTGCCTCCCCCCATGGTCCCAGCGTTGCCACTTGAACCAGAACATTGTCCGGAATATCTTTTTGGGGTATCATCCGGTATGAGGAATAAGCCATTGCAACAACATATCCGGGAATGTGGTTCTGTTTAAGACGGTTGGCAGTATTAATAACCACGTCCCAAACCACATCGGATGTGGCTTGGGCTCCCTGCTTGAATTGCCGCTGACATTCCGGACAACGGCATAAATAAAAACTGTCTTCCGGCATAAGATTAAAATAAATCTTGTACCATCCTAGATGCCATCCTTTCAGTCCACGACTGGATGCCGGCTTGCCGGTGAGGAAAGCCACGGCATCACCGTATATTTCTTCACGGATACCACTGCTGAAACACAATTGCCCGGGAAACTGCATGCCCGGGTCGCAATGCCGCTTTCCACTATCCAGCAAGGCAAAATATTCCGGATGGGTTTTGCTGAATCTATTAATATACTGGAGCGACCTCAAGCCGTGACCGGTTGGAATAAAATCCGTTTCCATCCGCAAACGGCATGCCATTTTATTTTTGTCGTAATATACTGTTTCTTTCTGATTCAACAATTTTCCGGCATAGGTGGAATAACTCCGCCGGGTAAAATCCGGACATTCAACGATATCCATTGACGGCACTTTTAAATTTTCGTTTTTCTGAATGATTGTGCCAATTTCTCCGGGAAAATAGAATCTTACTCCGGCAAAGCGTTCGAGAAAATCATAAACGGCAAATAATGTTGCGCGTTCATAAAATTGTCCCCAAATTGCCTCTTTAAACTGTTCTTCCGGTTTTTTATCCGGGTCATCGTTTCCGGCAATAACAATTGTGTTGCCGAAGTTTTTTATGACAAAACCGTCACGCGGGAGTGACTTCACTTCTACACCCAGTTTACGGGTAAATTCGTTATCGCCGACAATCAAAGCAATTTTACCCTGAGTCGGAAATATGGTCACCGGAATCTTACCATTAATAGTTTTTTCCAGGCACGTTTTCAATTCCATGGCGGCGTATTTCGCCACATTGCTGGAGTTGTTGGGAATAACTATCTCAAACTGTGCGTTACCGTTTTCCGCCAGCGTCAACATTTTTGTTTCGTCGATTTTTATGGAGCGTTTTGTGTTTGTTTCAACAGCGCCGATTCCTGAAATCATGCCAACGGCAAGGCAGGTTACGAACAAGTATCCTAACAATTCTCTTCTCATTTCTAATTCCTGTTTGTATGTTTTACTAGATAACTATCTAATTGGTTCCATACCAAAAAAATCACGATAAGTGTTGACTACGGTGTAATAATTTTCCGGAATAACGTCTTCATGAACAGAATGACTGGCGTGCAAAATATGTCCGCCTGGACTTTGCTGCCCAAGTTTCAGGCAATTAATCACTTCATTACGCACTTCTTCTTTTGTACCATGACAAAGGATATGACGCGCGTCAATGTTGCCAATAATACAGACTTTTTTATCAATGCCCGATTCAATCAGTTTTTCCATCGTCATACCGGCGGCTTTGTCCACTTCTTTGTAGCCATCAATATTGGAATTAAAGAAAAAGTCATCCTTGATGTCCCAGTGATTGCCATCAGAGGTGTATACCGCCCTACCTCCATGTTTATGCACAATTTCAACATGTTCCCTTATTACCGGTAGAATAAATTCCCGGTATAGTTGTGGTGAAATGAACGGACCTTTGTCACAACTGACGTCACCGCCGAGAGCGATTACTTTCATCCCTCTATGCAGCATTACTTCCGTTTGTTTGAGGGCGGTAACTTTTTTCATCTCCAGCCAGCGGCTGTAAAGTTCCGGTTCAGCCAGCATCCACATCAGCATAAATGGCGGATAAAAAGCGACTCCGGTTCCGGCGCCGATTTCACCCATATACACCCAGTCAATTCCTTCCTGGTCTGCAAGTTTCCGTACCTTATCGTAAATAGCAAAACCGTTGACGTTTACTTCTGCCGCCGAACCATCCCATGATTCGATTTGTTTAATCAAATCTTCCTCAGTCACGCGGTTTGAATAAGACATTGCCTCTGCCGGGTCAGCATACTCAACCATTTTGGTACGGGGATTTTCGACATATTTAATCCCTTTCAATGTCCATGATGTTCTGCCGGTTTTAACCGGACGTTCATAGTTTGGCGAAGCCGGCGCTCCGGTCAGTCGCACCATGTCCAGTCCGAAGAATTTACAGATGGCAAATTGCGCCTTTGCCGACGCTTCTGCCAATTCTTCCCAACTGATGCCTTCGGACATGGCATCCCAACATAACGCTTGATGCGTCGCAACATTTTTCCCGCAAATATCCCAATGGATCGGTTGAAACGGCTGAAAAATCTCGAACAATGGTGTTCTGTCCGGAACTTTATGTGCAAATGCCTGATTTATTCTTTCTATTCTGGTATTCATCAGCAGTCCTGTATATTATTAAATCATCTATAGATGGTTTGAACAGCATAAATTATTCTGTCTTCAAGCTTTCAGCGTGGCAACTTGCCGCAAATTTGTTTAGCAGATTGGCAGACAGCAGGGGGCAGTTGGGCCAGCGTGTGTCTGCATCTGCTCCAGTGCAAACCGTTGGAATTCTGCCACTTCTCCGTACCATTTCAACCTGTGCTCTGGCCATCGTGACAGCTTTGGCCAGCCATAGTTTCTTGCCAGTCGCCTTATAGGCGGCCATGCAACCATCAATATAAAATGACGCAGAGCAGCATATTGGCATGCGAAAAGCATACTGTTCCAGAGCGCAAGGCAATTCGTAGCGGCGCCAGAGAACAAACTGGTCTTCCGCAAAGCGCATCAGATCTTCGGCAGTCGCAATATCCTCCGTCCCTTTGGAGTGAGTAAAGAGGTAAACCGCCATTCCGGAGGCAGTATTGCCGGAGAGATTCGTAGTGTCAGTACCTGTATCTTCGAAGAGTCCCTGCGGATGGAACTTATTGATCTGCTCTTCTCGAAGATACCGCACACATGCGTTAAGCATGGGCTCATACTCCTTGAGGCCATAGTCCCGCACCAGTCGTTCAATGAACCCGGTGATGTGTATTTCGGTGTAGGTTGTTAACATTACCGGCAGAGCCGAGAGAACTTTGCCGGATGACGCGGACATAACTGATGGCCAGGAACCGTCCTGCAATTGAGTTTTCTTGTACGTTTCGCCAATGCGGACTGCAGCGTCAAGGAACTCCCTATCCCGGGTCAGGTCGTATAGATCAAGATAGAACCAACCGATTACCGCGCATTCGTACATCATAATCCGGTCAGGATCCGGGTCACCGCTGATCCCGTGGCGATAAACGGGCGGCAAGAAAGGCAGCGCCGCGTCTTTCGGGGTGCTGGCGGCGATCAGTGCCCGGGCGGCGTTTCGACCTATGTCAATGGCTTGATCGGCATCCGCCGGTCGGGGAATTAACCGGGCATAAACCGTTGCCGTTCCTATTGCCCCTTCCCCTGTCAGTTTGGCGGGATAACGACCCAAATCATAGTTAGCTTTCTTTGCTTTGAATTGCGAGACAAACGGTGAATTCAGTGACCATTCAAGCGACTTGCGCGCAGCTTCGGCGTAAGTCATAGTCTCTTTAGAGCCAGAACCATCCAACGGCAGTTCGCGGACAAACCATTTTATCCCTGCCTGGCCGATAGTTGCTCCACCCGTCCGCTCCAGTCCCTCAACAGTTAGCGATACTTTATTTACATACTCCACTTCCTGCCCCCAGTAGAACTTATTGTCGCTGGCTGGCACATCCTTCCAGACTGGTGTCAGAGCTGCCCATGGTTTATCTGCTTCAAAGACAAGCTCTTTGACAATGGAACGAATGTCGCACTGATACTGCTTGACACTGGTCATCGTCTTTCCTTGAATCACTGGCGCAATATTCTCAATTGACTTTCGTTGCAGGAGTTGCTGTTCAACTTTTCCATTCATTTTTTTCCCATTGGCATCCAGTCCAGTCAGTTCAACGGTATAGTAACCGGCTGGAATCTTGTTCCAGACTTCGGACAACGGGAATGACGGAGTTCCAGCCTTGAGCGTCGCGATTACAGAACCGCCGACTCTGACAGTAAAGCGATAACTGGCAGCGCCTTTAACTTCGGGAATGTTAAAAGCCGGAGCATAGATAAAAGAAATGGCGCGCTGGTTCCAGAATGGAGTTTTTCCAGGAACGCCCTGCCTGATCGGATTCTGTATTTCCGTCAACGCCTGGGCATTCAAACTTGACCAGTCCAAAAGTTCATCCGGCCACTCAGCAGCCGCGCTGGTATATGGATTTATTGCCGCCGACGTCATGACAGCCAATTTCATTGCTCGCTTTATCATCATTTCTCACTTATTTCTTTACTAAATGTTTGATTTTCTATACTCAACTTATCATTTCTTATTCAAAGCCGCATTGATTTCTTCAACCATTTCCGCCAGTCTGATGCGGTACTTCATTAAGTTCTCAGGATCGGCGGAGTAATTGTTAACTGCGACAGCCACATCTGCCGGGACCTTCAGTAGCGCCGAGGCTTTATCAATCAGGATCTGTTTATCCGGACAACTGCTTTGTTTGAGAGCTTCAACACTATTTTTCAGCATGGTCAGATATTCATAGTCGGCCACACCATTACGAAGATTTTCCAGCCGCAGCGATGGATATATCCGACCGGATGGTCCGGGATAAACCAGATTGCCCATACCATTTTTGTAAACCCGTTTCTTAGTAAATATATTTATAATATGGGATTTCCATGGTTGATTCGGCCATTGTTCTTTGATGTCAAGATTGGTGGCCCATTCGCGGTTGATACACCAGTATAGTACGCCTTCAACCTGGTACATATAGCTGAGCGTGGCGATTATTCTGCAATCAAATACCGGATAGTCAATGAAAAAATTGGGATAGGGTTTGGCTGGCGAATCTGCCGCGTACCACCAGATTTCATCCCCGCGCTGTTTAAGTTCCTCCAATATTTTTAATTCATCTTTATCGCCGAAATGATAAAATATCGGGCTCCATACATTAAATAAATCTCTGATTTCCGGAGTCGGAAATGACGTTTGCATTGCCTTTAGTCCGGGAATTTTTTTATGCATTGCCGGAAGCATCTGTTTGGCGGCAGGCAGATACTTCATATTAGCAGAGATTTCATCGTAGGAATAATAGTAAGCATATTTTTCCAGCCCCTGAGATTTAATTTTTTCATAAACCGCTGCTTTAACTGCAACTATTTTTTCCAGTTCTTTTTCCGATACCGGTTTATCAGGTCCATCAGCAGAAAACGTTAAAAAATTAATTTTGTCTTTCAGTTTTTCCAGATATTCCTGTGCCGGATAACTACCATTCTGATGATAAATATTATTCGGTGAAATTCCATAACTCAACAGAAATTCATATATATATAATTTTTGTTTCTCGTCGATGCTTCCCTGCCCGTACCAGTCAGAGTAGTTCTTTTCAAAAAATGAAAATGCCAGTTTCAGTGATGACCGCGCCGGCAGAGAAAATCCAAACACCCGCAATTGCACTTCAACCGTTTTCTTCATCCCGTTACCGTTGAAACTGATATTGCCTTTATACAAACCGGCCGGTGTTCCAGCCGGAATGTAAATCCGGAAATAAACCGGCACAAATGTTCCTTTCGGTAACATCGGCGGCGTTACCCCGTCTTCAATCATATCTGGAATGCCACCGGTGAAATCAACCGAAATGTCCGGTGGCGTAGTTACAATGTCATTAATACGTCCGAACGTAACCTGTTTTGAACCGATAACATTACTGCCGGAGGCATTGGCGAAATCAGATACGCTAATTTGTATATTTTCCACATTTTTATCTGGGTTGGCAATCAGCAGTGCCTGAAATCCTTGATATTCGTTACCAGCAGCTTGAAGTTGGATTACCCCGTCAGCCGGTGGCAGCATGGTCACAAAATCCGGACGTCTATCAATCCGTCGCGCTGTTGCAACTCCGGCTACAACAAATCCATCCGGCTGCGATGCATATTTATCATAGTAGCTTTTGAATAATAAATCGTTGAGTTCGCTATCAAGCGCGGCAAATCCGGCATCAACTTTATCCTTTGGCATCGCTGCAACTTTTGCCAGTTTTTCTTTTATCCCATTTACAGTTTTTTCCGGCATAGAAGTAGTGACGGCGTATTTATCAATTTTTATCGTCACTTTTTGGACTTTTTCTGCCAGTTCTCGTGAAGTCAAATCTTTAAGGCGACTATTCCATGCGTCAATCTCACTCTGTGGAATTGAATCCATAGCGCCTCTGACAATAATAATATCGTCTATTAATCCGACAAAAGGATAACTCTGCGCATTAAAACTGTCCAAAGCATGACCGATACGCAGCGGGTAATCATTTTTCAACAGTTTGCCGCCGGGGACTTTTGCCTGCATCACTTTACATTCTTTACCGTTCACCCACAATTTAACCAGATTGTTTTTATAAGATATAACAATCCAGAACCATTCATTCTCTTTCAATATAGGATTAGACTGCCATACTTGCCATTCGCCATCCGCAGTTTTTGTTTTCAGTTCCACCTTGCCGTCCCTGGCATCAAAACAGTAATTAATTATTTCCGGTTTGGATTTACGGCTGCCTTTGAACAAAATAGTGCGGAAATCTTTTATCAAGGTGGGTTTGATTATACATTGAAGCGTAAAATCGTCTTCAAGCGACAAATCATCAGTATGTTTAGTCTGAATTGAGGGAATGCCGCCTTTGAAAAATACGGCATTGACGTCAGGGGCAGTATAAAGTTCCGCTTTACCGCCTTCTGCAATGACAGCATCGTGATTACCACTGGTATCGGCAATAATTTTATTCTTTACTGAATTAAAATCCCAATGTGCTATAATTTCCTCAGCGCAGACATTTCCTGCCATGATTAACATTAGCATACACAATCCCAATCCGATTGAAACCTTTTTCATAAATCTCCTTAATTTAATTTTTAATGTGTTCTGCGAAATTAGTTAACTTGTTAATATTAAACGACTTATATTGA